>NZ_CBCSCA010000008.1:0-309072 GCF_965137885.1 Bordetella sputigena
AAGGACTCCAAGGTCATCGTCGCCATCAACAAGGATGCCGAAGCGCCGATATTCGGCGTGGCCGACTATGGCCTGGTCGGCGATCTGTTCACGGTGGTGCCGGAGCTGGTCAAGGCGCTTTGAACGACGTCGACACGACAAGGTCCCGCCGGGCGGGCGGCCTGCGTCGGCGCCCGGCGGTGTCGGGAAATATCTAACAGAAAATTGATACGTCGACCGCGGTGTTGCCTCTATGCTGGCGTGGTTTTGCAAATCGAGGGCTACATTATGTCGATGAACCGACGCGCTTTCGCCGCGACCCTGGCTGGCGCCGCGGCCACCACGCTCCTTCCCGGGCTGCGCATGTCCGCGCAGGCTGCGCCAGCCCACACCAACCCGATGCCCGCCGCGACTTCCGGCACCGTCAAAAACGTCGTGCTGGCGCACGGTCTGTTCGCCGACGGTTCCTGCTGGACCGAGGTGATCGCCCGTTTGCAGGCGGCCGGGATGAACGCCACGGCCGTTCAGAATCCGCTGACGACGTTTCCCGAGGCCGTCGACGCGGTACGCCGCGTCCTGGACAGGCAGGATGGCCCCACCGTGCTGGTCGGCCATTCCTTTTCCGGCATGCTCGTGACCGAGACCGGCGTCCATCCCAATGTGGCGTCGCTGGTCTACGTGGCGGCACGCGCGCCGGACGCCAACGAGGACTATGCGCAACTTGCCGCCAAGTATCCGACGCCGCCCGCCAGCGCCGGTATCGTCTTCGATGGCGATGAAGGCCGCCTCGGCCAGGAAGCTTTCCTGAAGGATTTCGCCGGCGACCTGCCGCGCAGGAAGGCCATGGTGCTTTACGCCGTCCAGCAGCCGTTCCGCAAGGCTTTGCTGACCGGCAAGACGACGCAGGCGGCCTGGCGTTCCAAGCCCAGCTTCTACGCCGTCTCCACCGAGGATCGCACCATCAATCCCGACCTGGAGCGTTTCATGGCCAAGCGCATGGGCGCCACGACCATCGAGGTCAAGGCCAGCCATTTGTCGCTGATCTCTCATCCCGACACCATCGCCGGCCTGATACTGCGCGCGGCCGGCAGGCAGCCGGCGCGCAAATCCGCCGCCTGACGAAGCGGGCAGGGCGAAGGCCATCCGCCGCCCCGGGGACCGGCCGCTCCGCCGACCCGGCCGATCCGGCCGGCTGGCATTGCCCTGGGCGCAGGCGCCGCGATCAAAGGTCCAGTTGCAGCGGCTTGCCGCCCGCTGCCGGCACGGAACAGCAGATCAGGGCCTCGCCATCCGGCACATCGAACTCCGGCTGTTTGGCGTAGGCGACCGCGCCCTGCACGATGCGCGTGCGGCAGCTGCCGCAGCTGCCGCTACGGCAACCGAAGGCCGGTTCCAGTCCGCGTGCTTCGGCCAGTTCCAGCAGCGAGCCGCTGCCGGGTTGCCAACGCGCTTCCTTGGCGGATTGCAGGAACATCACCGGCACGGATTCCGTCGCCGGCGGCGCGGACGGGGTGGCCGCCGGCTGCGCGGCTGCAGTCGCCGGCTGCGCCGCGTCGGCCTGGTTGCCCTGCCGGGTCAGCGACGACGTCCCGAAGGCCTCCGCGTGGATGCGGTCATCCGGCACGTTCAGCGCCCGCAGTCCATCGTAGAGCGACTGCATGAACGCGGCGGGGCCGCACAGGTAGAAGTCGTAATCGTCGAAAGGCAGCCGCGCGCGCAGCAGATCGATGTCGATGCGCCCGGACTGGTCATAATCGTCGCCGAGCCGCGCACCGGTTGGATCGCTGAGCAGCCGTAATACGTGCACGGCGCCATGGCCGTCTTCCTGCAGCGCGGCCAGTTCGGCGGCGAACGCCCGCTCCGCCAACGACCGGGCCGAGTGGAAGAACCACGTGGGCCGCATGCGCTGCTTGCGCTGGCCTTCATAAACGATATGTCGCAGCATCGCCAGCATCGGCGTCACGCCTATGCCCGCGGCCAGCAGCACCACCGGCCTTTTCTCCGCGGCGTCTATCGTGAACGCCCCGGCGGGAGCGCGTGTCTCGATGATGTCGCCCACCCGCACATGGTCATGCAGATACCGCGATGCCGCGCCGTCGCGCTTCACGCTGATCCGGTAGCCGGCGTCGGAAGGCGCCACCGACAGCGTGTAGGTGCGCGTCAGCGGCTTCTCGGCGCCAGGGGGCGTAACGCGGATCGGCAGGAACTGGCCAGCTTGATGCGGGAGAGGTCCGGCGTCGTCCGCCGGCTCCAGGTGCAGGGACCGCACCGCGCTGCTTTCCTCGACGATGCGCGTCACCCGGAACGGCCGCCAGCTATTGGCCAACGCGGCGGCGCGCAGGCGGTCGGCAACCTGATTCCAGTCGCCCGTCAGCAGGGAGCTGGGCGACTCGCCGTCCTCCTTGCGCGCCCAGCGCAGCGGCAGGGCCTGCGCGCGCCGCACGATGACCCGCGGGAAAAAGCGCCACAGGCGTTCCGCGCCCTGGAAGGCGGCGATCTCGGGCGAATCGACGATGACTTCGGCGCGGCCCGTCATCTGCAGCAGTTCACCGGTCTCGAAATCGGCGAAGGTCACACCGGCGACCGGATTGACCATGAAGTTGCCCAGGGTGTTGAAGAACAGGTTGCCGTTGAAGTCGGGAATCGTCATGCCGCCGTCGTCGTCCAGGCGCACGAATCCCGGCTTGCCGCCGCGATGCGAGACATCGACCTGGCGCCCTTCGGGCAGGTCCACGTACGAGGCGACAAACAAGGTGTCCGCATTGGCGATCAGCGCGCGGGCGTCGGCGTCCAGCGCGTCCATGACCCGCGGCGCGATGGTGGTCTGCTCGGCCGGGTCACGGGTAAAGACGATCGCGCGCTGCTGGATGTAGCGCGGACAGTTGCCGAAACTGTGGGTCACGTCGATGTGGGACAGCCTGCCGCCGGCATGACGCAGCACGCCGTTCATGCGATTGCGGCGGCGCGTCGCCAGGTCGATGCCCAGCAGGCCGATGCCCTTGCCATCTTCCAGGCCGGCATCGGCCGGATCGGCGGCTTCCCGCCCGACGTCGATGTTCAGCCGCTTGGGATCCGGCGACGCCAGGAAACCCGGATGATTGGCCCGCAAGGTCGCCCATACGGTGCCATCCGGCGCCACCGCGCCCAGGACCACGAAAGGCAGCTGTACGAAGAATTCGCGGTGCTGGTCCGGCATGTAGTCGCGTATGAAGCGACGGCCGATGTCGTCCATCCGGGCCAGCACGCCCACGCGGGATTGCATGGCCAGCTCGCCGGCGTGCCACGGTAGTGTCGACATGATGACTCCTCGATTCTGACGCTTTACAGGTCCGGTGCGCGGCCGCTGGCTGCGGCGGGCCGCCCGGGCATGGATGGATCGGCTGTGGTGGTCGCGCCCGGCCGCTCAGGCGGCAAGGCCGACAGGGGTGCGCTGGAATTCCACGAAACCGGGCAGGGCTTCGATGCTGGCCAGCCAGCGGCGCACGTGGGCATAGTCCTTCAGGTCGACGAAGCCTTCGGGCGCGCGTGCGGTGTAGCTGTACAGCGCGACGTCGGCGATGGTCGGATGACCGGCGGCGATCCACGGGCTGTCGGCCAGGGCGTCGTCCATGCGCTTCAGCACGACGTGGGCGCGGGCGATGGCGGCGTCGGCATCCAGGGGGGCGGCGAACACCGTCACCAGGCGTGCGGCGGCGGGGCCGAAGGCGATGTCGCCGGCGGCCACCGACAGCCAGCGTTGCACGGCGGCGGCTTGCGCCGGCGCTTCCGGCAGCCAATCGGTCTTGCCGGCTTTCTTGGCCAGGTAGACCAGGATGGCGTTGGAGTCGGCGATGACAGTGTCGCCATCGATCAGGACCGGCACCTGGCCGAAGGGGTTCAGCTTCAGGAAGTCGGGCTGCTTGTGGGCGCGGTTGGCCAGGTCCACCTCGATGAGTTCGGCCGGCTGGCCGATCAGGGACAGGAACAGGCGGGCGCGGTGGGCATGGCCGGACAGGGGATGGTGGAAGAGTTTCATGGTGGCAGTCCTATGGTTGCGGGTTTCGCACGTAATGTCGTGCTGAAACGAATCATAGATACGCTCCACCTCGGGAAAAACCCTCCCGCCGAGAAGTGATTCTTCTTGATTCTGGAATAATAGCGGCGCCAAGACCAGGCTGCGCCGGGCGCGCGGGTCCGCCCGCGGCCGCCGGCCAGCCGAGCGGCGCCGGCGCCTCAGTTCAGCGACTTGTCGGCGCGCAGCCGGTCGATCGCCAGGTCCAGGAAGGCGCGCACCTTCTGCATCGCGTGCCGGCCTTCGCGATGGATCACATGGATGGGCATGGGCGGCGGCTCGTAATCGGCCAGCACCACGCGCAGCTTGCCGTCCCATAGTTCGCCCGCCACCTGGTAGGAGAGTACGCGAGCCATGCCGAAGCCCGCCACGGCCGCGGCGATGGCGGAATCATTGGTCGTCGTGGCCAGGCGCGGCGTGAAGCGCAGGGGCTTCAGTTCGTCCTGGTCCATGAAGCGCCACTCGGCCAAGGCGCTCACGCCGGTGGTCTGGATCAGGGTGTGCGCCAGCAGATCGTCGGGCGAGCGCGGCACGCCGTGCTGCGCCAGATAGGCCGGCGCGGCGCATACCACGCGCCGCACGCGTCCCACCGGGATGGCTTGCAATGAAGAACTCGGCAGCTCGCCGATGCGCACGCCCACGTCCACGCCTTCATCGATGAAGCTGACGTTCCGATCCAGCAGCAGGCAGTTGACGTCCACCTCGGGATAGCGCTGCAGGTATTCGACGACGATGGGCGTCACGTGCCGCGCGCCGAACAGGACCGGCGCGGTCACCACCAGGTTGCCGCGCGGCGCCGCATGGGCGCCCGCCGCCGACAGTTCGGCTTCTTCTATATCGCTCAGGATGCGCTTGCAGTTGTCCAGATAGGCCGCCCCGGTTTCGGTGGGCCGCACCACGCGGGTGGTGCGCGTCAGCAGGCGCACGCCCAGATGGGCTTCCAGTTCGGTAATGACGCGGCTGACCACCGACAGCGAGACGTCGAGCTTGCGCGCGGCCGCGGTAAAGCCACCGCTTTCGACCACGGTGACGAAGGTCTTCATGGCGTGCAGGCGGTCCACGCGGCGACTCCGGTTATTGAGGTTATTGGTGTAGGCGGCAGTATATCCAGCGACGCATCCCGCGGGATCGCCGGCGGGCGCGCACTGAGGGCGGCGGGCGCCGGGCAGGCCGCCATGGCGTCTGTTGACGCAAGTCAACACGCGCTGAACGCGCGGCCGATACAGTGTCACCCGAGGCGGTGTTCCCAGCCGCGATGCGCGCACGGGCAATCCAGGCCAGACGATAAGGAAAGCGACGATGTACAAGAAAATCCTCGTACCGGTCGACGGCAGCGAGACCAGCGGCAGGGCCCTGGAGCAGGCCGTCAAGCTGGCCCAGCTGAGCCATGGCCATATCCGGCTGATCCACATCCTGGATACGCTGCTGTACGCCAATGGTTTCGAGCGGCCGGAAATCTACGTGCACCAGCTGCTGCCTTCCATGCTGCGCGCCGGCCATCGCGTCCTGGCGGATGCACGGCATGTCCTGGAAAAGCACGGCGTGGCCTGCGATTGCCATCTGGAGGAGTGCGATGGCCGCCGCGTTTCCGAAATCATCGTCGACCATGCCAGGGATTGGAAGGCCGACGTGATCGTGATGGGCACCCATGGCCGCCGCGGCATCAACCGCCTGATGATGGGCAGCGACGCCGAGCTGGTGGTACGCACCGCGCCCGTCCCGGTGCTCCTGGTACGGCCGCCGGAGCGGGAAGGCGAGGGGCTGCCCGCTTGAGCGGCGGCGAGCCGGCGCGGACAGGCAGGGCCGTGGCGCCAGCCGGCGGCGCGCCGCGGCGCGGAATGATCGCCGCCGACAGCGGGACCGCCGCCGCGATCGCTCAGCCCTTGCGGCCGTCGAACGTGGAACGATAGGCGAACAGCGCCGCCGACCCGCCCGTATGGACGAAGACCAGGTTCTGGTCGTCGCTGTATTTGCCGGCGCGGATCTGCGCGATCAGGCCGGCCATGCCTTTGCCGGAGTACACCGGATCCAGCAGGATGCCTTCAAGTTCCGCGGTCAGGCGCACGGCTTCTATCATGCCTTCGGTCGGCACGCCGTAGCCGGCGCCGACATGCCCCGCGTCCACCAGCACGTCCTCGCGCCGCACGGAATCGGTGGGCAGGCCCATGTAGTCGCGCGTTGCCTGGGTCAGCTTCCAGACGTTCTCGATCTGCTGTTCCCGCGCCGCGCGCACGCTGATGCCCATGACGGGGATGCCGCTGTTCATGGCGGCCAGGCCGGCCACCAGGCCGGCCTGCGTGCCGGCGCTGCCGGTGGCGTGCACGACGCTGTCGATGCGCAGGCCCATCTCGAAGGACTGCGTCAGCAGTTCCTGGGCGCAACCGACATAGCCCAGCGCGCCGACCGGGTTCGATCCGCCGCCGGGAATGACGTAAGGCTTCTTGCCACGTTCGCGCAACTGCGCCGCCAGTTCTTCCATGGCGTGCTGCATATTGGTGCCGGCGGGCAGGCGCGCGGCGATTTCGCCGCCCAGCAGCCGGTCCAGCATGACATTGCCCGATTCCTCGTAGTCCTCGCCGCCGTCGCTGACGCGCTGTTCCAGCAGGATCTTGCAGTCCAGGCCGAAGCGGGCGGCCGCGGCCACCGTCTGGCGCGCATGATTGGATTGCACCGCGCCCTGCGTGATCAGCGTGTCCGCGCCTTGCGCCAGCGCTTCGGCCACCAGGAATTCCAGCTTGCGGGTCTTGTTGCCGCCGGTGGCCAGCCCGGTGCAATCGTCGCGCTTGATGTACAGGTTGGGGCCGCCCAGGTGACGGGACAGGTTGGGTAGCGGCTCCAGCGGCGTCGGAAAATGGCCCAGGCGTACACGGGGATAGGCGGCAAGATGCATCATGGTTGGAATCCCGGAATAGATTGGCGAAGGGCGAGAGTACCGGACAGCCGCGCCGTGCGCCCAATGCTATATTTTCCGCCGCCCATGTTTTTTTTGCATAAGGGCACGCACCGGCCGACGCGCCGTGCGGCTTTCCATGCCAGCCGGCCGTGCTGCCGTCCGGCGCAGCTGGCCGACCCTCGCACATGAAGCTGATCTGGCTCGAAGATTTCCTCGCGTTGCTGCACGCCGGTACGTTCTCGCGCGCCGCGGCGATGCGCAACATCACCCAGCCGGCGTTCTCCCGCCGCATACAAATGCTGGAGGACTGGCTGGGCGTGCGGTTGATCGACCGCACCAGTCCCGGCCTGCGCCTGACACCGGTGGGCGAGCGCTATACCCACGAGTTCCGCGCCCTGTTGATGCAGGCCACGGAACTGCGCAACCGCATACAGGCCGAGGAGCAAGGCGTCCGGCGCGTGCGCGTGGCGGCGCAGCACACCCTGACCATTACCTGGTTGCCCGCGCTGCTGCGGCTGGTGCAGCGCGAAGCGCCGGCCGTCGAGCTGGGCGTGGATGCCGAGGACCGCCCCGACAGCATCGCCCGGTTCTCCTCCGGCGAAGCGCAACTGCTGCTGTGCCTGGAAGCCGATACGCCGTTGCAGGCCTCCATGCCGCACACGGAGCGCCTGCCGCTGGGCCATGACAGGCTGATCGCCGTCAGTGCCGCCACGCCTGCGGGCACGCCCGCGCACCGGCCGCGCCCGGGACGCGCGGTGCGGCTACTGGGCTATCCCGCGCCCAGCTTCATGGGCGCCATCCTGTACAAGCATTGCCTGCCGCCGCTGATGGACCGGTACGAGGTGCGCATCGTGCAGGAATCCGGCTTCGTCGCCGGCATCAAGGAAATGGTGCTCGCCGGCACGGGCATGGCCTGGCTGCCCGAGCGCCTGATCGCCCGCGAACTGGCCACCGGCGCGCTGGTGGCCGCCAGCGCCGATCTGCCCACGGTCGATGTCCCGGTATCCCTGTACCGCGCGGCGCGCGCCGGCGGCCACACGGTGGTGGACGAGATCTGGGCGCTGCTGAAGGCACATCATCGTTTGCAGGACGCCGGGCCGGAAAGCCCCGGCGCGGCGCACGCCGGAAACCCTTGACCCAGATCACGGTGAACCACGGGCTGAGCGCGCAGCATAAGGACTACCGCGACAGGAAAATCCAAGGAGCCCCTTATGTACCGGAAAATCATGGTTGCCGTGGACGGCAGCAAGATCGCGCGCGCCGCCGTCGAACACGCGGCCCGTCTGGCGGCATCGGAACGCGCCACGCTGTACGCCATCTGCGTCGCCGAGTATCCGACCGCCTACTACACCTCGCTGGTCTATGATCCGTCGGCAGTGTCGGACGCCGTCGAAGCGGATGCCCGCAAGGTCCTGGATGATGTGACCGCCGCCGTCGCCAAGACCGGCGTGGTCGTGGAATCGCATTTGATCGACGGCAGCGAAGTCGACGACACCGTCGCCGAACGCCTGCTGCAGGCCGCGCGCGACATCAACGCGGACCTGGTGGTGCTGGGCACACATGGCCGGCGCGGCGTGAGGCGGGTGCTGTTGGGCAGCGTGGCGGAGGCATTTATCCGCATCTCCGATCGCCCCGTGTTGCTATATCCGGATAAGGCCTCGCGCGGCGCGCTCGCCGCGGATTGACATCAGGTCGCCGGCGGCACCAGTACCGCCGCGCCCACCAGCCGGCCCTCGCGCAGATCGGCCAGGGCACGGTTGGCGTCGGCCAGGGCGTAAGTCGTCGTATGCATCTTTATCGACGCCGCGCCGGCGACCCGCAGGAACTCCTCGCCGTCCTGGCGGGTCAGGTTGGCGACCGACACGATCTGCCTTTCTTCCCACAGCAGGCGATAGGGAAAGGAAGGAATATCGCTCATATGGATACCGCCGCAGACCACGCGGCCGCCCTTGCGCACGGCGGCCAGCGCCGCGGGTACCAGCGCGCCCACCGGCGCGAACAGGATCGCCGCGTCGAGCTCGCGCGGAGGCCGCTGATCGGACCCGCCGGCCCAGGCCGCCCCCAGCGCCAGGGCCAGCGCTTGCGCGGCATCGTCTCCCGGACGCGTGAATGCATAGACAGTCCGGCCCTGGCGCCGGCACACCTGCGCCAGGATATGGGCCGCCGCGCCGAAGCCATACAGGCCGATGTGTTGCGCATTACCTGCTGCCCTGAGCGAGCGCCAGCCTATCAATCCGGCGCACATCAGCGGCGCGGCAGCCACCGGATCCAGATTGGCCGGGAAGGGAAACACGAAGTTCGCGTCGGCCAGGGTATGGGTGGCGAAGCCGCCGTCGACGGTGTAGCCGGTGAACAGCGGCGTGTCGCACAGGTTTTCCTGGCCCTGGCCGCAATAGGGACAATGCCCGCAGGTATGCGCAAGCCAGGCGACGCCCACGCGCGTGCCTGGCGCGGGGGCGGTCACGCCGGCGCCCAGCGCGTCGACGATGCCGACGATCTCGTGGCCGGGCACGATGGGCAGATTGGGATGGGGCAGCTCGCCGTCGACGACATGCAGGTCGGTGCGGCAAACGCCGCAGGCCTCTATGCGGATGCGCACCTGGCCGGCGCCGGGTTGCGGCAGCGGACGCGATTCGCGCACCAGGGGTGCGCCGGGCGATCGCAGGACCATCGCTTCCATACGCGTGCCTCCCATGGCGACAGCTATTTGACGATGGTGACGGGCACCTGCGCCAGATGCAGCGTTTTGGTGGTCACCGAGCCCAGCCACAGCCCGGCGGTCGTGCCCAGGCCGCGCGAGCCCATGACGATCTGGTCGCATTTGTGCTGTTCGGCGGCCGCCGCGATGGTCTCGGCAATGTGGCCTACTTTGATATGGGCCTCATAAGGCACGTGTGCTTCATCCAGCAAGGCCTTGGCCTTCGCCAGCATGGATTCGCCTTCTTCCTGGTGGTAGCGGCGTATCGTGTCCTGGTCTACGAACAGGCGGACGGAACCGGAAATGACCGGGATCTGGACGTTGAGCAGATGCAGCGTAAGCGGCTCGTACATCTTTATGTGCCGGACGACATAATTCAGCGCGCGCAGCGCATTGTCCGAGCCGTCGATGGGAACGAGTATGCAACTCATGGAGTCTCCTTGGCGGCGGGCGCCGCGTAAGCGATGGGCGGATATTCGCGGCTCAGCCGGCCGCGATCATGGGATGGCCGGGGTCCTGCGCTCGGCGCCTTTCTTCGTCGGCGGCGTCGCGCAGCATGGTTTCCGCAAGCCGCAGCGCGCTCAGCACGTCGCCGGTATCGGCGCCGAAGCCAAGCACGTAATGAACGATGAGGCACGCCATACGGTTGACGTCGTACGAATCGGTGTTCATTTGCGATCTCCTCTCGACCTTCCCGCAGTGTCGGTTGCCCGCCACCGGTTGTCGTTGACCTGCATCAAGCAACATCCGGCGCCGCGGCCGGCGGCGTGCTAGCGGCCATGCACGTACTCGCCGGGGGCGTCGCAGATTGCGCCTTCCGGTGGATAGGCGGGGGCCGGCCCCTTCGGCGCGGAATGGCGCACCAGCCAGGCCTCCCAGTGCGGCCACCACGATCCTTCGACTCTTTCCGCCTGTTCGGCCCAGTCCGCGGGACCGACATAAGCCGCGCCCTGATGCCGCAGCCCCCAGCGGAAATCGCGGTTCGGCAGCCCGGGTTCGCTGACAATGCCCACGTTGTGTCCACCGGAGCACAGCACGAACGTAAGGTCGCGGTGATACAGAAGGTGCAGCTTGTAGACGGACTCCCAGGGGGAAATATGGTCGCGCTCCGTGGCGACGGCATACATCGGTATGCGGATGTCCGCCAGCGCCACGGGCTGCCCGCGCACGCACAGGCGTCCCGCCGCCAGATCGTTGTTCAGGTATAGGCGGTTCAGCGTTTCGCTATGCATGCGGTAGGGCAGGCGCGTGATGTCGGCGTTCCAGGCCATCAGGTCGGTCAGACGCAGCTCGCGGCCCAGCAGGTAATCGCGCACCAGCCGCGACCAGATGAGGTCGCGCGAGTTCAGCAGCTGGAACACGCCGGCCAGCTGCCTGCCGTCCAGGTAACCCTGCTGCCACATCAATGCGTCCAGGAAAGTGAGGCCGCTGTGGCTGATGAACAGTCCGAGTTCGCCGGGCTCGGCGAAGTCCGTCTGGGCGGCCAGCAGCGTAATGCTGCGCAGGAGCGGACGCCGCTCATGCCGCCGCGCCAACGCCGCCGCCGTGATGGCGAGCAGCGTGCCACCCAGGCAATAGCCGACGCCATGGATCCGCCGTCCGCCGCTGTCCTGCGCCGCCTCCTGCAGGGCGGCCAGCAGGCCGTCATGGACGTACTCATCCATGCCCCATTCACGGGCTTCTTCGCCGGGGTTCTTCCACGATATCGCGTAGACGGTATGGCCGTGCTGCACCAGGTAGCGGATCAGCGAATTGTGGGGCGACAGGTCCAGGATGTAGTACTTGAGCAGCCAGGAGGGGATGATAAGCACGGGCTCGCGCCAGGTCTCGCTCGTGGCCGGCGCGTAGCGGATCAGTTCCAGCATGTCATTGCGGTAGATGACCGTGCCGGGCGTCGCCGCGATGTCCTTGCCGACGCGGAATACTTCCATGTTTTCGGCCGAGGCGCCCGGCGCGTGTCCCGCCGCCATGGCGCAGGCATCCATCCACCAGCGCCTGGCGCCTTTCAGCAGATTCAATCCGCCCGTATCGCCGATGGCCTCCAGTACCTCGGGATTGGCGAACCAGAAGTTGCTGGGCGAGAACATGTCGAGTACCTGGCGGCCGATGAAATTGACCGCCTGCTGGTCATGCGGCGTCGCGCCGCTGACGCCGTGCGTGGCCGCGTCCCAGCTGCCTTCGAGCCGCTGGAATGCCGACTGCCATTGCGAAAAAGGCCAGGTCTTCCAGTCGGGATGGCGAAAACGCGGATCGGGACGATGGTGATAGCGTTCGAACTGGCGGGCGGCTTCCTCCGGCGACTGCAAGGACGCCAGGGCGATCGATAGTTGTTTGCCGGGGGCCATGGCCAGGTGCATGGCCCAGTCCAGCCAATCCAGGCAGATGCCCAGCGGCGACACGCCGCCGACAGCGCGCGCCATCGCCGCATGGCCCAGCCGGTCCAGGCCGCGCCATGGCGGCTCCGGCGGCGCCGGACATTGGGCCGGGGCGGATGCGCCCTTCGTCGCGACCTTCGCCGGTACGAGGGCCGCGGTCGCCGCGCCGGCGATGACGGCGCCGTTCGTGCTTGATAACTGCCTTCCCATCGCGCCACCTCGCAGGTAGGGGAGATAGGCCCATCGTAGGTCCGCGCGCGGGCGAACGGATTGACATAGCGCAATACCTTGCCGCGAACCGCGGCTTAGGCTGGGACTGACCTCGGTCTTCAACATGACCCAGCCGGTGCTGGACGGGATGGTGCGGGCCGAGTGGGGGCGCATCGTGAACATCGCGTCGATCAACGGCCAGCGCGGCCAGTTCGGCCAGGCCAACTATGCCGCCGCCAAGGCCGGCATGCACGGCTTCACCATGTCGCTCGCGCAGGAAATGGCGCGCCACGGCGTCACCGTCAATACGGTGTCCCCGGGATACCTGGCCACGCGCATGGTCACCAGCATGCCCAAGGAAGTGCTCGATACCCGGATACTGCCACTCATACCGGTGGGCAGACTGGGGCAGCCCGAGGAGATCGCCGCCCTGGTGAACTTCCTGGTATCGGAAGACGCCGCCTACATTACCGGCACCAATCTGGCCGCCAATGGCGGCCTGTTCATGCATCGAGCGGCCGCGACGCTCGCGCCCTCACATAGGCAAGCCGCGGCGAGGGCGGTGTGCCGCGCGGCCGGCGCATGACGCGCGGCCTCCGGTGCCGGCACGAACAGCGAGATTGCCGAATAGCAAGCCAGCACGCCGGCGATCGCTGCCGCGCATTTGCAGCGTCGTGCCGAACGGCCCGCATCTGCCTCCAATACACCGGTGTTCACCAGCACCAAAGATGCCAGCGCGATGGCAATCGCACTGCCGACGACGGCGATGCCGGCAGCGCGCGCGCCATGCAGCACGGTCGTGTCGTTCCAGTGCAGATAGCCGCGGACGCCCTCGGTGAGGACGACCCATCCGACCAGTGCGCCCGCCACGAGCGATAGTGCTTTGCCGCCCGCGCCGTGGCGGGCAGCGGAAGGACGGGGGCGTTCGGCACGCGGCATCGACATCGCCAGCAGGAAGGCGAGCCCCGCGTATACCGCGAGCCGTGCCGCCCCATGCAGCCGTGCCGCATCCTGGGCCGCGTATATCGTTGCCGCCGGACAGGACGCGCAGGCAAGGAGCGCCAGCATTCCCGCCGCCAGCCCGCCGGCCAGGACGACCGCGCCGAATCGGTACAGCACGACCAGGCACACGATCAAAGTCAGCGCTATCCCGGGTATGGCGTCCAGGCTGGGCCGCAGCGATACCGTCAATATGGATTCCATGGGCAGCCTCCGTCGTTGGAGGTGCGAGCGTGGCTCCCGACAAACGTGCCCGTACCGCCTTGCGGGATGCAACGCGCGACACTATCCGGATCGTCGCGCGAGCATAGCGTTATTGCCGCCCGCACTGCCACCCTCCAACGGCTCTAATCCGGGTCGGATGCCAGCCGTGCGTGTACGGCGGCGATTGATATAGCGCAACACCTTCGCAGCCACGAGGGCCTAGCCTGGAACCGACGCGGACGAAGGTCGTCCGGTATCGACACCCATGCAAGGAGAGACCATGGCGCAGGAAGGCGCGTCGCGCACCGGCGGTAGCGCGACCAACGGCGGGCTGGGCGGGTACTGAACGGCCGAACCGATGGATGCGCCGCGCAACGTCAATGCTTACGCCCACGCCGCGCGAGCCGATGAGCTTCTGGCCAGCCTGCGCGTGTCGGGCGCTACCGGACTGGCCGAGAGCGAAGTCGCGCCGCGCCGGGAGCGGTATGGACCGAATACGGTGGCCGCCAGGCGCGACGCCAGTCCCATGCGCCTGCTGGTGCATCAGTTCAAGGGCGCGGTCGTGTACATCCTGGCCGGCGCCGCCAGCCTGGCCTTCTATTTCGGCGAAACGGAGGAAGGCAGCGTCATAGCCGCCGTCCTGGTCATCAACGCCCTCATCGGCTTCCTGACGGAGCTGAAGGCGGCGCGCTCGATACACGCCTTGCGTTCCCTGGGCGCGCGCACGGCGCGCGTACGCCGGGATGGCCGTATCCGCGTCATTCCGGCGCAGGATCTCGTGCCCGGCGACATCGTCCTCTTCGACGCGGGCGACGCGATACCGGCGGACCTGCGCTTGATCGAGGCGACCGGCCTGGCCGCGGATGAATCGACCTTGACCGGCGAATCGGTCGCCGTCGAAAAGCAGTCCCACCCGGTCAATGCCGAGGCGCGCCTGGGCGAGCGTGCATCCATGCTGTACAAGGGCACCGGTGTGACGCGCGGCAGCGGCAGCGGCGTCGTTGTCGCCACCGGCCTGGCCACGGAGCTGGGCCGGGTTACCCGCCTGGTGCTTGACGCGGACCCGGGCATATCGCCGCTGGAACGCCATCTGGCGCGGCTGTCGGCGCAACTGGGCTGGGCAACCCTGGCCGTCGCGGCCATGATCGCGGCAATCGGTCTGGCGCGGGGCGGCGATCCTTTGCTGATGGTGGAGGCAGCCATCGCCCTGGCCGTTGCCGCCATCCCGGAAGGCCTGCCCATCGTGGCGACGCTGGCGCTTGCGCGCGGCATGTGGCGCATGGCGCGCCGGCATGCACTGATCGAACGCCTGTCGGCGGTCGAGACCCTGGGCGCGACCACGATCATCCTGACCGACAAGACCGGCACCCTGACCGAGAACCGGATGACGGTGCGCCGCCTGTGCACGGCGGCGTCGGACATCGCCTTGGACTCGGACGCCGCCGGCGCGGCCGCGGTCGAGCAGGCCGCCGCGTGGATCCGGGACCCGCGGGCCGGCGCGCTGCTGCGGATCGCCGTCCTGTGCAACGACGCCAGCCTGGACGGCGGGGACCGCGCCAGCGGCGATCCGATGGAAGTCGCGCTGCTGCGCGCCGGGCTGCGGGCCGGCATGAATCGCGCGGCGCTGCTGCAGGGACGCCCGCTGGCGATGAAGCATGCGTTCGACTCATCGAAGAAGATGATGGCGACCGTGCATGCGACGGACGGCGGCTTTGTGTACGCGATAAAGGGCGCGCCCGAGGCTGTGCTGGCGGCCTGCGCACAGGTCATGGACGGCGACGTTACGCTGCGCATGGATAATCGGGCGCGGGCCGAATGGCTGGCCCGCGCCGATCGCCTCGCGGGGCAGGGGCTGCGGGTGCTGGCATGCGCGACGAAGGTCGATACGACGCAGGATCGCGATCCCTATGCGGCGCTATCGCTGCTCGGCCTTATCGCGCTGGAGGATCCCGCGCGCGCCGATGTGCCGCCGGCGATCCGCGATTGCCGGCAAGCCGGCATACGCGTGGTGATGGTGACAGGGGACCACGCGGTGACCGCGCGCAGCATAGGGCAGGCGATAGGCATGGTAGGGGAGCATGCCGTTGTCGTCGAAGGCAGGGACGTGGCACGGACGATCGCCACCGGCCATCCCGCGCTGAGCGACATCGAGATCTACGCCCGCGTGAGTCCGGAGGAAAAACTGCTGCTGGTCAAGGCCTATCAGGCCTCCGGCCAGATCGTCGCCATGACCGGCGACGGCGTCAATGACGCTCCGGCCCTGCGGCAGGCCGACATCGGCGTGGCGATGGGCTTGCGGGGCACCGACGTCGCGCGCGAGGCGGCGGACATGGTACTGCTCGATGATGCCTTCCCCAGCATCGTCAGGGCGATACGCGAAGGCCGTGTGATCTTCGGCAACATACGCCGCTTCATCGTCTACCTGCTGTCGTGCAATCTCAGCGAGGTCATGGCGGTCGGATTCGCCGTGCTGTGGGCCTTGCCGCTGCCTTTGCTGCCTTTGCAAATCCTTTACCTGAATCTCGTCACCGACGTATTTCCCGCTTTCGCGCTGGCGATGGGCGAGGGCGAGCCGGGCATCCTGCGACGTCCTCCGCGCAGTCCGAAGGAGCCGATACTCGGGCGTCGCCAATGGACCGTTATCGTGCTGTATGCGGCGGCTCTGACAGGCTGCGTGTTCGGCGCGATGGCCGTCGGGCAGGCGATGGGGCTGGACGCGGCGCGGTCGGTCACCGTCAGCTTCCTGACGCTGGCGTTCGCGCAGCTGTGGCATGCGTTCAACATGCGGGCGGCGCGGTCCCGGCTGTTGGTCAATGAGGTAACCCGCAATGCCTGGCTGTGGGGTGCCTTGGCGCTGTGCACCGTGCTGCTGGCGGTGCCGCCCTATGTGCCGGCCGTCGCCGCGCTGCTGCATCTCGCGCCTTTGGGCGCCGGCATGTGGACCATCGTTCTGGGATTCAGCATCTTGCCCTTGGTCCTGGGGCAAGCCGGCCTGTGGTTGAGCCGCTCGTTCGGCCGCTCCTGCACGCCTGCGGAATGCAAGAGCACTGCGGAATGCAAGAGCAGCAGCCGAACGAACGGGTTCAGGGCCGGATGATGTTTTCCTGCCCCGGGCGGCGCGCTCCAGGACCGTGTTGCCGGCTGCTGGTCTGGTCCTGGCCCGTGCCGAGCTGATCAGCGTGGCCGTCTTTCTTGGTACGGTGCTGGCCGTCGCCATGGCTGCGCTGGTTCTCGCGCGACAGGTCGTCCGCCTGGGCGGTCGTGTCGTCGGTGTTCACGTTTTGGGGATGCGTCATCGTTTGCTCCTGGATGTTGCGTGAGCAAAAAGCGCAGCATGGGACATGCCCGCGTTGGCGCTTCCCTGTGCCGCGGCGTTTCTCGCGTTTGGCGGTGCTCCGCCGTGCGTTTCAGCGCGGCCCGGTGCTGTCCCGCGCGCCCCGGTGCCGCAGCAGCGGAATGACCTGCCGCAGGTCCGGCAGGATATGCATGCACAACGCACGCATCTCATCCGTGGGCGCCAGCACGTCGGGCACCATGACCACAGCCACTTCAGCCGCATGGGCGGCTCGCACGCCGTTGTAGGAGTCTTCCAGGGCCAGGCAGCGCGCGGGCGCGAGGCCCAGCGTGTCGGCCGCGCGCAGATACAGATCGGGATGCGGCTTGCCGCGCGCCACGTCGTCGCGCGTGACGACCGCATCGAAGCGGTCCAGGACCCTGGCGGCCGTCAGATGATGCATGGTCTTTTCGCGCGACGATGACGTGGCCACGGCGCGCGGCAGGCCGCGCTGATCCAGATGCCGCAGCAGGGCCTCCGCGCCCGGCCGCAATTCCAGCAGGCCCGCGTCGATCATGATGTGCAGATGGCGCGTCGCGCTGGCGAAGAGCGCGTCCGCGGGCGCGTCGGCCCCATAGCGGTCCAGCAGCAGGCGCCGGCAATCGTCGGCGGGCATGCCGATCAGCGACTCGCAGAAATCGCGGGGCGTGTCGATCCCGAATTCCTCGCCGGCCGACACCAGCGCCCGCACGGCCAGCGTTTCCGTATTCAGCAGCAGGCCGTCCATGTCGAAGATGACGCCCTGGAAACATCGTGGTCGCGTCGGGAGCAGGGTAGACATCTGTTCTTCAACCATGAAACGTAGCGTCGGATCCGCAAGCACGGGATTGGCCGCGGCGCGCGGCACCGTATCGTAACCGGCCGGCGGGCCAGGATACGCCGCGATAGCGGACATGCCGCTCAGGCCGGCGCGGTTTCTCGCTCCAGGCTCATCCTCCAGGCTCATCCGGCCTGCGCTGGCCCGCCGCTTGCCTGGGGATGCGGGCACGGGCTTCCACGTCCGGATCATCGAGGGAAAAACAGGCATGGAGTTGGAAATTATCGATCTGCTGCAATGGCCCGCCATGGCGGCATCGCTGGCCGCCGCCTGGCTGGTCGCATCATCACGCAAGCATCGCCGCAATGCCGGCTTCTGGGTCTTCCTGTTAAGCAATGTGCTGTGGATCGCCTGGGGCTGGCACGACGATGCCTATGCGCTGATCGCGCTCCAACTCGGCCTGGCGGCGACCAATATCCGCGGCGTTCGCAAGACCACGCCGGATGCCGAAACGGCGCCTTGACGCCGGCCTCGGCCTGGCCGTTTCCGGCCGGCTACGGCATCCGGGGGCAACCCTGGGCTGCCATGCGGACAGCGAATGCGCCCAAGCCGAGTGTTCAGTGGTTCAATATGGCCCGTCCACCAAGGGAGGAACGGCGATGAACAAACTCAAGGCAGGCAGCATAGGCGCGGTACTGGTCGTTCTGGCGGGTTGCGCGGCATCGCCGCCCAAGGAGTCCGGTTTCCTTGGCAACGAATATTCCAGGATGCATGAGACCCGCGCACCGGGCGGCGGCACGCGGCTTTCCTATCTGAATCCGAAATTCCAGCCGGCCAATTACCAGGCCGTATTCCTGGAGGGGGTGACCTACTATCCCGAGCCGCAGCCCACCGATAACGTTTCCCGGGACACGCTGGACCAGATCCGCGTCTATACCGATACGTCGTTGCGACAGAAGATCGGCCAGCAGGTCCGACTGGTGGACCGGCCGGGGCCCGGCGTCGCGCGCATCCGTGTGGCGATCACGGCGGTGGGCAGCGAGACCCAGCCGCTCGCGCCGTATCAGTACATTCCGATCAGCCTGGTAATCACGGGCGCCAAGGCCGCCATAGAAGGCGGGCGTCCGCAGGACGCGAAGATCGCCATAGAGACCGAAGTGTCCGACAGCGTCACGAACGAGGTTCTCTACGCCGCGGTGCGCGGCGGCACCGGCAAGGAGATCGGCAATTCCCGCGAGGCGCAGGGCGGCGTCCGCCTGGACAGCCTGAAGACGCTGATCGACACCTGGACCACCGGCGCATCGCAGGAAATCGTCAAGTACGTCGCCCCGCGATAGCGTTCCGGACGGGGCCGGCGCCGGCGCGCGGCGCCGCATGGCTCCCCGGTTCGCCGCGGGCGAAGATCACGATCATTCGATCTTGATGCCCGAGGCCTTGATCAGCTTCGTATAGGAAGCCCGCTCCTGGTTCACCAGCGCCTGCAGATCCCCCGGGCTGCCCGGGAGCGGGACGTTGCCGGTGGACGTCAGCTGCGCACGCAGCGACTCTCCGGTCAACGCCTTTTGCATCGCCGCATTGAGCCGGGCAACCAGTTCGGGCGGTGTTCGCGCCGGCGCGAACACCGCGAACCAGTTGCTTGCGGTGAAGCCCGGCACACCGGCCTCGATCACGGTGGGCAGCTCGGGCAACAAGGCTTCGCGCGCGCTGCCTGTAGTCGCCAGGCCCTTTACCTTGCCGGCCTTCACCAGGCTCAGCACCGTGGGCACCGAATCGAACAGCAGGTCGATATTGCCGCCCGCCAGGTCGGTCAGGGCGGGCGTCGTGCCTTTGTAGGGGATATGGCGCAGCTGGATGCCCGCGGCCTGCTGGAATGCCGCCGCGGCCAGATGCGTATTCGACCCGTTGCCGGCGGAGCCTATGGTCAATTCCCCCGGCTTTTGCTTCGCGTGGGCAATCAGGTCCGCCAGCGTCTTGTAGGGCAGGCCGGGGCGTGTCATCAGCACGTAGTCGAAGCGCGCCACCGATCCGACCGGGACGAAATCCTTTTCCGCGTCGTAGGGCAGGTCGGTCATCAACACGGGGTTGATCACGAAAGTCGCCGCGCTGCCCAGGAACAGGGTGTAGCCGTTCGGGGGGCTCGACGCCGCGGCGCGGGCCGCGATGGCGCCGCCGGCGCCAGGGCGATTCTCGACGATGAACGGCTGGCCCAGGGGGCCGGCGATCTCGGATGCCAGGGCGCGAGCGATGAAGTCGCTGCCGCCACCGGGCGCGAAACCGACGATCAGGCGGGGAGGGCGATCGGGAAAACCGCCCTGGGCTCGTGCGACCGGTACGGCCGCGGCCAGGGCGGCGGCGGCCAGCAGCCTGCGGCGCGGTAGGTCTATCATTTTTTGTCTCCTGTCAATGTGATGGCGCATCCGCCGCGGTATAGGCCGCGCCGCTGTCGAACAGTCCGTCGATGCCTTCCGGCGTGTAGCCCACTTCGGCCAGGACGGCGCGGGTGTGTTCGCCGATATGGGGCGCCGGCAGCCGCACCGACGGTTCGAAGCCCGTCATGCGTATGGCTGGCCGGATCTGCCGTATCCGGCCCTGGGTCGGATGCTGGCCGGGTTGCACCAGCCCGACGTCGCCCAGGTGCGGATCGGCCAGCAGCGATTCCAGCGTGTGGCAAGGCATGCAGGGAATATCGTGTTCCAGCAGCAGTTCGACGACTTCCTCCGTGCCGCGTTGCGCCAGCAGCTCGGCGCGGATGGCGAAAAAGTCGGAGATATGCTCGATGCGCGCCAGCGAAGTGGAAAAGCGCGCGTCCTGCGCCAGGTCCGCGCGCCCCAGCGCGACGAACAGCTTGTGCACCTGCGCATCGGTATTGGTCGTGATGCAGACATGGCCATCGCGGGTGCGCACCGGCCGCGCGTTGGGGTCCAGCAGGCGGCGGTCGCCCAAACGGTCGGTGGGCGGCTCGAAGCTGTGGCCGTACAGATGCTCGCTGAGCAGCAATCCGGCATAGCTCTCGAACATCGGGACCTCGATCACGCGGCCGCGGCCATCGCGCTGCCGCGCGAACAGGGCCGCGAGCAAGGCGTGGGCGACCATCAGGCCGGCGGTGCGGTCGATCACCACATAAGGCACATAGCGCGGCTGGCCATCCGCGCCCGTCAGCAGGCTGGCCAGCGCGGTGCCGCCTTGCAGGATGGAATCGTAGGCCGGACGGCCGGCATAGCGGCCATCGCTGCCGAAGCCGACGATGCCGCAATAGAGCAGGCCGGGCCGGCGCGCCATCAATGTATCGGCGTCCAGGCCCAGGCGCGCCACCGCGGCATTGCGCATGTTGTGCAGGAAGACGTCGGCGGTGTCGACCAGCTTCAGCAAGGCATCGCGTCCGGCCTGCTGCTTCAGGTCCAGCGAAATGCTGCGCTTGTTGCGGTTCATATGCATGAACTTGCCGGACATGCCCGGCGTGCGGGACTTGCCCGATATCCATCGGATCACATCGCCCGACTTTTCTTCCAGCTTGATGACGTCGGCGCCGTAATCCGCCAGGACCTGCGTGCAATAAGGCCCGACCACGGCCGACGTCAGGTCCACCACGCGTATGCCGGCCAAGGGCATCGCCGCATCGGCGTTGACCGCCGCTGTCTCCGTATTATTCATGCCGCGCTTCTTGGATAGTTGATTTCGTCCACTAATTAGTTTAGTTTATCAACTACTTTGACTGATATCCAGGGCCATGTACACACGCATCACCCGGACACGTATCACCGACATGCTCGGCATCGAGCATCCCATCGTGCAGGCGGGTATGAGCTGGGCTTCCTCCAGCGCGGCCCTGCCGGCGGCCGTCTCCAACGCGGGCGGCCTGGGCGTACTGGCGGCGGGGCCGCTCAGGCAGGACGACTTCGTGCGGGTGTTGGGGGAGCTGGCCGCGGCTACCGACCGGCCGTACGCGGTCAATATTCCGCTGTACCGACAGGGCGCCGCCGACATTCTTGATGCAATGCACAACGGCCGCGTACCGGTGGTGATCGCCTCGCAAGGCAGTCCCAAGGCCCACCTGGCGCGGTTTCGCGACATCGGCGCCAAATGGATACATGTCGTGGCCTCGGTGGAACACGCGCGCAAGGCCGCGGCGGCGGGCGTCGATGCGCTGGTGGTCGTCGGCACCGAAGCCGGGGGCCACCCGCCGGCCAGCGAAGTCACTACGCTGGTCGCGGTACGGCGAGTCCTGCAGGAAGTGTCCATTCCGGTGATCGCCAGCGGCGGCGTGGCGGACGGCTGGGGCATCGCCGCGATGCTGGCGCTGGGCGCCGATGCCGTGCAGCTGGGCACGCGTTTTCTCCTGACCGAAGAGGCGGCGGTGCATGCGAACTACAAGGCCGCGGTGCTGGCCGCCGACGTGCACGATACCGCCCTGGTGGGGCGTCGCGACCTCCCGATACGAGGCCTGCGCAATGCCTTCGCGCAGGCGATCTTCGATGCCGAGCGCGATCAGCTTGACCAGGAGGCGTACCTGGCAATGTTCAAGAAAAGCACGCTCAAGCAGGCGGCCCTGGACGGCGACGTCGAATGGGGCAAGGTCGAAGTCGGACAATCGGCGGGCCTGATTTCGCGCATCGAACCCGCCGCCGCCGTCATGGAGCGGCTGGTGCGCGAGCTCGCCGAAGCCACCGGTCGGCTGCGCGCCATGGCGGCATCAACCTAAGAGACAAGGGACGAATCCAAATGGAACACCTGCTGATCGAAGACCACGACGCCGTGCGCATCCTGACGCTGAACCGGCCGGAGAAGCACAACGCGCTCAACACCCGCCTGACCCAGGAACTGCTCGACAGCCTGCGCGCAGCCGATCGCGCCGAAGGCGTCAACGCCGTGGTGCTGACCGGCGCGGGCAAATCGTTCTGCGCGGGCGCCGATACCACCGAGTTTTCCGCGCTGACGCCGCAAGACCCGCAGGCAGTCAGCGCCCGCGCCGACCTGACCACCAGCCTGCACCTGGTGTTCTCGCAAATGAACAAGCCGGTGATTTCCGCCGTGCGCGGCAATGCCCTGGGCGGCGGCGCCGGCCTGGCGATTGCCTGCGACATGTGCGTGATGTCGGAGACGGTGCGCTTCGGCTACCCGGAACTCAAGCATGGCATCGTCGCCGCGGTGGTCATGGCCAATCTGGTGCGCCAGCTGGGCCGCAAGCAGGCCTTCGAGCTGGTATCCCTGGCCGACCCCCTGGACGGGCATGCGGCCAAGGCCTGGGGCTTGTGCAATCGCGTGGTCCCCGACGAACAGGTGCTGGACATGGCCCTGGAACTGGCGCGCAAGGTGGCGGGCTGGAGCCCCATCGCCATGGCCACGACCAAGCGCGCCTTCCACCGCGCGGCGGACCTGGGCCTGGCCCAGGCCCTGGAAGTGGGGCGCGACGCCAACGTGATGATGCGCGGCTTTCGCAAGGACAAGGCATGAGACCGCTGGAAGGCATCACCATCCTGGATCTGTCGCGCGTGCTGGCGTGCCCGTTCGCATCCATGATCCTGGCCGAGCTGGGCGCGGAAGTGATCAAGGTGGAGCAGCCCGGCGGCGGCGATGAAACGCGGGATTTCGAGCCGGTGGTGCGGGGCGGCAAGGGCCAGGTCTCGGCCTATTACATGGCCTTCAATCGCAGCAAGCGCTCGATCACCGTCAACCTGCGCACGCCGGAGGGCCAGGACGTGGTGCGCCGCCTGGCCACCCAGGCCGACGTGCTGCTGGAAAATTTTCCGGTCGGCACGATGAAGAAATACGGCCTGGACTATGGCGCGCTTGCCCAGCTGAACGAGCGCCTGGTGCACGTCAGCTGCACCGGCTTCGGCGAGACCGGTCCCTATGCGAAACGCAAGGGCTACGACACGGTGTTCCAGGCGATGTGCGGCATCATGAGCCTGACCGGCGAACGCGGTGGCGGCCCGGTCAAGCCGGGCTTGCCGGTGGCGGATTTGAGTTCCGGCCTCTGGGTGTGCATCGCCATCCTTTCGGCGCTGGCGGGGCGCGAGAAAACCGGCCGCGGCTGTCACGTGGACTTTTCCATGTTCGACGGACAGGTCGGCCTGCTGTCGCTGGCGGCCGCCCGCTGGTTCACGCTGGGGGAAGTGCCGGAACGCCTGGGCACCGAACATCCCGGCCGCATCCCGTCGGCGGCCTTCATGTGCGCGGACGGCCGGTGGGTGCAGATCACGGGCAGCGACCAGCACTGGGCGCCCCTGTGCAACCTGCTGGGGCTGGAGGCCTGGGCCGCCGATGCGACGCTGGCCCGCAATGCCGATCGCCTGGCGCGGCGCGAGGAAATCATGGCCGGCCTGCAGCAGGCAATACGCCGCCTGGATCGGGATGAGCTGTGCCGCCGCTGCGATGCCGCGGGCGTGCCCGCCGGTCCCATCCTGCAGGTGGATGAAGTGCTGGCCAACGAACACGTCGCCGCGCGCGGCATGGTGGTGGATTTCGACCATCCGCTGATCGGCCGCTTTCCCGGGCTGCGCGTGCCGCTGCGCTTCGACGGCATGGACGATCCGCGGGTCGGCCGGCCGCCGTTGCTGGGCGAGCATACGGATGAAGTGCTGCGCGGCAAGCTGGGGCTGGGCGACGACCAGATCGCCCGTCTGCGCGCCGCCGGCGCGGTGTAGACATACGAACCCGAGCACGCGGCAGACCGCGGGCCGATAACCATAGAGGAGACCAGACATGAAGACGCTACACCGTGCTTTGCCGACACCACCGCCGCGCCCATCCCTGCCGCGTCCGCCGCGCACGCCGCAACGGACGCGAATGCCGCCGGCGTGGCGCACGGCCCTGCTGGCGCCGGCGCGGGCGCTGCTGCTGGCAGCGGCGCTCGGCGTGACGGCGCCGGCGGCCATGGCCGCCGATGCCTATCCCTCGCATCCCATCGTCCTGGTCAATCCCTACGCCGTCGGCGGCCCGGCCGATCTGCTGGGCCGCGCCCTGGCCAAGGAGCTGGGCGAAACCCTGGGGCAATCCGTCATCGTCGAAAACAAGCCGGGCGGCGGGGCCAGCATAGGCGCCGCCTACGTCGCCAAGGCCGCGCCCGACGGCTATACCTTGCTGCTGGGCACCGCGGCCGCGCATACGGTAACGCCGACGGCCACCAAGGTCCCCTATAAGGGCATCGAGGACTTCACCTTTGTCGGCATGGTCGCCAACGTGCCGAACATCCTGACGGTCTACCCCTCGGTCCCCGCGCAGAACCTGAAAGAGTTCATCGCCCTGGCCAGATCGCAGCCGGGGAAACTGAACTACGCGTCGGCCGGCATGGGCAGTTCCCCGCACATCGCGGCCGAAATGTTCAAGTACTACGCCAAGGTGGACCTGGTTCATGTGCCCTACAAAGGCGCGGCGCCCGCGGTCAACGACATGGTGGCGGGCACCGTGCCGGTCGGGCTGCTGAACATCTCGGCCGTGTTGCCCTTCATCAAGTCCGGCAAGCTGCGCGCACTGGCCTATGCGAACAAGGAGCGTTCGCCGGATCTGCCGGATGTGCCCACCTTCACGGAAGCCGGGCTGCCCGACATGGTCTCCGGCAGCTGGTACAGCCTGGCCGTCCCCGCCGGCACGCCGGCTCCGGTGGTCGATAAGCTGGCGAACGCCCTGAAGACGGTGCAGGAGCGCCCCGGGTTCAAGAAGATCCTCGCCGCGCAGAACGCCATCCCCATGCCCCAGCGGGAGCAACAGGCCACCGACTACATCCGCGCCGACGGCAAGCAGCTGGCCGAACTCGTAAAGGCCACCGGCATGAAACTACAGGACTGAAGGACCGCAATGAGTACGCTACCCGTATTCGAAACCCTGCAGCTCGATCTGGACGGCGGCACAGGCATCGCCACGCTCTGGCTGAACCGTCCGGACAGCCGCAATGCGCTCAACCTGCGCATGTGCCATGAGCTCACCGCGGCCTGCGAGGCCCTGGAGGCCGACGAAGCCGTCCGCGTCATCGTCCTGCGCGCGCGCGGCGTCGCGTTCTGCGCCGGGGCCGACTTGAAGGAGCGGCAGGGCATGAGCCCGGCTGAAATGGTGGCGCGCCGGGTCGATGGCTTCACCGCCTACGCCGCCTTGGAAGCGCTGTCCAAGCCCCTGATCGCCGCCGTGCACGGCGCGGCCTTCGGCTCCGGTTGCGAGATCGCGGCCGCCTGCGACTTCGTCCTGGCGACCGCGCAGGCCGCTTTCAGGTACCCGGAAGTGGGTTGGGGAACGGTGGGCGCCACCCAACGCCTGCCGCGCATCGTCGGCCGCCGCATGGCGAAGGAGCTGCTGTTCACCGGAAGAACGGTGGACGCGGAGGAGGCGCTGCGCCTGGGCCTGGTCAACCACGTCTATGACGCCGGGGAATTCGAGGCGGCGATCTCCGGCATGGCCGAGCGCATCGCCGCCGCCAATCCCCTGACCGTGCAACTGACCAAGCAGTGCATCGACGACGGCCTGGACACGACGCGCGAAGGCGCCATGGCGATCGAGCTGGTGGCCATCCAGCGCAACCTGCGGCACAGCGATTGGCGGAATGCGATCGCCGGCTTCGGCAAGAAGCCGGACGCGACCGGGGAGAAGGGCGATGCGGCTGCTTGACGATCAAGGCGTGCCGTTGCCGGTGACCTTGCCGCGGGTGCTGCAGGCCACCGAGCGCGAGCGATCCCATCACGAGGCTTATGTCGGGCCGGGCGAGCGCCTGACGTGGACGGCGCTGCGCCAGGAAAGCCGGCGCCTGGCCGCCGCCTTGCACAAGGCCGGCATAGGCAAGGGCGATCACGTCGGCCTGATGCTGGGCAATTCGGGCCTATGGATAGCGGCGTTCTTCGCCTGCGCCTCCATAGGCGCGGTCACCGTGCCGGTGAACACGCGCTTCAGGATAGAGGAACTGCAGTTCTGCCTGAAGCAGGCGGACGTCAAACTGCTGCTGTATGCCGATCAGTTCCTGGGCATAGATTTCACCGGCCTGCTGCGCCAGGTCGAACCGGCGATCGATCGAGGCCTGCCCGGCCAGGGCTTGCCCGAGTTGCGCCGCGCCGTCATGGTGGGCGAGGGGCGGTGCCCGGCCGGCCTGCAAACCCTGGCCGATTTCCTGGCCGCCGGCGCGGACGTCTCCGACCGGCAGCTGGATAGCCTGGCCGAGGCCGTCGCGCCGCAGGACGTATTGCTGATGCAGTACACATCCGGCACTACGTCTTTTCCCAAGGGCGTCATGCTCAGCCACCACAACATGCTGGGCGACGCGGCGTCCGTCGCGCGCAGGCTGGGTGTTACGCCGGAAGACCGTTATTTCAGCATCCGGCCGTTCTATCACGTCGCCGGCAGCACGCTGTCGGTGCTGGTGACCCTGGTGACCGGCTGCTGCCTGCTGAGCCTGCCCAGGTTCGACGTCAAGCAGACCCTGGATGTACTGGAAGCCGAGCGCTGCACCCTGACGTCGGGCAACGATACGATCTTTCTGATGATGATGGGACATGCCGACTTTGATCCCGGGCGCCTTCACTTGAAGGGCGGCTGGGCCGCGGCGGGACCCGAAGTGATGCAGAAAATCCGCGACGTGATGCGGATACCGTACGTCTGCAACGCCTACGGACAATCCGAAGCGTCGCCCAATGTCCTGGTCAGTGATCGCGACGATGCATTCGAACTGCGCCGCGACGGCTACATGCTGCCGCATCCGGGCGTGCAGGTGCGCCTGGCCGATCCGGATACCGGCGCGGTCATTCCTTCCGGTACGGAGCAAGGCGATCCCGCCCGGGACCATCCAGTCCGGGACCATCCAGCCCGCGGCGAGATCCAGGTGCGTGGCTGGAACGTCATGCGCGGCTACTACAAACTGCCGGACGCGACCGCGCGCGCCTTCACCGGGGACGGCTGGCTGCGCACCGGCGACATGGGAGAGCAGCGCGCCGACGGCCGCATGCGCATGGTCGGACGGCTCAAGGACCTGTTCCGTGTCGGCGGCGAAAACGTCGCGCCCGCGGAAGTGGAAGAAGTCCTGCACGGACATCCCGCGGTGCAGATGGCACAGGTGATAGGCGTGCCGGATGCCCGCCTGGGCGAGGTGGCCGGCGCCTTCATCCTGCTCAAGCCCGGACAGCAAAGCAGCTGCGAAGAACTGCTCGCCTGGTGCAAGGCGCGCTGCGCCAACTTCAAGGTGCCGCGCTACATGGCGCTGGTGGATAGCTTCGAACACATCGGCATGACGGGCAGCAGCAAGGTGCAGAAGAACAAACTGCGCGAGTACGCGATCAAGCTCTGGAACATCGGAAAGGACACGGTAGCCTCATGAACCTCGACCAAAGCGCGGGCCCCTCGCTGGAAGACGACGGCCGCGACGTGGTGCTGTGCGAGTGCTACGCCCGCGACGGCCTGCAGCATGAGCCGGATTTCCTGCCTACCGCCACCAAGGTGGCGCTGGTGCGCCGCTTCGCCGACATCGGCTTTGCCCGCGTGGAAGCGACCTCATACAGCAATCCCAAGGTGGTGCCGCAGTTCGCCGATGCCACCGACATGCTGCGCGCGCTGCCGCGCCGCCCGGGCGTCTTCTACAAGGCCACCTGCGCCAATGTCCGCGCGGTGGAGCGCGCCGTCGCCGACGCGGATGCCGGCATAGGCGCCAACGAAATCAGCCTGCTGGTATCCGCCACCGAAACGCATTCGATGAAGAACCTGGCGCGCGGCCGCGCGGACCAGTGGGCGAACATCCGCCAGATGGCCCTGGCCGCCGGCGGGCGTTTCCGCCTGATCGGTACGATCTCCATGGCCTTCGGCTGTTCTTTCGAAGGCCATGTCGACCCGGAAACCGTCATCGAAGACGTGGGCCGCATGCGCGACGCCGGCGTGCGCCACGTCACGCTCGGGGATACGACCGGAACGGCCACCCCGGCGACCACGCGCGCGCTGTTTCGCCGCATGATGGCCGCGTACCCGGACGTCATCCCCATCGCGCATTTCCATGACACGCGCGGCACCGGCCTGGCCAACTACGTCGCCGCGCTGGAGGCGGGCGTGCGCCACTTCGATTGCGCCTTCGGCGGCGTCGGCGGGCATCCGGCCAAGGTCCGCTACGGCGGCGGCCATACGGGCAACGTATGCACGGAAGACCTGGTCGATCTGTTCGAAAACATGGGGGTGAGGACGGGCATCGACCTGGACAGCCTGCTGTCCACCGTGCAAGCCTGCGAAGAGGCGCTGGGCCGGCCGTTGCAGGGCAGGGTGGCGCGCAGCGGCCTGAACCCCTTGCGCGCGGCGGCCCATGCCGCCTCTGTGCCGGCGCGCTCGCGCGGCATCCATTAGACTTCCTTCCATCATGAGTACTGCATCGCCTATCCGAACGAAAATGCCATCCGAAGCCCCGTCATCCCCGGCTGGGAAAGCGCAGGCGCGTCATTTCAAGGAGCTGATCTCCTTCCGCCTGAACATCCTGGCCAGCACCTGGAGCCGGCTGGCCGCCGAGTCCAATCAACGCGATTTCGGCCTGGATCCACGAGAGTGGCGCATCGTCGGCATGCTGGGCGCCTATGCGCCCATGTCCTTGCAGGGCCTGGCGCGAGAGGTCAACCTGGACAAAAGCCAGGCCAGCCGCACCGTGTCCGACATGATCGAACGCGGCCTGCTGCAACGCGAGTCGGACGAAAGCGACGGCCGCGGCGTGCAACTGAGCCTGACCCCGCGGGGCAAAGCGCTGTATCGGAAGGTCTTCCCGCGGGCGGTCAAGCGCAATGAGGAACTGCTCTCTGTCCTGAGCGAGGAAGAGCGCGCCGTCCTGGACCGGGCGCTCGACGTACTGACCGAACACGCGCAGAAAACGCTGGCGAAATCACGCGAGACGCCGGGACGAGGACGCGGCGGCGCCTGACGCGGGCCCGGCATCCGAAGCCCCCGCGGCATTCGACGCAAGGGAATCGCCCGAAGGCGCCAGGAATGCCGCGATAAACGGCGCCGTGGCGCTTGCCTGGCTGCCCGCCACGACCGCGGGCGGCCCTTCCGCCACGATGCGGCCGCCCTGGTCGCCCGCGCCCGGGCCGACGTCTATTACCCAGTCCGCCTGCGCCACCACCCGCATGTCGTGCTCCACGGTCACCACGGTATTGCCCAGGTCCACCAGGCGCTGCAGCTGCGCCATCAGCCGGTCCACATCCAGGGCATGCAGGCCCGTCGTGGGCTCGTCCAGCACGTACAGGCTATGGCCGCGCTGGCTGCGTTGCAGCTCGGTCGCCAGTTTGATGCGCTGCGCCTCGCCGCCCGACAGCTCCGTGGCGGGCTGGCCCAGGCGCAGATAGCCCAGGCCGATCTCGCGCAGCAGGCGCAGCGGGCGCAATACCGCCTCCTGATCGGCGAAGAAGTCGCAGGCTTCCTCCACCGTCATCCGCAGGACTTCGGCGATATTGCGTCCGTTCCAGCGCACCTTGAGCGTCGCTTCGTTATAGCGGGCGCCGTGGCAGGTCGGGCAGGGCGCGTAAACGCTGGGCATGAACAGCAATTCGACGCTGACGAAGCCTTCGCCTTCGCAGGTTTCGCAGCGGCCCTTGGCCACGTTGAAAGAAAACCTCCCCGCGTCATACCGCCGCCGCCGCGCGTCCGGCGTCGCCGCGAACAGCTTGCGCACGTGGTCGAACAGGCCCGTGTAGGTGGCCAGGTTCGAACGCGGGGTGCGGCCGATGGGTTTCTGGTCCACCTGCACCAGCCGCCTGACGATGTCCACATCTCCCGCCAGCTGGCCGCGCGTGGTCTCGACCACCGTCGGCTCCTCCGGCGCGCCGTCCGCGGCATCGTCCTCCGGTTCGTGCCCCAGATGCAGCGATACCAGTTCCGGCAAGGCCTGCGCGATCAGGCTGGATTTGCCGGAGCCCGAGATGCCGGTGACCGCCGTCAGCACGCCCAGCGGGATCCGCGCGCTGACGCCATGCAGATTGTGGCGATGGATATCCTTCAGCTCCAGCCAGGCCGCGGGCAATCGCCCCACGCTTGCCGGCAGCGGTACCCGGTCGAACAGATAACGCCCGGTACGGGACTCTGGCACATCCCTCAGGCCTTGCGGCGCGCCGCTGTACAGCACGCGGCCGCCGCGTTCGCCGGCCTCCGGGCCGACATCGACCAGCCATTGCGCGCGCCGCATCAGCCCCAGGTCGTGCTCGACGACGAACACCGAGTTGCCGGCATCGCGCAGGCGGTCCAGTGCGTCGTACAGCGACTGGCTATCGGATGGATGCAGGCCCGCCGACGGTTCGTCCAGCACGTAAACCACGCCGAACAGCATGGAGCTCAATTGCGTGGCCAGGCGCAGCCGCTGCAGCTCGCCGCTGGACAGGGTCGGCGTCGCGCGGTCCAGTGTCAGATAGCCCAGGCCGAGCTGTTGCAGCGAACGCAGGCGCGCCATCACGCCCTCGGCCAGGCGCTGGGCGGCCAGGCGTTTCTCCGGTGACAGCGCCGACGTCCGCCGCACGTCGGGAGAGGCCGCATGGATGGCCCGGCCCGACCGCGCCCGCTGCGCGCGATCGCGGCGCGTGGCCTCTTTGTCGATGTCCGCGCCGGCGCCATGGGCGCCGAAGTCGCCCCTTGCAATGGGCTCCAGCAGCGCGGCCGCCTGGTCCAGCGGCATCCGCATGAATTCGCCGATGTCCACGCCGGCGAATGTCACCGCCAGCGCTTGGGGCTTGAGCCGCTTGCCCTGGCAGGCGGGGCAGGGCCTGCCCTCCATGAAGCGGGACACACGTTTGCGCATCAGGGCGCTCTGGGTGTTGGCGAAGGTATGCAGCACGTAGCGGCGCGCGCCGGTGAAGGTGCCCATGTAGCTGGGCTCCAGCTTGCGCTTGAGCGCGGCCCGGGTCTCCGCGGGCGTGAACCCCGCATACACCGGCACGGTCGGCGTTTCCTCGGTGTACAGGATCCAGTCGCGGTCCTTCTTGGGCAGGTCCTTCCAGGGCCGGTCCACGTCATAGCCCAAGGTCACCAGGATGTCGCGCAGATTCTGTCCGTGCCAGGCCGGCGGCCATGCGGCGATCGCGCGTTCGCGGATGCTCAGCGACGGGTCCGGGACCATGGTGGCCTCGGTGACTTCGTAGACATAGCCCAGGCCATGGCAGGACGGGCAGGCGCCCTGCGGCGTGTTGGGAGAGAAATCCTCGGCATACAGCATGGGCTGGCCGGCCGGGTAGGCGCCGGCCCGCGAGTACATCATGCGCACCAGGCTGGATAGCGTGGTCAGGCTGCCCACGGAGGACCGGGCATTGCTCGCGCCGCGCTGCTGCTGCAAGGCCACGGCCGGCGGCAGTCCGTCGATGGCATCGACGTCCGGCACGCCGACCTGGTCGATCAGGCGCCGCGCATAGGGGGCCACCGATTCGAAATAGCGCCGCTGGGCTTCCGCATAGATGGTGCTGAAGGCCAAGGAGGATTTGCCCGAGCCGGACACGCCGGAAAACACCACCAGCGCGTTGCGCGGGATGGCGACATCGACGTCCTGGAGATTATGTTCGCGCGCGCCGCGCACTTCGACGAATCCGCCGCGCTGCGCGTCGGGCGCCGCGGCGGAAGGTTGGGCATCGGGCATGCGTACTCCTATGTCAAGTTGCCGTGGGCGCGACGGCCAGGCGCCGCGCCCAGGTGCTAGCTTGCCACAGGGTGCAATCGGCGTGCCGCCGCCAGCGCCCGGCGATCAGCGCGGCGCCGCTAGCGCCGGCCGATGCGCAATCCCAGCCTGGCCGGCAGGGCTGCCAGCATGTTCGCCACCATCGGGGGCCGGCGTCCCGCCTCCAGCGCGTCTTCCCGCGTCAGGATGCCCCAGCGGATGGCGCTGGCGCCCAGATAGCGGAAGGGCTCGGGCGGCAGCGACGGCACGTCGCGCGTGCACAGCGCCAGGGAGGACCACTCATCCGTTTCCCGCAGCACCAGCGACGCCATGCATTGCCCCGCCAGGCAGGTCGCATTCACCCCATGGCCGCTGAACCCGCCCGCATAGTGGACCCGCGTGCCCGGCAGCGTCTTGAAGAAGGGGATCTGGTCGGCGGATACGTCGATGCCGCCGCCCCAACTGGCGGCCACCCGCGGCGTGGGCAAGGCCTGGGGAAACCATTCCCGCAGGACACCGCGCACGCGGTCGCTGGACGAGCGATGGTCATAAAGCCGTGAAGCGCGATGGTCGCTACCGGCCGCCAGCGGGCCGCCGCCCCAGCCGGCGAGTATGCGCCGGTCAGGCGTCTTGCGCGCGTAGCGGATGAACTGGCGCGAATCGACGATGCCTTCCGTGCCTGTCCAGCCGACGCGGTCCAGGAAGTCGCCGGCCGGCTCGCTCATGGCGACGTAGCTGGAAAACATCGAGATATGCCGGCGGATCTCGGGAATTTCCGTCAGCGCGATATTGGTCGCCAGCACGACCTCGGGCGCGATGGCCTCGCCCTTCGCGCAGCGGACGCGATTCGGGGTGCCGCGGTCCAGACCCGTCATCGGCGAATGCTCATAGATCGCGATGCCCTTGGCCAGGGCGCTGCGCCGCAGCGAGCGCGCCAGGCGGGCAGGGTGCACCAGCGCCGAGTCGGGGAACAATGCGCCGCCCCGGAACAGCGGCGATACGCACAGTTTGGCGACATCTTCGCGACTCAGTTCGCTGACCGTTTCGGGTACACCGAAGCGCGCCGCGTTGCGCACCCAGGTGCCGGCGCGCGCATCGTGTTCCGGATGAACGGAAACAAGCAGGGTGCCGCTTTCCTGCCACCACAAATCCTCGCCGCAGGCGTGCACATAGTCGCGGATGCGCTGCTGGGCTTTCGACGCCGCCCGCGCCACCGCCAGCGATTGCTCCTTGCCGAACAGGTCTTCCATTTTCGCCAGGCGGGACCAGTAGCCGGAGGTCATCCCGCCGTTCTTGCCGCTGGCCCCGGAGCCGCAGGTGCGGGCCTCGATCAGGGCAATGGACAATCCGGGCCGCCGTTCGTGCAGCGTGAGCGCCGTCCACAGGCCGGCAAAGCCGCCGCCCACGATAACGACGTCGAACGTGTGCCGGCCCGTCAGTGGCGCGGCATCGGGCAGGTTGCCCTCGTACGCGATGGCATCGCGGTACCACCAGGACACTTCGCTGTGCGGGGATGGGTCAGTCGGGATCATGGAGATGGCAGGCTACGGGGTGATCGGGCGCAAGCAGGCGCACCGCCGGCGTCTCTGTCCGGCAGCGCGGCATGGCGTGGGGGCACCTGGGATGGAAATGGCAACCCGCGGGCGGATTCAGCGGCGACGGTATCTCGCCGCGTATGGCCTGGAAGGGCCGCCGCGTGCCATCCAGTACCGGCACCGCGGCCATCAGCGCTTGCGTATAGGGATGCGCCGCCGCGGTCGCGAGCGACCGGGCCGGCAGGACCTCCACGATGCGGCCCAGGTACATGATGGCGACGCGATCGCTCATGCGCTCGACCACGGGCAAATCGTGGCTGATGAACAGATAGGCGCAGCCCGTCTGTTCCCGCAGATCGGCGAACAGATTAAGGATCTGCGCCTGGATGGAAACATCGAGCGCGGATACGGGCTCGTCGCAGATGATCAGCGACGGCCCCAGCGCCAGGGCGCGCGCGATACCGATGCGTTGGCATTGGCCACCGGACAATTCGTGCGGATAGCGTTCCAGCAGATGGGCGGGCACGCCGGCGCTTTCCAGCAGCCGGCGGGCGGCGCCATCGGCGTCTTCCTTCCCGGCGCAGCGCAAGGGCTCGGCCACGATGTCCAGGACCCGCTGGCGCGGATTCAGCGAACCCGCCGGATTCTGGAAGACCATCTGCACGCCGTCGGCGCGCATTCCCGGCATGAACTCGATGGCGCCGCCGGTGGGTCGCTCCAGGCCCACGATCAGCCGTCCCAGCGTCGACTTGCCGCTGCCGGACTCGCCGACCAGGCCCAGCACTTCGCCGGCGGCCATATGCAGGGACACGCTGTCCAGCGCCCGTACCGTACGCCGGGGCCCCAGGCCCAGCGGTCCGCGTCGACCCGCGCCATAGGTTTTGCTGACCTCGCGAAGTCGCAACAGGGGCGCGCGATTCGGATCCATCCTATCCCTCCGCCACGATCGTTTGCGTGGCTCCCGACACCGGATGCACGCAGCGCACGGTCTGCCGGGGCGCGACAGGGCGCATCGCCGGCAGGGCCGCGCAGGCCGAGGTGGCGCGGTCGCAGCGCGGCTGGAAGCGGCAACCGGCCGCGGTGGCCGCCGACGCGATGCTGCCCGGTATCTGCGGCAGCCGGCGCTCGTCGCGATTGCGCGCCGGCACCGAGGCGAGCAGGCCGCGCGTATAGGGATGGGCCGGATTCGCCAGCACATCGGCCGCGCCGCCGTACTCCACGATTCCGCCCGCGTACATCACCGCGATGTTGTCGGCCAGGTTCGCCACGACGCCCAGGTCGTGCGTGATCCAGATCAGCGCGGTTCCGGACTGCGCAACCACCTTCTGGACCTCGGCCAGGATCTGCGCCTGGATGGTGACGTCCAGGCCGGTGGTCGGCTCGTCGGCGATGATGATGTCGGGGTCGTTCAGCAAGGCGATGGCGATGGCCACCCGTTGCCGCATGCCGCCGGACAGCTGGTGCGGGTAAGCCTGCATGCGCTCGGCGGGAGAGGGGATGCCGACGCGCTCCAGGGCCTGGACGGCCCGGGTCCAGGCGGCCCGGCGCGTCAGCGATTGATGGGCATGCAGGGTGTCGGTCATCTGGGTGCCGATACGAAGCATGGGGTGCAGGGTGGACATCGGATCCTGGAAGACCATCGCAATGCGCCGCCCACGTATCGACCGGATGGTCTGGGCGTTGGCGGTGCGCAGGTCGATGCCGGCGAACAGGACGCGTCCGGCGGTGACGCGGCCCGGCGGGTCGACCAGTCCCAGGATGGAATAACCGGTCACGGACTTGCCGCTGCCCGACTCGCCCACCAGGCCCAGGATTTCGCCGCGGCGCAGCGTCAGATCCACGCCATTGACCGCATGGACCACGCCATTGGCGCCGCGAAACTCCGTGTGCAGGTCCTCGACCCGCAGTATCTCCATGCTCGCTTGAGACCGTGCCGGGTTCACTGGACTATCCTCCTGTCGCCGCGCGCGGCCTCCAGCGCCACCGCGCGCGGGTCGTTGACCTGGCGCAGGCGTTCGCCGATCACGTTGATCGACAGCAGCAGGACCAGCAGCACGAGGCCCGGCATGACGCTGATCCAGTACTGCCGGGCCAGCATGTAGGTATAGCCATTCGCGATCAGGAGCCCCAGGGAGGGTTCGGTGATGGGCAGGCCCACGCCGAGAAAGGACAGCGTCGCCTCCAGCGCGACGGCGCCGGCCAGTTCCACGACGACCAGCACGCCGAGCGGCCCGACGGAATTGGGCAACAGGTGGCGGAACATAATGCGCCCGGCCCTGTACCGCAGGGTGCGCGCCGCCATGATGTATTCCTTGGCGCTCTCCACCTGAGCGGAACTGCGCAAGGTGCGGGCGAAATAGGCCCACTGCGACGCCGCGATCGCGATGACGACCTTGCCCAGCCCCGGTCCCAGCAGCGCCATCAGCACCAGGGCGGTCAGCACGCTGGGCAGGGCCAGCTGCAGATCGGCCAGTCGCATGAACAGCGCATCGATGCGGCCGCCGGCATAGGCGCAGACCAGCCCGATCGTCACGCCCACCACCAGTGCGATACCCGTGCCCAGGGCCGCCACGGCCAGGCTGACCCGCAAACCGTACAAGACGGCGCTGTACAGGTCCCGTCCCTGGTCGTCCGTGCCCAGCCAATAGGTGTAGCCGTGATCGGAAACCGAGCCCGGCGGCATCAGGGAGCTCAGGATATCCAGCTGGGACAGGTCGTAAGGATTCTGGTGCGCCAGCCAGGGCGCCAGGCACGCCGCCGCCACCAGGACGGTCAACACCGCGGCGGCAACGCAAGCCAGCTTGCCGCGGAAGAAACGCGATGCGCGGCGCGTCATGCCCGCACCCCATGCGCCGCGGCGACGCGTGGATCCAGCCAGGCGCACAGAATATCCGCCACGATGTTGACCAGCACGAATATCGATACCGTGAACAGCAGATATGCGATCACCACGGGACGATCCGACGTACGGATCGCCTCGATGATCAGCTTGCCGGTGCCCGGCCAGGCGAAGATGCTTTCCGTCACCACGGAAAACGCCAGCAGCATGCCGAACACCATCCCCATCACCGTGACGATGGGCGTCAGGATATTGCGCAGCACGTAGACGCCCACGATCCGCCGCCGGTCCAGCCCCTTGGCGCGGGCAAAGCGCGTGAATGGCGCGTCCAGCGACTCGATCACGCCGGCCCGCGTCAGCCGTATCAGCAGCGCCATGGGAAAGAGCGACAGGTTCAGGGCGGGCAGCAGCAAATGGCGCCAGCCGTCGATCGTGGCCAGGCTGGTGTGCAGGCCCAGCAGCGATCCGACCTGGCCGCGCCCGCCGGTGGGCAGCCATTGCTGTTCGATGCTGAAAACAATGATCAGGGCCAGGCCCAGCCAGAACGTGGGCACGCTGACCATCAGCACCGCCAGTCCGCCCACGCCCCGGCCCACCACGGAAGCCGGCCGGCAGCCGGCGTACATGCCCAGCGGAATGCCGATCACCGTGGCGATCAGCATCGCGGCAAGCGCCAGTTCCAGGGTGGCGGGGAAGCGCTCCAGTATCAGGCCCAGGGCGGGTTGCCCGTTGATGTAGGAACTGCCCAGATCCCCTTGCAGCAGGTGGCCCATGAAGCGCAGATACTGGCGATACATGGGCTGGTCCAGGCCCAGCTGGGCGGCGGTGCGGGCCAGCACCTCGGGCGATGAATCCGGATTGACCAGCGTGGCCAAGGGATTGCCCAGCGCAAAAATGCCCAGGAATGCGATCAGGGACATCGCGGCGAGCAGGCCCGCTCCCTGCCCGATGCGCTTGAAGAGAAATGCCGTCATCCGTGCCCGCGCCGCTTACGGCTGCGCCTTGGATACCGAGTCGGCGATCGTCTGCTCCGTCACCCAGGTCTGGTACGTCAGCCCCTTGCGCACGCCCACGACGACGCTTTGCGCGTACAGGGGAATAAAGCCGTAGTCGTCCATAGCCACGCGCATCGCCTGCTTCATCAGGTCATGGCGCCGCGGCGTATCCATTTCGTTGGCGGCCTGCTCGATGAGCCTGTCGACCTGGGGATTGGAATACCGCCCCCAGTTCCAGGAGCCGAAGCCATTCTTGGTGTCGGGCGTGTGAACCACATTGTTCAGCACCAGCGCTTCGCCCGACGAGTCGGCCCAGCCCATCATGGCGATGCTGAATCGTTCGCCGTTCGGGTCCATGGCTCGCGGTGTCAGCACCGCGTAGGGCATGGTCTGGACATCCACCTTCAGGCCGATGCGCGAGAACATCTGGCCGATCGCCTGGCATACCCGCGCGTCCTCGATGAAGCGATCGTTGGTGCAATGGATGGTCATGGCGAAGCCCTGCGGATAGCCGGCCTGGGCGAGCAACTGCTTCGCCTTGGCCACGTCAGGGGCGGCAAGCGCCAGCGTGTCGTCGAAGCCGCCGAACCCCTTGGTGGTGATCTGGCTGGCCGGATACGCCATGCCGCCCAGCACGCGATCCACGAGGGCCTTGCGATCCACCGCCAGGGACAGGGCCTGGCGCACCCGCGGGTCCGCATAGGGGTTCTTGGGCAGCGGCTTGCCCTGGGCGTCGAAGGCGTAGGGCGTCTGCGGGCGATTCGTGTCGATGGTGAGGAACAGCAAGCGGCTGGACGGCCCCATGATCACCGACACCGTGGGGTCGGCCTTCAGGCGCGCCGCCAGCGCGGGCGGCACCGCATCGATCATGTCGACGTCCTTGCCCAGCAGCGCGGCGACGCGGGCGCCGCCGTCGGGGATGAAGCGGTACGTGACCTTATCCCACTTGGCGGGCGGGCCGAAGAATCCCGGATTGCGCTCCAGGACAAGGCTGTCGCCGGCCTTGAAGGACACGAACTTGTAGGGGCCGAAGCCCACGGCCGCCTTGCCATCGGAGAAGTCGGCGGTCGTCGCGCTGGCGGCGATCCTGGCGGGGATGATCTGGATCAGCGAAACGCGCTGGGGCAGGATCGGATTGGATTTCGAGGTGACGATATCCACGGTGTGGTCGTCGACCTTGCGGGCTTCCTGCAGCCCGGCGATCGCGCCGGTGAACGGAGCGCTGGCCTTGATGGTCTGCATGCGCTTGTAGCTGGCCACAACGTCATCGGCCGTGACCGGCGTGCCGTCGCTGAACTTCACGTCATGGCGCAGCTTGAAGCGCCAGGTCTTGCCGCCGTCCGGCGTGCTCCATGATTCCGCCAGATAGGGCAGTACCTTGCCATCGTTGGCTTGGGCCGTCAGGCCGCCATAGATCTGCACGTAGTAGCCGACGTTGGCGTCCGTCCACATGAAGTGCGGGTCCAGCGCGGGGTCCGGCGTGCGCGTGCCGATGCGCAGATCATCCGCGGCGGCGGGCAGCGCGAACGCGATGAGGAAAGCGGCCATCCAGCATCGGAATAAATGCTTCATGTGATCATCCCCTTGTGTCTTCGCATGTCCGGTCGCGATCATTCATTGATGCAGCGAAACAGCGAGTGATTCAGTATGTTGAAAAATATAGGCGAAACGACGGGTACCGTAGGGCTTTTTCGTACTACTTTAGTGAAACTACCTAGACCGCGATCAAGACCGCCGACGCCGCGGCCGCGCGCCCACGACCGTGCGTGGCACTACATCATCTCCGGCCGCCTGATGGCCGAACCGTCGCTGAAGCGGTCGAGCCGATAGGGATGCGGGTCGACGAACGGCGCCGTATCGGTGGCCAGCTCGCTGGCCAGCCGGCCCGCGCCGGGGCCTATGCCGAAGCCGTGTCCGCTGAACCCGGAGGCGATCACCAGTCCGGGCAACTGGTCCACCTTCGAGATGATGGGCACCAGGTCCGGCGCGGTATCGATCATGGATCCCCAGGCCGCCGCCACCGTGACGCCGCGCAAGGCGGGAAACTCGCGGGCGATATTGCGCAACGCGGTGTTCACGATGTCGCGGTCCGGCGCCGGGTCCAGGACCCGGATTGCTTCGAAGGGGGAAGGGCCGTCATTGCGCCATTTACCGGCGGCTTCCGGGCCGTTCCAGAAGCTGCTGTTCAACCGGTACTTCAATTTCTTGGCGAGTTTCGCCCGGTACATCTGGTAGAACTTGGCGGCGTGCCTCAGGCCCTGCGGCGTGATGTTGAGGGTGCCGTGTCCGGGCAGCGCCACGGTGTAGCCGCCGTCCAGGCGCCGCCGCATCGAGAAGCCGGGACCGCTGACATTGCCCGCGCTAAGCACGTCGGGCGCCGCGTGGGTGCGGAAAGCCGTGCCGCCGATGTTGGCGACAGGCAGATCGATTTTGTGATGATGGCAGAAGCGGGAATTCCAGGCGCCCCCGGCCGCCACGACGCGGGACGCCCTGATCAGCCCGCGCTCGGTCCAGACGCCTTGCACGCGGCCGCCGGCGATTTCCAGCCCGCGCACCGCGCATTGCTGGTGCACCAGCGCGCCCGCCGCCTTGGCGCCCTCGACGATCGCGGGCGCCGCCATGCCGGGTTCGGCACGGCCGTCGGTGGGCGACCAGATGGCGCCTTTCCATTCCGAAACGCTGCCCGGCAGGCGCGCGCGCGCCTGCGCCGCGGTCAGCAGCTCATTGTGGAACCCCTGTTCGCGCGCGGCCTTGCTCCAGTTTTCCCACTTGTCCAGCTCGGCCTGCTCGCGTGCGCAGAGCAGGATGCCGGTGCGCCGGAAACCCAGGTCGCGGCCGATTTCTTCGGCAAGCTCGCCCCAGCGTTTCAGGCTGTACATCGCCAGGCCGAGTTCATGCAGGTCGCGGTTCTGCTGCCGCACCCAGCCCCAGTTGCGGCCGGATTGTTCGCCCGCGACGACGCCTTTTTCGATCAGGGCCACGGAGACGCCCTTGCGGGCGAGTTCATAGGCGGTGCATGACCCGATGATGCCGGCGCCGATGACGACAACGTCGACCCGCTCCGGAAACATGGGACTGTCTGTGACGCTATCGACCTGTATCGGCATGGTCTATGGCCCGTTGCAAATTTGTTTGAGTGCGGCGAGGGCGGCTACGTCAACGCGCCGCCACGTCCGCGCCGATGTTCACCAGTACGGTCTTGTGCCGCAGGTTCTGTTCGACCGCCGCCCGGCCAAGGTCCTTGCCGATGCCGGAGCTTTTATAGCCTCCGGTAGGCAGGATGAAGTCCATGGTGCGCGAATAGCGGTTGATCCATACCGTGCCGGCCTGCAATGCGCGCATCGCTCGCATCGCCCGTCCCAGGTCACGCGTGTAGACGCCGGCGGCCAGGCCGTATTCCGGATGGTCGGCCAGCGCCAGGCCTTCTTCTTCGGTGTCGAAGGTTTGTACCGTCAGCACGGGGCCGAAGATTTCTTCCCGCACGGCCGCCGTGGCGGCGTCGACATTGGTCAGCAGGGTGGGCTGGTAGTAGGCGCCGCCGTACCCGTCGATCCGCTGCCCGCCCAAGACGCACTCGGCGCCCTGGCTGACGCTATCTTGCAGGATCCGGTCGATGCGCCGCGCCTGGGTCTCGGAGACGATAGGCGCGAAGTTGGTCGCCGCCTTCCAGGTGTGGCCGGCGACAGCGCCCGCGAGTTTCCGCCGCAGCAGGTCCACCAGCGCTTCGGCGACGGATCTTTCGACGATCAGGCGCGATCCGGCCACGCACGCTTGTCCCGCATTGGCCAGCAGAGAACCCGCGATGCAGCCGGCTGTCCGCTCCAGGTCGGCGTCGGCGAAAACCAGCTGCGGGCTCTTGCCGCCCAATTCCAGGGTGACCGGCTTCACGCCGCTTTCGGCGGCGGCCTTCATCACGGCCACCCCGGTGCGGGTGGAGCCCGTGAAAGACACCTTGGCGATGCCGGGATGCCGGCTGATGGCCTCGCCGGTGACCGCGCCGCTGCCGTGCACCACATTGAAAATGCCGGCGGGTATGCCGGCCTCCACCGCGAGCTGCGCCAGCCGCACGGTGGAAAATGGCGTAAGTTCGGATGGCTTGAGCACGATCGCGTTGCCCGCCGCGAGCGCCGGCCCGGCCTTCCAGCTCGCCATGCTGAGCGGGAAGTTCCATGGTGTGATGGCACCGACCACGCCGTAAGGCTCGGACAGGATCATGCCCAGGTCGCTCGAACGCGTCGCCGCGACGTCGCCGCCCAGTTTGTCGGCCCATTCCGAGAAGAAACGGATGCCTTCAGCCACGCTGGCGACATCGCCGGCGACGACCTGGGATATGGGGCGCGTCGAGCCCAAGGCTTCCAGCCGGCCCAGTTCTTCCTGGTGCTTTTCGACCAGATCCGCCCATCGGCGCATGGCCCGCACACGCTCGCGCGGCGCTTGCGTGCCCCAACCGCTGCTGTCCAGGGCGCGCCTGGCGCTGGCGACGGCGCGATCCACCGTATCGGCGCTACCCAGCGGCAGATCGGCGTAGGGCGTCAGGTCGGAGGGGCGGGCAACGGTCAAATGCTCGCCGGCATCGTCGACGACCTTGCCGTCAATGTAATGGCCGCGCTCGAACGGCACGGAGTCGGGATCGAAACCGCCAGCCTGAGTCATTGCGCTCATTCCACGATGACGTAGATCTTGCGCAGCGTTTCGATGGTCTTCCACGTGCCGACGAACCCGGGCTTCATGACGAAGCTGTCGCCGGCGCGATACGTGACCGTGGCGCCGCCCTGTTCGGTGAGCTCGACAGCGCCCTCCAGGAGCAGGCAGAACTCGAACTTGGAGCCCTTGATGGATTTGGTGGTGCCGGGGGTCGCCTGCCACACGCCGGTGCGGATCTTGCCATCCTTGGCGTCGTCCTGGTTCCAGGTGGTGAAGACGGGCGATCCTTCCAGCAGTATCTCCGCCGCCGCCGTGGATAGCGTGCCTTCGCCAAGGTCCGTCGTACGTATCGTTTTGAGCAGCGACATTTCTTCTCCGGGCGGGCATGCGACGCGCCGGTGCGGGGATCGCACAAGGCGGCAGACCCAAGTCTATTCAGTAAATTGAAGTATAGGCCTGGCACTATGTTGAATACAACGACCGGAGACGCGTGACGCGCTGGCGTTTACCCTAACTTGATGATGGCACTACTCCTTGGTCCGTATAGGGCGGCGGGGCGGGTTCGTGCCGTGCATATCGCCGCGGCGGATTCGGCGTGCGATCCGCACCGATGTACTAATATAATGAACTCCGCTCCAGGCCGCCGGCCCCGCCGATCCGGCTTACGGAGCAGTATCGGGAACCGGAAAAACTAAAGATGGCGCGCCAAATCAACGCTCGTGCTTCATTGGCAAAGGAAATGACCCGGACAGAAGACGAAAACGCCAAGCGGCTCGGCGACCGGCTGCGGACCTTGCGCGGCGACCGCGGTTTCTCCACGCTGGAGCTCGCCGCCCGGTCCGGCGTGTCCGCGGGCATGATCAGCCAGATCGAGCGCGGCAATTCGAATCCGTCCATCAAGACGCTGCAGCGGCTGCGCAGCGCCCTGGGCATCAGTGTCTGGCAGTTTTTCGACGAACCCAAGGCCGACGCGCCCGCCACGCCGCCTTTCGTGCTGCGCCGGGGCCAGCGGCCGATGATGGAGCTGAAGGAATCCGGCCTCGTCAAGGAACTGCTGTCGCCGCAATCGGCGGACGATCTGCGTTTCATGTTCATCGAGATGTCGCCCGGCAGCGCGACGGAAGACGTATTCGTGGGCGGCGGCCAAAAGGCCGGCTACGTGATTGCCGGTAGCGTCCAATTGACCGTCGGCGACGTCACCGCCACGCTGGACGTAGGCGACAGCTTCCAGTTCAACAGCAATGTCGAGCATGCGCTGGCCAACCCTTCCGATGTCGAGGCGAGGGTACTCTGGATCATCAGCGGGCTGGACACGCATTTGTAGGCGCCGCCGCGCGCCTTCATTGCCAACGCGCCGTGGCGTGGCCCCGGCGGGCCGCTTTGCGCGGCCGCCAGGCCATGCGTCACGCCGCCGATGCTTCGCCGATGGCCGGATATTCCGCGCGGACGTCCGCGAAGATCGCCTCCATCTGGCCCGCGACCGGCTTGTCGCCATGTTTCCCCGCGGCGACGGCGTCGAAGACCCGGCCTTTCAGGAAATGCCGCCAGATGACAGGGCTGTCCGCGAGAAACGCCGTCAGGCACTGATAGCGCTCCACCGACCATAAGGCTTCAAACGCGGCGCGCGCCGTTCCGTGGTCGAAGTGATCGGCCGGCGCGGCCGCCATCGCGGCGCGCAGGCGCGCCGTCTCCCGCGGGTCCACCGCGCCGCCCTCGATGGCGACGCCATAGTCGCGGCGCGCGGCCTCGATACTGACGAAACCGCAGCGCCAATCGCGCAGCACGGCCTCGGGGTCGCGCTCCGCGGCGGGGCCATATCCGCCGGCGCCCGGGCCGATCACGCGTACCACATCGCCCGGCCCGCAGGCAATGACGTCCTTGTTGCCGTGCTCGATCGCCCGCGGCGTGTCCGGATTGGTCGTGAACGTCGACGTGGCGCCGGCGCGTCCACCCAGGACGCCGGCCGATGCGAAATTGGAGCGGTTGCGATTGCGCGCCGTCACGACGGTGTTGGGCGAGGACACGGAAAATTCCATCACCGTCGCCAGTCCGCCCCGGTAGCGGCCGGGGCCGCCCGTATCCGGCTGCAGGCCGTAGCGGCTGATGAGGATGGGAACCTCGACTTCATTGATCTCCACGGGTGTGTTCTTCAGGAAGGCGGACAGTCCGCCCGAGCCTTCCGAGCCGTCCTGCCGCGGCGTGGCGCCGCCGCCGCCGCCCACGGGGCCGATGGAGGCGACCACCAGCCGGTTCTTTTCGTCGAAGGTCTTGACGTTCATGATCGCGTTGCCGCCCGGCGAGTTGGCCGGCATGCGGTCCGGCACCGCCAGGGAGAAGCAGCCCAGGGTTGCGATCTGCGACACGGCGCAGGTCAGCGAGCGCATGCCTACGGCGGCCGGCGCCTCGCAATTCATCACGGTGCCGCTGGGCATGATCGCGCGTGTCGGGCGCAGCGTGCCGGCGTTGAGCAAGAGCGTCGGGTCCAGCGTGGAAAGCGCGTACGTAACACCGACCAGGCCCAGCGGATGCCGTTCGCGGCCGCCGGTGGGCATGTTAAGGGACGAGGTCAGCTGCGGATCCGAGCCGGTGTAGTCCAGTTCCAGCGTATCGCCCCGGACACGCATGGTGATGGCGATCCGGCAGGGATATCCGCCATCGCCGTCTTCGTCCGCATAGTCGGCATAGAAGTACTCGCCGTCGGGAATGGTGCGGATGATGCGGCGCGCCTGCGCTTCGGCGTAGTCGAGTATGCCCTCGATACCGGCGGAAAAATCGTCGAAGCCGAAGCGCGCGATGATCTCCTGGATCTTGCGTTCGCCGATCGAAACGGAAGCCAGCTGGGCATTGAAGTCGCCCCAGTTCTGTTCCGGCGAGCGCACGTTCAGGCGCATGATGCGGGCGACGTTCTCGTCCATTTTGCCCTGGGACACGATCTTCAAGGGCGGAATGCGTATCCCTTCCTGCACGATTTCCGTCAGCGACCGCGACAGGGAGGCCGGCACGGCGCCGCCGACGTCCGTGTTATGGATATGGCCCACGACGAAGCAGGCGATGCGCCCTTCGTGGAACACCGGTTTCCAGATGTGGATGTCCGGGGAATGCGTCGCCACATTGCCCGCGTAGCTGTCATTGGTGATGCAGATATCGCCTTCCTGATAGTCGTCGATCAGGTCGAGCACGGGCTTGTAGTCGATGCCGCTGTACCACGGCGCGCCGAAGCTGCGTGGCGACGCGAAGCACAGGCCGCCGGGCGTGACGATCTGGCAGGAAAAGTCCTCCGTTTCCTTGACGAAAGTCGAATGCGCGGTGCGCATCAGGGTGAATGCCATCGCGTCCGCGGCGGCGGCGCAGTAGTTGGCAAGGATCTGTAGATTGCGTCCGTCGATAGCCATGGTCGAAACTCAGTTCAAGGCGGGGGTGATAACGAGATTGCCGAAACCGTCCACATCCACGCGCATCCGTGGCGGCACGCATGTGGTTGTATCGTCCTGGGTGATGATGGCCGGGCCGTTCAGTGATTGGCCGGCCCGGAAATCGGCGCGCCGATACAGCGGCACGTCCTTGATGCCGCCGTCCATGTAGCAGCTTGCGCTGCGTTGCGCCGCCGGATGCCCGCTGCCCGCGGCCAGGGGCACGAGCCTGGGCTTGACGGTCGGCGACGAGATGACCAGCCGCAGGTTGATCATCTGGACGGGCGCCGTCCTGTCGGAATGCCCGAAGAGCCGCTCGTGATGCGCGTCGAAGGCGCTGCGTATGGCCGACGGATCGAAGTTCTCCACCCAGGACATCTGCAGGGGGACTTCGATCTCGAAGCTTTGCCCGCGGTAGCGCATATCGCTGGACACGTTCAGCTCGTAGCGCAGGCCGTCGCCGTGTTCGCGCGTCAACCAGTCTAGCGCCTCCTCGGACAGCTGCCGCGCGGCGCTTTTGACCTCGTGCTCGATGGCCGGCGAGACTTCCTGGTACAGCGTCTTGATGAAGTCGTTCTTCAGGTCGGCCACCAGGCCGCCCAGCGCCGACAGCACGCCGGGGGTAGGGGGGACGACGACGCCCTTCATATTCAGCTCCCTGGCCAGGAAGCATGCCATCATGGGGCCCGCGCCGCCGAAGGCCAGGAAATAGAACTCGCGCGGATCGATGCCGAAACGCGATATCAGCCCGGAGACATCGGTATACATCGACGAGATCGCGATCTGGATGATCGTCTCGGCGGTTTCCTCGATCGAGATGTCCAGGCGCGCCGCCAGTTCGCCGATCGCCTTGCGCGATGCCTCGACGTCGACCTTCACCGCGTTGTAGCCCAGCTCGTCATGGCCGATCATGCCGCAGGCGACGAAGGCGTCGGTCACGGTGGGGCGCGTGCCGCCGCGCTGGTAGCACACCGGCCCCGGCAGCGATCCCGCGCTCTCCGGTCCCACCCGCAGCACGCCAAGGTCGTCGATCCAGGCTATGGATCCGCCGCCTTGCCCGACGGAAGTGACCGAGACCGACGGGATGAAGATCTGGAAATCGCCGATGATTTCGCCGGTGCCGTATTCGGCGCGTCCGTTCTCGATCACGGCCACGTCGGCCGACGTACCGCCTATGTCCAGGCTCAGCAGCTTGGGGAAACCGCAGGACTGCGCGATGAAGCCCGCGCCGATGACGCCGGACGCCGTGCCTGACAGGATCATCTGCACGCATTCGGCCTTGGCCTGTTCGACGCCCATGACGCCGCCGTTGGATTTGGTGATCCGCGGGGGCACCGGTACGCCGATTTCGGTCAGGGCTGTTTCGAAGGACTCCAGGTAATGGATGACCTTGGGTTGCACATAGGCATTGATGATGGCGGTAATCGTGCGCTCGTACTCGCGGATGATCGGCCAGATCCGCGCCGAGCAGGAGGTCAGCAGATGCGGGGCGATCTCCTTGACGATGTCCCGCACGCGCTGCTCGTGGTCGTCGTTGCGATAGCTGTGCAGCAAGGACACCACGATCCCTTCGGCGCCCGCCGCGATCGCGCCTTCGACGGCGGCGACGACGCTGGCGCGGTCGACTTCCTGCAGGACCTTGCCGTTCTTGTCGATGCGTTCGCTGATGGGAAACACCATATCGCGGGAGATCAGCGGAGCAGGGCGCCGGGAGTACAGGTCGTGGATGTGGGGAATCTTCAGCCTGGCCAGTTCGAGCACGTCCTCGAAGTTGCGCGTGGTGAACAACGCGAGCTTGACCCCCTTGCGCTGGATGACCGCGTTGATGCCGACCGTCGTGCCGTGCGTGAAGTAGCCGACCTGATCCGGCGCGATATCGTAGCGTTCCTTCAGCGCCGCCAGGCCGGTGCGGATCTCGCTGCCCGGTTTGTCCGGCCGGGACAGTACCTTGAGCGTCCGTATGGAGTTGTCCCGTTCGTCCAGAACCGCGAAGTCGGTAAATGAACCGCCAATATCGACACCAACACGAAAGACCATTTCTCTATTCCTTGTTGCCAGACTGCGTGTCCGCGCCGCCGACCACCTCGGCTCGCGGTCGCACGACTTCCATCATCCATTCCGGCTGGGCCACCGGCGCCCACCCCGCGCGCTGGTAGACGGCGTGCGCGTCGCGCGTGGACAAGAGCCAGCGCGAAACATCCGCCAGGTCGGGATGGCTGCGTATCGCTTCGGCGATCCATGTGCCCAGGCCATGGCCGCGATGTTCGTCGTCTATGAATACATCCATCAGGTACGCCAGGCGCACGCAGTCGGTGACCACCCTGGCGAAACCTACTTGCTCGCCGTCCGCATAGACGCCTATCGCTATCGAACCTTCGACGGAACGTTCGATGGAGGCGCGCGGCAGGCCACGCGCCCAGTACGCCTGTTCGGCGAGGAAATGATGGACCCGATCCATATCCAGCAGCCGGCGATCCGTGCTCATGACGTAGGACCCACGTCGCCATTGGACTATGCGAGTTTCGTTTGGGAGCATGAGGCGGGCATCCTGAAAGTTGCGTAAGCCTGGCCGGACATCACCCGGCACGACGGCGCGGATGAATAATATATTGAATGAATGGCGCGGGAAAGCGCAAACTTGCGACAGCGCCGCCACGTGCCACGATACGCCCGGGCCGGCCCGCTGTGTCCCTGTGGGCCATCAGTAAAAACACCTACTGCCGCTTTCTTCAATATATTGATAGAGTGTCAATCGTGAGGTGGCAGCTGGATAGTGTTCAATATTTTATTTGTTCAGGCCGATAACGGGCTCCGTACCGATGGACTGCGGTCGGGCCAGGTACATCGGAACCATCCGGCTTGAGAGCCGGAGCGCCGTTCGGTGGGCGCAAGCAATCCTGTCATGGCCGGGAGTACGGGGTGGAAGGAATGGAAGAGCGCAAGGAAGTGAAGGCCACCCCCGGATTCCGTGAAGAAAGCCGCCGCCAAGCCGAGCGCGGTAAAACCGCGAGCTCAAAACCATCCAGTTATGAAGGTGCCGAGAGTCATCCTGTGAATGTTCCCGCCGCAACGACAGGTATTCGATACCGATCGTTCGGCGCAGCCGATATCGCGGCGGCGCATGGACTCTCGATGGCGCTTGGCTGGGCGTATACGCCGGAAGACTGGCGGTTTTCCGCCGACACCGCCATGGCCTTCGTGGTCGAGGAGGATGGCGTGGTCATCGGCACGGCGATGTGCTGGAAGTTCGGCGCGGACCGCGCGTCTATCGGCCACCTCATCGTTTCGCCCGCGCACCAGGGCCGAGGCTTAGGCCGCGGACTGATGGAGTTACTGCTCCAGGAGGTGAGCTCCCGGATTACGTTCCTGCACGCGACGCCGGCAGGGCGGCCGCTTTACGAGAAGCTCGGATTCGTCGTGTGCGGGTCGTTGGAGCAATACCAGGGAACTGTCGGCGAGACCCTCCCGATGGCTTTGCCCGACGGCGAGAAGCTGCGTATCGCGACACCCGAGGATTTTCCCTTCCTGATTGAAATGGATGCGCGCGCCTCCAGACTTGAACGTCCGGCGCTTTTGTCCGCATTGCTGCGACGCGGGCAAGGCCTGGTACTGGAACGTGACGGCCGGATTATCGGTTTTTCGGTGTTGCGTCCCTTTGGCTGGGGATACGTGATCGGCCCGGTGATTGCGCCCGGTTCGCCGGACGACAGGTACGCGAGGACTCTGATCGGCTATTGGCTGGCTTCCCGGCAGGGCGAGTTCGTCCGCGTCGACATCCCCGTGGGAACCACATTGACGGACTGGCTGCCCCGGCAGGGGCTGAAGCTGGTCGACGTCTGCGCGAAGATGGTACGCAATGCGTCCGCCGACGCAAGCGGCGGCCCGTCGGATCCAGCGTATCGCCTGTATGCGCTCATTAGCCAGGCCATGTTGTAAGCCGTGCGGCCGCGGCGAAGTCCGTGCTTTAAGCAAGTTTTCCATTCAGCGATTCTTTGCTAGAGGATTTTTCATGTACTCGGATACTGCTCAAGGTCTTTCTCGTGCGCATGTCGGTCTATTCCGGCGCGCTCTCCTCACTGCCTCGCTCACGGTTTCAATGGCGGTCGCCGCGGGCAATGCCTGCGCGGCTTCAATGACTGTATCGGCGGGAACCACGCCGTCCAGCATCCCCAACGCCTTCCTGGACGTGAAGACGAACGAGATCAAAGGCGTCATGCCGGACGTGATACGCGCGATCGCGCAACGCGAGGGCTTCGACGTCTCATTCGACATCATCCCCTTCCCGGCATTGATCCAGTCCGTTGTCTCCAAAAAAATAGATTTGATCGTCGCGGGCATGACGCCGACGCCGAAGCGCGCGGAAGTCATAGACTTTTCACAGCCCGTGGCGGAACTTGGAAAAGGGATCATTGTCCCGGCTTCCGACAAACGCAAGTACGAAACGATTCAAGACCTGAAGGGCACTGTCGTCGGATCCGGCGCTGGCGAAGACACAACGGCGGAGCTGATCAAGCTTGGGATCTTCAAGGAAGTCAAGTCTTACAACACCGGGGCGGACATGGCGCGCGATGTCGGGCTGGGCCGCATTGCCGCCGCGTTCAACGACTACCCGATCTGGAAAGCGCAGGAAGCGGCGGGCACGCTGCAGGGTTGTCGCGTCGTCGATGGTTTCATGCCCTTGAAAAAAGTGCCGATCGCTTTTGGAGTCAGCAAAGACAACCCCGAGCTGCTCTCGAAGGTTAACGATGGCCTGGCCAAGGTCAAAGCGGATGGAACACTGGACAAGATACTGAAGAAATGGAACTTCAACTAGTGCGCGGACCGTCATGCGCGTCCTGCCAGGACTGATCGCGGGCTGGACGGATCCTGGCGTCCCCGGAATCCAGCCTGGCCTGCGGCATAACAGCTATCAAAGGTAATTCATGCGCTGGAGCGACATAGTCGAATTTGTCCCGATACTGCTTCAAGGGGCCTGGATGACAGTCGTCATCACTATCAGTTGCCTGCTGCTCAGCACCGCTCTAGGTCTGGTCTGGGCGCTATTGAAGCGATCGCGATATGCACCGGTCCGGCGCACGGTCACCATACTGATCAATGTCGTGCGCGGCATACCGATGATTGTGCTGCTTTTCTACGTCTATTTTGCTTTCCCCGATATTCATCTACAGATGAGCGCCTTGCAAGCCAGCATCGTCGGGCTTGCGTTTGGCTACTCCACGTACGTCGCGGAAATCATCCGATCCGGCATCGAGTCGGTCGACGAAGGGCAATTCGAGGCGGCGCACTCCCTGGGAATGGGAAAGATCAAGACGATGACCCGCGTGGTGCTGCCGCAGGCCATCAAGGTTGCGCTGCCACCGTATAGCAATACGCTGGTTTCGATGCTGAAGGATTCCTCGCTGGCGTCGACAATCACGGTAACCGAAATGACCCGCCAGGGCTCTTTGATCGCCGCGACCAGCTTCCAGAACATGACGGTCTACACGCTCGTGGGAGTCGGCTACCTGCTCATGAGCCTGCCATTGATGGAGTTGACGAGACAGCTGGAAAGACGTTTCGGAAAACACAAGGCGAAGTGAGGTTCCCCATGATCGAAATCAAGAGCGTTCATAAAAGTTTCGGCGAAGTTCCGGTTCTGAAGGGAATCAGCTTGAATGTCCGCCAAGGCGAAGTCGTATGCCTGATCGGCGCGTCGGGCTCCGGAAAATCGACGCTGCTTCGATGCATCAATGCGCTGGAGACATACGACAGCGGCGAGATAAAACTTCTCGATCAGACCGTTGAGCAACGGTCGGCCAACATCAATCAGCTCCGCACGCACGTCGGCATGGTATTCCAGCGCTTCAATCTATTTCCACATCGCACCGCGGTGGAAAACGTGATGGAAGGGCCGGTACATGTCAAGCGCCAGCCGATCGCGCAGGCCCGCCGCGAAGCGATTGCCTTGCTCCACAAGGTCGGTCTCGGTCAGAAGATCGACACTTACCCTCATCAACTATCGGGTGGCCAACAACAGCGTGTCGCGATCGCGCGGTCGCTGGCGATGAAGCCGAGAGCCATCTTATTCGACGAGCCGACATCGGCGCTCGATCCGGAACTGGTCGGCGAAGTATTGAGCGTGATGCGCACGCTCGCTGACGAAGGCATGACGATGCTGGTCGTCACGCACGAGATGGGTTTTGCGCGGGAAGTCGCCGATCGCGTGTGTTTCCTGCATGAAGGTCGCATCATCGAGGAAGGTACCCCCGAGGACGTGCTGGGATCGCCGCGCCAGGAGCGCACTCGAACGTTTCTGCGCCATGTGCTGTCACGCACTGGCGAAGCTGTAAAGCCGTGCGCCGCATGACCGGCGCGGCGATAGCCGTGCCCGCGCGCGCGAAACGAAATGGCTATTGGCCCGCAGTACACGATTCACACCCTTATGGCAGGCGTTCACCGCGATGAATCTCCCAACGTTGTATTTATCTTCCGATGTCGGTGGAACATTCACGGATCTGGTGATGGTGGATGTCGCGGCCGGGCAGACGGTTATCGACAAAGTACCTTCCAGCGGCGGGAGTGCCGATGCCATCATTCAAGGCATTCAACGGCTGCTTGAACGGACCGCCCGCCCGATCGGCGATCTGGCGGGCTTCATACACGGTTCAACCATTGCCACTAATGCGTGGCTGACCCGGCAGGGCGCGAACGCGGTCCTGTTGGTCACGAAAGGCTTTCGCGACGTACTGGAGATCGGCACCCAGCGCCGCGAGCACAATTACGCGCTCACCGCCCAGCGCGCCCCCGCCCTGATCCCGCGTTCGCGCGTCATCGAAGTCGCCGAGCGCATCGGTGCATTCGGCGAGGTCGTCGAATCGTTGACGGACGCGGAGATCGATCGGGTGGTCGACCTGCTGGCCGAACTCCGGCCGGAAGCAATCGCGATATCGCTGTTGTTCAGCTTTAAGAACGACAATCACGAGAAACGGCTGGCCGCGGCGCTGCGGCAGCGGCTCACCAGGACAAGGATCTACACCTCGGTAAGCATCAATCCGGAACTGGGCGAATACCTGCGCGCCAACACCACGGCGGCCGCGGCCTATGTCGGTCCGGAGCTCGATACCTACATCGAATCCCTGGCCATCAAGCTGAAGGACGTCGGCTTCGCGTCGCCGCTGATGCTGATGCGCAGCGACGGCGGCGTGGCCACGCCCGAAGCGATCGCCGAAAATCCCGCGACCATGCTGCTGTCGGGGCCGTCGGGCGGAGTCATCGCCGCGGCGGCCCTGGGCAAGGCGATAGGCGTGCCCGATCTGGTCACCTTCGATATGGGCGGCACGTCCGCGGACTTCTCCCTCATTGTGGGCGGCGAGCCGCGCCTGTCCAGCGAGCGCGTCATCAAGGACCAGGTGCTGCGCCTGCCCATGCTGGACATAGAAACCATTTCCTCGGGCGGCGGCTCCATCGCCACGGTGGATCACGCCGGTGCCTTGCACGTCGGACCGCTATCGGCGGGCTCAAGGCCCGGGCCCGCCTGCTATGGCAAGGGCGGCAAGCAGGCGACGCTGACGGATGCGGCGGTAGTGCTGGGCATCCTGGATCCCAGCGACTTCGCCAGCGGCGACATCGCACTGGATCCCAAGGCGGCCTACGACGTCGTGCAGTCGAACATCGCTGTTCCGCTGGGTCTGTCCGTCGAGGATGCGGCGTCGGGCATGATCGCCGTCGCCTGTTCGCAGATGCGCCAGGCCATCCGCGCCTTGAGTATCGAACGCGGCCACGACCTGCGGACGTTCTCGCTGTTGGCATTCGGCGGGGCGGGCTCCATCTTTGCGTCGTTCATGGAGCGGGACCTGGGCGTCAGGCAGGTCCTCATTCCCCCCACGCCGGGCGTCTTCGCCGCCCTGGGCATCCTGCTCGCGGATATACGCCACAACACCCAGATGCCGTTTTCCGCCGGGCTGCGGGATCTCGATCCGCAAGCCATGTCGGACCGCTATGCGGAGATGCGCGGCCGGCTGGATGCGGCGCTGGCGCGCGACGGCGTCGAGCCACCACGTCGTGCCTTCAACTATCACGCCGACCTGCGCTATCAAGGCCAGTTCCACGTCATTACCATCGCGCTGGACGCGCCGGATAACGGTGCCTGGGACCTGGCCGCGGTGGCCGAGCGCTTCCATGCCAGGCACCAGCAGGCATACGGCCATAGCGACCCGGACAGCGCGATAGAAATCGTCAACCTGCGGCTGGAGGCCGTGGGCAGCGTGGACAAGCCTTCGTTCCGGCCCGTCGCCACCCGGGCCTCCGGCGAACCGCGGCCCTGGTCGACCAGGAACATCGTGGTCGAGAAAGGCGGACAGCGTCGTTCGTGCCCCGTTTTTCGACGGGCGGATCTGTGGCCGGGCCATCGCTTGCGCGGACCGGCCATCGTGACGCAAAGCGATACGACCATTCTGCTGCTGCCGGAACAGTCCGCGCATATCGATGATTACGGCGTGATCCACATCACGTCCGGAGGAAACGCGTAATGAGCCAGGAATCCGCCACCATAGACCGCGACATCTTCCAACACCAACTGGTCGGCATCGCGGAGGAAATGTCGCGCGCCCTGCGGCGCAGCGCCTATTCCTCCATCATCTGGGACATGTACGACTACGCGACCGCCATGTTCACCCCGGAAGGGGAGATGCTGGCGCAGTCGGAGACCGTCACGGCGCAGCTCGGCACCATGGCGACGGCGCTCAGCCACTTGCGCCAGGCCATTCCGCTGGAGACCTGGAAGCCCGGCGACGTCCTGATCTGCAACGATCCCTACAAGGGCTGTACCCATACGCCGGATATCACGCTGTTCAGCCCGGTGTTCAACGACGGCGAGCTGATCGCCGTGGCGTCCACCATCGCCCACCACATCGACATCGGCGGCCGCTTCCCAGGCACGACGGTGGTCGATAACGTCGAGGTGTTCGCGGAAGGCCTGATTTTTCCCCAGGTCCGTTTCATCGAAGAAGGGCGGCAGAATCCCATCGTCACCGCCTTCATCGAATCCAACGTGCGCTATCCCAAAGCGTGCTTTGGCGACCTGCGCGCCCAGGTCGCCGGCTGCCGCACCGCGGAGCGCCGCCTGGCCGAGCTGGCCCAGCAGCATGGCAACGCCGGATTCAGGCGGCTCGCGGCGGCCACCCTGGACTACGGCGAACGCTACACCCGGGCCGTCATCGCCGAACTGCCCGACGGCAGGTACGAAGCCGAAACGCGGGTGGAAAACAATATCTCGTCGGACGAGCTGATACGTGTCCGCGCCGGGATCACCATCCAGGGCGACACGATTTCCGTGGATTTCGCCGGTTCCAGCGACCAGGTCGGCTGCGCGTTGAACGTCCCGTGGTCGTCGACCGTGTCGCTGACCACCTATGCGCTGAAATGCCTGTTGACGCCGGACATCCCGCAGAACGGCGGATGCAATCGTCCGGTTTCGATCAGCGCCCCGGAAGGCTGCATCCTGAACCCCCGCCGGGCCGCCGCGGTGGGCAGCCGCCACTACATCGCGCAGGCGGTCGCGGATGCCGTCCTGAAAGCGCTGGCGCCCGTCGTGCCGGCCCATAGCGCCGCGGGCGCCCATATTTCCTTCCCGATCTTCCGCGCCGGCGGCATGGACGACCGGCCGCAGCTGACGACGCCCAAGCCCTTCGCGATCCTGGACATCATCGGCGGCGGCATGGGCGGTTCCCGCGTCGCGGACGGCTTGAACGCGGTCGATACGCATGGCGGCAATTGCAGCATCCTGTCCGCCGAGGTCATGGAAACCTTCAGTCCGGTGCGCGTGCTGAAATCGGCGCTGATTCCCGGCTCGGGCGGCGACGGTATGCGGCGCGGCGGCCTGGGCATCGAGCGCGTCTACGAAATCCTGTGCACCAGCGCGGTGGGCAGCGCCAAGTTGCAGCAGTCGAGCGTCGAGACGGCGCCCTGGGGGGCCGAAGGCGGCGCGCCGGGGGCGGCAGGCGAGATTGTCTATAACCCGGGCAAGGCCGACGAACAGATGACGACCGCCGCGCGGTCCAAGCCGCAGATTTACAAGCGCGGCGACGTGATCGTCATCCGCAGCGCGGGCGGGGGCGGTTATGGCGATCCGGCCAGGCGCGGCGAGGATGACCGGGCGCGGGACGCCGAGCAAGGCTATATCTGAAGGCGGGTTTCTTCGCCGCCACGGCGAAGCCGCGAGCTATCAATCCCACCGTATTCGACGGAAAGGAGAGCAGGATGTTACGTAAATTCGCCCTCGGCGGCTTCGCGCTTGCCATGGCGCTCGGCATGGGCGCCGCCAATAGCGCCGACCTGAAAATAGGCTCCAGGAACGAAGTCGTCATGGACCCGCATTACGCATGGTCGGCCTCCAACCTGCAGTTCTATTGGCAGTACCTGGGCTACCTCGTCAAGCAGGGGCCGCATAACGAAGCCTTGCCCGGCCTGGCGGCGTCGTTCGCGCCCGTATCGGATACGGTGTGGGAATTCAAGCTGCGCCCGGGGATGCATTTCGACGACGGCAAGCCCGTTACGGCCGCCGACGTGATCGCGTCGTACCAGCGGGCACGCACGCTGCCCAATGCGATAGGCAGCTATGCGGGACTGTTTTCCGGCGTGACGGAGATGAAGGCGCCGGACGATCTCACCGTCCAGCTCGTCACGGAAAAGCCGTATCCCACGCTGCCCGTCGCCATGACGCAGATCGCCGTGCTGCCCAAGTCCGTCGCGGAATCCGCGACGCAGGCGGATTTCATCTCCGGCAAGGCGGATATCGGCGCCGCGCAATACAAGTTCGCCAGCTACAAGCCCGGCGAAAGCCTCGTGGTAACGCGCAACGACCAGTACTACGGGCCGAAGGCGCGCTGGGACAAGGTGACTTTCCGCTTCATCACCGACGATGCCGCGCGTGTCGCGGCGCTGCTCGCCGGCGATGTCGATGTGGCCGACGGCATACCCACCGGCGACGTGGAACGCATCAAGAAAGACGGCCGCTTTACCATGCACGTCGGCCCCTCCGACCGCGTCGTGTTCCTGGCGGTCGATTCCGAGCGCGACGTGACGCCGGACGTGACCGGCAACGACAGCAAGCCGCTGACCAAGAACCCCTTCAAGGACGTGCGCGTGCGCAAGGCCATGTCCTTGGCCATCAACCGTGAGGCCATCCGCGACCGCATCATGAACGGCTTGTCCTTCCCGTCGAACCAACTGGTGACGAAGGGTGTCGGCGGGTATGCGGACGACATTCCCCCGGCCCGCTACGATGTGGCCGAGGCCAAGCGGCTGATGAAGGAAGCCGGCTGGGAAGACGGCTTCAAGCTGACCCTGCGCTGCACCAATGGCCGCCTGGTGAACGATGCCCGCATCTGCCAGACCCTGGGCCAGATGTTCGGGCGCATCAATATCAAGACCGAGGTGGCACTGGCGCCGACCGCGGTGTTCTGGGCGCAGATGACCAAGCACGACGGTCCGCGCGGCAGCGTGGCCATGCTCAGCTGGAGCAGCGCCGGCAGCGGCGAAGCCATCGATCTGCTGCAGAACGTCATCCACACCTATGATCCGGCGAAAAAACTCGGCACCTGGAACCTGACGCATTATTCCAATCCGGAAGTGGACAAGCTGATCGACGAGGCGCGCGTCACCGTCGATAAGGACAAGCGCCTGGCGCTGGAGCGCAAGGCCACGCAACTGGCCATGGCCGACGTCGCGGTGATTCCCATGCATGCGCAAAGCGTCGCGGTGGCGACCCGCAAGGGCATGGACTTCACGCCTTACTTCAACGAGTCGACTATTGCGGATACCGTCCGTCCCGCGGGCAAGTGAGCGATGCGTTTTCTGATCGGACGCCTGTTGCAGGCCATCGGCGTCGTCCTGGCGACGTCGATCCTGGTGTTCGTCGCGGTGTACGCCATCGGCGACCCCGTGGCGATGCTGGTGAACCCGCAGACGCCGGCGGACGTGGTGGCGCGTACCGTCAAGGAGCTGGGGCTGGACAAGCCCCTGCTGGAGCAGTATTGGCTGTTCCTGGTCCATGCCCTGCGCGGCGAACTGGGCACCTCGTACGTGTTCGCCGAGCCGGCCTTGAAACTGATCGTCGAACGCTTTCCCGCCACGCTGGAGCTGGTGGTGTGTGCGATGCTGATCGCCGCCGTGGTCGGCATGCCGTTGGGCATACTCGCCGGATACGGCGGTAATCGTGCCGCCAGGAAGCTGATCTCCAACGTGTCCATCATAGGCATCAGCGTGCCGTCCTTCTGGCTGGGCCTGGTGCTGATCATGTCGCTGTCGGTGAACTACCAGCTGCTGCCCAGCGGCGGCCGCGGCGCGGTCGGAGAGCTGTTCGGCCTGCATGCCAGTTTCCTGACCGGCGACGGCCTGCTGCACCTGCTGATGCCGGCGCTGACCCTATCGGTCTTTCCCATGAGCGTGCTGCTGCGGATGACCGAAACCAGCCTGGAGGACACCATGCGGCTGGATCACATCCGCTTCGCGCGCGCGCTGGGCATCCCGCATCGAGCCTTGGTGCTGCGCTATGCGCTGCGCGGCATGCTGGTGCCTATCGTGACCGTGATGGGCCTGATCTTCAGCGCGCTGGTGGCGTTTTCGGTGGTGACCGAAACCGTGTTCGCCTGGCCGGGCATAGGCAAGCTGATCATGGACTCCATCCGCAACGCCGATCGGCCCGTCGTGGTGGCCTACATCCTGTTCGTGGTGATCCTCGTGACGATCACCAACGCCATCGTCGACGTGGTGTGTTCCATGATAGATCCGCGGATCCGGCTATCGGGAGCAGCGGAATGAGGCGGCTCTGGAATGCCTGGCTGGCCGTGGGCCGCGGCGGCGTGATCCCGGCGGTGGCCGTCGCCGTCCTGGTCCTGACCATCCTGGCTTGCACGGTAGGCCCGTATTTCTGTCCACAGAATCCCTACGACCTGTCGCAACTTTCCATCACCAACTCGCTGGTGCCCCCCGCCGAGTCCGATATGGATGGCGCTTTCCACCTGCTGGGCACGGACGACCAGGGCAGGGATGTGCTCAGCTCCATCGTCTATGGCTTGCGCACCAGCATGGCGGTTGCCCTGGCGGCCACCGCCGGCGCGCTGCTGATCGGCGTCACCGTCGGCCTGGCGGCGGCCTATTTCGGCGGCGCGATGGACAGCCTGTTGATGCGCCTGGTCGATCTGCAGCTGGCGTTTCCCTCCATCCTGATCGCGCTGGTGCTGCTGTCCGTATTCGGCACGGGCGCCGATAAAGTCGTCATCGCGATCATTGCCGTGCAATGGGCCACCTACGCCCGCACCGTGCGCAGCGTGGGCGCCGCCGAGCGCAAGAAGGAGTACATCGAGGCGGCGCGCTGCCTGGGTTATTCCGGATGGCGCATCATGTTCCGGCATCTGTTGCCCAACTGCCTGACCCCGCTGAGCGTCCTGATCATCGTGCAGACCGCCAGCGCGGTGCTGCTCGAAGCGACCTTATCGTTCCTGGGCCTGGGCGTGCCGGTCACGTCGCCTTCGCTGGGCATGCTGATCTCGAACGGCTACGCCTTCATGCTGGGTGGCGATTTCTGGCTGACCGTCTATCCGGGCCTGACCCTGATGTTCGTGATCTTCAGCATGAACGCGGTGGGCAACCGACTGCGCGAAATCCGTGAACCGGGGGCATCCTGATGTCGATGCAACAGCAGGAAACCGCGACCGTCCTCGATGTGCAGGGACTTTCCACCGAATTCGGCCCGCCCGGAAAAGCGCGGCGGGCGATAGACCGCATTTCGTTTTCGCTGAAGCAGGGGGAGATCCTCTGCCTGGTGGGTGAGTCGGGATCCGGCAAGTCCGTGACCGGCGCTTCCATCATGGGCCTGATCGACCCGCCGGGGCGCGTGGTCGAAGGCCGGGTGCGATTCGCGGGCATGGATTTGCGCGGCGCGTCCGACGCGCAGATGCGGGCATTGCGCGGGAACCGCATCTCCATGGTGTTCCAGGACCCGATGAGCGCTCTGTGCCCGACGATGACGATAGGGAACCAGCTCTGCAATGTGGTGCGCGCCCACTACGGCAAGTCCCGCGCCGAAGCCGAGACGCTGGCCATGGACATGCTCGTGAAGCTCGACGTATCGGGCCCGAAGGAGCGGATGCGGGCCTATCCGCACCAGCTTTCCGGCGGGATGCGCCAGCGCATCTGCATCGCCCTGGCCATGATCAACCAGCCCGACGTCGTGATCGGCGACGAACCGACGACGGCGCTGGACGTGACGACCCAGGCGCAGATCCTGTACGAGGTTCGCAAGCTGTGCATGCAGGCCGGCACCGCGGCGATCTGGATCACCCACGATATGGCCGTGGTCAGCATGCTGGCCGATCGCGTGGCGGTCATGTATGCCGGCCAGATCGTGGAGGAGGGCCCGACCGCGGACATCCTCGAACGGCCCTATCACCCCTATACGAAGGCCTTGCTCGGGGCGATTCCCAGCAGCAATCGCGGCATGGCGCGGCTGCCGCAGATCGGCGGCGAGGCGCCGGCCATCGGCAGCTGGCCCGCGGGATGCCGTTTCGCGCCGCGCTGCCCGCATGCCGGGGCGGCCTGCCAGGAGCCGGTGCCGATGAGCACGCCGGCCGTGGCGCGGCAGGTGCGTTGCGTGAAACCGCTGCGTATCCATGAAGGAGTAAGCGCCACATGAGCGTCGCAAGCAATACCCGCCCGCTACTGTCGCTGAAACAGGTATCGAAGAACTTCGGCCGGGCCAACTGGCTGCGCAGCCTGATGCCGGCGGCGGTGCCGAAAAGCAGGCGCATCGTGCATGCGGTAAGCGACGTTACCCTGGCCGTGAACCCCGGCGAGGCGGTCGGCATCGTGGGCGAGTCGGGCTGCGGCAAGTCGACGCTCGGCCGTATCGCGGCGCGGCTGCTGGTGCCGGACGCCGGTGACGTGGAATTGCACGGAACTCCCATGGCGCAGCTTCGGGGACCCGCGGCCAAGGAGGCGCGGCGGCACGTGCAGATGATCTTCCAGAGCCCGATCGCGTCCCTGAACCCGCGCCAGAGAGTAGGGCAGATACTGGAAGAAGCATTGAAGGTCCACACGGGCCTGTCCGTCCGCGAGCGCCGCGAGCAGGTGTTGGCGCTGCTGGGCCAGGTCGGCCTGCCGGCCCAGATGGCGGAGCGTTATCCCCGGCAACTGTCCGGGGGGCAGGCGCAGCGCGTCGGCATCGCGCGGGCACTGACTGTGGAACCGCGCCTGATCGTCTGCGATGAGCCGGTGTCGGCCCTGGACGTTTCCGTGCAGGCGCAGATCCTGAACCTGTTCCAGGACCTGCGGGAATCGCTGGGCTTGAGCTACATGTTCATCAGCCACGATCTGTCCGTGGTGGAACGCGTCAGCGACCGCGTAGCCGTCATGTACCTGGGAGAAGTCGTCGAGGAAGCGCCGGCGGCGGAGCTATTTGCACGACCCGGCCATCCTTACACGATGGCCCTGCTGGAAGCGGCGCCCGCGCTGGGAAAGGCCCGCATCGCGGCCGAACCGGTGCGTGGCGAAAGGCCGTCGCCGTACGACCGGCCGCAAGGCTGCAGTTTCCATCCACGCTGCAAATTCGCGATGGACATCTGCCGCAGAAGCGCGCCGCCGCGCGCCGGGCTTTCGACCGGGCACTTCGCCGCCTGCCACCTGCATACCGGGGCACCGGGACAATCCAATCCCGTCGAACGGCCCATTGCCATCCAGGGGCACCCTCACGGGTCGCCGGATGCGACCCGCGAATAAATAGCGCCGCGGGGCGCGGCGCGAAGGAAGCGGGGACGCGGCACGGCTTGCTCATGCAAGCGCCCCCGAGCCGCGCGGCAACTCAGCGACGCGACGACAGCATGGCGCCCAGCAGCAGGCCGGCCCCCACGGCCACCGCCACGGTGGCGAGCGGATTGTTGGAGGCGCAGTCGCGCACCATATTCAGCGCATCGCCATAGGATTCCTGGGTGCGCCCGGCCAGTTCGCGTGCCTTGCCCTTGATCTGGGTGCCGGCGTCCCCGGTGACCTCGCCGATGGCGTCTTGCGCCTTCCCGGCCCATTTTTGCGCGGTACCTTCAGCTTTTTCCAGCATTGTGATTCTCCTGACATAGGGTTCAGCAACAACCCGCGCCACGCGTGGAAGACGTCGCGCACGGGCACAAGCCACCCGTCCAGCAATGGCCGTGCCGGCCGCGCCACGGGCTGAAACAATTCACCATCTTTCCCGCCGGCCGTTCACAGCCGCCCCCGGCTCGGCACGCCAGGCCGAAGATGCTAAATTCCCGCCCGGGCAAGCCATAAGTAAGGGAAAACGCGTGTTCACGAGGCGTACTGCGGTCGTTGCGGTTGTCGTGCTGGCGGCCGCGCTTCAGGGATGTTCTTCATTCGATTCCACGCAAGAGGCGTACAACGCGTCGTGGAAGGAACAGAAAGCGATCTTGATCAAGCAGGTGCTGGCCCCGACGGGCAGCCTGCGTGTCGCGCTGACTCGCGGCAGCCCCCTCTCGCTGGTCCAGCCCGACCCCAAGGACGCGCCGCGCGGCGTGGCGTATCAGCTCGGCGAGGATTTCGCCAAGGAGCTGGGCGTGCCGTTCACACCCAAGATCTACGCCAGCGACGCCGATGCCCTGCAGGCCATCGCGACCGGCCAGGCCGACTTCGCGCTCAGTGCCGCCACGCCCGAATGGGCGCAGCGCATGAATTTCTCGCCGCCTTTCCTGGCGATCGAGAAGGGCGTGCTGGTGCTCGCCAATTCGCGGCTGCGCGTGCTCGATGACCTGAAAAAGCCGGCCAGGATAGGCGTGAGCGCCGACGGTGCCAGCGCCGCCGAGTTGCGCTCGCTCTATCCCAACGCCAGGCTGGTTCCCGTCAATACCGTCGCCGACGCCGCCGAGATGCTGCGCGCCAACAAGATCGATGGATATGCGGCGAACAAGGCCGTCCTGTTCGAGATGAACGACAAGCTGCCCGCATCGCGCCTGCTGCCCGGCGGTTGGGGCACGGAACGCTACTCGGCCGCCATCCCGTTCGGCCGCGGCGCGGGCCAGGACTGGATCTCGGAGTTCCTGCAGAAGGAGATCGAGCAAGGCCGCGTCCAGGCCGCCGCCAAGCGCGTGAACCTGCGAGGTATCGTTACGGCGAATTGAGCAGCGCGTCCATCGCCCGCCGAAAATCATTGACGACGGTGGACCGCGGTTGATGCGCCGGCAGGACCATGGAGTAGATGTACTCGATGGCCGGCACCATGGGCCGGCACACGACGCGGCGGTCGCGCAGTTGCCCGGCGGTAAAGGGGTCGGCGATGGTGATGCCCAGTCCGGCGGCCACCATGCTGCACGCGGAATGCGCGAATGTCGTTTCGACGGAACGGTCGAAGGTCACGCCGGCGGCGCTGAACGCCATTTCCACACGCATTCTCAGGGGGCTGTCAGGCCGCAACATGATGATGGATTGCCCCTGCAGATCGGTGATGCGCACCGCCTTTTTCCGCGCCAGCGGATGGCTGCGCGGCAGGACGCAGACCGCGGCAACGTTAGGGTGGGGATACAGATCGACGCCGGGATACTCCACGCCGAGAAACCCGATATAGCCGATATCGACCTGACCGGCCGCGATCAGTTCGAGCACTCCCTGTGACGGGCATACGTCCAACGACACCATGACATCCGGATGGGCGTTCGAGAAGCGCCGGATCCCCTCGCTGATGAACCCCAGCCCGAGCGCGCTGATGGAGGCAATCCTGAGGGTGCCGATGCGCGCGGTCTTCAAATCCTGCGCCACCCGTTCCACCGACTCGATGCCGCGATAGAAGCGCTCGACCTCCTGGAAGAGCCGCCGCGCCTCGGCGCCGGGAATCAAGCGGTTGCCCTCGCGCCGGAACAGGCGAATGGAAACGGCGGTTTCCAGGTCGCGGATAAGGCGGCTGACGGCGGGCTGGCTGATCTTCAGCAGCTCGGCCGCGAGCGTCATGCTTCCCGTGAGCATGACTTTGCGGAACGCTTCAAGCTGGCGCGGATTGAGTTGCATGGTTCTGGTGTCCCGATCGCCGGGCAAGCATAACATTTACTTATCGGCGTCCAACACCCCATGTGGTTGTATGTAGAGGCGGTCCCTTCCATGATTCGGGTCATGTCATTTGACCGGTAGGCAAGGAATCAGCAGGACATGGAACCAGGGAACAGTATGGTCCGGATAGGGATAGACGTGGGCGGCACCTTCACGGACTTCGTGATGGCCGATGTGGAAAGCGGTGCGCTTTCATATTTCAAGGTGCCATCGTCGCCGGCCGATCCGTCCATCGCGATCGCGCAGGGCACGCAGGAGATGCTGCGGCATTTTTCGGTGGAAGCCTCCCGCGTCGGCTATCTGGGACACGGGACCACGGTCGCGACCAATATGGTGATCGAGCGCAAGGGCGTCAAAACAGGCTTGATAACGACCACGGGTTTTCGCGACGTGCTCGCCATCGGCAGGCAGACCCGGCCCGCGCTATACGACTATGCCGTCCGCAAGCCGGAACCGCTGGTGCGCCGCCGCTATCGTGTCGAAGTGGATGAGCGCATGGACGCCAACGGCAATCCCCTCAGGGGTCTTGACGAGGACGAGCTGGCGCAACGTGTGCGCGAACTGGTCGCCGAAGGTATCGAATCGCTCGCCATCGCCTTCCTGCATGCATACCGGAATCCTGAGCACGAAGAGCGGGCGCGGGCTATCGTCGAGCGCGTCGCGCCCGGGCTGCACGTCAGCATCTCGCATGAAGTACTGCCGGAGTTCCGCGAATTCGAGCGTACGTCGACCACGGTATTGAATGCCTACGTCGCACCGCGCATGCAGACGTATATGGAACGGCTATGCACCAGGTTGGAGGAAGCCGGCGTCGGGGCGCAGCCTCTTACGTTCCACTCCAACGGCGGGCTGATGCCCCTGGCCACGGTGGAACGCCTGCCGGTGCTCACTTGCCTGTCCGGGCCAGCCGCCGGGGTAGTGGGTGCCACCGTCATTGGAGAAGCCGCCGGCATATCGGAGATCATCACATTCGACGTGGGGGGCACCAGCACCGACGTGTCCCTGGTAACGGGAGGAAGGCCGGGCTTTACCTCCGACCGATTGGTCGCGGGACATCCGGTAAAAATGCCCATGGTGGACATCCACGTAGTCGGCGCGGGCGGCGGCAGCATTGCGCGCCTGGATGACGTTGGGGCATTAAAGGTGGGGCCCGACAGCGCGGGCGCCGTTCCCGGTCCGGTCGCGTTCGCCAAGGGCGGCACCGAGGCCACCCTGACCGACGCGAACATCGTCCTTGGCCGATTGAATCCCCATACCCTGCTGGATGGGCGCATGAAGGTCGACCGCGCGCGGGCAGCCGCCGTCATCGAATCCAGCATCGCGCGACGCATCGGCATGTCGGTGGAAGAGGCGGCCCATGGCATCCTGCGCATCGCCACGGCGAATATGAGCCGCGCTATCCGCGCCGTGTCGACGGAGCACGGCCATGATCCCGCCGATTTCACGCTGTTTGCGTTCGGCGGCGCAGGCCCCCTCCATGCCGCCGAAGTGGCGCGGGAATGCGGCATCGGCCACGTCCTGGTGCCGCATGAACCCGGCACCATGTGCGCCCGCGGCATCCTGCTGGCCGACGTGAGCCGCGACTTCGTCCGCACCCAGCTTTGCCCATTGACGGACGAAACGTGGCGCAGCGTGCTGGACGTTCTGCGCGAAATGTCGCGGCAAGGTGATGAATGGCTCGCCAGCGAACGCGTGCCGCAGGCGCGCCGGCGCTTCCATCTGCACATAGACGGACGATACCGGGGGCAGACCCACGATATCCGCGTGCAGCTGGAGCAAGCGCCGGACGCAAGCAAAGCGCGCTTCGTCGAGGCCTTTCACGCCGCGCATCGCGCCCAACACGGTCACGACAACCCGGCGCATCCGATCGAGATCGTCAGTTGCCGCGCGCAGGCAGTGGGACTGGTGCCGAAACAGACCGCCGCGATGTCGCCCGCGCGGGCCACGGATGCCGCCCGGGATGCCCCCGCGCCCTCGGAACGCCGGGTGTATTTCGGTCCCGATGAGGGATGGATCGATACGCCCGTGTATCGCCGCGCCGCGCTTGCTGCCGGCACGACATTGCCCGGTCCCGTCATCATCGAGGAAATGAGTTCGACGACGGTGGTCCTGCCCGCGCAGAAGGCATCCATCGACCCGGCAGGCAACATCCGCATCCAGGCCTGAATCTCCCCGCTATGGTTACCGCTATGAACGAATCAGCCGGCACATCGCCGCAACGGCGCTTCGATCCCATCGCCGTCGAAGTTTTCACCAACCGCCTTCTGGCCATTACCGAATCGATGGCCAGCAACATCATGCGCGCGTCCTTCTCGCCGCAGATCAAGGAACGCCGGGATTTCTCCGTCGGCATATTCGACCATCTCGGCCGTCTGATCGCGCAAGGGACGCACATCCCCGTACACCTGGGTTCTCTCATGGGCTCCGTCGAGGCCGTCCTGGCACGGTGGCGCGTGGACGAGATCGAGGAGGGCGACGTCTACATCTGCAACGACCCATACGCTGCCGGGGGCACGCATCTTCCGGACATATCGATCATTACGCCGGTGTTCGCAGCCGGGAGCCTTGTGGCCTTCGCCGCCAATATCGGCCATCACTCCGACGTGGGCGGCGCGGTGCCGGGATCGACGTCCGCGTCGGCGCGCAATATGTACGAAGAGGGACTGCGCATTCCGGTGATGCGTGTCGCGCGGGCGCACCGGGTCGATGACGACCTGATCGGTCTCATCGCTCTCAATTCCCGCCTGCCGCTGGAGCGGTCGCTGGACCTCCGGGTTCAGGTCGCCACGAACACCAAAGGGGCGGCCGCCATCCGCGCCCTGATCGAACGGATGGGCGGCGTGGCGTCATTCCAGGATGCCGTCGACGGCGTGCTCGCCTACACCTTGCAGCGCGTCCGCCACCGGATAGCCACGCTGCCGGCCGAGCGCGCCAGGTTTACGACATGGCTGGACGACGATGGCACCGGCGAAGGCGGCCGCGTCCCGCTCACTGCGACGGTCTACAAGCAGGAGGCCTCGCTCGTGGTGGATCTGGACGGCTCCGGCCCGCAGTCCCGCGGGGGGCTCAATGTTTCGGAGAGCGCGTTGCGAGCCACCGTCTATTACTGTGTGAAGGCCATGCTGGATCCGGAGCTGATGGCCAACCGCGGCATGGCCGATGCCATCGTGATCAAGGCGCCCGAAGGCTCGATCGTCAATCCCCGGCCGCCGGCCGCTTGCGGTGCGCGCACGATAACGTGTCAACGGCTGGCGGGCGCGATCATCGGCGCGCTCGTCAGCCTGGTTCCGCGGGACCGTGCGATCGCATCGAGCTTCGATACCATGCCGACGATTTCATTCTCGGGAATTCATCCGGGGACGGGGAACATTTACCTGAGCGGTGAGACCTTGGGCGGTGGAGGTGGCGGCCGCGACGCCGGCGACGGCATGGATGCGATTCACGTGCACATTACGAATTCGCGCAACCTGCCCACCGAAATCCTCGAGCATGAATGTCCACTGCTGGTGGAACACTATGGCCTGGCCGTGGATTCCGCGGGCGCCGGGCGCCATCGTGGCGGCCTGGGCATAGTCCGGCAGGTGAGGGCGCTGCAGGATGACACGATCTTTTCCTCGCGCTCGGACAGTCATCTCCAGGGCGCGGCGGGCGCGCAGGGCGGCGGCGAGGGCGGGCTTGGAAAGCTTATACGAAACGCCGGCCGGGACGACGAGCAGATACTGGCGTCCAAAGTGAAAAATCTCGTCCTGGCCAAGGGGGAAACCATACGCATAGAGACGCCGGGCGGCGCCGGTTTCGGCGATCCCGCGACGCGGGCATGCGCCGCACTGGCCGACGACTTGCGCGACGGCCTGATCACCGAGGACGCGGCCCGCCGCCTGTATGGCGCGGCCCTGACCGGCCTGGCCCTGGCGTTCACGGGCCCGGACGCCACATGACGGCGGGGCATCGCCGCACGCCATAACATCACCACACCACAAGGGACCACGCCATGACGCTGAACCGCCTGGGACATTTTCCCCGCCACGCCCGCATGCTGCTGGCGCTGGCCACGGCCATCCTCTGCTGCGCGCCCGCATCCGCCCAGAATGCATATCCGACCCGGCCCGTGCGCATCATCGTGCCTTTCTCCGCGGGCGGATCGACCGACCAGGTGGCAAGGACCCTGGCGGAGGGGTTGGGCCGATTGTGGAACCAGCCGGTCATTATCGAGAATCGGGATGGGGCCAGCGGCATGATAGGTTCCCGGGTGGTCGCGGAGTCGAAACCGGATGGCTATACGCTGCTGTTCGGCACCCAGACCACACAGTCGGTGGTGCCCGGCCTGTTTCCGCGAATTCCTTATGACGCTCAGCGCGACTTCATTCCCGTTACGGAACTGGTGTCCATCGCGCAGCTTCTTTCAGTGCCGGCCTCATCCCCCTTCCGCTCCTTGCAGGATTTCGTCGCCTATGCGAAAGCGCACCCTGGCGCGTTGACCTTCGGCGGCAGCGTGGGCGCAACGCCGCATATGACGATGGAGCTGCTCATGGCCCGGGCGGACATCAAGCTCCTTGGCGTGCCGTACAAGGGGTCGGCGCTGTCCATGAACGATCTCCTGGCCGGCCGTCTTGACGCGATGTTCGACGTAATCATGACGACGCTGCCGCATCTGCGTGCCGGGAAACTGCGCGCGCTCGCGGTAACGAGCGCGCACCGGCACCCATTGGCGCCGGACGTCCCCACCGTGGCCGAATCAGGCTACCCGGATTTCGTCACCGATGTATGGTTCGGCCTGTTCGCCGTTGCCGGAACGCCGCCGCAGATCGTGCGGAAAATCGCCGACGATAGCCGCAAGGTGATGACCGACCCGCAAAGAAGCGCGATGCTCACGGAGTCCGGCTTCCACATCATCGCCAGCGACCCCGCCGACTTCGCCCAATATGTCGCGGCCGAGGACAAGAAGTGGCGTCAGGTCATCCGGGCCGCGAACATCAAGGTCGAGTAGTCGGGGAATGAGGCCCGGCCATCAGTTCTCCGCCGCGTTGGACTGCTTCACCAACTGCTTCCACTTGGTGGATTCGCTGGCCAGAAAGCCCCCGAGTTGCGCCGTGCTCATGTCCATGGGCAGCAGCCCCAGGCCATTGAGCCTGTCCCGTACCTCGGGCTTGGCGACGATCTTCCGCATTTCCGCGCGCAGGCGGTCGACGATGGGCTGGGGCGTGCCGGCCGGCGCCATCAGGATGATCCAGCCTTGCAGATTGAAGTCCTTCAATCCCTGTTCCTGCAGGGTGGGGACATCGGGCAGGGAAGGGATGCGCGTATTCGAGCTGACGCCCAGCGGCTTCACCGCGTCCTTGGCCAGCAGCCCCGCCACCACCGGTACGTTGTCGGAGATGAAATCGATCTGTCCGCCGACCAGGTCCGTGGCCGTCTGCACGCCGCCGCGATAGGGTATGTGCGCGGCTTCGATGCCCGCTTGCTTCAGCATCGCCGATATCACCAGATGCGGCGTCGTGCCTACGCCCGGCGAGCCGTACTTCAGATGCACGCCGGGCTGCTTCGCATACGCCAGCATTTCCTGGAAGTTGGACGCGGGAAAGGATTTGCGCACCACCAGCACCTGCGGCGCCCAGGCCACCGCGCCGACCGGAACGAAATCCTTGGCGGGGTCATAGCCCAGCGTGCCGGGATGCAGCCACTGTCCGATCGACATCGGGCCGGTGGACCCCATGGCCAGGGTGTAGCCGTCCGCCGGTGCCTTGGCGGCGTAGGCCGTGCCGATCGAGCCGCCGGCGCCGGTGCGGTTATCCACCACCACGCTTTGATGCAGGCTGCCGCTGAGCTGCTCGGCGACCAGGCGCATGGAGACATCCGACGAGTTGCCGGGCGGGAAAGGGACGATGATGCGGATCGGATGATCGGGCCAGCCCTGCTGGGCGGAGGCCGCCAACGGAATGGCGGCGACGGCGCCGCATAGCGCGAACCATCCCAGTCGCTTGATGAACGCTTGCGTAGTCTTCATGAGACTCCCCTTGATAGGTTTTGTCGACGGCGGCCGGAGTCCGCCGCGTTGGCTTGTCTCCCCAACCCGCCACCCGCGGCCGCTGCGTTGTACGGCGCGGCGTAGGGTCTTCGGTAATGCGGACCGGCCGGATTCAACTATCCCGCGCCACATGGCCGCTGGCGCCGGACAGCTCGCCCAGCAGGGCCGCGCCGGCGGCGATCTTCTCGGCATTGGCGCGTTGTCGGGCCTGTTTTGCTTTCGCCATCGCGGCGACTTCAGCGACGTCTCCCGGCGGCAGCACCAGCACACCGTTCTCATCGGCCAGGATGACGTCGCCCGGATTGACCACCACGCCGCCGCAGGACACCGGCATGTTCAGCATGCCGGCGAGGTCGTAGATGCGCGTGGTGATCGGGGAAATTCCCCGGCACCAGACGGGCATGCGGAAGGCGGCGATTTCCGATGGATCGGTGCAGACCCCGTCCACCACCGCGCCGGCCGCGCCGGCCTTGCTGGCCTGTTGTGTGACGCCGCCGCCCCAGCAGGCGTGCTTGCGGTCGCCCAGCCTGTCGATGACCACCACATCGCCGGGCCGCAGCTGCCCCAGCGCGTGATGGAGCAGGGTGGAGTCCTGCGCCGGCAGCGCCAGGGTGACCGCCCGCCCGATGACGCGGGCGGGCGTGCCCGGCGCCTGGATGCCCAGCGCCTGGATGCCCAGCGCCTGGATCGCCGGGTCCATGAAGCCCCAATGCCGGAAGTGCCCGACCGTCGCGGTCTCGACATCGTCGAGCAATTCGAAGACCGACGGGTCCAGCGCCGCGGGGGTAGGGCCTATGACGTATTTCTTCATCTCAAAGCACCTTATGGCTCGCCAACGGAATCTGCGCGCGTACGCGTTGCACCAGCGCCGGGTCGATGCGCGCGGTGATGAAGCCTTCTTCATCCGAGGCCTTCGCCACCACGTGGCCCCAGGGATCGCAGACCAGCGTATGGCCATAGGTATGCCGGCGCTCGCCGTCCTGCAGGAAGGGACCGATCTGCGCGGGCGCCAGGAAGTAGCACTGGGTTTCGATGGCCCGCGCGCGGCACAGCACTTCCCAGTGATCCTTGCCCGTCTGCAGCGTGAAGGACGCGGGCAGCAGGATGGCCTGGGCGCCGCGCTTGACCAGCATCTGGAATAGTTCGGGAAAGCGCAGGTCGTAGCAGATGGCCAGGCCGAAGACGATGCCGTCGATCTCCGCCACCACGGGCTCGCGGCCCGCCATCACCGCGTCCGATTCGCCATAGCGCAGGCCGTCGGGCGCGACGATGTCGAACAGATGGATCTTCCGGTAGCGGGCGATCTCGCGCCCCTGTGGATCGAAAACCACCGATGTGTTGTAGACCTTGGCGGGATCCGGCGAACGCTCGTAGAAGCTGCCGGAGTGCACATGGATGCCGTGGTCGATCGCAAGCCGGCGGCACATGTCGTAAGCAGGGCCGTCGCGTTCCGCTTCGCCGGCGGCGACTTTGTCGGCCACCGTGCCGCCCGCCCAGTCGAAATGCTCGGGAAACGACACCAGGCGGGCGCCGTCCTCTTCGATGGCGCGGCGCGCGAGGCGGCGCGCGGTCTCGATGTTCCGCGCCTTGTCGGCCACGGAATTCATCTGGATGATGCTGGCTTTCACATGTCCTCCTGGACTGCGTCTGTGGATTCGTCTTCCCATGCCCAGGCGGGGTTGCATGCCTGGCAGTACAACTTGGCGGCCTGCCGGGCCAGGGCGGCCACCCCGCGCGGCAGATCGGAGTGCTCGCGGTCCGCGAAGACCGCCACGTAATTCACGGCAACGAAAGGCTTGGCGATCGGCAGTTCCACCAGAGCGCCGCTATCGATCTCCTGCCGCACGACCGCGCGCGGGACGGCACAGATGCCGATGCCGGATGCCGCCATCTGTACATTGGTGGGTACCGCCGCCGACGCGTGGATGACCACCGTCTGCTGCGCTTCGTCGGCGAAATAGCTGTCTATGCGGGCTTGCGACGGGGTGCCGTGCGGATAGCCGATGACGGGATACCTGGCCAGATCCCGCGGCGACAAAGGCCGATCCAGCGAGACACCCAACGACGGGCTGGCCACGAAGCACATCGAGAAACTCAACAAGGGCACGATCACCACCCCGGCCTCGGCGGGCGGCGTGATCGACACCAGCACGATGTCGCGCCGGCCGGCGTCCAGCTCGGCGAGCAGCAGTTCCGAAAGCTGCGTCGTCACGCTCAGCGAGATATGCGGATATTCCTCCCGGATGGTCTTGACCAGGGGCGGGAAGAGGGTGGGGATAAGGGTGCTGACCGCGCCGACCCGCACCTGTCCGCGCATTTCCGCCGGGTCGAGCATCATGCGGCGCAGCTTCTGGTAGTCGTCGATGATGATCTGCGCCTGATCGATGAAGCGTCGTCCCTCGGCCGTCGGCTCGAAGCCCTGCTCTGAACGCACGAAAAGCCGTACGCCCAGGTCCGATTCGATGGAGGCGATCCGGTTGGATATCGCCGTGTGCGTGATGCACAGCTTCTCCGCGGTGGCCTTGATGCTGCGCAGCCGGGCCAGCCAGAGCACGGTTTCCAGAAAGCGGATGTTCATGGCATTTCTCGAGCGGTGGGTATCCGTCGATCATGCCCGGGATCGCGGCGCGCGCCATTGGTAACTACCCCGCGACCGGCGCCGCTCACAGCGCCAGCGCCGCGGAAGTTTCCGCCATGCGCGGCTCGTCGCCTTCCAGCGTCGTGCGGTGCATGGTGCGGACGTACCGCGTGTCGTCGAATCCCGTCGCGCAGTGCTGGGTGCAGCGGTTGTCCCACAGAATCGCGTCGCCCGGCAGCCACTGCTGGCGAAACAGGAAGCGCGGCTGCTGGGCGAACTCCTGCAGATAGCGCACCAGCGCGCGTCCCTCGTCCTTGGGCAGGCCTTCGATATCGCAGGCCCAGCGGCCGATATACAGCGACGTGCGGCCGGTGACCGGGTGGCGACGCGCGAGCGGGTGATAGACATCGGGACGCTCGCGCTTCTGCTCTTCCGTCAACGGGTCCATCAGCGGGTAGTACGTGTGATGCAGGTCGATCCGGCTGTAGCGCGCCCGTCGTCCGGCCATGGCCTGCCTGATCTTGTCCGGCAGCGCTTCATAGGCCGCGTACATGTCGGCGAAAAGCGTGTCGCCGCGCTCGGGCGGAACGCTGCGGGCGTACAGGAACGAACCCGCATTGGGGATGCGCTTATCCTCGCCATCGGTATGGAAGCCTTCGCCGGCGCGCTTCAAGCCCATATCGCCGGCGCCCTGTTCCTGCGCAATGGGACGGGTGGGGTCCTCCTTGCTGGCATTGGAGACGACGAAAATTTCCGGATAGCCGGCAAGATTGAATTTCAGCGGCGTCATGATGTGCAGCGGACCGAAGCGCCGGCTGAACGCCACGTGCTGTTCCGGGCTCATGTCCAGCCCGCGGAACCGCAGGATGCTGTGCGCCGCCCAGGCGGCTTCGATCACCCGGAAGTCGTCGTCCGACACCTGCAGGTCCGGCGGAGTGCCGACGATGTCGGCGCCGAAATTCCGCTCGAAAGGTTTGACGACGATAGCCATGGCTGCCTGCTCCCCAAAGTTGTCCAAGTGCCTTGCCGGCGTCGGCCCTGCGGTCAAGGTCCGGTCACGCGGCGGCAAGGTGGATGCAGTATCTGGCCTGCCGCGGCACGGCGTCGAACGCTTTTTTCTTGCGGGGCGGCCAAGGTTTTGTTGCGGCGGGTGCCATGCCGGCCGGCTTCGCCATGTGGCGACCGGACGGCGGCGCGGTAGCGCCTGGACGGTATAAGCGGCGCACCGCATCGCTCTGGTTTTGGACCCGTTTTTGGTATATGTTCTTAATTTGGAACAAATGCCAACTCAGGGGAAACCAGTGCCGCCAAGCCGCATGCTTGCCTGTGTGTTGTCGTTCGCGGCGGTTTTCCTGGCCGCGCCGAGTGCCCGTGCGGCAGCCGACTATCCCACGCATTCCATCACCCTGGTCCTGGCATACCCGCCCGGCGGCGGCACGGACTATGTCGCGCGCCTGCTGGCGCGGGAGCTGGACAAAACCCTGGGCGTCAACGTCGTGGTCGAAAACCGGCCGGGCGGCGCCAGCGTCATAGGCACCAGCGTCGTGGCTCGCGCGGCGCCGGACGGCTATACCTTGCTGCTCGCGGATCCGGCCTATGCAACGAATCCCAGCTTGATGCGGCACTTGCCGTACGACCCGCGGAACCTGACACCGGTCGCCACCGTGACCGTGTCACCGCTGGTGCTCTCCGTGCCGGCGTCGTCGTCGATCAAAAGCCTGGGCGAGCTGATCGCCGATGGCAAGCAAAGCCGCGACGGCGTGACGTTCGCATCCGCCGGTTTGGGCTCAAGCCCGCATCTCGCGGCCGAACTGCTGAAGCTGCGCACGCACGCGAATTTCGTGCACGTGCCCTACAAGGGCAGCGGTCCGGCGATGACCGACCTGATCGGCGGCCGCATCGACTTCGCCTTCGCCACCTTGCCGGCGGCCTCGCAGTACATCCTGAAAGGCCAGCTGCGCGGCCTGGCGACCACGGGCGCGGCACGCAGCAAGCTGCTGCCGGACCTGCCCACCGTGTCGGAGCGCATCCCCGACTTCCGCGTCAATTTCTGGACCGCGCTGCTGGCGCCGCGCGGAACGCCGCCGGACGTGCTGGAGAAACTGAACGCGGCCGTGAAAACGGCGCTGCAAAGCCCGGCCATGTTGAACGGCCTGGAGCAGGCCGGTGAAAACCCGACCTACATGACCCAGGCGGACACCGCGGCGTTCATCGCCGGCGAAAGCAGCAAGTGGGCCAAGGTGATCGCGGAGGGCGACATACACGTCCAGTGACGCCGCGCCGTCGAGATACCGGTGGCGGGGGCGGCGCAGTCATTCCGCATTCATTCCGCGTTTACTTATTGCGCCGGCCCTGAGCGCCATCGGCCGGTATCGGCGAGCTCTCCATGAGCAAGGCCGGCGCGGCCAGCGCGGTGAGCACCATTCCGTCTTCGACCGCCGATGCCGTGTAGTGGCCGGCCTGGTGCAGCAGGTTCACCTGTCCCAACAGCCGGCCCCGGACGATGACAGGCAGATTGAGCACGCTGGCGCAGCCCAGCGCGAAGATCGCCTCCGCGTCCGGGAAATTCCGCCGCACGGCCGCGGCATCGGGGGTCAGCAGCGGCTGGCCCGTTTCGACCATTCTTTGCAAGGCCGGCGCCGTCGCGATCCGCTTGCTGCCCGATGCCGGATAAATCTCGGGCGCGCTGCTGTACAGGCGATGAGCGAGTCCGGCCGCGACGTCGTAACGCAGCACGGTAAACAGGCGATGGCCCAGCAGCCGCTGGGCCAGCACATCGACGGCATACAGCAGCGGATCCGGCTCGCCTGCCGCCGGGGCAAGCGCCAGGGCAGACGCGACGGCTCGCAGGTCCTCCATCCCTGAACCGGCGGACGGCGCCGGCGACGTCCTCATTCGCAGCCCCGCAAGGGCAACACGATGGATGAATCCCGATCGCCGCCGGTCCCCAGCTTGAACAGGGGCGGCCGGCCATGGGGGACCTGGCCGCAATGATCGGCATCGGCGCCGGCGATCGACACGCGGATACGGCTGCCGGCCGAAAACCGCCATGCCGTCGGCAGCAGCCCCAATTCAATGCGTTCGAAGCGACCCGGTACGAGCGGCGCCGCGTCTTCCTTGCGGAAGCTGCGGAAGGGCCAGGTCGTGCGGTATTCGGGCGGACAATGCGACACTTTGCGGTGCAGCAGGCGCAACAGGCCCTCGGTGACATAGCGTTCGCGCCCGTCGGCCTCGATTTCGCTCAGGTAGACGAACAGCGCGCCGTCGGGCTCGCTGCCGCTCAGCCACAGATCGATCACGGCATGGCCCGCAAGCTCCATGGCGCGCGGCAGCGGCGCCGACGTAAAGCTGGCCATGCGATCCGTGCGGCCCTGCCAGTCGGGGTAGTACTCGGTGCTGTTGATGGCCGCGATACGCTCGTAGCGCGTGCCCGACCCGGTGCCCAGCGCGAAGTCGACCTGGTAATCCTGCTCGCTGGTCGCCAGTGTGGCATCGGCGGACAGACCGCCGCCGGGCGCCAGGTGCAGGCGCGTGCCGTCCGCGCCATACGGCGGCCAATCCGCCGCGGACCGCCATTGCTCCGCATGCAGCGCGTAGTAGTGGATGGGCGCTTCGGACTCCAGGCCCGTCGGCAGCCCCAGCAGGTAATGGTCGAAGAAGCGCAGCACTTCGGCCAGCCACAAGGGCTCGGCCATCTCCTGGCGGCGCCACGGCGAGACGTCGATCCGCGCCCCGTGGTCCCACGGGCCCAGCAGCAGGTGGCGGGGATTCTTGTCCAGCGTCAGGTAGCGCGAGATCGCGGCGTTCATATACCCCGCGCCGTCCATCCAGCCCGAGACCGACAGCACGGCGACGTCGTCCGGGATGCGCGCCGCCAGGCTGTACGGGCTGAACGTGGCGGAACTGAAATCCGGGTCGTAGGGCAGGGGGTCTTCGCGGAAGCGGAACTCGGGCATGAATTCCGTCTGGCGGAAATTGCCCAGGTGTTCCCGGACGGCCTGCCGCACCAGCACGCCATCGGTATCTTCGTCCACCGGCTGCGGTCCGGCAAAGTCCGGATTGGCGTAATAGACGAAGCGGTGCAGCATGTCGCGCCGGTCGTGGTCCAGCGCCACCATCAGGTCGTCATAACTGCGCGTAAGCGCCTTCAGCAGTAGGCCGCCCGGATAGTAATTGTCGGTGTAGGTGTCCCAGACGGAGAACAAGGGCGCAATCGCCTTGACCGCCGGATGCCCGGTGGCAGCCAGGAAGTCCGAGGCCGCGCCCAGATACGAAATCCCGGTGGCGCCCACCACCCCGCTGCACCAGGGCTGTTCGACCACCCAGTCCACCACCTCGCGGCTGTCCTCGCGTTCGCGTGGCGAGCGGAAGCTGTCGCGGGTGCCGAAGCTGGCGCCCGTGCCGCGAACGTCGATTACGACGACGGCATAGCCGCGCGGCACGAAGTAATCGCGCAGCTTGGCGGTATTGGGCGCCGGCTCGCCGCTGCCGCCGGGCTTGATGGCAAAGCGGCGATAGTAGGGCGTGAACAGCACGATGGCGGGATGGCGCCCGGCGGCTGCCGGACGCCCGGCGATCCGTTCGGGTATATAAACGTCTATGGCCAGCCGGCAGCCGTCGCGCATCGCAAGGTAGCGCGAGACAGGCGGCGGAACCGTGTAATCGACCGGTCGCGCGGCCGCGTAGGCCTGCGGCGTCACGGACCAGGCCGGTGTTTGCTTGTCGATCAACGTGGACATGTTCATCCTCGGAATGGGTGATAGGCGGCTAAGATGCGAGCGACACGCAGTAGCAAGGAATCGCGAAAGGAAGTCCGATGGACCTGCGCCAACTCAAGTATTTCGCCCGCATCGTCGAACTGGAAAGCATCACCGCCGCCGCGGAAACGCTGCATATCGCCCAGCCTTCGCTCAGCCAGCAGGTCGCCAACCTGGAAAGCGAACTGGGCACGCAATTGCTGGTAAGAGGTCCCGGCGGTGTCAGGGCAACCGACGCGGGCCAACTGCTTTATCGCCACGCGACCCTGGTGCTGCGCCAGGTGGACGAAGCCAGGGCGGCGCTGAAGAACGGTCGCGACACGCCGGCGGGGCACGTCAAGCTCGGCCTTCCCACCAGTACGTCGCGCGTACTGGCCGTCCCGCTGATCGAAGCGGTGGCGGCGCGCTTTCCGGAGGTCGTGCTGGAGGTCGTGGAAGGCAGCAGCGCCGACCTGGCGGTCGGGGTATCGCTGCACCGGCTGGACCTCTCCGTGGCGATGGACGCACAGCCGCAGCCCGCGCGCATGACGACCAAGCCCATGCTGATCGAAGACCTGTTCCTGGTCGGTCCGCCCCTGGGTCTGGACGCGGTCACGCTCAAACAGATGTCGGAAATGCCGTTGCTGCTGCCCAGCTTTCCCAATTCGATCCGCATGCTGGCCGCACGCACCTTTGCCGAGGAATCCCTGCCGATCAGGCTCGTGGCCGAGACCAGCGCCGTATCCATCCTGCTTACGCTGGCGCGCGGCGGCAAGGGCTGGACGGTGCTGCCGTCGTCGGCATTGGTGGGACCCGAAGCCCGCTCGGAGAACATCGTCGCCACGCGCATCGCCAGTCCCGAATATCGCCGGCGCGTATCGGTGTGCATGTCGCTGTCGGCCGAGAAAAGCCTGGCTTGCGTGCACGTGCACCAGACCTTGTTCGATGTGGCGGCGGGGCTGGTCACGTCCGGCGCGTGGAGCGGCGTCGAATGGCTGGCCGGCAAGCCGGCCTGAAAGACAATCGCCTGGCACGCCGCCTTACTCCGGCTGGATGCGCGCCAGCTGCGCCACCTTGCCCCAATGCGCGCGGTCGGCGGCGACGATGGCATCGAAGTCCGCCAGCGTCACCCCGCTGGCCGTCGCCCCTTGCGCGGCGAAGTAGGCCGACATGTCTTTTTCCAGGACCACGTCATGCACCAGCCCGGCGATGCGCCGCGCGACCGCATCGGGCGTCCGTGCCGGCGTGAACAGGCCGAACCAGCCCACCGCTTCGAATTCCGGGAAGCCCTGTTCGGCCACGGTGGGCAGTTGCGGCAGCACCGCCAGGCGCTGCCTGGAGGTCACGGCCACGGCGCTCAGGTCGCCGCGTTCGATGTAGGGCAGGGAAGTCATCGCGACGTCCAGCATGAAGTCCACGTGGCCGGCCATCGTATCCGTCAGGGCTGGCCCGGATCCGCGATACGGCACATGGGTGACCGGGATATCCAGGGTGGCGCGCAAGGCTTCCGTCGCCAGGTGGTTGGACGAGCCCAGTCCGCTGGAACCATAGGTCAGGCCGCCAGCTTTCTTGCGGGCAGCGGCGATCAGCTGCTTCAAGTCATGGATACCCAGGTTCTTGTTCACGACCACGACGTTGGGGACCGAGGCGATCATGGCCAGCCCGCGGAAATCCTGCAGCGGGTCGTAGGGCAGGGTCTTGTACAGGAACGGCGCCACGGACTGGGTACTGACCGTGCCCAGGAATAGCGAGTAGCCGTCCGCCGGCTGGGACTTGGCATAAGCCGCGCCCAGCGTGCCGCCGGCGCCGGGCTTGTTCTCGACCACGAACGGCTGGTTGGTGAGTTGCCCCAGCCGCTGCGCGACCTTGCGGGCGACGATGTCGGTCGAGCCGCCCGCGGCGAAGGGGACGATGATACGGACGGGTCTATCGGGCCATGGGGCGGCGGAGCCCGCCGCGGACTGTGCATGGCTCGGCGGCAGAACGCAGAGCGCGGCGCCCGCCAACAGCAGCGTGATGGATTTTTTCATGGCGTTCCGGCCTCAATCGACCTGGATACCGGTCTTGGCGATGAAGGCGCCCCAGGTCTTCGCGTCCGCTTCCGCGCGCGCCCGCATCTGCTCCGCGCTGCCTTGCAGCGGCACGAAATACAGATCCTTCAGCTTCTTGTTGATGGCCGGATCGGCGATCGCCGCCTGGACCGCCGCGTTGAGTTTATCTACCACGGCCTTGTCCATGCCGGCCGGCCCCACGATGGCGAACCATCCCGGCATGGGCGGTACGTTGATGCCGGCTTCCTTCACGGTGGGCACGCCGGGCAGATCGCCCGCGCGCTTGTCGGCCAGCACGGCCAGCGGAACCACGTTGCCGGCCTGGATCTGCGGCAGGGCGGATCCCAGCACGCTGGTCATCAATTCCACCTGGCCGCCGATGACGGCGTTCAAGGCAGGGCCGGATCCCTTGTATGGAATGTGCTTCAACTGGATGCCGGCGCCGCTGGCGATCATCTCGGTGGACAGATGGGTGGAGTTGCCTGCCCCGGCGCTGGCGAAAGTGATGCCGCCCGGCGCGGCTTTGGCCGCGGCGATCAGCTGGGCCAGCGTTTTATAGGGCGCGTCCTTATTCGCGACCAGCACGAAAGGCGTGTCGACGACCGGCGCGACATAGGTGTAATCGCGCGCCGCGTCGTAAGGCAGCTGCTTGTACAGCCCGGGATTGAAGCTCATCTGCGATACGCCGGCCAGCAGCAGCGTATAGCCGTCGGCGGGCGCCTTGGCGACATAGGACATCGCCACGATGCCGTTGGCGCCGGCCCGGTTTTCCACCACCACGGAAGCGCCCAGCTCGCTGCCCATGCGTTCCCCCAGCAGGCGCGCCACGACGTCGCCGCCCGAGCCGGCCGATTGCGGCACGATGAGCCGGACGGGATGATCCGGGAAGGCGCCTGCCTGTGCGGAAGATGTCGCCAGCAGGGCGGACAAAGCGAATAGGGCTGCGACCGCCGGGAAGGCGCGCCGCGTGAGGGCCGGACGAAAAACGGACATTGAATTCCCCTGATTGATCGAGCGCCGCGCTGTTTATGACACCCGTATTGCGCAAGCGGGCTCCATCCTAGGGAAGGGAATGGCGCAGGACAAATATGGCTTTCCTATGCGGGCATAGGCGATTCCTCTGGCGGCGCGCGGCCGTTCCACGCGGCTGTTCCACCCGGCCGTTCCACGCGGCTGTTCCACGCGGCCTGTCCGTACGTCTAGGAAAACCGCGTGGCAAGGAACGGAGCCGGATCGACGAAGGGCTGTTCGCCCGCCATCATCTCCGCCACCAGGCGTCCGGTCACCGGCCCCAGCGTGAAGCCATGATGCGCGTGGCCGAAAGCGAACCAGAGGCCGTCGTGCCTGGATGCCGGGCCGATGACGGGCATCATGTCCGGCGTGCAGGGCCGGCATCCCATCCAGGGCGCCGGGTCCACGGGCCGTCCGAGCGGGAACATGCCGCGCGCCAGCGGTTCGACGGCGGCCAGCTGCAGCGGCGTGGGCGGCGCGTCGCGCGACGCGAACTCGGCGCCCGTGGTCAGGCGTATGCCGCGCGACATGGGCGTGATCAGGAAGCCGTTTTCCGCGTCCAGCACAGGGTGGTTCAGCTGCGCGCCACCCTCGGCCGTGAAATGCATGTGATAGCCGCGTTTGACCGCCAGCGGCAGCCGGTAGCCCAATTTCCTCGTCACCACGTCCGACCAGGGGCCGAGCGCGACGACCGCCGCGGGCGCTTCGACGGGACCCATATCGGTGTCCACCCGCCATCCGTCCCGCAGCGTCGCGGCGTTGCCGACCATGATGCGGCCACCCAAGGCTTCGAAGTGGCGCGCGTAGGCGGTCACCAGGGCATGCGGGTCGGACACCGACTGCGCCTCGGTATAGCGCAGGCCGCCCGCCAGGACGGGCTTGAGCGCGGGCTCCATGCGACGCAGGTCTTCGGCGTCCAGCGTTTCGAAGGCTACGCCGAACTCGTCCCGCCAGCGCTCGGCCACGCGGAACTCGGCATCGCGCAACGCCGCGCGGCGGAACACCTTGACCCAGCCGGATGGCCGGATCAACCCCTGCGCGCCGGCCGCCGTGGCCAGAACGCGATGTTCGGCGATGCAATGTTCGATCAGCGCGGCGTAGCGTGCCGCGATGGCCGCGTGCCGCGCCGGATGCGAGTTCCACCAATAGCGATAGAGGAAGGGCGCCTGCCTGGCAATCGCACCGAAGTGATAGCGCACGTCCGGCGCCCGATTGCCGGCATATTTCAGCAGGGCGCCCGGGTCGCGCGGAAAGGCATAGGGGTAAAAGCCCTCGGCCTGGATCAGACCGCCATTGCCGAAGGACGTCTCGTTGCCCGGCGTCTTGCGATCGATCAACGCCACGGCGCGTCCGCGCCGCTGCAGATGAATGGCCGCGCATACGCCGACTATCCCGGCGCCCAATACGATCGCATCGAACTTCATAGCGCTACACCGCCGATACGCTGCTTCCGGCGCCCGTGCCCTCGAACAGCGGCGGCGTGGTGACGATGGATCGCAATTCCGGCCGCGCCGGTCCCAGCCGCGCCAGGTCCGGCAGCGGCCGGCGCAGCGCCGCGATGGCGCCGAAGGCCTGCTCCATGGCCTGCGCCGCGCCCAGCAAGGCATGGTCCCCGCGAAAACGGCCCACGACCTGCAGGCCGAAAGGCATGCCGCGATGATCCAGCCCGCAGGGCAGGGTAATGGCCGGATGCGTGGTCAGGGTGATCACATAGGTCAGCGCCAGCCAGCGGTAATAGTTTTCCTGGCGTTCGCCGTTGATGGATTCCGCGTACAGCCGCGTCCACGGGAACGGCGACACGGGCGTGGTGGGCGACAGCACCAGATCGTAATCCTCGTACAGCCGCTGGAATCGCTTGATCAGCCGCGTCTGTTCGGCTTGCGCCCAGGCGCTGTCCTTCAGGCTCATCGCCGCGCCCAGCTCGTAGTTGGCGCGCGTGTTCGGCCCCAGGCTGTCCGGGTCTTTTTCATAGGCATCGCCCACGCCGGCGACGAAGGCCTCGGCGCGCAGCACGTCGAAGCAGCGATGCGCCTCGCCCATGTCGGGTTCGATCGGATCGCAGGCCGCGAACAGGTGGCGCATGGCGTCGATCTTTTCGCGGAAGACCGCCCGGATGCCGTCGTCGACCGCGCAGACGCCGAAGTCTTCGGTATAGGCGACGCGCAGCGTGCCGGGATCGACATGGTCGGGGCGCAGGAACGACAGAGGGTCCAGCGGATAGCTGAGCGGGTCTCCAGCGTGCATGCCTGCCGTGGCCGCCAGTTGCAGGCAGGCATCCGCGACCGTGCGGCCCATGGGACCGACGACGGAAATCGGTGTCCAGCCCAGCAGCTTGCGTACGCTGGGCGCCACGCCCGGCGACGGCCGGAAGCCCACCACGCCGCATTTGGCGGCTGGAATGCGCAGCGAACCGCCGGTGTCCGAACCCGTGCAGACCGGCAGCATGTCGCAGGCCAGCGCGGCCGCCGAGCCTCCCGAAGAGCCGCCCGCATTCAGGTTGGGATCGAAGGGATTGCCCGTCGCGCCCCACACGGTATTGCGCGAATTGGCGCCCGCGCCCATCTCCGGCACGTTGGTCTTGGCCGTCACGATGGCGCCCGCGCGCCGCAGCCGCGCCACCAGCTCCACATCCTGTTCGGGCACGTGGCCGCGGTAAATCGCCGAGCCATAGGTCGTCAGCAGGCCCGCGGTGGGCTCCAGGTCTTTCACGCCCAGGGGCAGGCCATGCAGCAGGCCCAGCGGCTCGCCCTGCAGGACGGCGCGTTCCGCCGCGCGCGCCTGGACGCGCGCCTGCTCGAACGCCGTCGCCGTAATGGCGTTGACCCATGGATTCACGGCCTCGATACGGTCGATGCAGGCTTGCAGCAGTTCGACCGGCGACACCTGGCGCGCGCCTATCAGGCGGCGCAACTCCACGGCGGGCAGTGAAACGAGAGAAGATAGGGAAGTCATGAATCGGGCCTTCAATCCGCCTTGATATTCGCCCGCTGGGCGATCTCCCGCATTTGCGGCAGTTCCTTGAGAATCAGCGCCTCGCCTTGCGCCGCGTCCTCGAACCCGGGTTCGAAGCCCTGGGCCAGCAGGTTCTTGCGCACGTCCGGATCGGCCACGACGTCGGCCAGGGCCTTGCCCAGCTTCGTCCGCACATCCGCGGGCAGGCCGCGCGGCGCGGCCACCATCAGCCAGGTATCCATGGCGACCTGCGGATATCCGGATTCGGAAAAGGTGGGGACGTCCGGCAGAAAGGCCGAGCGCTGCGGGCTGGACACGGCGATGGCCTTGACCTTGCCGCTCTTCAACTGCGGCAGCGCCGCCGCCACCGTGTCCACCGAGAACGGAATCTGGCCGCCGATCAGATCCGCCATCGCCGGCGCGCTGCCCTTGTAGGGAACGTGCGTCAGTTTGATGCCGGCCGCCGATGCGAAGGCCTCGCCGACAAAGTTGGCGGTCGTGCCGCTGCCGAAGGAACCATATGGCGTGCGTTCATGGTCGGGTTCCTTGACGTAAGCCAGGAACGACTTGACGTCGCTGACCGGGACCTTCGGATTCGCCAACAGGATCAAGCCGGTGCGCGCGACGATGCCGACGGGCTCGAAGCTCTTGACGGGGTCATAGGGCAGTTCGCGCCGTACCGCCGGATTGATGGTGAAGGTCGTGCCCGAAGTGACCAGCAGGGTATAGCCATCGGGCGCGGCGCGCGCCACGAAAGCCGCGCCGATGACGGTACCGGCGCCGGCGCGGTTCTCGACGATGACGCTTTGGCCCAGTTCTTTGCCCAGCGCCTGCGCGATGACCCGGCCACCCACGTCGGTGGCGCCGCCGGGCGGGAAGGGCACCACCAGGGTGACGGGACGCGCGGGATAACCGGTTTGCGCGGCGGCGGGCGCGCCGGTGGCAAGCAGGCAGGGCAGGGCCAGGCAGGCCGCGAGGGACAAGGAACGGACGTTCATGGCGGGATCCGTGAGGGAGTAGGGATGGTGGATAACAGGACGACTCGGAAAATACCGTCCTAGGTATAGGCCGCGCTTGACTTGCCGCGGCTCAGGAAACGATCGAATTCTTCCGGCGGCACGAAGCGTCCGCCGGTGGTCCATGCCAGATGCGTCGCGCCGGCCATGGCCGGCGCCAGCCCGCGGGCTCGCAGGTATTCCTGGCCGGCCGCCGACGCGAACAGGTGTTCCGGCCCGCTGAATCCCGCGGCGGCGGACGGCTCGATCCGCAGGCCTTCGCTGTCGTGCAGCCGCGCGAGATCGGCGAAGAGCCTGTCGTCCGCGACCGTATAGACGCCGTCCAGCCGGGTTTCCATCACGGCCGCCGCGAGCTCGGACGCGCGCGGCACGGCCAGCCCGTCCGCCTCGGTAAGGTTATCGAGGCCGACGTCGTAGACCGACGGCGCGGCGGGCGCATCCGGCAATTGACCCGAGCCGGCCATCATGCGAACCAGGAAGCAGGGCGATCGCGTCGGCTCGGCGAAAAAGCAATGGACGTGCGGGCCGAAGCTTTCCTTCAGGCCGAAGGCGATGCCGGCGGGCGCGCCCCCCACGCCACAAGGCAGATAGACAAAAAGCGGGTGCGCCGCGTCCACCACGATGCCCGCCGCCAGCAATTGCCCACGCAGATGCAGGGCCGCTGCCGCATACCCGAGGAATAGCGATGGCGAGCGCTCGTCATCGACGAAGTAGCCGTGCGGGTCGTCCCGCATCTCCGCCCGGCCGGCGGCGACGGCTTTTTCGTAATCGCCCGCATGCTCGACCACCGTCACGCCGCGCGCGCGCAACCGCGCCTTCTTCCATTCCTTGGCGTCGGCCGACATATGCACCGCGGCGCCAAAGCCCAGCGCCGATGCGATAACGCCGATCGCCAGCCCCAGGTTGCCGGTCGAACCGACGGCGATCCTATGGCTCGCGAAACAGTCCCGCGCCCTGGGCTCGGCCAGCACACGATAATCCTGTCCGGGCCGCAGCAAGCCTTCGCGCAAGGCCAGGGCCTCGGCGTATTCGAGTACTTCATGCAGCCCGCCGCGCGCCTTGATGGACCCCGCTACCGGCAGGTCATGATCGGCCTTGATCCAGAGCTTGCCCATATCCGCCGGCCAGCGCAGCGCCGCCTGCATGCCGTTGGCGCGCAGCAGCGGTGACTCGATCGTGCCCCGTACCGGCGCCAGCTCGGGAAACAGCATGGCCAGCAGCGGCGCGAAACGCTGGAAGCGCTCGTCGGCCTGGCGTACGTCCTCCAGCGTCCAGCGGCATGCATCCGCCCCCGCCGCGGCGGCGGGGCGGATCCAGAGCAGGGGTCGCGCGTCCTTGAGGGACTGGCGGGTCTGGTCGGCAAGCGCGTCACGGTCGGTCATCTGGCGGGCGGCGGAGCCGCAATGGTGGTGAAACATGGCAATGCTATGGGCGGACTCTGCCATGCAGCAATATCAAGGGTTAGAATCCTGCGTTGCCGTAAAAGCAATCCAGGGGCGATCCATGAACAACCACGTCCTGCAGGGCACCGCGCTGCGGTATTTCGTCGAAGTCGTGCGTGCCGGTTCCATCACGGAAGCGGCGGAACGCCTGGACGTGGCCCCATCGGCGGTCAGCCGGCAGATCGCCCGCCTGGAGCGGGAGCTGAACACGCTGCTGTTCGAGCGCCGGGCGCGCGGCATGGCGCTGAATGCGGCGGGCGAAGTCCTTGCCGCGCATGCCAGGCGCATGCAGCAGGATGTGGATCGCGTGACCGGGGACATCATGGCCCTGCGTGGCCTGCGCCACGGGAAAGTGCGCCTGGTCAGCACCGAAGGCTATGCCTATGACTTCATTCCGTCGCTGATCGCCGGCTTCCGCGAAGACTACGCAGGCATACGATTCTCGCTGGAAGTCTGTTCGCAGCAGGAGGTGCCGCGCCGCGTCCGTGACGGCGAGGCCGACATCGGATTGACGCTGAGCCTGACCTCGGAACGCGATATCCGCGTCGAGCTGCGCACACCGGCGCCCGTGTTGGCGGTGATGGCCCGCACACACCCGCTGGCTGGCAAGCGCACCTTATCGCTGTCGCAACTGGCGGCTTATCCCCTCGCGCTGCCGGGCCAGGATTCGACGCTGCGGCAACTGTTCGACATCAGCTGCAGCCGCCAGCAGCTGCGGTGCGAACCGGTCTTCGTCAGCCAGCATATCGACGCGTTGATCAGCTTCGCCGGCGCGGGCGGCGGCGTCGCATTCTGCGGCGAACTGCCCATCCGTGGGCGCCTGAATGACGGCGGCATCATCGCCATCCCGCTGCGCGACCGCGAGATGAACGAGCGGCACTTCGAAGTCCAGACGCTGGCGGGACGCATATTGCCGGAAGCGTGCAAGGCATTCCTCGCCCATGTCCGGGATGGGGTGCGTGGAAATTGAAGCCGCGTACAGGGGGCATCCTTCCAAAGGAAATACGCCGGACATAACGCCGTCCGCGAGCTCTTCCGTATGGAGCTCATCAATCAGCAACGCCACGTCGCCACACCAGCGACATGTTCGAGCGAGGTCAACGGCGATTAAAATACAGCGGTCCATGGTCGATGACTTTGGGTTTGATTTCGAACACAAGGCGCAAAAGATGGAACGACAGACTGCCTCTGGTCTTCCCCTACCGCCAGATGTCTGCGCCCGGCCGCCTGCATCGGCTTACCTTGGCGACATGCTTGATAGCCTGAGCGACGGATTCATGTCGATAGACAGATCATGGCGCTTTACCTATCTCAACAATACCGCCGAACGATATTTGCGGCAGGAGCGGAAAAACCTGCTCGGCCGCGACATATGGCAGTGCTACCCGGACCTGGTAGGCTCCGGTTACTACCGTATCTACCACGAGACGGCGGCAACTGGCGTCCCTGGGCGCCACACCGGCTATTACGCGCCGCTCGACTCGTGGTTCGAGGCTCGCTCATTTCGTCACGACGATGGCATTACCGTGCTCTTCCGTGACGTCACGCGCGAATACGAACACGCGGCACAGCTGGAATTTGAAGCCAGTCACGACTATCTGACCGGCTTGCCGAATCGGCGCAAGTGCATGGAAGCACTATCGCACGCGGTCGCCGTGTCGGCGTCGCCCGGCTGCCCGCATGGCGCCACCCTGGCCGTGCTGTTTATCGACCTGGACGATTTCAAGGGAGTGAACGATGCGTTCGGCCATGCTGTCGGCGATGAGCTGTTGCGCGGCTTCGCGAAAAGGCTATTGGCCATTCTCGAACCTTCTTTTTTCGCCGCGCGCGTCGGGGGCGACGAGTTCGTTCTCTTGCTCCGCAATACCACCGAGCGCGGCGCGGAAGCGTTCGCGCACTCGGTGTTCAACGTGCTCGCGGTGCCGTTCACGGCCTGTGGACGATCCATCTCCGTGTCGGCCAGCATCGGCATCGCGCTCCTGAGAAATGGAACGGAGTCAGCCGAGGCCTTGCTGAGCCATGCCGATACGGCCATGTATGCAGCGAAATCATCTGGCCGGTTCCAGGCGCGCATGTACGACGCGGCGCTCGACCGGGGCATGCGCGACCGCGTCGCCTTGCGCATCGATCTTCCCGAGGCATTCGCGGCGAACCAGTTCGAACTTCATTTCCAGCCTCAGATCGCATTCGCGGATGCTTCCCTGATCGGTGCCGAGGCGCTTCTGCGCTGGCGTCATCCCGAACGGGGTTTGCTGACTCCCTATGCATTCCTGGATGTATTGCTGGAGTCCCCCTATGAAGGCGCGCTCGCCGAATGGCTGATCAATGCAGTTTGCCGGCATATCAGTGCATGGCAACGGATGGGATTACCGGTACCGCGCATCAGCCTCAATCTGTCGCCGCGGCAACTTCTGAGCGTGGGGCTGATAGACAGGATTCTGCATATCGCGAGCGGCTACGGCGTTTCCCCCGCGATGCTGGATGTCGAGGTCACGGAAGACTCCCTGGTGAGCGATATCGAAAAGGCGACGTCGGTCCTTGCCGCGCTGAAACAGGCCGGCGTACATACATCGCTGGACGACTTCGGCGCTGGATACTCCAGTCTCAGCTACCTGGTCCGGCTGCATATCGACACGATCAAGATCGACAGGTCCTTCGTTCGGGCGCTGGTGGATTCAGAGAGGGCCTTGGCGGTCATCCGCGGCGTTGTCGGTCTCGCCCGTTCCTTGGGGATGAAAACCATCGCGGAAGGTGTCGAGTGCGCACGCGAGGCCGAAGAGCTGAAGGCGGCCGGCTGCGACGCGATCCAGGGCTATCTGATCAGCCGCCCGCTTGGTTCAGAGGCTTTTGCGGACTTTCTGCTGGGTCGCGCAAGCGCCCAAAAGGAATGACCGCTTCGGTCCGGCGGAAACCGGGCGGGCTGGACGCCCGGGCGGCACGCGGCACCCGGCTTCGCCACCATGCGAAGCGATCGTGTAGAAACAGAACGGAATTGGAAGCTTTGCTCATCGGCGGAAACACGGCCTTCGTCGCGGTCGACGCGGCCGCTCCGGGCGTGAAGGCTCTTGCGGCGTAATCCGCGGGATGGCTGGCAAGAGAAATGCTGCCCGGCCTCCGATGTCTTCCGACGCCATCCCGGCATAAGGCCTGGCGCGTTCCGCAACCCGCTACAAAGCACAAGCGCAGCCAGCGTCGCGCGCTTGCCCGAAAGAGCTGAACGACCGGAGAAAGGCTATGGCCCATCTGATGGAACAAGCATGGTGGATACTCATCGTGCGAGGCGTGGTCGGCATACTGTTCGGCGTCGTCGCACTCATGTGGCCGGCCCTGACTCTGTTGTTCCTTGTCGCCCTGTTTGCCGCGTATGCCCTGATCGGAGGTGTCGCCGCCGTCGTCGGCGTCTGGCGCGCGCGCAAGGCCCGTCATCCCATGGGCGACGGTTGGATGATTGTCCTGCTGGGGGTGGTGGCGATCGCCTCCGGCATCATCGCGCTGATCTGGCCCGCGATAACGGCGCTGGCCCTGGTCCTGATCATGGGCGTGAACGCGCTTGTCGCCGGTATCCTGGACATCTCGGTTGCCGTGCGACTCCGGCGGGTCATCCGCGGTGCCTGGACGCTGGTGCTGGCCGGCATCGTATCGATCATCTTTGGCGTGGGCGTTATCGCGTTTCCGGGCGCGGGCGCACTGGCGCTCATATGGCTCATCAGCCTCTACGCCATCGTCACGGGCATCCTGCTGCTGGCCATGGGTATCCAGGCTCGACGCAGCCGCCCCGCGGCCTACGATCACGCCGCGGCGTAACGCGCGGCGGACTGTACGCATAGTGGCCCTCGCGGTCACAGGAGAAGCGGAATGGAAGATCCTTATGCCGAACTCAGGGCCCGCATGCTAAGACAGCGGGGCAGGGCCATGTCCCCGCTGGAGATGCTTTTTCATGGTGGTCTGCTAGACCAGTTCTTCGACGACACCGCGCCCGCCGGCGCGCGCGGTGGCGGTCAGCGCCGCGCTCCCCCCGGCGCCATGCCGCGCCGCGAGGCGCGTTCGCGCGAGGAGGTCGACCTGACCTCCTTCCTGAACGAAAGTGCCAGGAAGGCGCTGCATGCGGCCGCGGAAAAGGCGGTGGGTTTCGGCAAGGATGAGGTGGACACCGAACACCTGCTGCTTGCGCTGGCCGACGATGAAATCATTCAGGCCATCCTGCGCGACCTGAAACTGTCGGTGGAGGACCTGAAGTCCGAAGTCCAGGAGAACGCCCCGCGCGGCAACCTGCGTCAGGAGGACGGCGAAATTCAGGTCGGCGTCTCGCCGCGCGCCAAGAGTGCGCTGCAACTGGCGTTCGTCGCTTCGCGCGAACTGGGCCACAGCTACATCGGTCCCGAACACCTGCTGATCGGCCTGGTCGAGGAAGAAGACGGCGCCGCCGGCGAAACCCTGCGCAGGCTGGGCCTGACGCCGCAATCGCTGCGCCAGAAAGTCGTCAAGCTGGTGGGCCAGGGCGCGGAAGAGGGCAAGCTCAAGGAGCGCAGCGCCACGCCCACGTTGGACAAGTTCGCGCGCGACCTGACCGCCCTCGCGCGGCAGGGCAAGCTGGACCCGGTCATCGGCCGGGCCGAGGAGATAGAAACGACGATCGAAGTCCTGGCCCGGCGCAAGAAGAACAACCCCGTGCTGATAGGAGAACCCGGCGTGGGCAAGACGGCCATTGTCGAAGGCCTGGCCCAGCGCATCGTGCAGGACCAGGTGCCGGAAGTCCTGCGCGGCAAACGCCTGGTGGAGCTCAATATCAATAGCATGGTGGCGGGATCGCGCTACCGCGGCGAATTCGAGGAACGCGTGCAGCAGCTGCTGGAAGAGGTCCTGGCCAACCAGCAGGACCTGATTCTTTTCATCGACGAACTGCATACCATCATGGGGGCGGGGCAGAGCGGGGGCGAAGGCGGCCTGGACATCGCCAACGTCTTCAAGCCCGCGCTGGCGCGCGGCGAATTGCACCTGATCGGCGCGACCACCTTCAACGAATACCAGAAGCACATCGAAAAGGACGCGGCCCTGGAGCGCCGCTTCCAGCCGGTGACCGTGCCGGAGCCCAGCCTGGACGAAACCATCGAGATCCTGCGCGGGCTGCGCGATCGCTTCGAGGCGCACCACAAGGTAAAGATCCTGGACGAGGCCATCGTCGCCGCGGCCAGGCTGGCCGACCGCTATATCACCAACCGCTTCCAGCCCGACAAGGCGCTGGACCTGATCGACCAGGCCGGGGCGCGCGTGCGAATTGGCGCCAGCTCGCGGCCCGCGGCGCTGCAGGAATCAGAGAACGCCATCCGGCGGCTGCGCCAGGAACAGGACGCGGCCGGCACGGCCAAGCAGTACGACAAGGCCAAACAGCTGGGCCAGCGCATCGACGAAGAGGAAAAACGGCTGAACGACGAAACCGCCAAGTGGAAGAAGCAGCGCGGCACGAGCACGCCACAGGTGACGGCCGAACATATCGCGCAGATCGTGGCATCGCTGACCGGAATCCCTGTATCGGAACTGACAACCCAGGACCGCGAAAAACTCCTGCAGCTGGAAGATCGCCTGCGGGAGCGCGTGGTCGGCCAGGACGAGGCCGTGCACGCCGTCAGCGAAGCCGTACGGCTGGCGCGCGCGGGCCTGAAAGAAGCCGGCAAGCCCACGGCCGCCTTTCTTTTCCTGGGCCCCACCGGCGTCGGCAAGACCGAGCTGGCCAAGGCGCTGGCGTCCACGGTCTACGGGCGCGAGGAAGCCCTGGTGCGCATCGACATGACCGAATACGGCGAACGCCATACCGTGGCTCGCCTGGTCGGCGCGCCTCCTGGCTATGTCGGCTATGACGAGGGCGGACAACTCACGGAGCGCGTACGCCGCCAGCCCTATTGCGTCGTGCTGCTGGACGAAATCGAGAAAGCGCACCCGGAGGTACACAACATCCTGCTGCAACTGTTCGATGAGGGAAGACTGACCGACGGCAAGGGAAGGGTGGTGGACTTCACCAACACCATCATCATCGCCACCAGCAATCTGGGCTCGGAAGTCATCCAGCGCAATCTGGGCGCCAACGAGCGCGACCAGCTTGATTATCCGACGCTGCGCGACCGGCTGATGGAGCTGTTGCGGCGCCACTTCCGGCCGGAATTCCTGAATCGCGTCGACGAAGTCGTGGTCTTTCATGCGCTGGATCGCCGGCATATCCGCGCCATCGTGGATTTGCAGCTGCGCCGCGTCGCCGACATGGCGTCCTTGCAAGGCGTGACGCTGACTTTCGATTCCACCGTCGCGGAGCACCTGGCCGAAGTGGGCTACGACCCCGAGTTCGGCGCGCGCATGCTTAAACGCAAAGTGCGCACCGAAGTCGAATCGAAACTGGCGACCGCGCTCCTGTCCGGCACGATTACGGCCGGCGCCTCCGCCAGGGTCTGGTACGACCCCCAAGCCCGCGAGGTGAAGCTGGAGGCCACGGACGGCAAGCCGGGGGACGGCGACGCCAATGCGGCAGCGAAAGCGCCGTGAACCCGGGCGATGTGCTTGAGGTGGCCGCGGATTACGGTGCCAATAACCGCATAATGTATATTATGTAAAGTAATGCCCAGGCATGTCCGTCACCGTGCGGTGGCGGACGCTATCGCCCGCCACGATCGACTGCGTCCGCTGGTCGAGCGTCCCAAGTCGTCCCGTGCCATCGCCATGGGATGGCACGGTCCTAGAACGCCCGCTTCAAAACCTTCTCCATGGAGCATTTTCCCGGCCAGGGTTGGCCAACCTCGGGGAATGTTTCCTTCACGGATAAATCCACCCGGCTGATCTGGTACGCGGGCCCGTTCCCGTACCGCGCATAAATGAAACTGACGGTCGACGCCGAAAAAGTGGCCGGGAGACGGTAAACAAAATTCGAGCCCGAGTCTTCGAATATGACGGACTGGTTCTGTTCATCGATGGTCACCTTGAAGGGGTACTTCCGGGTCGGCCTGTCGACTACGCACTCCAGATATACCGGCGCTACCGCGGCGACTAACATATTCATCTCCTAATGGTTTTTCGATCCAGGTCCTGGATCGGAGCTTGCAAGAGGTAATGACGCCCACCGTTGACGCAGCCGGCAATTCCAGCCAGCCGCGTAGCAACACTTACTTAGGTAGAGCGATGTTAGCCGAATTGGCCTGCCTGCCCGGCGCCGGTACTGCGCTAGGCTTTTCTACGCATACTTGCCCACCAACCCGCCGTCCACCACCAGTTCCGTGCCGGTGATATAGGACGCTTCGTCCGAAGCCAGGAAGGCGACGGCGTTGGCGACTTCCCATGGGCTGCCCATGCGGCCCATGGGTACCTGGCGATCGCGGGCGCGGCTGGCGGCCTGGGCATCGGCCGGGTCGAACATGCGGCCCACCGTGTGACGCACGCGCGGCGTGTCGATCAGGCCGGGAATGACGGTATTGGCGCGGATGCCGTCGGCGGCATACTGCTGCGCCAGCATGCGGGCGAAATGGATGACGGCGGCCTTGGTCACGCTGTAGGCCAGGTGCGGATAGCCGGTGTAGCGAATGCCGGCGATGGAAGACACGGTGACAATGGCGCCGCCCCCCTGCTCCTTCATGATGGGCACCACCAGGCTGCTGGCGATCAGCAGGCTGGTCACGTTGACGCGCTGGATGCGCTCCCACTCCTCCACGCTGATGTCGCCCGGGCCGCCCACCTTGCCTATGCCGGCATTGGCCTGCAGGATGTCGATGCGGCCAAACTCCGCCATGGCGCTGGCCACGGCCTGGCGCATCGCCGCTTCGTCGCCGACGTCGGCGCACAGGGGCAAGGCGATGCCGCCGGCATGGGCCACTTCCTGCGCGGCATCCTCCGCCGCCGCCGCGTCGCGATCCAGCGCGATGATGCGGGCGCCCTGCCGCGCCAGGGTGACGCAACTGGCCTTGCCTATGCTCCAGCCCGGCCCGCTGGCCCCCGCGCCCGCCACCAGCGCCACCTTGCCCGCCAGGCGCGCCGTCATGCCGCCTGCCCCAGGCCGACCGTCATGCCGCCGCAGACATAAAGCACCTGCCCCGTGATGAAGCCGGCGCGGTCGTCCAGCAGCGAAGCCACCGCATGCGCGACATCCTCGGGTTGCCCCATGCGCCGCACCGGGATGTTGTCGATGATGCGCTGCGTGGCCGGCGCACCCGGCGGATTGACGCGCGTGAACAGCTCGGTGGCAATCGGTCCCGGACCGATGGCATTGACCGTCACGCCGTACGCTCCCGCCTCCAGCGCCCACGTGCGCGTCATCCCCAACAGCCCCGCCTTGGTCGCCGCGTAGACGCTACGCTCGGCCTTGCCCAGCGCGGCGCGGCTGGCGATATTCACCACCCGGCCGAAGCGCGCCGCCCGCATGCCGGGCAACAGCCCCTGCAGCAACAGCAGGGGCGCCTGCAGATTCAGGGCGCTGACCGCCGCCAGGTCTTCCGGCGTGGCGTCCTGCAAAGGCGCCGGCCGCACGATGCCGGCGTTATTCACCAGGCGCAACACCGGCGTCACCGCCACCAGCTCCGCCACGGCCTGGCGGGTCGCCGCCGCATCGCTCAGGTCGACCGCCACATGCGTCTCGCCCGGTAGCGTTTCCGCCGGCGCGCGCATATCGAAATTGATCACCCGCGCGCCTTCCGCCAACAGACGCCGCACCACCGCGCGCCCTATTCCCTGGCTGCCGCCCGTGACCAGGACGTCGCGCACCGTTTCCTTGCCTTGTTGCATCGCCATGCCCCGTCACTCCTTCGTCTGATGGGACTTGCCCTTGCCCACATAGGGAATGGCATCGTCGATGGTTTCCCAGATGAAACGGCCGGAAGGGCTTTCCTGCTCCTCGGCCACGTGCGCCACCAGGCCGGCGGCACGCGAGATCACGGCGAAACCGCGCATTAGCGCGGTGGGGATGCCCAGTTCGCCCAGCAAGGCCGCCACCGCGCCCGTGGCGTTGATGGTGATGTGGCGTCCCGCCACCTCGTCCACCGCGGCGGCCAGCGTGCGCAGGGCGCGCACCGAGGTGCCCGTCAGTTCCGGCTCCGCTTCTGCCAGGTCCAGCAGCTTGATCGCGCGCGGATCATCGGGCTTGTGCAGATGATGGCCGAAGCCCGGCATGGCACGCTTCTCCGCGCGGTGGGCCCGGGCAATGTCCAGTGCCTCGGCGCGCGGATCGGCGGCATCCTTGATGCGGTCCAGCAGGCGCGAGCAGTTCTCCATGGTGCCGACGAAGGAACTGCCCACGGCCATCAGGCCGGCCGCCACTGCCCCCTGCAGGTTCTCCGGCGCGCTCATATAGATCAGCCGCGTGGCGATGGCGCTGGGGGTCAGGCCATGCTCCATCAAGGTCACCAGCACCGCATCGACGATGCGCAGGTCGACCGGACGCGCCTTGCGTCCCGTGATCTGCATGAACAGCACCTCGGTGAACGTGGTCTTGCCGATCAGATCCTCGACCAGGTCGGCGTCGCGATAGGACATGCCGGTGAGATGATGCGCGCACAGGCGGGTGACGGGGCCGGTGCCCTTGCCGCGGTCCGTGCCGTTCGTGCGATTCGCTGGATTCGTGCCGTTCGATGAGCCAGTCATGCGATCTCCTTGAGAGCGGCGTCGCGCACCGCGTTCTTGAGCACCTTGCCCACCGACGATCGGGGCAGGCTCTCGTAGATATGAATCTGCTTGGGGGTATGGACCGGTCCCAGCAGGCCGCGCACATGCAGCTTGAGCGCTTCGGCATCGATGACGGCGCCGGCGCGCGGTTGCACGGCGGCATGCACTGCTTCGCCCCATTTGTCGTCGGGCACGCCGAACACCGAGCATTCGTGCACGTCGGGGTGCGAGATCAAGGCGTTCTCCACGTCGACCGGATACACGTTGAAGCCGCCCGTGATGACGACGTCGCGCAGACGATCCTTGAGGAACAGGTAGCCGCGTTCATCCACCAGGCCGGTATCGCCGGTGCGCAGCCAGCCGTCGACCAGGGTCTCGGCGGTTTTCTCCGGCAGGCGCCAATAGCCCTTCATGACCAGATCGCCGCGCACGGCTACCTCGCCGATCTCGCCCGTGGCGACGGGCTGGCCATCCGGCCCCAGGATCGCCAGGTCCGACAGCCATGTGACGCGGCCGACCGAACCCAGGTTGGCGGCGTCCTCGAAATCGGCCGGGCGCATCAGGGTGACGATCTGCGGCGCCTCGGTCTGGCCGTAGGTGGTGCCGAGCACGGGGCCGAAGAATGCGCGCGCCTGCTCGAACTTGCCCACGGGCATGGGGGCGCCGCCGTAGATGAGGTTGCGCAATTGCGGGAAGTCGGCGCGCGACACGCCGTCTTGCGCCATGATCATGTAGATCAGGGTGGGCGGCATGAAGCTGAGCGTGCCGCCGCGTTCGCGGAAGGCGGCGGTGATGGTGGCGGGGCTGGCCGCGTCGACCAGCAGCAAGGCGCCGCCCTGGGCCAGCACCGGCAGCAGGTAGGTGCCCGTCCCATGGGTGATGGGCGCGGCCACCACGTAGCGGTCCTGCGGACCCAGGCCCCAGCCGTTGATCTGGTTGATGATGCCGGCGTTCCACGCACGCGCCGGCTGCATCACGCCCTTGGGCAGGCCGGTGGTGCCGCCGGTGAACTTGATGGCTTGCACCGCGTCGCGATCCATGGGATAGATGAGAGGTGACGCGCCGGCATGACGGGCCAGCAAGGCGGACAGTGCATGTTCGGCCGAGTGGGCGCCGGCTGCCCCATCCAGCCGGATGCGGTGCGCGGTGATCGACGTGCCCACCAGGGGCGCGCCGACGGCATCGAGCGCGATGATGGACGGTTCCGTTGCCTCCAGGATGCGGCCGATCTCGGTGGGGGTGCTGCGGTAGTTCAGGGGCACCCAGATCTTGCCCGCGGCCAGCGTGGCCAGCAGCGCCAGGATATGTTCGGCCGTATTACCGGCGCAGATGGCGACGCGGGTCTGCGGTGCGGGATCGAAGGCCTGCATCGCCGCGGCCAGGGCACGCACACGATCCGCCAGGTCGGCGTACGAGATGCTCCCGTCCGGACCATCCAGCGCCATATTGCCAGGATAGCGCTGCGCCGCGCGGAAAAAGAAATCGATGGGGTACACCGGAAACTCCTTGAATACAGGTGGCAACAACACGTGCGACCGATGCCCGATCACTCAGCCTTCAAATTCGCCGTCTTCACAACCTTGGCCCACTTCGCCGTCTCCGCGGCGACAAACGCGCCAAACGCCTTGGGCGAGTTGTCCTCGGGCGGCAGCACGAACCCGCTCTTGGCGTACACCGCCCGCAGGTCGGCATCCTTCAAGGCCGTGTTCAACGCCGTATTCAGCCGCTCGATCACGGCCGGCGGCGTGCCGGCCGGCGCCATCAACCCGAACCACGACTCCACCGAAAAGCCGGGCAATCCCGACTCCGCCAACGTCGGCACATCCGGCGCGAAAGGGACGCGCTGTTGCGAAGTCACCCCCAGCGCGCGCAGCTTCCCGGCCCGCACATGAGGCAAGGAAGACGGCATGTTGTCGAACATCGAATCGACCTGCCCGCCCAGCAGGTCCGCCACCGCCGGACCGCTACCGCGATACGGCACGTGCAGGATGTCGGTGCCGGTCTCCATCTTGAATAGCTCGCAGGAAAGATGGATGGACGACCCGCTGCCCGACGACGCGCAGGTCAGCTTGCCCGGATGGGCCTTGGCGTAGGCGATGTATTCCTTGACGGTATTGATCGGCACCTTGGGATTGACCACCAGGATGTTGGGCACGGAGGCCATCATGCCCACAGGCGCGAAGTCCTTGTTCACGTCGTAATTGAGCTTGCTGTACAGCGTCATGTTGATCGTGTTGGCGATCGAACCGACATAGAGCGTGTAGCCGTCCGGCGCGGCGCGCGTCACGGTTTCCGCGCCGATATTGCTGTTGGCGCCGGTGCGGTTTTCCACCACGAAGGTCTGCCCCAATTCCTGCGTCAGGGACTTGGCCAGCAGGCGCGCCACGATGTCGGTGGCACCGCCGGCGGCATAGCCGACGATCATGGTCACGGGATGACTGGGGTATTTGGACGGGGTTTGCGTCTGGGCCTGGGCATGGGCCACCGTGGCAAAGCCCAGGCTCATCGCGCCACCCAGCACGGCGGCCGTCAGCGCACGCGCGCAGCGTGTAAGTATCATTTTTCCTGTCTCCGTATGTTTGTCTAAATTTTGGACAAATCTGTGTTTGCTTGGGCTTATGATGCTTCCATGCAGGAAGCACGCAAAGGCCGTTTGTCCAAATAATGAACAAGACATCCACCGAAGGAACGCCGCCGCGGGGCCGCCGCCAGCGCGGGACCCCCACCCTCCCCGACCGCGACGGCGGGCCGCGCACCTTGCGACGTGGCCTGCATATCCTGGGTGCGTTGCGGCGCGCGGGCAACACCGGCCTGCACGTGACCGAAATCGCCGCGCAAACCGGCATGCAACGCTCGACCGTGTATCGCTTTCTCGACGTTCTGGTGGACGAAGGCTATGCCCTGCGCGATGGCGACAAACCGCGTTATCGCGTGCTGCAGACCGACGCCGACAGTGGCGATCCGCATGAACAGGCGATACGGCGCTGGCGCCCCGCGATGCGCCGCATCAGCGACGCCATCGGCGACTCGGCCTTCCTCATCTGCCGCGCGGGCGACGACTCACTGTGCCTGCATCGTGAGTTGGGCAATTATCCGGTGCAGGTGCTGACCGTCACCGTGGGGCATCGCCAGCCTTTGGGCGTGGGCGCCGCGGGCCTGGCCCTGCTGGCCGCGCTGCCTCCTGCCGAAGCCGCCGCCGTGATCGCTCGCAACGAAACAGCCCTGCGCGGCTACGGCGGTCTGACGGCAGCGCATATCCGTCGCCTGGTGGAGAGCACGCGCGACCGTGGCTGGTCGGTCATCGGCAACACCGCGGTGCCAGGCGCGCTCGGCGTAGGAATGGCCTGGTGCGATGCGGAAGGCTATCCCCGGCTGGCGATCAGCGTATCCACCCTGATCGATCGCATGCCCGCCGCGCGCCAGCGCACCATCGCCGAAGTCCTGCGCGCCGAACTGGCGCAGCGTTAGCCAGGGGCGGCACCGCGGAAACCGGGGGCGCTTGGCGGCCGGTTGGGGATGTGCGTGTGCAGGTGTCCAGCTTCGATGCGACTGTGCACAACCGCCCTTGCGCATGCTCTGCTGGTCCTCCAGCCGATCCCAGGCGGCCCGCAACGGAGTGAAGCGGGTCGCTGACGCTGGGCTCTGAGCCGAAAGTAATAAAAAAAAAGGGAAAACCGGCGTTTTTAACTATAATTTCAGCGGTTTAATCATTTTTGAGCAAGACTCATGGCCTCTTCCGCGCCCAAACGTTGGATCGGCTACCGGCGGCTCGCCGAGCTGAGCGGGATCGATCCCGTTCAGCCCTTCCCCATCACCAGTTGCCTGGGGCCGTCCCGCCGGACGGATCGGGTGGATGGCTATGTTATCGAAACCTACCCCGCGCCCCTGGATCCTGGGGAAGATTTGCGGGAGAACCTCCAGTTTGCCCTCAAACACGAGGGCGTGCATCTCGAATTCCTGGCCCGGTTCTATACAACCCAGAATCCGGGATTCCTGGAACAGTGGATTCAAGATACGCCGACCAGCTTCTATGCCCGCCAAGCCGGGTTCCTATATGAGTGGCTGACTGGGCGAATGCTGACCTTCGGCGGCGTGCAGACGGGTAATTATCAGTGGGCGCTCGATCCGCGGCAGTATGTGACGGCGACGGCCTCCGCGAACAACCGGCGCTGGCGGTTGCGGGACAATCTGCCCGGCACGCCGGCCTATTGCCCTATCGTTCGACGCACCACGCAGGTCAACACCGGTGCCCAGTATCGCTGTGCGCAGACATTGCAGAAGTTGGATGTCGAATTCGGCGAGGACCTGCTGCTGCGCAGCGCCGTCTGGCTGACAATCAAGGAGAGCAAGCAAAGCTTCGTCATCGAGCGCGAGGGTGATCAGGAGGATCGGATTCGACGGTTCGCCGCGGTGATGGAGCGCCGTTGCGGCCAGGGCGCAGTTCCGCTCGATGGCGAGTCGCTGGCCACACTGCAGGCTGAGATCCTTGGGGCCCGGACCCTGGGGCCGGCGGGCCTGCGCCGTTCCCCTGTTTTTGTCGGGGAAGAACGCTGGACGCCTGTCGTGCACTACATCGCGCCGCACTGGGACCAAGTGCCGGGATTGCTGAATGGCCTGCAGGCGTTTGTCGATCGGACCGCTCCAGTGTTGGGTACTTCCGGCGGCCACGATCCGGACAATGCGCCACTTGCCCTGCACTTTGTACGCGCGGCGGTGGTGTCGTTCGGCTTCGTCTATATACACCCGTTGGCTGACGGCAATGGTCGCGTGTCACGCTTTCTGATCAACGATATGCTGCGGCGTGACGGCGCCGTACCTGCACCCTTCATCTTGCCGGTGTCGGCCACGATTACCCAGTCGCATGCGCGGCGCTATCAATATGATGAAGTGCTCGAGGTGCTATCGCGGCCGCTCATGCAGCGCGCGCAGGGCAACTATGCGTTCGGAAAAACAGTGGTCGCCGAAGATGGCCGTGAGACCAACTTCGAATTTTCCGGATACGACATGCTGCTGCCGGCATGGCAATACCCGGATCTCACGCGCCACGTCGAGTATGTCTTCGACATCGTCAAGCAAACCCTTGAGGAACAAATGCGCGAGGAAGCGCAGTTGCTGCGAACCTGGCACCGAATCCGCGAGCAGATCAAGGAAGTCGTCGAGGGGCCCGATATGGAAATCGACCGCATTATCCGCTCTGTACGGGATACCGGTGGGCAGATATCAGGCAAGTTGAAGAAGCAATTCCCGGTGTTAGAAGACCCGGCGATCGGCGGACAGATCAGCGCGATTGTGCTGGGGGCATTGAATCTCGCCGAAGATCGTGAAGAACCATCGCGATAGCGTGCAGCCTCCTAAGCTCTGTCCAGGATAAGAGCGTCGCGGCTCAAGCCCCACGATGGTCTTAAAGACGGCGGGCCGCGCACGCGCTGGCGCCCCGCCGCCCCGCAGCGCAGTTGCTCAGGCCGTCGCCCCCAACAATACATGCGACGTGCCGCCGAGCCGACCGGCGTCCGCATCGATCACATCCGATGACGACAACTTGAATTTCGCCACGGCCGCCTTCAATCCCGCGGCCTGGCTTTCCAGCGATGCCGTCGCCGCCGCGGCTTCTTCGACCAGCGCGGCGTTCTGTTGGGTGACTTCGTCCATCTGATTGATCGCGCGGTTCACCTGCTCGATGCCGTCGGCCTGCTCCGACGACGCCGCGGCGATTTCGCCCATGATGTCGGTCACGCGTCCCACGGCCACCACGATCTCCTGCATGGTGGCGCCTGCCCGCTCGACCTGCTCCGAGCCTATGCCGACCTTATTGACGGAGTCTTCGATCAATTGCTTGATCTCCTTGGCGGCCTGGGCGCTGCGTTGCGCCAGCGCGCGGACCTCGGACGCGACCACGGCGAATCCCTTGCCCTGCTCCCCGGCCCGCGCGGCTTCCACCGCGGCGTTCAGGGCCAGGATGTTGGTCTGGAAGGCAATGCCGTCGATGACGCTGACGATGTCCGCGATCTTCGTAGACCGCACGGAAATCTCGCGCATGGTGCCGACCACCTCCTCCACCACCACGCCGCCGCGGCGCGCCACGTCCATGCTGCTGGTGGACAGCTGGTTGGCCTGCTTTGCGTTGTCCGCGTTCTGCTTGACGGTCGAAGCCAGTTCTTCCATGCTGGAAGCCGTTTCCTCCAGCGACGCCGCCTGTTCCTCGGTGCGGCTGCTCAGATCGGTGTTGCCGGCCGCAATCTCGCGCGCCCCCGAATCCATCTGCTCGACACCCTGACGCACCTGCTTGATCAGGTCGGCCAGGCTCTGCTGCAGGCTTTGCAGCCCACCCAGCATCTCGCCCATTTCGTCGCGCGACTTGATCACGATACGGGTGGTCAGATCGCCGACGGCCATGGCGCGGAAGGCGCGCAGGGCCTGTTCGATGGGCGCGACGATGGCCTGGCGCAGCGAACGCCAGACCAGCAGCGACATCACCACGACCAGGAACAGGCTGGCGCATGTGACGGCCACGAAGGTCTTGAAGACGCCGACCGAGGTGTTGTAAAGCGACTCGGCGCGCCGGGCCTGGTACTTCTGCAAGGCGGCCGAGGCTTCGCTGGCGCCGTTGAAGAGGTCCCGCATATTGCCGAACGCGGCGGTGACACCCGCCGCGTTGCGGGCGTTGTGTGCCTCCACGATGGCTTGATAGCCCTTGCTCGTGAAAGCCGCGCGCTTGGCGGTAAGGTCGCGCGCCAGCCGCACTTCCTCGGGATCGTCGCTATCGACCAGTTTCAGGTAATCCGCCCAGGCGCTTTCCGACTGCTTGAACAAGCCCAGGGAGCGCTTGGCCTGTTCATCCGCGCCGGGGTTGTCCGGCATCAGGCCCAGGCGATAGATCGCCAGGAAGCCGCGCGCATTGTAGATGTCGGCCTGCGAAATCGCGATGGCCGAGGCGAGTTCACGCTTGTACATCGTCTGCTGCGTGTCGTTGCCGTAATCGAAACCCCATATACCCATGCCGCCGCCCACGATCAGGAGCAGTGCCAGGAAACTGATGACGAGTGCGATACGAGCCTTGATGGAGAGATCGATTCTTTTCATGATGGCATCTTCCAGAAATGGCGAATGCCGCAACCCGGGGACGGGCAGCGGCGCTTCATGCTTTCAACAGCAGAATTGCGCGCCGGCTTGAGGGACTTGGTGGAAAGCATAGGTTCAGAACGCGGCCTTGCGACGCCGCCGGGCCAGCAGCAAACCCAGCAGCAGCAACAGCACGGCGACCGCCACGCCCAGGCCGATACGCGCCTCGCTGACGATCGGCCCCGGCTGGGACGGCGCGCGCAGGGCCTTGACTTGCTCCGCGGTCACCGCGGGGGCATCCGGGTTGCCGAAGGTCGTGCGCACATAGGTCGCGAGCAGGGCGACGTCCTGGTCGCTCAGTTCATGCGCGAAGGCCGGCATGCGGCGGGCGGAGTCGCCACTGGAGCGATACACCCCTTCCAGGATGGCCATCACGAGATTGCTGGGATCGTCGCGGCCCACGGCCGACACATGCAGCAGCGACGGCGGACCGCCCTGCTCCGCGCCGGTGCCGCTGGCCTGGTGGCAGGACGCGCAATTGCCGCTATACAAGGTCGCGCCCGTCGTCTGGCCCATGGACGCGCCGCGTATCGTGGCCTCGTCCTTTGCCGGCGCGCCATAGGCATAAGCCGGCTTGCCCGCCGCGCCCGTGGCCACCGGCGGCGCGGATTTGACGTACACGGCAATCGCGTTCAGGTCCGCATCGGACAGCTTGCTCAGGCTGTGGTCGATGGCCTCGGCCATCGGACCCGCGACCAGCGCATGGCCCGGCGCGCGGCCGGTTTTCAGGTAGGCAACCAGGTCTTCCTGGCTCCAGCCGCCGATGCCGTGTACGGGATCGCTGCTGATGTTGGGCGCATACCATTTGCCCAGCGAACCGCCGCCGAACGCACGGCTGTCGTCTTCCGCCATCAGGGCGTTGCGCGGGGTGTGGCAGGTGGCGCAATGCGCCAGCGCTTCCGTCAGATAGGCGCCGCGCAGCCATTGCTCGCTTTTGCCCGCCGTCGGTTCGAAACGCTTGTCGCTGTTGAACAGCAGGTTCCAAGGCTTCATCGACGTCCGGATGTCGAAAGGAAACGGCAGTTTGGTTTGCGGAACGGCCGCGTCGACCGGCGCCACGCCCTTCATGAAGAAGGTGTACAGCGCGTGCACGTCCTCATCGCTGATCTTGGTGTACGACGTGTACGGCATGGCCGGGTACAGGTTGGCGCCATCGGCGCGCACGCCGGCGCGCAAGGCACGGGCAAACTGTTCCTCGGTGTAGTTGCCGATGCCGGAGGTCTTGGACGGCGTGATGTTGGTCGACCAGATGGTGCCGACCGGCGACGCGATGGGATTGCCGCCGGCATAGGCCTTCCCGCCCGCGGCCGTATGGCAGGCGACGCAATCGGCCGCGGTGGCCAGATAGGCGCCACGCTGCACGAGCGTGGCTTCGTCCGGGGCAGCGGCGAAAACAGCCGGAGCCGCGCTCGCCAGCACCAACGCGAAGGCCGCGCCGACAGCGCGGCGCAGCGATGGATAAACCGTGGTCATGGCGTTTCCTCAGATCGAATGCAGGACGGCATCGGCGGTGCGCAAGGCCAGCGCCGCCGCGGTCAGCGTGGGATTGACCGTGCCCGTGGTCGTCATGACATTGGGTCCGACGATGTACAGATTGGGATGATCGTGGGCACGGCCCTGCGCATCCACCACGGACGTCTTCGGATCGGCCCCCATGATGGTGGTGCCCTGCGTATGCGGATGCACCCAGGTCAAGGGCGCGTACTCGGTGGCGCCGAACAGCTCGGCCACCCGCTTGTAAACGCGCTTCGTGTCCTCGAAACCGGCCAGGAAGTACGCGTTGTCCCGGTTGAAATGCACCACCGGCGTGGGCAGGCCCAGCGCGTCCTTGCGGGTGGTGCTCAGGGTGACGCGGTTCGATGGTTCGCCGGGGTATTCGTGCTGGGTGCTCAATTCCATGATGCGCGCCGCCTGGTCCCGGATCATCTCGTCCAGGCGCGGGCCGATGATGCCTTTCTTCAGCAGGTTCGTCGTGATCATCTGGTTGGGCGAATTGTTCACCACCACATGCTTGCTGCCGGCCCGTTCGCGGCGGAAATCGCCGTCACGCGCGGTGAAGAAGGTCTGGGGATGCACGGGGCCGCGTCCCGGCCATAGGGCTTCGCTGGTCAGGAAATACTGGTGGGATTCCGGCTGGCAGGACAGGTTGCGGCCGACCATGTCCGAGCTGTTGGCGATGCCGGACAGCAGCAGCAGGCGCGGGGTTTCGATGGAATAGGCGGCGAGCACGAAGGCGCGGGCCGTGAGCCGGTGGTCCGTGCCGTCCGGCGATTTGTAGCGCACCGCCACGATCTTGCCGGCGCCGTCGGCTTCCACCTGATAGACCACGGCATCGCTCAACAGCTTCACGCCGACCTCTTCCGACTTGTAGGCATGCACCGACCCGTTGTACAGCGCGCCGATCGGACATACCGGCGTGCACGAGTTGTTGCCCTGGCAGGTTGGCCGGTCGTCGTAGGGACGCGAATTGCGCGCCGTGGGTTCGTTGACGACACGGAATCCCGCCGCGGACAGGATCTCGTCCGCGCGCGCCTGCATGTACGGCAGCGGCTGGGCCTTCATGGGATACGGCGTCGAACGCGGCGGATAGGTGCCGGCACGGCCGGTGGCGCTCTGGTCGGCATCGTCCGGGCCCGACACGCCCATCTCGACTTCGGCCTGCGCGTAGTACGGCTCCAGGTCGTCATAGCTGATCGGCCAGTCGCGGCTGACGCCGTACAGCGATTGCATCTTGAAGTCGTTGGGCAGGAAGCGGTAGCAGGCGCCGGCCCAGTGCCAGGTGGTGCCGCCGACCAGGCGCAGATAGCTGGGATTGTTCTTGGTCGTGCCTGTTTCTTCCAGATAGCCTTTGGTGTCCGACTTGGGAGCGTGCGTCGTATCCGGATAAGGCCCGTTGGGATTGCCCTTGACGGGCGTATTGCGGAACTTCTCGACGATTTTCCAGCGCGGCACGCGCGGCCCCGCTTCCAGCAGGATCACGCTCTTGCCGGCCTTGCCGAGACGATGCGCGGCCAGGCTGCCGCACACACCGGAGCCGACGACGATGACGTCGGCGTCAAATTCTGTAGACATGAAAACTCTCGTGGAAATCCCGTCTTCGGCCAGGCCGTGGCCTGCCCGCTTGAAGCGGGAGTGGAATCAGGCGGCGGAAACGGTTGGCTTCGGCACCCAATAGCCGTAGCCGCCCAGTTGGTAGCTCGGGATCGTCGTGATGCCGGCGGTGGGCCGGTACATCAGCGCCTCGCGATAGGCGACCAATTGCGTGCCGGGACCGTTGCCCACGCGGCCCAGGTACCAGGCGCTGACGATCGCCACGGCCGTCGCGCGCAGCGCGGCGTCCTGTCCGACGGGCGAGGTGTCGAACGCGGCCATGGTGGGCAACGTACCGGCCTGGCGCGCCGCCTCGCATGCCGCGGCCAGCGCGGCGTAGCGTTGTTCGAAGTCTTTCTCGCCGGCGATGAGCGCCTGCAAGGTGCGGCGTGCGATGACGGGATCGAGGTCGCTCTTGCCGGTCAGGAAGCTCGACAGATCGAGAAAGCGCTTGCTGGCTTCGGCGGCCGGCGCGTCTGCCCAGGCAGCGGTCGACCACGTCGTCGCCGCGACGGTCGCCACTGACGCCAGCGCGGCGACCAGCAGATCCCGGCGGGCATAGCTGGCCGGCGCCTGCGAGGCGCGAGATGGGACTGTTTTGCTCATGTGCGTGATACTGGTGAGATGAGGCCTTGAATCGATGGCGAACTCGTCTCCCGCCCGGCTCCAGATGTTCCCCGGCCTTCTGACGTGACCGATGCTCCACGATGTGGATTGTATGAATTCGCAACAAATCCAAAACGATGAAGAACGGCAGATCAGCACTGTTCTTCGGAACTAAAGTCGGTTGTCAGCAAAATGTCAGATAAAGCCGCAGGTTCCCTTTATTCGGGCCGGCGCCACCGTCCGCCACAATCTCCGCATTTGCCCGTCTGCCGCGTCTTACGCCATTACCGGATGCGCCGGGTTCCCGCTTTTCCCTGCGCGGGCACACTGTGTTTGGCGGGCGTGGAGACGATATATTCGGGCGTTTCCGTACCGGAACAGCCCTCGCCCCAACGACCAGGGGCGAACCGGGCTTGGCCATGCAAAGAATCCCCTGATGTATATATCGCCCACCGATCTCGATTATTTCTTGGCAGTCGTGCGCCATGGACATTTTGGCCGGGCCGCGTTGGAGCAAGGCGTTACCCAGCCTGCCATAACCAAGGCATTGCGGCGCCTGGAGAACACCGTCGGCGTCGCCCTCTTCGAACGAGGCGCCCACGGCGCCCGCCTGACCAGCGAAGGCCACATCTTCCACGAGCATGCGCGGCGCGTGAGCATGCAGCATGCGGAGCTGGCCAGGCTCGCGGCGGATTTGCGGGCGAACCACAGCGGACTATTGCGTATCGGCCTGACCAACCCGGCTGGCGACAGCAATACCGTGCGCGCCCTGGCCGAATTGATCCGCAATCGTCCAGGGCTGCGCATCAAGTTGACGATAGGAAAGTCGGACTCGCTCAACGCAGCCGTGGAGGCGGGCGAACTGGATATGGCGGTGGTTCCCTGCCCCCAGGGAACGACATTCAGCTGCGAGCAGGAAACGCTGGGGCAGGATGCGGTGGTGGTCGCGGCTCGCGCCGGCCATCCGATATTCCGCGCCACGCCCATCTCGCTCGCCGCGACCGGCGCCTATGCCTGGGTCATGCCCAGCCGGGATAGCGGCGCGCGCAAAGCGGTCGCGCAATTATTCGAGGCAGCGGGCCTTGCCGAGCCCACAGTCGCCCTGGAGGCCGAATATGTCTCGGAAACCGCGCTGGGCATGGTCGCCGCCACCGACCTGCTGGCGGTGGCGCCGCTGGTGAACCTCAGATCGTGGGCCGCCGTGGTCACGACGGTCCCCCTGCCCGGCTTTCCGCTGACCCGGCGATTGGTGCTATTGAGCAGGCGCGGCGGCCACTATTCCGCCCTGATGGCCTCACTGCGTGACCATCTGCTGCTTGCCTACAAGACCCCGGCCTAGCGCCGGCAGCTTCGTGGGATTTACCCTAACCATTCCCGGCGGGAATCGAATCCGGCACGCACAGGAATGATGGACCGATCCTGAACTCATATATTCCGGGGTATTCAGAGAAAACCGCGGGGATTATTTTGGCAGCGCCGAATATCGTGTTGATCGTGGCCGACAACCTCGGCTGGGGCGAATTGGGATGCTACGGCGGCGGGGCCCTGCGCGGCGCGCCGACGCCGCGCATCGACGCATTGGCCCGGCAAGGCCTGCTGCTGCAGAACTTCAACGTCGAAAGCGATTGCGTGCCGACCCGGTCGGCCCTGATGACGGGGCGCCACCCCATCCGGACGGGAAGCCTTCAAAGCGTGCCGCCCGGCCTGCCGCAAGGCCTGACACGCTGGGAAATCACGCTGCCGCAGCTGCTGAAGAAGCAGGGCTACGCCACCGCGCACTACGGCAAATGGCATCTTGGCGATATACCTGGACGCTATCCGTCGGATCGCGGCTTCGATGAATGGTATGGCATACCGCGCACGACCGATGAAAGCCAATTCACCTCGACGGTCGGGTTCGACCCCGAAGTGGCCGACATTCCATACATCATGGCCGGGAAGGCGGGAAAGCCATCGGAAAAGATCAAGGTCTACGACCTGGAGTCCCGGCGAGGCATCGACGCCGATCTGGTCGAGCGCGCTACGCGGTTTATGAAGGACAACCGCGATCAGCGCATCCCGTTCTTTCTTTACCTTCCCCTGGTCCACCTGCATTTCCCCACCCTTCCCCATCCTGACTTCGCCGGCAGGTCGGGCAACGGCGACTTTGCCGATTCGATGATGGAAATGGATCACCGCGTCGGCCAGATCGTCGACGCGGTGGATGAACTGGGCGTCGCGGAAGATACGCTGTTCATTTTCTGCAGCGATAACGGCCCCGAATTCCGGGCCCCCTATCGCGGTACCGCGGGACCCTGGCGCGGGACGTACCACACGGCCATGGAAGGCAGCCTGCGCGTGCCCTTTATCGCCCGCTGGCCCGGCAGGATCAGGCCTGGCCGGACCAGCAATCAGATTTTCCACGTGACGGATATCTTCACCACCCTGGCGCGGGTCGCCGGCGCCGAGATCCCGGCCGACCGCCCCATCGACGGTGTCGATCAGTTGCCTTTCCTGACGAGCCTGGACGACAGCCCCAAATCAGCCCGCGAGGGCTTCCCGTTCTATATCAAGCAGGAGCTGCGCGCCGTCAAATGGCGCGACTGGAAACTCCATTTCTATTGGGAACCCGAGGTGAACGAAGGCAAGGGCAAACTGGAGTCGCCTTACCTGTTCAATATCACCCGCGACCCCAAGGAAGAAACCGATGTGCTTGTCTTCAATACCTGGGTAATGGGACCTATCCTGAAACTCGTCAAGGCATTCAATGACAGCGTGAAGGCCTTTCCGAATACGCCGCCCGGGCAGGAGGACTGAGCCATGCGCCAACACCACCATCAAAAATACGCTCTGGGGCCCGCGTTGAAGACTTCCAAGATACTCGCCACTGCCTGCCTGGCGGTGGCCATGGCGACGGCCGCGGCGGCGGCGCAAGCCGAGCCGGCGTGGCCGGACGAAAAGCCCATTACCTGGGTCGTGGGTTTCAGCGCCGGCGGGTCCGTCGACGTCATTACCCGCGCGATCGCCCAACAGGTCGGCGCTACGCTGAAGCAGAACATCGTCGTCGAAAACAAGGCCGGCGCCGCGGGAGCGATCGCGCTCGCCTCGGTGGCCAGGGCCAAGCCCGACGGCTACACCCTGATCACGGTTCCCGGCCCCATCCTGCGTGAGGATGACGGCCTGGAGATCGGCGAAAAGCTCGTCGGCGTGGCGACGCTCGCCGAAGGCGCGGTCGTCATGGTGGGGAGCAAGAACGGCCCCGCCGACTTCAAGCAGCTGCGGGCCGCCATCGAAAAGGCCCCCGCGAGTTTCAACTATGCAAGCTCGGGAGTGGGTACCGGCCAGCACATCGCCGGCGCGATGTTCAACCTGGCGCTGCACGCGCAGATGGTGCATGTGCCCTACAAGGGCGGCACCCAGGCCCTGGCCAACGTGATGGGTGGGCAGGTAAACCTGGGATTCCTTGGCGTATCCACGGTTCTTCCGCAGGTTCGCGATGGCAAGCTGATTGCCTACGCCGTCACTTCGCCCTATCGGGTCGCCTCCCTCCCGGACGTGCCGACTTTCCAGGAGGCCGGCATCACCGATTTCCAGCTGACCCAGTGGTACGTCGCGGCGATGCCGAACGGCACGCCCGAAGCGGTCATGGAAAAATTTCGGCGCGCGGTCGCCGACGCGCTGCGCGCGCCGCAGATACTGGAATTGCTCAAGGCGAGCGGACTGGATGCGCCCGGCAAGGATGCCCAGGATCCCACCGCGTTTGCCCGCGCCAGCATCGAACAATCCCGCATGATCGCCAAAAAGGCGAACATCGTCCTGCAGTAGCCTGGCACACCCTCGCACACGCGCGGCGGCCCGTCGAACTCCGAGGGACCGACCATGATCCATGACGAAGATGAACCGACCCAGACGTCCCAACTTCATATTCATCCTGGCCGATGACCTGGGCTATGCCGACCTCGGCTGCACCGGGGCCATGGATGAGCGGAACAGGCCGGCGGATATTTCGCCGAACCTGGACCGGCTCGCGGCCGGCGGCGTGCGCTTCACGCGCGGCTATTCCAATTCCGCCGTCTGCTCCCCCACCCGTTTCGCCCTGATTACCGGCAGATGGCAGTACCGCTTGCGCGGCGGCGCCGAAGAACCCCTGCCCACGGTCATGCGTGACGACAAGGTCCTGGGGCTTGCGCCGGAGCACCCGACGCTGCCTTCCCTGTTGAGGGCGGCCGGGTATGACACGGCATTGATAGGCAAGTGGCATCTGGGGCCCGCGCCCCGTTTCGGTCCGACGAAATCCGGCTACGACTATTTCTTCGGCTTCCATGCCGGCGGCTCCGATTACTTCGCGCATTGCGATCCGCGCGGCAAGCCGGACCTGTGGGAGAACGACCAGGCGATCGAGCGCCAGGGCTACCTTACCGATCTATTGAGCCAGCGTGCCTGCGACTACATTTCGGCCGCGGATGATACGCGGCCGTTCCTGCTCAGCCTGCACTACAGCGCGCCGCACTGGCCGTGGCTGACGCGCGAGGACGCCGACGAATCGCGGCGCATCGCCGGCATAGGCAAACACCTGGACGGCGGTTCGATACGCACGTACCAGCGCATGATCCATCACATGGACGAAGGCGTGGGCTGGATCGTGTCCGCCTTGGAAAAGAAAGGCATTCTCGAAGACACCTTCATCGTTTTCACCAGCGATAACGGCGGAGAGCGCTTTTCCAACAACTGGCCCTTCGTCGGCCAGAAGATGGATCTGCTCGAAGGCGGCATACGCGTGCCGGTAGTGGCGAGCTGGCCGAACGGCCTTCCGGGTGAGGTGCTTAGCGGCCTTCCGCACATGACCATGGACTGGACCGCAACCTTCCTCGACGCCGCCGGCGTGAGCGCGGCGCCAGGGTACCCGCTCGATGGCATATCGCTGCTGCCCATGCTGCGCGGCGAGGCGCCCATCGCCGAGCGCGATCTTTGCTGGCGTATGAAACATCGTGATCAGCGGGCGCTGATCCGCGGGGATTGGAAGTACCTGCAGGTCGAAGGGATACCTTACCTTTTCGATCTCTCCAAGGACGAACGGGAACGGGCGAATCTGCGCGACCGAGAGCCCGGCAAGCTGGCGGAATTGATGGAGGCCTGGCGCGCGTGGGACGCCAGCCTGCCACCCATCCCCGAAGATGCGCAGGCGCACCTGGTCTTCGACAAACGGCAGTTGCCGCAGGCGACGTTCTGATCGCTGGTTCGCCGCCTGCGCAAGCCGTGGGCACGGCGTGGCGCGGAGTGCCCACGGGCGAGGTGCCAGCGCCCACCGCGCCCCCATCGCGTCACGCGCGGCGGTTCAGGCGTAGGCCGCGCAGAACTGCCCTTCCCTGCCCATCTCTTCCAGCGCGCCATAGCCCGGCACCCAGGGTTTGCCGCTGGCTGAGGTCAAGGCGCCGAGACGGCGCAGGGTATCTCGGCCCTGCTCCCGCAACACGGACGCGCACCGCGCCACATCCGGATAATTGCGCAGCGCTTGTCCCCAGATCGCCCGGCCCGCCAGGAAACCATTGGCGCCGGCCGCGTATGCATACTCCATGACGCGCAGGAATTGCTCGCCGGTTACGCCGGCGGACAGCATGACCCAGGGGATCCCGGCCTGCGCGCACACCTGCCCCATGCGGTCGAACCATGCCTGGGCGGCCCGATGCGCGTCGCCGCCGTCGCGGACCGGCAGCGACGCGCCCGGCAAGGGGCTTTCCAGCTTGAAAAGATCCACGCCATAGCGCGGGTGTGCGAATTCGCGCACGCTGTCGATGACCAGTTCCGGCAGCTTTTCCGGCGACTCCACGTAATCGGTGGTATGGCCGGCCGACCGCGCAAAGGGGTACACCAGCAATTCCAGCACCAGCGGGATATCCCACTTGCGGCACTCCCGGCCGATGGCTTCGACGTAGCGCTGTTGATGCTGCCGGACTTCGGGCTCGGCATCCGGTCGATACCACGCCAGTACTTTCACGCCATCGCCGCCCACCCGCTTGATCTTCTCCACGCTCCAATCGCGGATGGAATGCGACCGGCGTCCGCCCGGCGTATCTTCGAAGCGATGATCTTCCAGCGTCACCACCAGGCCGGTTCGGGCCGGCAGCCGTTGCAGCCCTGCCGGAAAGGCATAGTTGGGATCGAACAGCATCGCGCTCGCATGCCCGCCGAGGGCGTCCACCAGCAGGCGCTTCACCTCCAGGACGTCGGCGTAGGCGACCGCGTCGGGCGCCACGCCGCGCTTTTCGGCAATGAGGTTGATGATGGGCGGGCGCTGGTCCAGCGCCACCATGGCGAAGTGGCCCTGGTCGGTCGCCATGCGGCGCAGGCCCCAGGTCTTGCCCAGGCGCAATTCGGCAGGCATGTCTACTCCTCGGATCGATGTAGGAAAGTCCAGGCGGTTTGCAGATCGGGCGCGCCCGACCTGCCCCCGCGATGCAGGCATTTGCAGGCAGCGGCCGCCGCCGAGAATCGGAACGCGTCCTCCATGGGCCAGCGCAGCGCCAGTCCATATGCGAGCGCGCCATGGAACACGTCGCCCGCGCCCGTCGTATCCACGGGACGCACCTTGCGGGCCGGCATGTGGCGTGTCCCTTCCCCGGCGTCCCATGCCATGCCGCGCGCGCCCAAGGTGACCGCCGCCACGCGGCAACCACGGCGGCGTGCATAGGCCAGCCGCGCGCCGACGTCGTCCATGCCGGCCGCATATCCGGCCAGCCCCGGCTCGGAAAATACCGCGAAGTCGGTCAAGGGCAGCAGGCGGTCGAATATCGCGGCATCGGCGACGTCGCCATCGAGCACGCTGGGCACGCCCAGCTCGCGCGCCCGCGCGAACAGCGCGCATGCGCCGTCGGGCCAGCGCGGATCGGCCAGTACCGCGTCGCTGCCCGCGACATGCCGCAGGGGCAGCCACGCGGCATCGTCGGGCAGGCCTTCGCCGCGAAAATTGACGATCGTGCGTTCGCCCTCGGCGTCCACCAGGATCCCCGACACCGACGATCGCGCATGTTCAAACAAGCGGAAATCGCTGACGTCCACACCCAGATCCGCCAGTTCCTGGCGCATGGCGCGACCCGCGAGATCGTCGCCGGCCCTTCCCCAGAAACGGACGCTTGCGCCGAGCCGCGCGGCGGCGACGGCCGCGTTGGCGGCCATGCCGCCGCCGCCTTCGTGGTGTTCGCCGGCGCGGGCCTTGCCGCCGGGCAGCAGCCGGTCCACTACCCAGGTCAGATCGAATGCGGAAAGCCCCAGGCAGATCAGGGATGGCGCGCGGATGGCGCCGATATCCGACGGCATCGCCTCCGCTTTCATTGCACGGTCTCCACCGGACGGGCGTTGCGCCCTTCGGGGCCATGGAAGAAGTGGGCGCATTCGGGACGGAAACCCAGGCTCAGCATATCGCCCGGCCGCACGCGGATCTGGGGATCGGCGCGAACCACGTGGCGCGCATCGCAGCTATCGAAATGCACCAGCGTGTCGGCACCCAGGGGCTCCACCACGCAGGCTCGCGCTTTCAGGGGGCCCTGGCCGTCGGGCAGGATGCGAAGGTGCTCCGGACGCACGCCAAGCACGGCCTCGCGGACCGCCTGGCGCTGCAGCGGGTGCAGTACCTCGCCGGGCAGCGGCAGTAGCGTGCCATCGGCCAGCCGCACGCCGTGTCCATCGACGGCGGCCTTGAAGAAGTTCATGCAAGGAGAACCGATGAAACCGGCGACGAATTGATTGACCGGGTTGGCGTACACGTGTTCCGGCGCTCCCACCTGCTGCACGACGCCTCCCTTCAGCACGACAATGCGGTCAGCCATCGTCATGGCTTCGACCTGGTCATGCGTGACGAAGATCATGGTCGTCTGCAATGCCTGCGAAAGCGCCTTGATTTCGGTGCGGACTTCGCCGCGCAACTTCGCATCCAGGTTGGACAGCGGTTCGTCGAACAGGAATACCTTGGGATTGCGCACCATGGCGCGGCCCATGGCGACGCGCTGGCGCTGGCCGCCGGACAGCGCGCGCGGCTTGCGGTCCAGGTATTCCTCGATCCGCAGCATGGCGGCGGCCCGCTGGACGCGGCGGTCGATCTCGTCGCGCGCCATGCGGCGCATTTCCAGGCTGAACGCCATGTTCTGGCGCACGGTCATATGGGGATACAGGGCATAGTCCTGGAACACCATGCTGATGTCGCGCTGGGCCGGCGTGACGTCGTTGACGCAGCGGTCATCGATGTAGACCTCGCCCTCGTCGACGGTTTCCAGGCCGGCGATGATGCGCAGCAGCGTCGATTTCCCGCATCCGGATGGACCGACGAACACCAGGAACTCGCGGTCCCGCACCTCCAGGTCCAATTTGGGAATGACGGTGTGTCCGGCGAACTTCTTTACCAGGCGCTGAAGCCGTATCGATGCCATGTCTGCCTCATGCGAAGGACAACAGGGGTTTCACCAGTTCGCCCGCGACGAAACGGCCGAACATCTCCGGCAGCCGGTCCAGGCCGAACTGCGCGTCGACCAGGCGCCGGTAGCGCGACTTCTCCTTGCGCAGCAATTCCACGTTCAGCGCGAAATCGGCGATCGGGAAATAGAAGGTCCGCACCATGTAGAAATCCTTGCGGCGGATGGCCTTGTTTTCCTGCACCGGCCATGGCTGGTCGTTTTCGCCGATCAGGATGAGTACGCCGCGCGGCGCGACGATTTCCATGCCGCGGCTGCGGGCGGCGTGAGCGCCGCTGCATTCCACGATCAACTTGAAACGCCGCGTGTCGTCGTCCACCGCGCAGCGGCGCGCGCCGAAGGATGCGGCCAGCCGCAGCCGTTCCTCCTTCGGGTCGGATACGTAGACCTCCTCATAGCCCATGTTCTGCAGCGCGACCAATGCGCCCATGCCGACGGGACCGGCGCCGGTAATCAGCACCGGCCCGGCGTCCGAAGGCGGCACCAGGGGACGAACGAAGCGTATGCCATGCGCGGCCGTGCCTATGGTGTCCAGCAACAGCGGCGCGACGTCGTCCTCGATGTCGTCGGGCACGGGAAGCAGGCAGCGCTCGGGCACGGCCAGGTATTCCGCGTACCCGCCGGGCCGGTTCCAGCCGACCAGCACGGACTCGTTCAGGCACATTTGCGTGTCGCCGCGCATGCAGCTTTCGCAATGGCCGCAGTGCACCGGGATGTACACCAGGCAGCGCCTGCCGTGCATCGGATGCCCGGGTTGCTGGACCACGCCGAATATTTCGTGTCCCGGCGTGTAGTTGGCGCCTTTGATCCACAGTTTGGTGTCGGATCCGCACAGCGCCGTGCGCGCCACTTTCAGCAGTACTTCGCCCGAGGCGGCGACGGGGGCTTGCACGTCTTCGATCGTGACCCGCTTGTCGCCATGGAATACGGCAGCTTTCATCAACGACTCCTATCCCTTTACAGCACCCAGCGCCAGCCCGCCGACCAGGCGGCGCTGCACGGCGAACGCCAGCAGCAACGGCGGCAAGGCGATCAGCGTGGCGGCCGCCATCAGCCCGCCCCAGTTGGTCGAACCTTCACCGACGAAATTGAATGAGGCGGCAATAAGCGTCTTGGTGTCCCCATCGGAAAGCACCAGCGCGAAGAGGAAGTAATTCCACGAGAACACAAAGGCCAGGATCGCGGCGACGATCAGGCCCGGCATGACCAGCGGCAAGGCAATGCGCCACAGGATGCGGAATACCCCGCAACCGTCGACCTGGGCGCTTTCCAGCACGCTGCGCGGGATGGCATCGAAAAAAGGCAGCAGCACCCATATCACGATGGGCATGGTGATCACCGCATGCGTCAGGATCAGCGCGGTGTACGAACCGATCAGGTCGAAATGGCGGAACATGACGTACCAGGGCAGGAGGAACAGCGTGCCCGGCGCCATCCTGGCCATCAGCGTGACGGTGGCCGGCCAGGTGATGCGCGTCCAGGACACGGCGTAGGCGGCCGGCACGCCCAGCAGGATGCCGATCAGCGTCGAACCGGCCGTCACCACCACGCTGTTCCAGGTGTACGCCAGAAATGGCGTGGTTTCGAACAGCTGCCGATAGTTGTCCAGCGTCGGCGCGAAGCGCAGCGCGGGCGGATATGCGATCACGTCGTTCGGCCCCTTGAACGAGGCCATGACCATCCAGGCGACCGGCGCCAGGATGATGACGGCCACCAGGGCCAGTTGCAGCGCATTGAGCCTGTTCAGCATGCGTTCGGACATCGGCCTCTCCTACCAGGCGGCGCGCTTCCTGGCGCGCACCAGAACGATGACGGCCATGAGCACGATGGTGGACAGGGTCACCATCAGCGCGCTGGCATATCCCATCTCGAAGAATTCGAAGCCCTTGCGAAAGCCGTAGATGTTCAGCGTGTTGGACGCATTGCCGGGGCCGCCCTGCGTCGTGATGTAGATGATGTCGAAGAAACGCAGCAGGTCCACGCTGCGCAGGATCGCCGCGGTCACCAGCGTCGGGGCAAGCAGCGGCAGCGTGATGCGAAAGAATATGCGCAGCCGCGACGCGCCGTCGATCTGCGCCGCCTCGTACACATTGGGCGGCAGCGACTGCAGGCCGCCCAGGACGATAAGGGCCACGTAAGGCGTCCATTGCCACGTATCGAGCAAGGCAATGGTCGGGATGACCCAGGTGGGCGACGCCAGCCATTCCGAGGGCGGCAGCCCGGCCTGCTGCAGCAGCCAGTTGGCCACGCCGATGGCCGGGTCGAGTATGACGACGAACATCATGCCGACCACCACCGGCGGCAGGACGAACGGCGAGATCAGCAGCGTGCGCATCGATCCGGACAGGCGGCGGGAGCCATGCAGCAGCATCGCCATGTAGGTGCCCAGCACCAGTTGAAGCGCCAGCGACAAGGCGTATAGCGCCAGCGTGATCTTCAGCCCATGCCAGAACTCCCCGTCCCGTACCATGCGCACATAGTTCAGGCCGCCGTTGAAATGCATGGCGCCGCCCAGCGAAAACTCGTTCAGGCTGAGCCAGATCGTATAGCCGAAGGGAAAGGCGATCAGCAGTACCGTGAAGCACAGCGCCGGTGCCGACATGGCGGCCAGTTTGCCGGAGGTGCCGAACGCGCGCGATCGGATTTTCGTCGCGCGCGACGCCATGGAACCGCGGCGTGCCTGCAGGCCCTGATAGTTGCTCGTATGCGCGCTCATCTGTGCCGCTCCTCGGTATATGCGCGGCTGCTCAGCCAGCCAGGAACCCGCCATCGACGGGCAGCACGGTCCCGGTGATGTAGCGGGCCGCGGTCGAGCCGAGGAACAGCGCGCTGCCGGAAATGTCATCCGGCTGCGCCCAGCGGCCCTGCGGGATGCGCTCGCGGATGCGGGCATAGTGGGCGGCATCGCTGCGTCCCTCGGCGTTCAATGAGGTCTCCACATAACCGGGCGCCACGGCGTTCACCCGCACGCCCTGCCCGGCCCAGGCCACGGCCAGCGATTTGGTCAGCATCACCACCGCGCCCTTGCTGGCGCAATATGCCGGGATGAGTGGCAAGGCGGCGTAGGCATTCATGGACGCGGTATTGATGATGCTCGGACAGCGCCCGCTCGCCGCCAGCAGCGGCTGGCATGCCGCGCACATCCGGAAAGTACCCGTCAGGTTGACGTCGATGACCCGCTGGAAAGTGGCGATCTCGAATTCCTTGCCCCGCGCAAGAATCCCCGCGCAATTGACCAGCGTGTCCAGGTGCCCGAGCCCGCCGACGAAGCGGCCTACCGCCGCATCGTCGGTGATGTCCAGCGCGTCCAGCGTCAGGCCGGCTTGCGGTCGCAGGCGACTGTCCCGCACCGCCGCGGCATCCACGCCGGTGGCGATCACTTCGCAGCCGTGGGCCAGGAAAGCCCGCGCCATGGCCGATCCGATATCGCCCACGCCGCCTACGATAAGCACGCGATGGCCTGGTTCGTAGTCGAACATTGCTATTCCTTGGCGATGAGGTCGTTCAAGGACTGGTCGGCCTGCGTGCAGGCCTGCTCCGCCGGCCGGCTTCCCAGCATGACGTCGTTCACCGCCTGGCCGATGAACTCGCGCGAAGCCGGATTCGCCACGATGGGATAGCCGACCTCCGCCGTGCCCGTGCGGCTCAATTGATCCAGGGCCGCCACCCACTGCCGGCGCGCGGGCTGCTGGTCGGCCCAGGCCGTGAAGGCGGGATCCCGCAAGGCGGACACGCGCGGCGGCGCGATGCCTTCCAGGGCCAGTTTCTTCTGCATCGCGGGACTGCTGGCCCACTGCAGGAACAGCCACGCGGCGTCCTTGTGCCTGCTGTAGTTGGACACCGCCATGGTCCAGCCGATCATGGTCGGATGCGAACCGCCGGCGCCGGCCGGCAGCACCGCCACATTGGTGTCGCCTTCGCGCGCGCCACCCTGCATGATCGTGCTCAGTTCGTTGGACGACTCGAAGGCCATCACGGCCCGGCCGGCCTTGTAGAGCGACGATATCTGGTAGAAGCTGTAGTTCACCACCCCCGGCGGCCCGTAGTCCTTGAGCAGTCCGGCATAGAGCCGGATCGACGCGACGCCGGCCGGCGAGCAGAGCGCCGACTTGCCGTCCTGCATATAGCTGCCGCCCATGTTGTGCAGGAAAACACTGTAGGTAAACGGCAGCGCCGGCTTCTGTCCGCGCGAGACGAAAGGCGTCAGGTCGGGCTCGCATTTCTTGAGCCGGTCGGCCAGCGCGGGCATATCCTTCAGGTCGGCCGGCAACGCCACGCCGCATTTCTTGAAGATGTCGCCGCGGTAGTACAGCACCGGACCTTCGAGATTCAGCGGCACGCCGATGAGCTTGCCGTCCACCGTCGCGTCCTTGACCAGGCCGGGGCTGAAGTCCTTGGCGTCATAGTCCGGCGCGACCGCATTCGCCAGATAGGGCGTCAGGTCCGCATACCAGCCGGCGCGGGCGAATTGCAGTCCTTCGCGCGACGGCAGCGACATGAAGACATCGACCTCGCTGCTGCGCGCGTTCATGCTGGTTACCAGGCGCTGGCGCATCTGCTGCTCCTGGTAGGCGTCGACTTTCAACTCGATGCCGGTCAGCTTTTCGAACTCGTCCTTGTGCTTGACGAGGGCATTGGCCACGGGATTGTTGTTGGCCAGGAAGGTGATGCGCGTACCCGCGTACTTGTGCCAATCGAAGGCCTGGGCCGTGGCGCGGGGGGATGCGGATAGCAACGTGGCGAAGGAAATGCCGACGACCACGGCACGTAGTGCGCTGTGCATGCCTTGTCTCCTGTGAGGGCCTGGCGCGATCCGTACACCGTCACACCGGCTCTTTCATGTAACCGTTTTCAGAAGTATGAGTCGCCGCGGAAATTCGTGTCAACCCCCGGGAACACGTTTCAGCGTCGTTTTTACCTGCGCTTACGCCTTGTGGACGACGTCGGTTCTGATACAGTGCGGAAGTCGCCCGCTGGCGGCGCCGTTTTCTGAAAACTGTTTCATGAAATCCAACCGTGCGGTGGGTATACGCGAGGTAGCCAGGATGGCGGGTGTCTCCACCGCCTCGATATCGCGCGCCCTGAATACGCCGGCCAGCGTCAGCGCGGAGCTGCGGGCCCGCATCGATGCCGCCATCGCGGAGCTCGGATACATCCCCGACGCGGCGGCGCGCGCCCTCTCGTCACGGCGTACGCGCACTATAGGGGCGATCATTCCCACCGTGGACAATGCCATGTTCGCGCGCGGGATCGAGGCGCTGCAGCGCTATCTTTCTTCGCAGGACTATCTGCTTCTGCTGGCGACCAGCGGCTACGACCCGGAGGTCGAGCACCGGCAGGCGCAGAACATGGTGAGCCGCGGGATAGATGGACTGATCCTGCGCGGCGACGTGCATACGCCCGCGCTGCGGCGCTTGCTGGCGATGCAACGCATACCTTTCGTGAACGTGGGCGTCTACCATCCCGACAAACCCTATGCGTCGGTCGGCGCCGATAACGAAAGCGCGGCGCGCAGGGCCTGCGAGTATCTGTTGAGCCTGGGCCATACCGATATCGGCGTGGTCGCCGCCCTTGCCCGCCACAACGACCGGGCCTCGGCGCGGGTACAGGGCATACGCCAGGCGCTGGAGGCCGCCGGGCTCGACCTGCGGCCAGAGTGGCATATCGAAGTGCCCTACAAGCTCGATGACGCGCGGCAGGCGGCGCGCACGCTGCTGGCGCGCGATCCGCGTCCCACCGCCGTCATCTGCGGCAACGATGTGCTGGCCTATGGCGTGCTTCTGGAAGCGGAACGCCAGGGACTGCGGCTGCCTGACGATCTGTCGGTCATGGGCTTCGACGACCTGGAGTGGAGCCGGCATTTGCGGCCCAGCCTGACCACCATGCACCTGCCTACCGACGAGGTCTGGACCCGGGCCGGCGAGTACCTGGTGCGGACCCTGGCCGGCGAAGCGGCGCCCCTGCACCATGAAGTGGACGCCACCCTCGTGGTGCGGGAGTCCACCGGCAGGCCGCCGCGGCGCCGGGCCCGTGGCGCCTGACCGGGCTTGCCATAACTTCATCGCCGCTGAAGTTAAGGACGGGAAAAAACGTAATTGAGCTGAATTTCCCCGTGCTACGCTCTGCCACAGAACCAAGCCGACCCCGGGCTCACGGGCGCGAAAGGAGACTGACATGGTAGATCGGACCAAGGGCATGCGACGGCGCGAAGCGGTCCTATCCTTGATTGAGCAGGTGCGCACCGCCTTGGACGGTCGCGACGTGACGCCGGAAGCGTTGCGGAACATCCAGTCCGCCCTGGCCACCCTGGCCGCCACACCCGGCCTGTTCGATCCGGAAAGTTTTCCGCCATCCAGCGATCCCGCCGGCATGGCCCTGTATCAGCTGCACCGGGAACCGGACGACGGCATCGCGCTCTACCTGAATGTGCTGCTGCCGGGCAAGAGCAGCAAGCCGCACGACCACACCACCTGGGCCGCCATCGCGGCGTTGCAGGGCGCGGAGACGAACAAGGTCTATCGCCGGGTCGATGACGGCTCGGTGCCCGGGCGCGCGAAGCTGGAACACGTGCGCACGGTGGTCGTGCAGCCTGGAACGACGGTGGGCTTCATGCCCGACGACATCCACAGTATCCATGGCGAAGGCAGCGAGGTCATACGCCACCTGCACCTGTACGGCAGACCCCTGGATACGCTCGACGGCCGGCAGGGCTACGACGTGGAGGCCGGCACCGTCACGGGCTACAACAAGAAATACATGGCGGCGCCGATCGTCTGCGATCTGGCATCGATCTGAAGGCATACGATGACGAACGCCAGCAATCCCTACATCGACCGGCTGGGTCCCTACCCCATGGTGCGTATGGCGCGCCTCCTTGCGGATATCCAGCCGCCGGCCGGCAAGCCCCTGATCCGTTTTTCCGTCGGCGAACCCAGGCATCCCTTGCCGCGGGTGCTGGTCGATGCCTTCGCCGCCGCGGCCGGGACAGTCAACGCCTACCCTTCCACGCGCGGCTCCGACGCCATGCACCGCAGCATTGCGAACTGGGTGGAGCGCCGCTATGCGCCGGCCCGCGTGGATCCGCGCACGCAGGTATTGCCCGTCAACGGCGCACGCGAAGGGCTGTTCTCCTTTGCCGAAGCGGTGCTGGACAAGACGCGCACCGATAGCCTGGTCATCTGCCCCAATCCCGGCTATGCGGTCTACGACGGCGTGACCAAGCTGTCCGGCCTGACGCCCTGGTACTTCGCCACGCACGGCGCGGGCAGCATGGGCGAGCGCTATGCCGCCGTACCGGCGGAAATCTGGCGCCGCGCGCAGCTGATATTCGTCTGCACGCCCGACAATCCACGCGGCGATACGTTGACGCTGGACGACTGGCGGACGCTCTTCCAACTGTCCGATGAACATGGCTTCATCATCGCGGCCGACGAATGCTATAGCGAGATCTACGTCAACGGTGTCCCCCCGCTGGGCGCCCTGCAAGCCGCCGCGCGGCTGGGACGTGCCGGCTACGAGCGCCTGGCGGCGTTCTTCAGCCTGTCCAAGCGCTCGAACGCGACCGGACTGCGATCCGGCTTCATCGCCGGCGACGCGGCGCTGCTGCGGCAAACCGAACAATTCCGTTCCTACAATGGCGGCGGCATGAACCAGGCCGTGGAGGCCGCGAGCATCGCGGCGTGGGACGATGAAGAACACGTCCACGCCAATCGCGAACGCTATCGAACAAAGTACCGGCGGGTCATCCCCCTGCTGCAATCGGTGCTGCCGGTGCAGGAGCCGCGGGCCGGCTTTTTCCTGTGGGTCGACGTCCGCCGTACCGGCATGAGCGACGAAGCGTTCGCGCGCGCGCTGATGGCCGAGGAACACGTACAGGTGCTGCCCGGCACGTATCTCACCAATGAGGTCGACGGGGTAGACCCGGGCGCCGGCCATGTCCGGCTCGCCCTGGTGGCCGACGAGGAAGAATGCATGGAAGGCGCGCGCCGTATCGTCCGCTTCTGCAAAAGCCTCGCAACGCGGGCCGTGCCGGCATGAGCGGGCCCGCCGGGTTGCGTCCGGCCACCCGCCTGATCCACGCCGGCCAGCCGGATTGCCGCCATGGCACGGCGCCGGTCAATATTCCCGTTGTCAGGACCAGCACCGTGCGGTTCGACGATTGCGACCGGATGGACGAGATCCACCACCGGCGCGATGCGGGCGAAACCGTATCGGCCTACGGCCGCCATGGCACGGAAACGCATCGGGCGCTGGAAGAAGCGCTGTGCGCGCTGGAGGGCGGCTGCCGCGCCTTGCTCGCCCCTTCCGGGCTGGGCGCCATTTCCCTCTCCTTTCTTGCCTTGACGCACGCGGGCGCGCACGTGCTCGTCAGCGACAACGTCTATCAGCCCATCAAGCGCATCGATGCGGCGCTGCTGCGCAAGATGGGGGTGGAGGTAAGCTTCTTCAGCGCGACGCGGGACCGCGTACAGGATCACCTGCGGCCGAATACCGCGATGATCTATAGCGAGACCCCGGGCTCCACCCTTTACGAAATGGCCGACCTGCGTGTATTGGGCGCGGAAGCCGCGCGCCGCGGCATCCCGCTGGTGGTCGACAACACCTGGGCGTCCGGATATCTGTTCAACCCGCTGGCCGTGGGCGCGAGCGTGTCGGTACTCGCGAATACCAAATACATATCCGGCCATTCGGACCTGATGCAAGGCGCGGTCATCCTCGGCGATCCGGCCCTGGCGCAAGCCTTCGACGCCACCTACGACGCCATGGGCTTCTGCGTGGGCGCCGACGACGCCTATCTGGCCTTGCGCGGGCTGCGCACGCTCGACGTGCGCATGGAACGGCACGGCCGCAACGCGCTGAAGGTGGCCGAACACCTGCGCCAATTGCCGCGGGTGCGCCGCGTCTATTGCCCCGCCCTGCCGGACCATCCCGGCCATGATCTGTGGCAACGTGATTTCCGCGGCACCAACGGCTTGATCAGCGTCGAATTCGAGGACTTCGATTGGCGGCGCATCACGGCGGTGGCCGACCATCTATCCTTGTTTTCGATCGGCGCGTCATGGGGCGGCTACGAAAGCCTGGCCTTGCCCACGCGCGCCGACAAGCTGGCCTTCCAGTCCAGCTGGGACGGCACGGCCGGCGTGCTGCGCCTGCACATCGGACTGGAAGATCCACGGGATCTGATCGATGATCTACAGCGCGCCATCGGCCTGGCCGCAAACCTGACCGCCCCCTCGGGGCGGTAACTTTTATTCCGCACCGTTCCTGGGAGGTCCGCATGAAGTTGTATTACGCCGTCGGCACATGTTCCATGGCTGTCCACCTGTTGCTGGAGGAAATCGGCCAGCCGTTCGAACGCCACCTGTTGCGCTTTTCCAGCGCCGACCAGAAAAAGCCGGAATACCTGGCCGTCAATCCCAAGGGCAAGGTTCCCGCGCTGCGGACGGAGGACGGCGTCATTACCGAGATGCCGGTCATCTGCCAGTACCTGGCGCACCGCTATCCGCGTGCCGGGCTGCTGCCCGATGACTTCATGCAGCAGATCCGCGCCAAGGAAATGCTCGACTACATCGCCGCCACCGTGCATATGCGCGGTTTCAGCCGCCTGGCCAATCCTGCCGCCTTCTCGCCGGACGGCGATCCGGAGCTGGTGAAGCGCGAGGGGCGCAAGGTAATCGAGGATGGGCTGCGTATCATGGAAGCCGTGCTGGGCGACAAGCCTTACGCGCTGGGACAGCAGTTCAGCATCCTGGATGCCGGCTATTTCCTGATCGAATGGTGGGCGGGCCGCCGCGAAATACCGCTGCCGCCGGCGATGGCGGGCCACTATCAGCGCATGATGGCGCGCCCGGCCGCGCAACGCACGATGGCCGACGAAGACAAGCATCGTTGACGGGCGCCGTTGATACACGCCGTGGCGTGTATCGTCGGTCCCATCGTTTGATACGCATCGTCGATACGATGCAATGCGGGGCCGCCTCGGCGGCCCCGCGATTGGCAGTGCCCGGGTCAGTCCAGCTGCAGATTCAACGGCCGGATGATCTTGCCCCACCGGTCCAGTTCCTTGTCCACGAATACCGCGAACTGCTTCTGGTCCATGGTCCCGGCGACCGCGCCCAGGCTGTCGAGCTTTTCCTTGGCGGACCTGGAGTGCATCACCTTGCGCGCCATCTGGTCGACTTTCTGCACGATGGCGTCGGGCGTCCCGGCGGGCGCGAAAATCGCATACCAGGAAGTCACGTCATAGCCCGGCAGGGTCTTGGCGACAGGCGGCAGATTGGGCGTCAAGGGCGACGGCTCCGCCGACGTCACCGCGAGCCCCTTCAGCTGTCCCTGGCGGATATAAGGCAACGATTCGTTGACCATCACCATCGTCGCGCTGCCGCCGATCACGTCGGTCAACGCCTGGACGCCGCTCTTGTACGGCACCAGCACCATATCGACCTTCGCCAGGTCGCGGAACAGGATGCACGATAGATAGGTGCTGGTCCCCACGCCCGAATTGGCGCAACTGTACTTGCCGGGACTGGCCTTCAACATGTCGACCAGCTCTTTTGTGCTGGATACCGGCAGTTTGGGATTGACCGCCAGATAATTGGGAACCGTGGCCAGCAGGGAGACCGGCACCAGTTCCTTGCGCATGTCGATCAGCGGCTTTTTGTACGTGACGTCGTTCAAGACGGTGGCGATGCCGCCCAGCAACAAGGTATAGCCGTCCGCCGGAGACCGCGCCGCGACCTGCGATCCCAGCATGCTCCCGGCGCCCGGCTTGTTTTCCACGATCACCGGCTGACGCAGCTCTTCGCCCAGTTGCTGGGCCACCATGCGCGCGAGGATGTCGGTGTTGCCTCCCGCGCCGAACGGCACGATGATCTTGATCGGCCCTTCCGGCCACGCCGCATGGCTGGCGAATGAGAAAGCGGCCAGCGCGGTACACGCCACCGCACGCAATAACCGGCGTTTATTCATGGCATTGTCTCCTGTGTCGTTGTGATATGCTGCAAGCGCTATTTCCGGCTAAGCCACGGATAACCGGCCATCACAATCTAGCATCGAACTTCTTAGGCCAATTCTGTTTTTTCGAGAACCTAAGTTCGGCTTCCTTGAAGTTATGTCCTTGCGCAGACTGAAAACGCTAGTGGCCGTCGCCGATCACGGAAGCATTACGGCCGCCGCGGAAGTCCTGTTCCTTAGCGTGCCGGCCGTCAGCGCGCATATCACCGATCTCGAAGCCGACTACCAGTGCGAGCTGCTGGACCGCCGGCGCAAGCCGGCCCGCCTGAACGAGGCCGGCCGCTCGCTGGCCCTGCGCGCGCGGGAAATCATCCAGCAATACGAAAGCCTGCGCGAGGCCGTGCTGGAACAGCCGGACATCTCGGGCGTGCTGACGCTGGGCGCTTCGGTGACCGTGCTCACCACCGTTATTCCCCCCGCGCTGCAAACCCTGATGCGCACTCATCCGCGGCTGCAGATCCAGATGCAATACGCCCGTCCCGGGACGCTGCTGGAACAGCTATCGCATGGCGAGATCGATGCCGCCGTCCTCGGCCAGCCTCGCGGCTACGTATCGAACGTCAAATGGACCAAGTTCGCGCGCGAGCCTATCCTGGTGATCGCGCCGCCCCATGCGCGCGGCAAGACCGACGAAGCCCTGTTGCGGGAATTTCCGTATATCCGCTACGGCAGGCAATTCTGGGTCAGCCAGGAAATCGAGGAACACCTGGCCCAGCGCCGCATCGCGCTGCGCCCCAGCATGGTCGTGGAATCGCGCGAGGCCATCGAAGTCATGGTGCGCCATGGGCTGGGCGTTTCGATCGTCCCGCAGTCCGACACCACGATCGCCCGGTTCTACGGCCTGCGCATCGTGCCGCTGGGCAAACCGCCCATGATGCGCGACGTGGGGCTCGCGGAACGCATTTCCGGGCCCAAGGAACGGCTGATCGCCACGCTCTTCGAGACACTGAAAGTCACGGCGCGCCAGGCGCTGGGTCGTCGCGGCGCCGCGCCACGGAAACGCGACGCCGACGGGAAATAGACGCGAAGCGGATGCGCGCGGCTGTCGGGCCGTGGGAGCCGTAACTTCATGAGATCCGAAGTTATAGCTAGGCAAATACATACATACGCCTAACACCGTCATGCTAGATTCCCGGTCAACCATACCGAGGAAATCATGAGTGCATCCAGCCCTGCTCCACTTCAAACACGGTCGGGAAACGAACAGCCGGGGTCGCTCGTCAGCGCGCGCGAACTCAGGCAATTGATCGCCGGCGCGTCGGAACTCGCCCTGCTGGACGTGCGCGAAACCGGCGCATTTTCAGCGCGGCACATCTTCTATTCGATATCGCTGCCGCTGAGCCACATGGAGCAGCGCGCCGCCGCGCTGGTGCCGCGCAAGGCAACGCCGATCGTCCTGGTGGACAGCGGCGACGGACAGGGCCTGGCCGAACGCGCCGCCGCGCTGCTGCGCGCTTGCGGCTACACCGACGTCAAGCTGTTGCAGGATGGCCTGCTGGGATGGGAGCGGGAAGGCTACCAATTCTTCTCCGGCGTCTTCGTGCCGAACAAGGCTTTCGGCGAGTACATCGAGCATCTGTACGGCACGCCCTGCATCGATGCGGCCGAATTGCAGCAGTGGCAGCGCGACGGCAAGGATCACATCATCCTCGACAGCCGGCCTTACGAGGAATTCCAGCAGTTCAGCGTGCCGGGGGGTGTCAGCTGCCCCGGCGCCGAGCTGGTGTATCGGGCGTTCAGCATGACGCAACGCCCCGGCACCACCATCGTGATCAATTGCGCCGGGCGCACGCGCGGCATTATCGGCGCGCAATCGCTCATCAATGCCGGCATACCCAATCCCGTGGTTACGCTGAAGAACGGCACGGCCGGCTGGTATTTGAACGGCGGCAAATTGCGCGAGGACGCACGCGACGTCGCGCCGCCGCCCACGGCGGACGGCCTGGCGCGCGCCATCGCCGCATCGGAGCGCGTGGCCAAACGGTTCGGCGTTCGCGAAATCGACGCGGCGGAACTGGACCGGTTGCGCAAGGACCAGGACCGTACCCTGTTCCTTCTGGATGTGCGAACGCCCGACGAGTATGCCGCCGGCCATCTGCCGGGTTCCCGCAGCGCCCCCGGCGGCCAGCTGATTCAGTCCACCGAACATTACGCCGGTGTGCTGCGCGCCCGTCTCGTGCTGGTGGACGACAACCGCGTGCGCGCGCGGATGACGGCCTCATGGCTGGTCCAGATGGGCTGGAAAGAGGTCTATGTCCTGGCGGACGGCTTGAACGCCACGCCCTGCCTGGAACGCGGGCCCGAGCACGTCGCGCCGCTGCGCGACAGGCCGCGCGAAGATAACGAAATCGGCGTGGCCGAAGCCTACGAAATATGGCGGTCCGACGGCGCCGTTATCCTGGATTTCGGCAATAGCCTGTCATACCGGCGCGGACATATTCCGGGGGCGTGGTTCGCCGTCCGCTCGCGCATCCGTGCATCGCTGCCTGGCGTATCGGAAGGCCGGCGCATCATCGTGACCTCGGACGACGGCAGTCTGGCCTGCTACGCGGCGCAAGACCTGCGCGCCGTGGGCGCGGCGGAGGTATACGTCCTGCGCGGTGGCACGGCGGCATGGAAGCAGGCCGGCTTGACGCTGGAGCAGGGATTCGCGCACATGGCCGACGACAATGACGACGTCTGGTACGGACCTTATGATTTCGACGACCTCGCCGGCGCGATGAAGGCCTATCTATCCTGGGAGGTGGGGCTTGTCGCCCAGCTCGAAAAGGAGAATGCTGCATTCCTGCCCATGCAAGGCTAAGGACGCCGGCTGACGATCGCGTCCGGCAAACCCAGGATGACATCGTATGAATCTGACCGAATTCCGTAGCGTGCCCGAAATCCTGCTCGGCGCCGGCCTGGCCCGCCGCCTGGGCGAACTGCTGGGCGCCCGCTGTGCGAGCCGGCGCGTCTTCGTGGTGACCGACGCGGGCCTGCACCGGGCCGGAGTGCTGGGGCCGCCACTGGCGTCGTTGGACGCGGCCGGCTTCACGACGACGCTTTTCACCGGTGTCGTCGCCGATCCGCCCGTCGAGGTTGTCGAGCAAGCCGTACAGGCCTGCCGGGATGCCGGCTGCGACGTGGTCCTGGGTATCGGCGGCGGCTCGTCGATGGATGTGGCCAAGCTGGTGGCGGCGCTCGCCCGCACCGGCCAGCAGATCGCGGACGCCTATGGCATCGGGCGCCTGGCGGGTCCGCGCCTGCCCCTGATGCAGATGCCGACGACGGCCGGCACGGGGTCGGAAGCCACTTCGGTGGCCATCGTCACGACCGGCGCACAGAGCAAAATGGGCGTGGTGTCGCCGCTGCTGCTGTGCGACGTCGCCCTGCTCGATCCGGAACTGACGCTGGGGCTGCCCGCCGCGGTGACGGCGGCGACCGGCGTGGATGCCATGGTGCATGCGGTGGAGGCTTACACCAGCCGGGTACGCAAGAATCCGCTGTCCGATCATGCCGCCCGCGAGGCCCTGCGCCTGCTGGGCGGCGCCATCGAGCGGGCCTGCGCGGACGGCGCCGACCTGGACGCGCGGTCCGACATGCTGCTGGGCGCCATGCTCGCCGGGCAGGCTTTCGCCAACGCGCCGGTGGGCGCCGTGCACGCCCTGGCCTATCCGGTCGGCGCACTGTTCCATGTCGCGCATGGCGTTTCCAATGCCCTCATGCTCGGCCCCGTGCTGCGATTCAACGTCGACGCGGCCGCGCCGCACTATGCGGAGCTGGCCGGCATCCTTGTTCCCGCTGCCGCCGGCAGCGACAAGGACCGCGCGCTCGCGCTGGCCGGCTATTTCGAAGCGCTGATCGTCCGCCTGCGAGTCCCGGCCCGGTTGCGCGATGTCGGCATTTCGGAGGCGGACCTGCCGACGCTGGCCGAGCAGGCCATGCAGCAACAGCGGCTGCTCGTGAACAATCCCCGCACGGTCGAACTGGCCGATGCGCTGGCCCTTTACCAGCGCGCGTATTGAGGCCAAGAAGCGAGATCGCAAGCAGACAGGCCTGGCGCACCTGGTTAAAGCGCTATTCCGGAGCAAGCAATGAAAATAACGAATATCGAGACAATGGCCTGCGACGCAGGATGGCGCGACTACCACTTCCTGAAGATCACGACCGACACCGGCATCGTCGGCTGGAGCGAGTATGACGAGGGCTACGGTTCGCCGGGCGTTACCAGCGTCATCGAGTACTTCAAGCCCCTGCTGATCGGCCGCTCTCCCGCCGATCACGAGCAATTCCAGGCCGATGCATTCGGCCGCACCAGGCCGGCCGCGGGCGGCGTGGTGTCCGAAGGCATCGGCGCCATCGAGAACGCCCTGCTCGACGCCAAGGCGAAGTGGCTGAAGGTGCCCTGCTACGAGCTTCTGGGCGGCAAGATCCGCGACCGCGTGCGGGTGTATTGGTCGCACGCAATGTCGTGGCGGGTCCGGTATCCGGAGTATTACGGCAACGCGATAAAGTCCCTGGACGATGTGAAGCGGATGGGCGCGCACGTGCGCGAGCGCGGCTTCACCGCCCTCAAGACCAACCTGTTCCTGCACGAAGGCGGGCCGATGCGCCAGTGGCGACCCGGCATTTCGTCGCCCTATTACCCGGAGCTGAACGTCGACCGCATGGTATTGCGCAACCTGCGCGAGCATCTGGACGCGTTGCGCGACGGCGCCGGTCCGGACATGGATATCCTGATCGACGTAAACTTCAACGCCAGGACCGAGGGGCTGCTGCGGATACTGCGTGAAACCGCCCACCACGACCTGTTCTGGGTGGAGATCGACTCGCAGAATCCCGAAGCGCTGGCCTACGTGCGCAGCCAGAGCCCGCATCCCATCAGCTCGTGCGAGACGCTGCTGGGCGGGCGGCAGCTGCTTCCTTTCCTGAAGGAAAACGCGGTGGATGTGGCCATCATCGACGCCGTGTGGAATGGTGTATGGCAATCGATGAAAATGGCGGCATTGGCGGACATCCACGACGTCAATATCGCCCCGCACAACTTCTACGGACATCTATGCACAATGATGAACGCGCACTTCGCGTGCGCGGTGCCCAATTTCCGCATCATGGAAACCGACGTCGACCGCCTGCCCTGGGACAAGGAGCTGTTCACCCACCTGCCCGAATACCAGGACGGTCATCTGATTGTCCCGGATCGTCCCGGCTGGGGTACCGAGCCGATCGAGGAAGCCATACGCGCGCGGCCGTCCAAGGCGGCGGCGCACTGACGATCCCGATATATACGTCCGCCGCCGGGGCGCCGCCCCTATCGCCGTCGCGGTCGAGCGGACGCGCATTGCCACTCGCCGGGATCCTTGTATGACGCAGCCGCATTTCGATTACGACCTGTTCCTGATCGGCGCCGGCAGCGGCGGCGTGCGCGCGGCGCGCATGGCGGCGCAGCGCGGCGTGCGCGTCGCCGTGGCCGAGGCAGGGCCGCTGGGCGGAACCTGCGTCAACGCCGGCTGCATTCCCAAGAAGCTGTTGAGCTACGCCGCCGGCTATGCGGAAGCCTTTCACGAATCGGCCGGATACGGCTGGCGCGGCCCTGCCCCGGCGCTGGATTGGCCGGCGCTGAAGACCGCCCGGGCCGCCGAGATCAGCCGCCTGAACGAGGTCTACGCCAGACTGCTCGATTCGTCCGGGGCGCAAGTGATTGCCGGGCGCGCGCGTCTGGCAGACGCCCATACCGTCGTCGTGAATGGCGAGCGATACACCGCCCGGCACATTGTCGTGGCCACCGGCGCCCTGCCCTACGTGCCCGCTATCCCGGGACGCGAGCTGGCCGTGACCTCCGACGACATGTTCGATCTGCCGCGGGTCCCGCGCCGGCTGCTGGTGGTGGGCGCGGGCTATATCGCCTGCGAATTCGCCTCGATCTTTCGCGGCCTGGGGTCGGAAGTCACGCTGGTGCATCGCGGCAACCATCTGCTGAACGGCTTCGACGCGGATGTACGCCGCTTCGTCGCCGAAGAGATGGGTCGCAAGGGCGTGGACATCAAGCTGGACTGGACGGTCGACTCGCTGGCCCGCGGGAAAGAGGACGATCTCGTGCTGACCAGCCGGATGGGAGCGACCTGCGCCGCCGACGTCGTGCTGTTCGCCACGGGGCGCGTGCCGAACACCGCCGATCTGGGCCTGGAACAGGTTGGCGTGCGGATCGACGACAAGGGCGCGGTGGTAGTGGATCGGGATTATCGAACCAGCGTCCCGTCGGTTTATGCGATCGGTGACGTTTCATCGCGCAAGCAACTGACCCCGGTCGCGCTGGCCGAAGCAATGGCGCTCGTCGAACACCTGTTCGGCGCCGGCCAGCGCGCCGTGGACTACGAGTTCATTCCGACGGCGGTCTTCACCCACCCGAACGTCGGCACGGTGGGGCTGACCGAAGCCGAAGCGCGCGCCGCCCTGGGCCATGACGGCGTGGCCGTATACCGCTCCGATTTCCGCGCGCTGCGGCATACGCTATCCGGCAGCGGCGAAAGAACCCTGGTCAAACTATTGGTGGACAAGAAGACCGACCGCGTGATCGGCGTGCATATGGTCGGTCCGGACGCCGGCGAAGTGATACAGGGCTTCGCGGTCGCATTGCGCGCCGGCGCCACCAAGGCGATCTTCGACAGCACCATGGGCGTGCATCCCACTGTGGCGGAAGAGTTCGTCACCTTGCGGCAGGCCGCGGCGGAGGATTGACGGCGCGAAACGCACGCGCTCGGTCCATCCCGGCGCGGATGGCCGGCGCGCTCGGACTGGACCGTAATGCGCTATGCGCCTTTACGCGCGCCACGGGCCGCCATGCTGGAGCTGGCACGCACCAGGAAGCGGGTGGCGATGTGATGGGATTGGGGCTCCGGCGGCTTTCTGTCGCCATCCGCGCCCTCGATCAGGCGCAGTACCAGGCTCGCGGCGGTCGCGCCGATTTCATAGCGCCCGGGATGCACGGTGGTGAGCGCCGGCGTGAGGCGTTTGGCAATCGGAAAATCGCCGAAGCCCACGATGGCGCAGTCCGCCGGCAGCGATAGTCCGCACGCCGGCGCCGCGAGTATGGCGCCGGCGGCCATATTGTCGTTGGCGAAGATAATCGCCTTCGGCCGCGTCCGCGGGCTGGTGGCGGCGAAGCGGGCCATGGCGGCCGCGCCGGCTTCGAAAGGGTCGGTTTCCGCCGGCGTCTCAACCTCCGCCTTCAGTCCTTTGGTTTCCATTGCCCGGACATAGCCCAGCGCGCGCTGCTGCGCGCGAAAGTCTTCCGGCAAACCGGTCTTGATGAAACGGATGCGGCGCGCGCCCTGCTCTATCAAATGCATCGCCTGGTCGTATCCCACCTGCTCATGGGAAAAGCCCACTTGGTGAAAAGGCCGGTTGGGCCTGACGTCCCAGGTTTCCACCACCGGAAAAGCCGCGGCGCGCAGCATCGCGTCCACCTGTGCGCTGTGCAATGGCCCGGTCAGGATCATCCCTGCCGGACGCCAGCCGGCGAAGGCGCGTACGGCGCTTTCCTCTTCGGCCGTCGAGTAGTTGCTGCTGGCCAGCAGCAACTGGTAGCCGGACGAACGCAGCACATCCGACATCCCCTGCACGGTCTCGGAAAACACCGAATTCGCGATGCTCGGTATCACCGCGCAAACCACCTTGGAGCGGGCGGAGGCCAATCCCATGGCGGCCTGGCTGGGTACGAAGCCGGTCTGGGCGATGGCGGCCTCGATGCGGGCGCGGCGCGCCGGCGACACCTTGTCAGGCGTATTGAAATAGCGCGAGACCGTAATGGAAGCGACGCCCGCGATGGCGGCCACGTCATGGATGGTATGGGTGGAAATCTTGCGCCGCCCGGCGTGAGCCGGCTGCTCCACCTCCTGCGTTGATGCCTTGCGTCCGGCCAACGGTTGCCTCCAGTCTGGCTCCGCCCGTGTTTGACGGCGGAAGGGGCGCATTATAGACTTCGCCCAATGTCGATGGTACCGGTACCTTTTGTTCTGTATGGTACCGGTACCATACGTACCCAGGCGGATATTCCGGACCGCCAGGGACTTGCATAAACGGAGGAGACCACGCATGAACCGTCGAGAACTCATGGCCGCCGCCGCGGCATCATTCGGGCTTGCCGCGATAAGCCCGAGCCGCGCGTCGGGCGACGCTTATCCCCAGAAAGCGCTGACCTTCATCGTTCCCTATCCCGCCGGCGGCGCGGCCGACCAATTCGCGCGCCCTTTCGCCCAGGCCCTGGACCCGCGACTGCACCAGTCGGTGATCATCGAGAACCGCCCCGGCGCCAACGGCAACATCGGCTCGGCCTACGCGGCGCGGCGGCTGCCCGCGGACGGCTACACCTTCCTGCTGGGGTCCACCAGCACCTTGGCGATCAACCCGCACATCTATCCGTCCATGGGTTATTCGCCGCTGGATGACTTGCAGCCGGTCACCCTCACCCACCGCATGCCCAACGTGCTGGTCGTGGGCGCGCAGACGCCCTATCGCAGCGTGGCGGAGCTGGTCGCGGCGGCCAGGCAGCGTCCCGGCAAACTGGAATACGGATCGGCCGGCATCGGGAACACCATGCACATGGCCGCCGAACTGTTCCAGTTGCGCGCCGGCATACGCCTGCTGCATATCCCCTACAAGGGCGGCCCGGAAGCGCTGAACGACCTGTTGGGCGGCCGCATACCCATGATGTTCCACAACCTGCCCGCCATCATCGCCCTGGTGAACAGCGGCAAGCTGCGCGCCCTGGCCATCGCCGACGACAAGCGGTCGCCGTTGCTGCCGGATGTCCCGACCATGGCGGAGGCAGGCATCGCGAACGCGAACTCCGTCGTCTGGAACGGCATCCTGGTAAGGCGCGGCACCGCGAAGGACATCGTCGATCGTTTGTCCGGTGACATGGTCGCCGTGCTGGCCGATCCGGGTTTCCGCCGCACTCTCACCGCCCAGGGCTACGAAATCCTGTCGTCCACGCCGGCCGAATTCGAGGCGCTGCTGCGCAAGGATTACGCCGCCATGGGCGATCTCGTCAAACGCGCGAATATCAGAATGGAATGAACCGCATGACCGACACCACGCGCCGAACCTTGGACTCCCTGCGCAGCCAGAAATGGTTCGCCACCGACAATATCCGCGGTTTCGCCCACCGCCAGCGCATGCAGCAGCAGGGCTTGAGCCGCGAAGAATTCATGGGCCGTCCGGTCATCGGCATCCTGAACACCTGGAGCGAACTTTCGCCCTGCCATGCCCACCTGCGCGAGCGCGCACAGGCGGTAAAGCGCGGCATCCTGCAGGCCGGCGGCTATCCGCTGGAGCTGCCGGCGCTCAGCCTGGGCGAAGTGATGGTCAAGCCCACCACGATGCTGTATCGCAACCTGCTGGCCGTCGAAGCGGAGGAACTGCTGCGCAGCCTGCCCCTGGATGGCGCCGTCCTGATGGGCGGTTGCGACAAGACCACGCCCGGCCTGGTAATGGGCGCGCTGTCGATGGACTTGCCGGTGATCTACTGTCCCGCCGGCACCATGCTGAACGACCGCTACAAGGGGCAGACCGTAGGCGCGGGTACGCACACGCGCAAGTACTGGGACGAATACGCCGCGGGCAACATCCAGCGGACGGAATGGATCGCCCTGGAATCCAAGATGACGCGCACGCCGGGCACCTGCAACACGATGGGCACGGCCAGCACCATGACGGCCATCGTCGAAGCCATGGGCCTGACCCTGCCCGGCGCGAGCAGCGTGCCGGCCATGGACGCCGCGCACTCGCGCATGGCATGGACATGCGGCCAACGCATCGTCGACATGGTCTGGGAAGACCTGCGGCCATCGCGCCTGCTGACGCAGGATAGCCTGCGCAACGGGGTCGTGGCATACATGGCCTTGGGCGGGTCGACCAACGCGGCGGTCCACCTGCCCGCCATGGCGGGACGCGCCGGCCTGAAACTGGCGTTGGACGATCTGGATGCCATCGCCCGGAAAGTGCCGGTGCTGGCCAACCTGTATCCGTCAGGCAACCGGCTTATGGAGGACTTCTACTATGCGGGCGGCCTGCCCGCGCTGCTGAATAAACTGCGTGCGCATCTGGCGCTGGACGCCCTGACGGTCACCGGCGCCAGCCTGGGCGAGAACATCCGTGGCGTCGAATGCCAGGATGACGATGTGATCCGCGACCTGGACAATCCGCTGGTGCCGCCGGCGGATGGCTGTCCCGAGGCCGGCATGGCGCTGGCCGTGCTGCGCGGCAATCTGTGCCCGGACGGCGCCGTGATCAAGCCATCCGCGGCAACGCCGGCGTTGTTGCGCCATAGCGGGCGGGCCTTGGTATTCGACTCGAACGAGGCCATGCTGGCCGCCATGAACGATCCCGACCTGGACGTCGATGCGGACACGGTGCTCGTGCTGCGCAACGGCGGCCCCGTGGGCGCGCCCGGCATGCCGGAATGGGGCAACCTGCCCATTCCCAAAAAGCTGTTGCGCCAGGGCGTGCGCGACATGCTGCGGCTTTCCGATTCGCGCATGAGCGGCACGCACTACGGGACCTGCGTGCTGCATATTTCGCCGGAATCCGCGGTTGGCGGCCCCTTGGCGCTGCTGCGCACGGGCGATCGCGTCACTTTGGATATCGGGGCGCGCCGTTTGGATATGGAAGTCTCCGATGCCGAACTGCAGGCACGCCGCGCCGCCTGGCGGCCGCCGGCGCGCGCCTACGCCCGCGGCTACGCGAAGCTGTACCAGGAGCAGGTAACACAGGCGCACGAGGGCTGCGACTTCGCCTTCCTGCAAGGCGGCGCGCCCACGCCGGAACCTCCGATCTATTGACCTTTTGCTGCCTGCCATGCCTGGCAGGCAGGCCTATCGTCCACCACCGGGAAACTTCATGACCGCCACATCGGATCTGCTCGTCAACCCCTTCCGTCAACGCCTGGCCGCGCCGGGTATTCCGCTGGGCACGTGGCTGATGTCCGGCGCCACCAGCACCGCCGAGGCCATGGGCAGGGCCGGGTTCGATTGGCTGCTGCTGGACCTCGAACATGTGCCGGTGGATGACGCCATCGCCCTGTACACGCTGCAGGCGATCGCCGGCACGCCCGCCTGCCCTGTCGTGCGGCTGCCGGCCAACGATGCGGTGCGCGTGAAGCGCGCCCTGGACATGGGCGCGGGGACCTTGATGTTCCCCTTCATCGACACGCCGGAACAGGCGGCGCTGGCCGTGGCCCATTCGAAATACCCGCCCCAGGGCATACGAGGCTTCGCGGCCGTGCACCGCGCCAGCGGCTATGGCACGGCGGCGGATTACGGCGCGCGCGCCAACGACTCGGTGTTCACCATCATTCAGCTTGAAACCCGCAAGGCCGTTGACAACCTGGAAGCCATTGCCGCCGTCCCGGGCGTCGACGCCCTGTTCCTGGGCCCCGGCGACCTGTCGGCCAGCATGGGCCACATCGGCAACATCGCGCATCCGGAGGTCGTCGCGGTCATCGAGGACGTCGCCCGCCGCAGCCAGGCGGCCGGCATACCCTGCGGCATCGTCGGCCCCACGCCTGAATCGGTCAGCCAGTTCCTGGCGCTGGGCTACCGCTTCGTGGCGGTCGCCTCGGACATGGGGATGATGATGCGCCAGGCGACCGCGTTCGTGAAAGCCATCCGGCCGAACCTGGCCCAGTCGTTCAACAGCACCGTGTATTGATTCGAAGCCCGCGGCGCGCCGCGGGTCGCGCCGGCCACGCGCGCAGTGCGGCCGGCGGCCGCGACGCGGTGATGGCGTCTATTTGCCGATAACCGACAACGGAGACAACGTAATGCCCCAGCTTGACCACTTCCCCAATACGCCCTTGAGCGGTTTCCTGCGCCGCGCCGGCGCATGCCTGTTCGCCGTGGCGGCCCTGACCGGCACCGCGCGGGCGCAGGACGGCTATCCCGCCCGGCCTATCACCATGATCGTGCCCTTCGGCCCTGGCGGCACCTCCGACATCATGGCGCGCATCCTGCAGAAGTCGCTGACGGATGTCCTGGGCAAGGGCGTAGTCGTGGAAAACCGCGCGGGCGCCGGCGGCGCGATAGGAATGTCCGAACTGGCCCGCGCGCCGCATGACGGCTATACCATCGGGCTGAGCGTCGTAGGACCGGAAGCGATCCAGCCGGCGATACGCAATACCGGCTACACGCCCGCGAGTTTCGATCATCTGTGCGGGACCTACGATGTGCCCCTGATGATGATGGTGAAACCGGACTCGCCCTGGCATACGCTGCAGGATGTCATCGACGCGGCCCGGAAACAGCCGGGCAAGCTGAACTTCGGGTCGTCCGGAACGGGCACGGTATTGCATCTGTCCATGCAGGGCCTGATGGACGCGGCGGGCGCCACGGCGCTGCATGTCCCCTACAAGAGTTCCGGTGAGATGGTGACGGGCCTGATGGGCGGGCAGATCGACATCTTCGCCGAAACGCCCACGGTATCGCGCCAGTACAAGCTGCGCCCCATCGCGCTGTTCAGCGAGCAGCGCCTGCCCGGCTATCCCGACGTCCCCACCGTCAGGGAACAGGGCTATCCCATCGCGTTTTCCGTCTGGGGCGGGCTGATCGCGCCCAAGGGCTTGCCCGCCGACGTGCGGGGCAAGCTGGAAGCGGCCTGCGACAAGGCGGTACATACCCAGGCCTATCAGGACGCCGCCGCGAAACTGGACACGCCGCTGGTCTACAAGGACGGCAGGGTTTTCGGCGAATCAGTGCAAGGCGAATACGGCCGCTATGGCGTCATCGTCAGGAAGATCGGCTTGGACAAGCAGTAGAGCTTGCGTCATTTCTTCTTTGCTTGATCGCGATGCCACTTGATCGCGAAAAACATGCCGGTGCCGAATACGAGAACCTTGAATGTGATGAAGACTATCGGGACCCAATCCATATAACGTCCAGTAAACCCATCGCTGAATGCAGCGGCGATTCTAACCCGCCACGCGGCACGGCCGTGCCGGCCCGACCGGACCGGCACGGTCCCACGCCGGCCAGCCCGGCTCGGCGGCGCCGGTTTTCGCTTGGGCGTCCGCGTAAGCGGGGGGCTATCTCGCGGGAGCCGGCGATGGCGATGGCGCGGGCGCCATCTCGAGCTTGTCCGCATACTTCAGCAGGATTTCGCCCATGGCCTTCATCATTTCCCCATGCATCTGCATGGCGATTTTTTCGTTGCCGGGAGGCAGCGCGGCCATGCCCATCGCCGCCATGGGGCAGCCCTGCATGCCTGGGCCGCCCATGAACTGACGGCCCATCGGACCCTCGCCCATCATGGGATGCCGCCAGCCCATGCCCGGCGGGCCCGGGGGCGTATTCGTATCGGCCACCGCACTTGGGCCTGCTGCCGCCATGGCGGCGGCGAGCAATGACATTGCGACCAGACGCTTGGTATGCATGATTCGCTCCTCAAGGTGTTGCGCGCGCGTGACGCGGTGGCGCGCGCCGGCGCCCGGGACGGACGCCCTTGCATCGTACGTATGAGCGCGGGCCTATCCAAGCCCCTTTTGGTTGAAGGGGACGTAGCCACCGGGGGCAGCCTCCTCGCGCGGCGCCTGATATGCGGCCGGATGCCGTGGCCGATCACGCCATGGCCATCCTGCCGGCCGCCGTCCGGCGCAGCTGGTTCCTGAATGCCGGTGGGCTGAGCCCAAGGGATCCGGCCATCGATCGACGGCATCACTGATCACTGACGAAATTCATCATTTCTGTCATCCAGGGACAGCGTTTAGTCTTCGCTCGGACAGCAACCCGACAAGAAATGAGAAGCCCATCAGGCTTCCATGCTGGAGACAAACCATGTCCGCGCCCAACCCTTCCACGTCCTCCCTGGACGCGCCGTCGCTCAGGCGCAGCGAAAGCACGCCCTGGCTGCAGCTGGCCCTGGGCATGATCGCGATGCTGGCGATTTCCAGTCCGCAATACGTATGGGCGCTGTTCGTCCAGCCCATGCAGGCCTCGCTGGGCGTATCGCTATCCGCGCTGCAGGTGACTTTCGCGCTGTTCAGTATCTTCCAGTGCGGGATCGGCCCGGTCCATGGCGAACTCGCCGCCCGCGTTTCCTCGCGCACCTTCGTCATCATGGGCGGATTGCTGGTCGGCCTCAGCTGGGTGAGCTCGGCCTACGTTACCTCGCTGCCGGTGCTGTACGTCACCTATGGGGTGCTGTCCGGGATAGGCACGGGCTGGGTCTACGTCGCCGTGGTCGAACTGATGGTGCAATGGTTTCCCCGGCGCCGCGGCTTTGCCGTGGGCATGGTGGCGGGCTGCTACGGCCTGGGCGCCATCGTCACGACCTTTCCCATCGCGGCCAGCCTGCGCGACAGCGGCCTGAAGGACACGCTGGTCATGTTCGGCATCGCGCTGGCGGCGATCATCATCCTGTCGGCGCTGGGCATGAAGCGCGTCGATGCCTCCGCGCGGCAGCGGCATCCGGAACTGGTGCCGCCGGCCGCCGGTCCGATGGGCTATACGCCGGCCCAGATGCTGCGCACCCCGCTGTTCTGGCTGATGTTCGCCATCATGGCCATGGTCGCGACCGGCGGCTTGATGGCGATTTCGCAATTGGGCGCCCTGGCGGCACATTTCGGCATCACGTCCAACACCCTGGTGCTGGGCATGGCCGCGCTGCCGCTGGCCCTGACGCTGGATCGCGCCGCCAATGGCCTGACCCGGCCTTTCTTCGGCTGGGTATCGGACAGGATAGGCCGCGAACCCACCATGCTGCTGGCTTTCCTGCTGGAAGCCGTAGCCATATTCCTGTTGTTGAAGCTGGGCACCAATCCGGTCGCCTTCGTCGTCCTGTCGGCGGTGGTGTTCTTCGGCTGGGGCGAGATCTATTCCCTGTTTCCATCGCTGCAGGCCGACGTGTTCGGCACGCGCCACGCGGCCCGCAACTTCGGCTATCTGCTGATCGCGACCGCGGTGGGGTCGGTGCTGGGCGGGCCGATCGCCGCCCTGCTTTTCGAAAAAACCCGCTCGTGGGACATTGTTTTCTACTGCATCATCGTGCTCGACGTGGCGGCCGCCCTATTGTCCATTCTGGTCCTCAAGCCGATGCGCGTGCGCTGGGTCGCCGCCGCGCGGCACGCCGGCCATCTCTGAACCCCGATCAAGAAACAGAATACGGAGGCTCCATGCAACAGTCCGACCCGCTGCAACTTACGCGGACCGTCCTCGAACGGATCGCCAAGGCGCCTGATCCGCGTTACCGCCTGCTGATGACGACGCTGGTCACCAAGCTGCACGAGTTCATCCGCGAGGTCGACCTGACGCCGGAGGAATGGATGGCGGCCATCGAGTTCCTGACCGCCACCGGTCAAACCTGTACCGACAAGCGCCAGGAGTTCATCCTGCTGTCGGATACGCTGGGGGCCTCCATGCAGGTGGTCATGCTGGCGCAGGCCAGAGCGTCGGCGCAGGAGCGCGACGGGGCCGAGGCCACGCCCGCCACCGAGGCGACGGTCCAAGGCCCGTACTACTGGGAAGGCGCGCCGGATCGCGAACTGGGCAGCAATATCGCGGAGGGCGTGCGCGGCGAGCCCACCTACTACCACGGGCGTGTCACCGACACGGCCGGCAAACCCATGGCCGGCGTGCTACTGGACGTCTGGTCCGGCGACGGCGAAGGCGTCTACGACATGCAGATCGAAGGCCAGGACCAGATGCTGGCGCGCGCCCGCCTGCGCACGGACGCGGAAGGCCGCTATTCCTTCTGGTCCATCCGCCCCAGCTACTACCCCATACCCATGGACGGCCCGGTCGGCAGGATGGTGTCGGGCTTCGGCCAGCATCCGAACCGGCCCGGCCATATCCACTTCAAGGTATCGGCGCCCGGCCACGTGGCCATCACCACGCATATCTTCGTCGCGAACAGCCCGTATATCGAATCCGACGTGGTGTACGGCGTGCGCGACAGCCTGATCGTCGAGTTCCAGCCGCACCCGCCGGGCCGCGCGCCGGACGGCCGCGAGATGGACACGCAGTATTGGACGGCGGAATACGACTTCCGGCTGGCCCCCGCGCGCACTTCCTGAAATCGGCTCAAGTTATCGGCAAACCGATTTCAAGTTGTATCGCATATAAATCGGGGTTCGCGTTTTCTTCACAATCCCGCCTTACTCCCGGAGTTTCCATGTCCCTCCTGCTTCCCACCACGCTGGTCGGCTCGTATGCCCAGCCCGATTGGCTGATCGACCGCAAACGCCTCGGCGATCGCTTCCCGCCGCGGGTCCGCGCCAAGGAACTGTGGCGCGTCGCGCCGGAATGGCTGGAGCAGGCGCAGGACGACGCCACCGTACTGGCCATCCGCGACCAGGAAGAAGCCGGCCTGGACATCATCACCGACGGCGAAATGCGGCGCGAGAGCTACTCCAACCGCTTCGCCACCGCGCTGGAAGGCGTGGACATCGACAACCCGGGCACGGCGCTCGACCGCAGCGGCCATCCCAACCCGGTGCCGCGCGTGGTCGGCAAGATCCGTCGCAAGCACGCCGTGCAGGTGCGCGACGTGGAATTCCTGCGCGCCCACACGGACCGCCAGATCAAGATCACCGTGCCTGGCCCCTTCACCATGGCGCAGCAGGCCCAGAACGATTTCTATGGCTCCGAGGTGGAGATGGCCATGGACTACGCGGAGGCCGTGAACGCGGAAATCCGCGACCTCTTCGCCGCCGGCGCGGACGTCGTGCAGATCGACGAACCCTACATGCAGGCCCGCCCCGAAAAGGCGCGCGAATTCGGCGTTCAGGTGCTGAACCGCGCCCTGGAAGGCATCGAGGGCAAGACCGCGGTGCACATCTGCTTCGGCTATGCGGCGGTCATCCATGCGCGCCCGGCCGGCTACTCCTTCCTGCCCGAGCTGTGCGGCTGCTCGGCCCACCAGATTTCCATCGAAACCGCGCAGTCCAACCTGGATTGCTCGGTGCTGGAAACGCTGCCGGACAAACAGATCATGCTAGGCGTGCTGGACCTGTCGACGAATGAGGTGGAGACGCCGGAGATCGTCGCCGCCCGCATCCGCCGCGCCTTCCCGCACGTGCCGCCCGAGCGCATCATCGTCGCGCCCGACTGCGGATTGAAGTACCTGCCGCGCGAAGTCGCCTTCGGCAAGATGAAGGCCATGGCCGACGGCGCCAGGATCGTCCGCGAAGAACTCGCGCGCGGCAACTGACCAGGGCACGCTCACATGTTCCGTATACGCTCGATGTTCCGCGCGCGCTCGTGCGCATCGCTGGCCGCCGCCTTCGCATTGACCGCGGCGGCGCCGGCGGCGCACGCCCAAGGCCCGGCGAACGACTTCCCCAACCATCCGATCACCATCATCGTGCCGGTGCCGCCCGGCGGCATCGTCGACCTGGCCGCGCGCCTGACCACGGAGCAGCTGGGCACGGCGCTGGGCCAGCCCGTCGTCGTCGACAACCGGGCCGGCGCCAGCGGCAACATCGCCTATGCGCTGGTCGCCGCTGCCCGTCCCGACGGCTACACCTTGCTGGCCTCGTACTCCATGTACCACGCCGGCAATCCTTCGATGTTCAATGGCCTGCGCTGGAACACCGGGTCCTTCAAGCCCGTGGGCATGGTGGCCGTGTCCCCGCACGTCGTCACGGTGCATCCCTCGCTGCCCGTGCATAACCTGAAGGAGCTGGTGGCCTACGCCAAGGCGCATCCGGGCGAGATCAACTACGCATCGCAGGGCAGCGGCTCGGTGCCGCACGTGGGCACCGAGCTGTTCAAGCAGATGACGGGCACCGACATGATCCACGTCCCGTACAAGGGCTCCGGCCCCGCCATCCAGGACGTGCTGTCGGGCCGCGTGCAGCTGTTCATCACCACCCCGCCCTCCGTGATCGGCCATATCCAGAACGGCCGCCTGCGCGCCATCGCCATCGCCGGCGCGGCGCGTCATCCCATGCTGCCCGACGTCCCGACCGCCGCGGAAGAAGGCTTCCCCGGCTTCGAGCTGGATGCCTGGGTGGCGCTGTTCGCCCCGGCCGGCACGCCCGACGCGGTGATCGAAAAGATCAGCGCGGCATTGGGCAAGGGCCTGCGGGAGCCGTCGGTCATCAAGACGGCCGAGGAAGCCGGCGTGCGGGTGAATTACCAGGATCCGCAACAGCTGGGAGAAACCGTGGCCAAGGACACCGCGCACTGGTCGCAGGTGATCAAGTCGGCGAACATCACGGTGAACTGAGCGGGTTGCTCCTCTCGGGCAATGGCCGCTCGCGCCCTTCGCCTACTGCCGCCCGGCCTCCAGCGATAGTCCCAGCTCCTCGCGCATCGTATCTATGAATGCGCGCAGCCTGCGCGGTTGCAGCCGGCTGGCGGGATAGACGAGGGACAGCGGCAGCGCGCTGGCCTGCCATTGCGGCGCCAGTTGCCGCAGGCGGCCCGCGCGCAAGTCGTCTTCGAATATCCAGGTCGACGCCGCGCAGATGCCCAGGCCCAGCAGCGCGGCGGTGCGCAGGGCGTACAGGCTGTCCGTCGCCATGCGCGCCTGGAAAGGCACCCGTATGGTCTCGCCGGTGGCCGTGTGGCTCAGCGCGATCTCGTCGCGGTAGAACGTACGCAAGGCCAGCCAGGGCAGCCGGGCAAGTTCGCCCGGGTGTTCCGGCACGGCGCCGTCCGCCAGGAGGGCCGGCGCGGCGACGACGATGCGAGGCACGTCCCCCAGCCTGATCGCGACCACCGACTCGTCGGCGACCTCGCCCACGCGTATGGCGCAATCCACGCCATCGGCCACGAAATCCGGCATGTGGTCATTCAGCAGCCATTCCACCCGCATGCCGGGATAGCGCTCCATGTAGGTGGCCAGGGGCGGCACGAAGCGCTGCTGCCCGAAGGCATGGGGGACGACCACCCGCAGGGTGCCGACGGGCTGTTGGCCGGCGCCGCGGACTTCGCTGTCGAAGGCCTGCCAGGACGCGATCAATTCCTCGGCGCGGTCATAGCAGCGGCGGCCGTCTTCGGTAAGCTGCATGCCGTGGGTGGACCGCTGGATCAGGCGGACGCCCACGGCGCGCTCCAGCGCCTGCAGCCTGCGGCTGACGGTGGGCTGGGTGGCGCCGAGCTGCTCGGCGGCGGCGCTGAGACTGCCGGCATTTACGATGCGGACAAACGTATCGATCAAGGTCAGCCGGTCGGCGCCGCCTTTGTCTGGCAGGGTCTCCGACCCGCGGCTCAACGGTGTGGTCATGACGGTAGGGAGGTGTGGTTATGCGTATCACGTATAACCGAAGTGCGGGCCCGCCGTCTACCACGGGTTCTTCCCAGGCGCCACAATGCCGTACCGCACCATTTCTGGACTACATCATGACCGCCATTCATTCCGCGCATGAACACGAGCCGGGCGCCCGGCCATTATCGGGAGCGCTGCTGCTACTGCTCGCCATTGCCGCCGGCTTGAGCGTCGCATCGCTCTACTATGTCCAGCCCATGCTGGGCGTCCTGGCCCCGGCGATCGGCGCCAGCGACCGGACCGTCGGCTGGCTGCCGACCTTGACGCAACTGGGTTATGCCGCCGGCATCCTGTTCCTGGCGCCGCTGGGCGACCGCTACGACCGCAAGAAAATCATCCTGGTCAAGGCGGTGATCCTCAGCCTGGCATTGCTGTCCAGCGGCGTCGCGCCGTCGATCGCCGCGCTGCTGGGCGCCAGCTTCATCATCGGGCTCTCGGCCACCATGGCGCAGGACATCGTCCCCGCCGCCGCCCACCTGGCGCAACCCCATCAGCGCGGCAAGACCGTCGGCACGGTGATGACCGGCTTGCTCCTGGGCATTCTGATGTCGCGCGTGGTAAGCGGCATCGTCGCCGAGCATTTCGGCTGGCGCGCGATGTTCTACGCGGCGTCCGGCGCCGTGCTGCTGCTCGGCCTGATCTTATGGCGAGGCCTGCCGGCGTTCGCGCCGACGACCGAGCTGCCCTACGCGGCGCTGCTGCGTTCCGTCGGCCAGCTCTGGCTCAGGCACCCCACGCTGCGCCTGGCCACCTTGTCACAGGGCCTGCTGTCGCTGGCGTTCAGCGCGTTCTGGTCCACGCTGGCGATCATGCTGCATGGGCAACCCTTCAATATGGGACCCGGCGTGGCCGGCGCGTTCGGGATCGCCGGGGCGGTCGGGGCCCTGGCCGCCCCCGTGGCGGGCCGCATGGCGGATCGTCGCGGTCCGGCCGTGGTCAGCCGCGTCGGCGCCGGACTGACCACCCTGTCCTTCGCGGCGATGGCCCTGATGCCGACGCTGCCGCCCAGCGGCGCACTGTGGCTGCTGGGCGCCAGCACCGTGGGTTTCGACCTGGGCATACAGATCGCCTTGATTTCGCACCAGACCATCGTCTACGGCATCGATCAGGCCGCGCGCAGCCGGCTCAACGCCGTGCTGATGGTGGGCGTATTCGTCGGCATGGCCCTGGGCGGCGCGCTGGCGAGCGTCGCGCTGGCGAATTTCGGCTGGCTCGGAGTCACCATCGTGGCGACGACGGCCGCGCTGCTGGCCTTGCTGCTCAGGCTGCGCGCGGGCCGGGCCGCGCGTCCCGCCGTGCGCGGCGCGGCGGCCTGAGCCGGATGTCAGCCCTGCTGCACGGCGTAGCGTTCCAGCCAATGCGCGTACGGCGCCGGCAGCGTCCACGACGGCCGATCGATACCCAGCTTGCGGGCGGCATAGTAAGGCCAATGCGGATTGGCCAGATGCGCCCGCCCGACCATCACGAGATCGAGCTGGCCGTTCCTGACCGCGCCGTCCGCCAATGCCGGCGTGTCGATGCCCCAGGCCGAGGACACCGGCAGATCCGCTTCGCGGCGTACGCGCTCGGCGTACGGCAGCAGCAGACCGGGCGCCCACGGGATCCGCGCGGCGGGGGTCGAAAAGCCCATCGTCACGCTCAACATATCCAGGCCTTCGCGCTTGAAGTTGCGCACCAGTTCGATGGATTCCGCCAGGGTTTCCTCATCGCGGCCATCGAACTCGATGACGCCGAAGCGGGCGGTCAGGGGCAGGTTCTCCGGCCACACCTTGCGAACCGCCGCCAGCGTTTCGAGCAGGAAGCGGCTGCGGTTTTCCAGGCTGCCGCCGTATTGGTCATCGCGCTGATTGGAATGCGGCGAAAAGAAGCTTTGCCCCAGGTAGCCATGCGCGAAATGCAGCTCCAGCCATTCGAAGCCGGCGTCGCGCGCGCGCCTGGCGGCGGCCACGAAGTCCTGGCGCACCCGGGCGATATCGTCCAGCGTCATTGCGCGAGGGACCTTGGGCAGGCCTTCGCCAAACGGGATGGCCGATGGCGCAATGGTCTGCCAGCCGCGCGGATCGCCTTCGGCGATATGGTCGTCGCCTTCCCAGGGCCGGTTGGCGCTGGCCTTGCGGCCGGCATGGGCGATCTGGATGCCCGGCACCGCGCCGGCGGCCTTGATCGCCGCGGCCACGGGCGCGAAGGCCTGGGCCTGCGCGTCGTTCCAGATGCCCGTGCATCCCGGCGTGATGCGGCCTTCCGGCGATACCGCCGTGGCTTCCACGATAACCAGACCGGCGCCGCCACGGGCCATGCCGGCCAGGTGCACACGGTGCCAGTCGTTGATCAGGCCGTCTTCGGCGCTGTACTGGCACATCGGCGGGACGGCGATGCGGTTGCGCAGGGATACGTCTTTGAGCTTGAAAGGGGTAAATAGCGAGGACATCTGTCGGATTCCGTTGGAGAGTGCGGGCGTTCTGGGCGATCTATAGTACCTTAGTTCGAAAATTATCGTACTATCGAATAAACATTACAATCGGCCCCCATGCGCGCGTACACCCACCCTGCCCCAGAGGACTTTGTCCTGGAGCGTATCTTCCATGCCTTGAGCGATCCGGTGCGGCTGGAGATCGTCCAGCACCTTTCGCGCGTGGACGAGGCCACCTGCGGCGAGCTCGACGGCGGCCGCCCGAAATCCAGCATGTCCCATCACTTCCGGATCCTGCGCGAGGCGGGACTGGTGCGCACCAGCGTGGCGGGCAAGGTGCATCAGAACAGCTTGCGGCGGGCGGAGCTGGACGGCCGTTTTCCGGGGCTCGTGGACGCGATACTCAGGCAGATGGGGTGATCGCGGCGGCCTGTCCGGCGCCCATCCACTTGACGCGGCACACCCGCACCGGCACGCCGTGCGCGGCGTTATAGGCCATCCAGCGCCGCTGATTGTCCTGCAGCCTGTCGCCCGGCCCTTTGACCTCGATGAGCTCGTATTCGGCCCGGGCCGGCACGAAACGGATCAGATCCGGCAGCCCGGAGCTGTTGGCGCCGACGTCCTGCAGGATCCGGTGGAACCACAGTTTCAGATGCGCGGCCGGAATGCACCGCAGCGCCAGGTCCAGCACGTCACGATCCAGCGCGCCCCAGAACACGAACGGCGACTGGATTCCCGCCTTGGCGTCGAAGTTCGCCAGGATGGCGTCCTTGTAGCTGCCGTCGTCCAGGCGGCCGAGCCGCGCCGCGAATGCCGTGGCGCGCCTAGCGTGGAAATCCGGCGCATGCAGGTCCGCGGGGCCGCGTTGGAATGGATGGAAGAACGCGCCCGGCAAGGGCTCGAAAACCGCATCCCAGCACAGCAATCCAAATAGCGCGTTGATCAGTGTGTTTTCCACGTAGAACACCGGCGCATCCGGCGTTGCCAGATGGTCCCGCACCACGTATTCGACCGGGCGCGGCGACGCCGGCGCGGGCAGTGTCAAGGTGTCGACCGCGATGGCGGGCCGGCCGCGCGCCTCGTCCTTCGACAGCCCCAGGCGGCGCTGCTGGCGCGTGATGAGGCGCCCCAGGGCCTGCGTTTCGGTTTCGTTGCGCGGCATGCGCGTCGCGTCCAGAGCGAACGCCAGTGCCGCCGCGTGGAGCCCTTGCTGCTCCAGCACGCGCGCAAGGCGATGACGCGCCTCGGGATGGTCGCAGCCGTCATAAGCGCGATGGGCTTCGTGCCAGCGTGCCTCGCGTTCCAGCTGACGGCCGATCAGGAAACGCAGCTTGGCGTGTCGATGCCGCAGCCATGGCGAGTCGAAGGACTTCTGCAATACCGCATCGAGCAGCGCGGCCGCGGGACTCGTGCCCTCTTCCAATTCCTGCCTCGCGCCATGCAGCCAGAGATAGGCATCGACATCTTCGCGCGTATGAAAAGCACGGGCGGAATCGGGAAACGGCACCCGCTCGTACTGCACGATGCCCAGGTCCGCCACGATGAACTCCGACCACTCCTGGCGCAGATTGCCGAAGAACATCAGGCGCAGGCGTTCGATCAGCGGCGCCACCAGGATGCGCAGCGCGAAGTCGCCGCTGTTATCCCACGCCGTCCAGACACGCGGAGTCGCGGCATTGAGCCGCAGCCACTCCACGATCCGCGGCTTGGTCAGGCCCTTGGCCGGCACATCGGGGGGCAATAGCCGTTGCAGCTCGCCTCGCCGCAGCAGCCTGGCGGCTTCATCCAGGTCGAGCACCGGTTCGGCGTCCACCCATCCCTCGGCCACCAGATGGCGCGACGCCGCCACCGGACAGCCGATCTCGTCGTAGCGCAGCGTGCCGCCGCGAAACAGCGGCCCCCTGCGCATCAGCATGCGCGCCATCAGCGCCCGGGCGGAACGCGGCATGGCGGCGAATGCGGCGATGAATGCCCGTTCCTCGGCCCCCAGCACGTCGTCGTAGCGGGCGCCTATCCACGCCAGCGCGAACTGGAAATTGCGCAGGTAGTAGAACCGCGGATCGGCGGAATCGGGGGCGAGCCCGGGGCTGGGTGCTGCGGACATGGGCGTGCAATGCTGGATATACGCACAGTATAGCCAGCCGCCGTCGCGAAGCCTTATGCCTGGCGCCCCGGCCCGGCCCCGGCCGGCTCGAAGATCACGCAGTGGATGAAGTGCAGCTTCGCCACCGCCGCCCGCGGCAGCACGAAGGGGTAGAAGTCCCGCAAACCCATCGCGCGCGACATCTCGTTCATGACCCAGGTGATGCCTATCCAACGCCTCAGCATATCCAGGAAGGCCTCCGCATTCGGCGCATCCCGCCACCAAAGATCTTCCTTGCGAAAGCCCGTCACATCCTCGCCCGACGTCGCGGATGCGATGTCGTAGCTCTCGGCGGTATCCAGCGTGTCGCGCAAATGCAGGTAGTGGGCCCAGGTCTCCGCCCAATCCTCGAACGGATGGATGCTGGCGTACGCGCTGACGTAGTGCTGCGGCCAATCATATGGCGGTCCGTTCTCATAGTTGGCCTTGAGCGCGGCGGCGTAATCCTGGCGCTCGTCGCCGAACAGCGCGCGGCATGGCGCTTCCCAGGCCGTGCCCTGGATCAGGCGTTCCCAATAGTAGTGTCCGACCTCGTGGCGGAAGTGACCCAGCAGGGTGCGGTACGGTTCGCGCATCTGGATGCGCACGCGCTCGCGCACCGCGTCGTCCGCCTCTTCCAGATTGATGGTGATGATGCCGTTGACATGCCCGGTCAGGACGCGCGGCTGGCCCGGCACGCTGGTCAGGAAGTCGAACGCCAGCCCCCTCGCGGGATCCTCGGAAACCCTGGATGCCACCGGCAGGCCCAGCCCTATCAGCTGCGACACCAGCCGGCGCTTGGCCGCTTCCATGCTCTGCCACAACGGCCGGTTGTTCGGCAGCGAAAGATCGGGGATGGTGCGATTGAGCCGGCATGCCCGGCAGAGATTGCGATATCCGCCCTGCTCCGGCTCGACCATCCAGTTGCAGGCGGCCGCCGAGGCGAAATTCTCGCAGCGGCGATAGACCACGCCCGCGCCATCCGCCTCCTGCATGATCCGCCACGTGTCCGCGTCCCTGCCCGGCCGCAAAGGAAAAAGGCGCAGCCGCGACGGCACATAGCCCAGCGGCCTGCCGCATGCCAGGCACTGGCTATTCCTGAAGAAAATCCGGTGGCCGCAGGCGCAGTGAAAGCCGCGCGGCGTGACCAGGCCTTCATCCGCGGGCACGGGATCCAAAGGACGATCATTCACTTGTCGAAACATCCATCCTGCGGGTTTGCGCTGGCTGCGACTATGGGAACGCCCCGACGCCAAGTCAATCGTCGTTGCCAATTAACACGTCATGCTAGAGCGTGATTCTGGTTCAAATACCCTTTTGCGGTACGCTGGATCAACCCCGTCAACGCGCAAAGGAACGCCATGGGCGAGAAAGTCGATAGTGTCGCACCGCACAGCGAGAACCAGGGCCGCATTTCCACCGGCAGCGCCGGCCTCGACGATATCCTTGCCGGGGGGCTGGACCGCGACCGCATGTATCTTTACGAAGGCAATCCCGGTACGGGCAAAACCACGATCGCCATGCAATTCCTGCTGGAAGGCGTGCGCCAAGGCGAGCGCGTGCTCTACATTGCGCTATCGGAAACCCGGCAGGAGATCGCCCTGGTCTCGCAGCGCCATGGCTGGTCGCTGGACGGTATCGATATCTTCGAACTGGTCCCGCCGGACAGTCCGCTGGACCCGGAACGCGAACTGACCGTGCTCCATCCCGCGGAAGTCGAGCTGAATGAAACCACCAAGCTGATCGTCGATCAGGTGGAGGCGGTCAACCCGGCGCGCGTGGTGGTGGACAGCCTGTCCGAACTGCGCATGCTGGCCCAGACCCCGCTGCGCTATCGCAGGCAGGTGCTGGCGCTGAAGCACTTCTTCGCCAGCCGGCAGTGCACGGTGATCCTGCTGGATGATCTGTCGTCGGACTCCATAGACTTGCAACTGCATTCGATTTCGCATGGCGTGCTGTCGCTGGAGCAATTGGCCATCGACTATGGCGCGCAACGGCGCCGGCTGCGCGTCGTCAAGATGCGCGGCATCGACTTCCGCGGCGGCTATCACGACTTCACCATCAAGAAAGGTGGACTGGCGATCTACCCGCGACTGGTGGCGGCGGAACATCACGCGCAGTTTCCCGACGGCAAGACATCCAGCGGCAATGCGCAATTGGACGAATTGCTGGGCGGCGGCCTGGAGCGCGGCACCAATGCGCTGCTGGTGGGGTCGGCGGGCATCGGCAAGTCGTCGGTGGCGCTGTCGTACGCGATCGCCGCGACACAGCGCGGCGAACATGCCGTCGTCTTCGCCTTTGATGAAGGCCGGGGCACGCTGGAAGCACGGGCCAAGGGCCTGGGCATGGGCATCGAAAGCGCGCTCGAAAGCGGCTTGTTGCGCATCCAGCAGATCGACCCGGCCGAACTATCGCCCGGGGAATTCGCCGCCGTCGTGCGCGACAGCGTCGACGTGGAAGGCGCGCGCGTGGTCGTGATCGACAGCCTGAATGGTTATTTGAACGCGATGCCGGACGGGCGCTTCCTGATCCTGCAGATGCATGAATTGCTGACCTTCCTGGCGCAGCAAGGGGTCACCACCATACTCGTGCTGGCCCAGCATGGACTGATGGGCGTCACCGACACGCCGCTGGATATCAGCTATCTGAGCGACTGCGTGCTGATGCTGCGGTATTTCGAGCATGCGGGCACCGTACGCCGCGCCATATCGGTGGTGAAAAAGCGCGCGGGCCGCCATGAGCACACAATACGGGAATTCCGCCTGGCCGAGGGCGGCGTCCACGTGGGCCCGCCGCTGACCGAATTCAGCGGGATCTTCGCGGGGACCCCGCACTACGAAGGCGCGAACCTTCCTCCCATGCTGAGCGATCGCGATGGAGCTGATTGAGGAGCACGAGGCGCGGGTGGTCGTCTACGCCCCCATCGGCCGGGACGGCCCCGCCGCCGCCGCGGTGCTGCACCGGTCCGGACTCGATGTCGAAATCTGCGCCAGCATGGAGAAGGTGCTGGCCAGCGTGGTGCAGGGCGTGTCGGCCGTATGCGTCACCGAGGAAGCCTTGTTCGGTGCCCACCTCGAAGCCATGGCCGGCTGGGTGGACCGGCAGCCTCCATGGTCGGACCTGCCCTTCGTGGTCCTGACCAGCCACGTGCAGCAGTCCGCGGTGGCGGCATGGCGCAAGAAGATGGTGGCCGCCTTGCGCAACGTGTCGCTGCTGGAGCGTCCTGTCCAGAGCATTACGCTGACCAGTGCCGTGCATGCCGCGGTGCGCGCCCGCATGCGCCAGTACGAAACGCGTGCCCTGCTGCACGCGCGCGAGCAGGCGGCCGCCGTGCTGGAAGAAATGGTGCGCGCCCGCACCATGGAGCTGGAGGCCGCCAACGCGCAATTGCGGCAGCAGATAAAGGAACGCGCGCAGGTCGAGGAGACGTTGCGCCACGCGCAGAAGATGGAAGCGCTGGGACAGCTGACAGGTGGCGTGGCGCACGACTTCAATAACCTCTTGATGGTGATTTCCGGTGGCTTGCAGATGTTCGATCGGCAGACGGATCCGGACCGCCGCGCGCGCCTGTTGCAGGCGATGCAGCAGGCCGTCGAACGGGGGTCGGGCCTGACGCGGCAGCTGCTGGCGTTCTCGCGCCGGCAACCTTTGCAGGCCGAACCGGTGGACCTGGCACAGCAGATCGATGGCATGCGGGAAATGCTGGACCGCAGCCTGAGAGGCGATATCAAGGTGGTCCTGCGGCTGCCCGAGACCCTGTGGGCGGTGGAGGTCGACCCGGGCGAACTCGAACTGGTCGTGCTGAACCTGGCGGTGAACGCTCGCGATGCCATGCCTGCCGGCGGCGTGATCGAGATCCGCGCGGAGAATGTCGCGGACGTCGACGATGGCGTCCTGAAAGGCGATTTCGTGAGCCTGTCCATCGTCGATACGGGCACCGGCATGACCGAAGAAGTGAAGGCACGGGTGTTCGAGCCCTTCTTCACGACCAAGGACGTCGGCAAGGGTTCCGGCCTTGGGTTGGCGCAGGCCTATGGCTTTGCTCGCCAGTCCGGCGGCAGCGTGCAAATCTTCACCGAACTCGGCAAAGGAACGACAGTCCGGCTCATGCTGCCCCGATGCGTGAAACCGCTGCGCGCCGCCGTACGGCCTTCCGGCGATTCGATCGCCGCGGCCGCGTCGTGCGCGCACGTACTGGTGGTCGAGGACGACGACGAAGTCGCGGCGCTGGTAAGCGAAATGATGGCGCAGCTGGGCTTTGAAGCGACGCGGGTCGCCAGCCCCGCCGCTGCCCTGGGCGCGCTGGCGGATGGACGCCACATAGACGTGGTGTTCTCCGACATCATGATGCCGGGCGGCATGAGCGGCCTGGAGCTCGTGCGCGAAATACGCGCCCGCCGCTTCGCCCTTCCCATCGTGCTGACCACGGGCTTCATGGGGCAGGAAGCGCGCGCGGCGGAAAGCGACGGCATACCGCTGCTGCCCAAGCCATATCGGCTGGAAGACCTGGGCAGCGTCATGCGCGCGGCGCTGGGCGGGCGCGATGCCGCATCCATGGCATAGCCGCTATTCCCCGCGGAACTCAGCGGGGGGGCGGCAGCGATCGCTCCCACTTGACGATCGCGTCCACGACCGCGCCAGGGTTCTCCGGTATCAGTGCGTGGCCAGCGCCAGGGATGACGACCATCGTGACGCGGTCGCCGAATTCGTCCTTGACTTCGTTGCGCGTGGCCGCGGGCTTGAAGGGGTCGTCGCCGGCCTGCAGGTCCAGCATCGGCGCCTTGCCGCCTGACCACCAGTCCGACTGCTTCGTCGCCTTGCCGGCCAGGCGTTCGCTTTCATTGACCTGGGGATACCATCCACCCAGCCACACACTGGCGTCGTGGCCCGGGGCGAAGAAGGCGAACCGCAGGGACTTCAGGCGTTCGGCATCGGGCAGCGACAGATCGCCGCCGCGGTCGACGTGTTCGCTCAGGCCGGGGGGATACTGCTTCGCCGCGGCGGCGACGATGACGACGCCGCGCACCAGGTCCGGATGATCGACGCTGGTGGTGCGCGCGACCCAGTTGCCGAAGGCGTGGCCCACGATCACCACCGGCTCTTTGGCCTGATCCTTGATGACGGCCGCAATATCGTTGCCGAGGTCGTGCAGCGTGATGTTGTTCATCGGGCCGGTGCTCTGGCCGATACCGCGCGGCTGCGGGCGCAGCACGCGATAGCCGTCGTGCGCAAGGCGACGGGCCACTTCATCGAAGTCTTCCGCGCCGCGGCCGCGTGAGGGCAGCAGGACCAGCGGTCGGCCGGCGCCCTCCTCGATCACGTCGATGCGGACGTCAGGGCCCGCCTGGACCAGGACGTGATGGCGCCCGCGCTCCGTGCTCGCCGCCCGCGCCGCGCGCCCCGCCCGTTCCACGTAGCGATCGATCCACGCCAGGAGCAGATCCGCGACCTGCAGATTGTTCCTGTCCTGCATCATCATGTGCGAGTTGCCGTGTATGCCCATGGCCGGCAGGCTCATGAACTCGCCTGTGCCGCCGGCTGCCTTGAATGCCGCGATGAAATCCTGGCAGGCCTTGAAACGCGGCGCCCAACGGCTGGATTCCTGCACGTGATCGCCGAAGACCACCAGGATCGGGATGCCGACCAGCGGCTTGGCGTCATCGACCTTCGGGCACTCGCCGGGTTCCACGGCGACGATGCCCGCCACGCCTTCCCTGTTCAGGGCGGCCGTCTGGAAGGGGTAGATGCCGGATTGCGAATGGCTCATCAGCACCGTGCCTTGCAGCTTGATCGCCAGCTTGGACAGGTCGGCGACGGTGGGATTGGGCGTGGGCAGCGCGGTCAGCCAATCCGGCACCATCTGCTGCCACAGTCCGGCCTGCGCCTGTACGGGAAACTGCGTGTCCGGATAGGCCTCGGGGTACTTGGGACCGAAGCGGAAGATGGTCCAGGCCGCTTCGTGCCCGGCCGCGAAGACCGCCGGCAAGCTGTCCGGCGCGGCCTTGCCCAGGTGCACGGCATTGATGCTGGAGATGTCCGTCGCCGAACGGCCGCGGCCTGCCTGATCGATGGTGTAGGTGGCGTAGCCCTTCCGGACGAAGTACTGGTTCCAGCCCATCCGGCCGTCCGGCGTGGTTTCCCAGGTCTTGCCGGTCAGGCAGCAGCCGTGGATCAGCGTGATCGAATAGGGCCTGGCATGCTCGGGAATCTGGTACTGCACATACATCTGGTCGACCGTCACGGTGCCGTGCGGGTCGTACTTCTCCGTCAGCGACAAGGTGTCCGAGGCCTGCTCGCGGCCACCGACGAAGAAGCTGCCTTCGTCTTCCAGGACCAGGGGGGACTTTCCGGCGTGGGGGGCGTCGCCCGGCGCGGCGACGGCGGAAAAGGCGGAAACGATGCACAGGCCGGCGAACAGCCGGACCAAGGATCGACGCAGGGACATTTTGACTACTCCACGAAATCCGTTATGTAGGGGAACGCGCTGGATGGCTTCTGTCGGCCCTTGTGGTCGCGAAAAGTCCCCGCGGACGGATTTCGCCCGGAGAAGTTAATGGTTCCGGCGGTTTGCCGCAAGCAGAGGGTCTTTACGCCGCGGCGGCCAGGAGGTCGCTACGGCTGGGCGTACGGTCCGCGCCGAACCGGTAGCTGGATGCGGCGATCGCGCCCATGAAGGCCTCGCTGTAGATGCGCGTCGCCGGATCGTCGCCCGCCGCCCCGACGACCACCATCAGTGGAATCAGGTGGTCCTCGCGCGGGTGTGCCTCGCGTGCGCTGGGTGCGCGCTGCCACTGCGTCAATGCGTCGCGCCGGGCTTGTGGCGAGGCATCCAGCAGCACGCGGCGCAGCCAGCCGTCGAATGCGGCCGATGGCGCGGCGGCCCCCGGCCCCCAGTTGCGCAGGTTGTGATAGCTCAGCCCGCTGCCCAGGATCAACACGCCTTCGTCGCGCAATGGCGCGAGCGCCTGGCCCACGGCAATATGCCGCGCCGGATCCAGGTCCGTCATCAGCGACAGCTGCACCACCGGCACGTCGGCCTGCGGATACATCGGGGCCAGCATGCTGAAGGTGCCGTGATCGAAGCCCCTTTCCGGGTCGCCACGGACGGGCCAGCCGCCGTCGCGAAGCAGCTGTTGCACACGCTCGGCCAATGCCGGCGAACCCGGCGCCGGGTAGCTGATGTGATACAGGTAGTCCGGAAAGCCGTAGTAGTCGTAGATCATGCCCGGCCGCGGCGACGAGGATACCGTCAATACCGGCTCCTCCCAGTGCCCCGAAACAACCAGGACCGCCTTGGGCGGCGCGGGCAACTGCGCGGGAATATCCCGCAGGGACTGCTCCAGCAGCGCGAAGCGTTCCCGCATCTTGCCCTGCATATAAGGCCACGGCCCGCCGCCATGCGACAGGAAATAAACCGGCATGCGGGTGGTTGGGGGTGCGGCGTCGGTGATCATGGTCGGGTACCAGGACAGTGGGATATCGGGTGTTCACACGTGGGCGAACCGGTGCATTGTCGAACCGGTGCATTGTGTAACGGCCCGGCCTCGCCGTGCAAGCCATAAGCCGGCGTGTATAGCCTCATAGAACGCACTGGCCTGGCGCCCCGGGCCCGCGCTTCCTACCATCCCTCCATCCTTTGAACTTCCGCGGGGACGGGAAAGATGTACAGAATAGGCGTCGATGTGGGCGGTACGTTTACCGACCTGGTACTGGTGCATGGCGAAAGCGGCAATACGGTGTTCCACAAGGTTCCGTCGACGCCGCACGACCCGTCTGAAGCCATCCATCGCGGCATTACGGAACTCATCTCCGGCAATGCGCTCGATCCGGCGGACATCCGCCATATCGGCCACGGCACGACGGTGGCGACCAACCTGGTGATAGAACGCAAGGGCGCGCACTGCGGCCTGATCACCACGCGCGGCTTTCGCGACATCCTGGATATCGGGCGGCAGACCCGCCCTCACAACTTCGATTACGGCGTACGCAAGCCCGAACCGCTGGCGCCGCGCCGCTGGCGCAAGGAAGTGCGCGAGCGCATCGACGCCCATGGCGCGGTCGCCGAGCCGCTGGACGAGGACGACGTGCGCCGCGCCGCGCTGGAGCTCAAGGCCGACGGCGTGGACGCCATCGCCATCTGCTATCTGCACGCTTATCGCAATCCGGATCACGAGACACGCAGCCGCGACATCGTGAAGGAAATCCTGCCCGACGCCTATATCTGCCTGTCCAGCGAGGTGCTGCCCGAGTTCCGCGAGTACGAGCGCTTTTCCACGACCGTGCTCAACGCCAAGGTCGGCCCGCGAATGCAGAGCTACCTGGCCAACTTCCTGGCGCGCGTGAAAGAGGCCGGCATTCCGCAGGAGCCGTTCACGATTCACTCCAACGGCGGGCTGATGTCGGTGGAGGCGGTGCGCCGCTTCCCGGTCAAGACCTGCCTGTCCGGGCCCGCCGCCGGCGTGGTGGGCGCGGCCACGATGGGCCGGCTCATCGGCTATCCCGATCTGGTCACCTTCGACGTGGGCGGCACGAGTACCGATGTATCGCTGATCGCCGATGGGCAGGCGATGTTCAGCGCCAGCCGCAGCGTGGCGGGCTATCCGGTGAAAACGCCCATGGTGGATATCCACGTGATCGGCGCCGGCGGCGGCAGCCTGACCTGGCTGGACGACGCCGGATCCCTGAAGGTGGGCCCGGAAAGCGCCGGCGCCGTGCCGGGGCCGGTCGGCTACGGCCGCGGCGGACAGCGGCCGACGCTGACGGACGCGCAGATCGCCCTGCACCGCCTGAACCCGGAAGCCGTGCTGGACGGCAGGATGCCCATCTACGCCGACGCCGCCAAGGCCGCGCTGCGCGAACAGGTCGCGCGGCCGCTGGGCATGAGCCTGGAGGCGGCGGCCGAAGGCATCATCCGCATCGCCAACGCCAACATGAGCCGGGCGATCCGGGCGGTCTCGACGGAGCGCGGCTACGATCTGTCGCGGTTCGCCCTGTTCGCCTTCGGCGGCGCCGGGCCCCTGCACGCCCTGGGCGTGGCGCGCGAATGCGGTATCCCAACCGTCATCGTGCCGCCGGCCCCGGGCAATATGTGCGCGCGCGGCATCCTGCTTACCGACATTTCCTTCGATTTCGTCGCCAGCGAAATCTCGCTGGTGGAGGCCGGCGGCTGGCCGCGCATAGGCGAGCGCTTCGCCGCGCTGCGCGAGGCGGCGGATGGTTGGCTGGACGACGAACAGGTGCCGGCGCCGGATCGCCGCTACGAGTGCCACATCGACGCCCGCTATGTCGGCCAGAACTTCGAGGTGCAGGTGCCGATGGACTTGGTTGACGGCGACGGCCTGCCGGCCTTTGCCGCAGCCTTCCACGCGGCCCACGAAAAAGAGTACGGCTACAGCGTGCCGACCCGCCCCATCGAAATCATCAACTGCCGCATGAAAGCCATCGGCACCATCGCCAAGGCGCCGCTGGAGCGGCGCGCGGCCGACGGAACGAACGCGCCGCGCGGCCGCCGCGACATCCATTTCGGCGCGGACCGCGGCTGGCTGCCGGCCGACGTCTATCACCGGGATGACCTGGGCGCGGGCGCGCGCATCGCCGGGCCGGCGGTGATCGAGGAAATGAGCTCGACCACCGTGCTGGAACCGGACCAGAGCCTGACGGTGGACGCCTACGGCAATCTGATCATCGACATCGCCTAATGCCTCGATACAGGGAATGACCATGAACCAGCAAGACGCAGTACGCGATCCCATCGAAATGGAAGTCTTCAACAACCGGCTTCTTTCGATCACGGAGGACATGAACAACACCTTGGTGCGCTCATCGTTCTCCACCAACATCAAGGAGCGCAAGGATTGCTCCGTGGCGCTGTTCGACGCGGCCGGGCGGCTGGTGGCCCAGGGCACGCAGATACCGCTGCACCTGGGCTCCTTGAACGGCGCGGTCAAGAGCGTGCTGCGGCGCTATGGCGCCGGCGGCATCCACGACGGCGACGCCTATATCTGCAACGACCCCTACCTGGCGGGCGGCAGCCACCTGCCCGACGTCAACGTGGTAACACCGGTGTTCCATGAAGGCAGGCTGGTATTTTTCGCCGCCAACATCGGCCACCATTCGGATTTCGGCGGCGTGGTGGCCGGGTCCATCGCCGGCGGCCTGCGCTCGGTCTACGCCGAAGGCCTGCGGCTGCCGGTGATACGCATCGTACGCGCGGGCGTGCTGGATGAGGACCTGCTCAACCTGATCGCCAACAACACCCGCGATCCGGAAGAACGCACACTGGACCTGAAGGTGCAGATCGCCACGAATGAACGCGGCGCCGCCGCGGTCAAGGGATTGATCCGGCAGATGGGCATGGACAAGACCTTGCGCGCGGTGGAAGACGTCATCGTCTACACGCGCAACCGCTTGCGCATGCGCATCGCCGGGCTGAAGCAAGGCACCTATTCCTTCGAGAACTGGCTGGACGACGACGGCCTGGGCGACGGCGAGCCTGTCGCCATACGCGTGTCGGTGACGGTCCGGCCCGACCGCCTGATCTTCGATTTCGCCGGGTCCGGCCGGCAGGCGCGCGGCGCCATGAACCTGCCGGTCAGCGCCCTGAACGCCTGCGTCTACTACGCCGCCAAGGCCCTGCTCGACCCGGCCCTGCTGGCGAATGAAGGCTTGTTCGAGCCCCTGGAAATACGCTTGCCGGGCGGCAGCATCGTCAACCCCGACGCGCCGGCCGCCGTGGGCGCGCGTTCGCTGACGGCGCAGAAAGTGGCGGGCGCGATCTTCGGCGCCTTCCGCGGCGTACTGCCGGCGGACCGCGTGATGGGCGCCGGCAACGACGTCTGCCCCGCGATGGTGTTTTCCGGCGGCAACGCCAACCGCGCGGGCGAGTTCGTCTACCTGGAGTCGATCGGCGGCGGATCGGGCGCGACCGCCGATGCCGACGGCATGGACGGCATCCACGTGCACATGACGAACTCGTCCAACCTGCCGGTGGAAGCGCTGGAGAACGAATATCCCTTGCGCGTCGACGAATACAGCTATGTCCAGGACTCCGGCGGCGCGGGCCGGCGCCGCGGCGGCATGGGCCTGCGCCGGCGGATACGCAGCCTGGCCGACGGCATCATCTTCACCGCGCGCGCGGACTCGCATACGGTGGGCCAGGCCACCGGCGCGCTGGGCGCGGGCCCAGGCCGCCGCGCGCGGCTGGCGCTGCACGAGACCGACGGCGCGGTGCGGGAATTGCCGTCCAAGCCCGCGGCCATCACGCTGCGTGCCGGCGAGAGCGTATGCATGGAGACTTCGGGCGGCGGCGGACTGGGTCCGGCCGCGGAACGTACCGCTGCGGACGTCGCGGACGATCTGGCCGACGATATCGTCTCGCGGGCATGGGCCGAGGCGCATTATCCCGCGCAGCTGAAGCCGGCGTAGAGGCAGGACCTCAGCCGCCCGGCTCCGCCATTGCGCTTTCCGCGCGGCCCGCCACGCCCTGCTGCAGGATGAAGCGCCGCAGCCATGCATGGGCCGGATCGTTCTGGTGTCGTTCATGCCAGTACATGGCGATGCGCAGGCGCGGCAGCGCCAGGGGCGCGGGCCGCATCACCGTACCGCTCAACGGCGCCAGCGCGCCCGCCATGCTGGCCGGCAAGGTGGAGATCATGTCCGTGGTCCGAAGTACGAAAGGCACGGCCAGATAGCTTGAAAGCACCATGCCGACGCGGCGGCGCTTTTCCTGGACGGACAGCGCGGCATCCAGTTGGGCATTGAAGTAGCCCGCATGGCCGGCGGCATCCATATGCTCATAGTCCAGGAAGGTGTCCAGGTCCCAAGGACGCGCGAGCATGGGATGGCCCTGGCGCGCCAGGCAACAGGCGCTTTCCTCGAACAGGAAAGAGGAACGCAGGCTGTCGGGCGGGTCGGGATAATGGCCGATGTACAGCTCGATGTGGTTTTGCGACAGCATGTCCTGGCCGCCGTGCGGCGTGGGCGGCAGGACGCGCAGGCGCAGATGCGGGGCAGCCTCGCGCAGTTTGCCCGCCCAGGCCGGCAGCGCGATGAACTGGATATAGTCGCTGGCGTAGATGTTGAAGGTCTTGTGCGCGGCGGCGGGGTCGAAGTCCGTGCCTCCGGCGGTTTCGCTGAGCCAGGCGTCCAGCAGCGGCTTGAATTCGCGGTGCAGGCGGATGGCGCGCTCGGTGGGCCGCAGCGCGTTGCCGTGCCGCGCCAGCAGCGGATCGCCGAACAGGTGGCGCAGCCGGCTCAGGGCGGAGCTCATGGCGGGCTGTGTAATGCCCAGTTGGGCAGCCGCCTTGGATACGCTGCGTTGGGAAATCAGCGCATCGAAGTGCGGCAGGAGATGAAGGTCCATGGACTGCATCGTGTCCGATCTATGGGTCTATAAGTACGACTATGTGTGGCGGGCCACGCGATGTTCGTACCATGTTTCAGGGGCCCGTAGCCCCGCACGTCTTTTTACTACGAGTCCATGAAAAGGAATCGCTATATGAGCACAAGGGGAAAACTGGGCGCGTTGCTGGCCCTGGCGGCAATGCTATGCGTGACGCCGGCGGGCGCGCAGGAGGCGGCGGCGAAATGGCCGGACAAGCCCGTGCACTTCGTCGTCCCATTCGCGGTCGGCGGATCCACCGACCTGGTGATGCGCCGGGTGGCCGATGAGCTGGGCAAGGAAACCGGCCAGCCGATGATCGTGGAAAACCGCGTGGGCGGGGGCGGCCTGGTGGGATCGTCCTGGCTGACACGCCAGAAAGCCGACGGCTATACGCTGATGATAGGCACGGTTTCCACGCATGCGATGCACCCGAGCGTGTTCAAGTCCCTGCCCTACGATATCTTCAAGGACTTCACGCCCATCACGATGATAGGCAGTATCCCGGACCTGATCGTGGTGAACCCCGCCGTGCCGGCGAAGACTTTGCAGGAGTTCATCGCGCTGGCCAAGGCCAAACCCGGGCGCATTACCTACGGATCCGGCGGACCGGGCACGTCCAGCCATCTTGGCGCGGAGTATTTCGCCGCCGAAGCCGGCATCAAGCTCAACCACATTCCCTACAAGGGTAGCGGGCCCGCCCTGGTGGACGCGCTGGGCGGCCACGTCGACATGATGCTGGACGTGATCATGACCTCGCTGGAGCCGGTCAAGAGCGGACGCATGCGCGCCCTGGCGGTGACCTCGCGCGAACGTTCGCCCCTGCTGCCGGACGTGCCCACCGTCAGCGAACTGGGCATCAAGGACTTCGAGGCCATCATCTGGTTCGCCATCTACGGCCCGGCCAATATGCCCGCGGACGTGCAGCAACGCATCGCGGACCGGATCGACGGCGTTCTCAAGCAACCCGGGATGCAAGCCTTCCTGCTGCAACAGGGAATACAGGTGGTCGCCGCGGGACCGGCGCAACTATCGGCCCAGATGCGGACCGACTACGAGAAATGGAAGCGCGTGGTGCGCATATCGGGCTTCGAGCCGCAGTAGGTATCCGACGCGATACCGGCGGCGGCCCGCGGCGCCGGGCAATGCCGGCCGGTAAGCGCGGCGGCCGCGGGATGGCGCCGTGCCCTGGCCGCGCCGCGCGCGGGCGCGGGCGGCGGCTTGCGGGATAATGGCCATTGTTTCCGCTTTCGCCGGGCGCCCCATGCGGCTACTCATCATCGAAGACGAACGCAAGCTTGCCGATCACCTGTGCAAGGGCTTGTCCGAACAGAACTACCAGGTGTCCGTGGCGCGCGACGGGATCTCGGGGCGCCGCGCGGCGCTGTCCGGCGGCCATGACCTGATCATCCTGGACGTGATGCTGCCGGGCCTGGACGGCTTCGGCATCCTGGCCGAATTGCGCAAGGCCGCGAATACCCCTGTGCTGATGCTTACCGCGCGCGACAAGGTGGAAGACAGGGTCAGGGGCCTGGAAGGCGGTGCCGACGACTACCTGGTCAAGCCCTTCGCTTTTTCCGAGCTGCTTGCCCGTGTGCATGCCTTGCTGCGCCGCGGCCGCAGCCACGAAGCCACGCTGCTGAAGCTGGACGATCTGGAACTGGACCTGGTGCGCCGCAAGGCGCACCGTGGCGGCGCCCGGCTCGATTTGACCGCGAAGGAGTATGTACTGTTGTCGCTCATGTTGCGCCGGCAGGGCGAGGTCGTGTCACGGGCGACCCTGGCCGAGCAGGTGTGGGATATGCATTTCGATAGCGATACCAATGTCATCGAAGTCGCGATTCGGCGCCTGCGCGCCAAGCTCGACGATCCGTTTCCGGTCAAGCTGCTGCACACGGTGCGCGGCCAGGGCTATATGCTGAAACGCCGCGACGCATGAAGACCCGGCCCATCGACTCCATCCGCCTGCGCCTGACCCTGTACCTGGCGGCCATCGCGCTGCTGGTTTCCAGCATCGCCGGCTATGCCCTGTTCCTTGCCTTGAAGTATGAGGTGCAGCGCCGCGAGATGGCGGAGGTGGCCGGGAAACTCGACCTGATAGACCATCTGATCGGCATGCAAGGTACGCCGGGCGAGTTGCAGGCGCTCAAGGGCACGCTGGACAACATCCTGGTCGGCCATAACAACCTGAAGGTCTGGCTGGTGGATAAGGGCGGTCAGGTTTTGTACGGCGTATCGCCCGCCCCGCCGACCGGCGCGGCCGACCGCCGCGAGGTCGTGCTGGAAATACCCGCGGGCAACCCGATGCGCGCCTTGCAGGTTCACGTGGACTCGCTGGCCGCCCCCGGCGCCGTGCTGACGGTGGCCATCGACACGTATCCCGGCGCGGAATTCCTTTATGGCTTCGCCACCGTGCTGCTGGCGATATGCGGTGTCTGGATCGGCGCCACCGCCCTGCTCGCCGCCTGGGCCGTTCGCCGGGGGCTGGCGCCCGTGCATAGCCTGTCGCGCCAGGCCGCGCGCATCCAGCCGGATCAGCTGGATCTGCGTTTGCCGGTCGAAGGTATCGACCGGGAGCTCCGCGAACTTTCGGTGGCGTTCAATAGCACGCTGGACCGGCTGCAGGCGGCCTATCGGCAGATGGAGGGATTCAATGCCGACGTCGCGCATGAGCTGCGCACCCCTTTGGCGACGCTGATCAACGGCACGGAGGTCGTCCTGTCGTCCGAGCGATCCAATGCGCAGTTGCGCGAGGTGCTGGAGTCCAACCTGGAGGAACTGGTCGGCTTGCAGGCACTGGTAAACGACATGTTGTTCCTGGCGCGCGCGGATGGCGGCGAGCTGGCGCGCGACCTCGACGAGGTCCAGGTGCGCGGCGAGATCCACCATGTCGTCGACTATTACGAAGCGGCGCTGCAGGAGGCCGGCCTGACACCGCGCCTGGCCGGGGACGCGCGTGTGCGCGCGAATCCGCGCTTGCTGCGCCGCGCGGTGTCCAACCTCCTGGCCAATGCCATCAAGGCCGCGCCCGCCGGGACTCCGCTGGAGATATCCTGCGAAGAATCGCCGACAGAGGTACGGATCCAGGTGGTCAACGGCGGTGCGACCATCCCGCCGCAGGCCTTGCCCCGCATCTTCGACCGCTTTTATCGCGTGGACGACGCTCGCGCCGGCCGCACCGAAGGGCATGGCCTGGGCCTTGCGATCGTGCGCGCCGTCGCGCGGATGCACGGGGGCCGCGTGTTCGCGCTGTCCGAGCCGGGCCGTACCGTGATCGGATTCAGCCTGTCCCGCGCCGCGCCGGCCGCGGACTTGCCGATGCCCGAAGCGCCGGCCCGCGCGGGTGTCGCCGCGACCACGAACCTGACAATCCGGTAATGAAACAACGCCTTGCACGCCGCTTAGGCGGCACGGCGGGTGCTGCGTTGCCGTTTCCATCCTGCGTCGGCATGGGGCCCGCGCAGCTTAAGGGAGACGACGATGAACGCCCAGCAATTCGAAAATTGCATCCGTGAGTGCTATGCCTGCGCCGCGGCCTGCGACATGTGCGCGACGGCATGCCTGCGCGAGCAGGACGTCGGGCAGATGGCAAGATGCATCCGGCTGGACCTGGACTGCGCGCAGGCCTGTCGCTTCGCGGCGGCCGTCATGGGACGCGGCAGCGAACTATCCGGACGCGTATGCGCGCTGTGCGCCGAGATCTGCTCGAGCTGCGCGGACGAATGCGGACAGCACCCGATGGACCACTGCCAGCAATGCGCCCAGGCTTGCCAGCGTTGCGCCGAGGCGTGCCGATCCATGGCGGCGCAAGCCTGAAAAGATCCCGCGCCGCCGCGGCGCGGTTATGAAGGCGGCGATGGATCCAGCATCCCCAGCCACGCGACGATAGCCAGTATCGCCGTGGCGGCGCCGGCTTCCAGCAGGACGCTCCAGCGCAATGCGGAGGTCGCGGCAGTCGCCCGGCGGGCTTCGATGGCCTGCCCCAGCGCCGGCACCAGGCGATAGCGGTTGCCGGCCGCAAGCCCGATCATGGCCGCGACCAGGGCCAGCTTGGCGAGCAGCAGCAGCCCGTATTGCGTGGTCATCAATCCGGACAGGCGCGGGCTGGCGGCCAGGCAGTAATTCACCACGCCGGTGCCGGTAAGGGCAAGGACAATGGCCGTCCCCTGCCAGGCAAAGCGCGACAGCCCCAGGTGCAGCAGCCGCAGTCGCGGCAGCGACGCCGCCTGGCGCGGACGCAGCAGCAGCGCGAATACCGCCAGCGCACCTATCCAGGCCGCGGCGGCGATCAGGTGGATGATGTCGGCCGCCATGTGAAGGTAGGCGCGCGCGCCCTCGTCCATCGCCGCATGTCCGGTCCAGGCGACGGTGGCCAGCGACACCGCTCCCAACGTGGAAAGCGACCGGATCGGCAAGCCGGCGCGCGAGCGGGCGCGCAAGGCCAGCAGTGCGATGGCGCACAACGCCGCGATGCGTATCCACCAGGCGGTTCCCGCGTCGGTGTGGCCGAGCACGGTGGCAAAGACCTCGCCGTCCAGGTCCGTCATGGCGGCCGCGCCGCTCATCGCCTGGGCCAGCATCGCCAAATGGCAAAGTGAAAGCAGCAGTCCCAGGACCGCCAGGACAATCAACAGCCGGCGCAGCCCCAGCACCAGCGCCACCCGCGCGGCGTGCCGGCGAAACGCCAGAAGCCCCGCCAGCGGAAGGCCCGCCGTCAAGGCCAGGTCCAGGTACAGTGCCCAGCGGACCAGGACATGGAGACTGCCATCCATCGGGTTACTTCACCTGGAAGGAGAAGTTTCCCGTCACGGGGTGGGTATCGGACGACACCGCGCGCCATTCCACCCGGTATGTGCCGGGAACCAGCGGCTGCGCGGGAACGACGACCATGGTCTTGGGATCGGCGCCGGCGGACACGCCGGACTTGATCGCCATCGGCGCATGGGCGCCCATGCCGGGCATGCCCGTCATGACCAGCCTGGCGCCGGAGAATTGCGCCACCAGCGGCTCGGAGAAATGCAGCTCGATCCGTCCCGGGGCGGCGCCCTGGGCCTGCGCCTCGGGCGTGGACGAGAGCAGCTTGGGATGCGCCTGCGCCGCACCCGCGATGGCGAGGCCGGCGACAAGCACGACGGCACGGAAAGTCGAAGGCATGGTAGTCATGGATATTTCCCTTAAAACCACATCCGCACGCCGGCCAGGAAGCGCGTTTCGTTCCGGCTGCCGCCATCGGCGCGCGCGAAATCCGCGGTATTGCCATACGACCGGTTCCAGGTCACGCCGATGTATGGGGCGAATTCTCGCCGGATTTCGTAGCGCAGGCGCAGCCCCAGCTCGGAAGTGCCCAGGCCGGCGCCCATGCCGCGGGCCGGATCGTTCTTGCCGTAGAAGTTGACCTCCGCCATGGGCTGCAGGATCAGGCGATTGGTGATGAGGATGTCGTATTCCCCCTTCAGGCGCAGCGACGTCTGGCCGCTGTCGCCGACGAAGCCGGTGATTTCCGATTCCAGGTTGTACAAGGGCGTGCCCTGGATGCCGAAAGCCGCCCAGGTCTGCGAAGGCCCGGGCTTGAAGTCCTGGCGGACGCCGCCGACCAGGTCCCACCAGGGCGTGATCGCATGCCCCCACAAGGCCTGCGCTTCCGCATGCTCCAGCCTGCCGTTGCCGCGCTCCCCTTCCGAGCGCAGCCAGAGGCGGTCGACGTCGCCGCCCACCCAGCCGGTGAAGTCCCAGTTCAGCGCGCTGCCGTCCCTGGCATCCTGCCATTCCAGCTCATCGAACAGGAACCGGTAGTTGATCGCCTTGTCATGGACCACATGGCCGCCCCCTTCGTAGGCGGCGGCCTTGCGGTCGGCGTCCGTCGGCGCCGGAATGGGCGTGCGGCTTTGCGTCGGCGCGCCGGCCTCAACGGGCGGGCTTGCCTGGGCGCGCGCTTGCGCCGCGGCGCAGCCCAGCGCCACGATGATGGCCGACGCCCACGCGCCCTTGGGGGTGAACACGCGCCGGAATGTGCTTGCGATGGCCTGCTTCATTCCTGCACCCGGACTTCGCGGAACATGCCCATTTCCATGTGGTAAAGCAGATGGCAGTGGTACGCCCACCGACCCAGGGCGTCGGCCGTGACGCGGTAGCTGCGCCGCGAGCCCGGCGGCATGTCGATGGTGTGCTTGCGCACCAGGAAATTGCCGTGCTCATCCTCCAGATCGCTCCACATGCCATGCAGGTGGATGGGATGGCTCATCATCGTGTCGTTGACGAGGACGAGGCGGATGCGTTCGCCGTATTTCAGTATCACCGGACTGGCATCCGAGAATTTCACGCCATCGAAGGACCAGGCGAACTTCTCCATATGGCCGGTCAGGTGCAGCTCCAGGGTGCGGCCCGGGTCCCGGCCATCGGGATCCTGGAAGGCGCTGCGCAGATCCGCATAGGTCAGCACGCGCCGCCCGTTGCCGCGCAGGCCCATGCCCGGGTCGTCCAGCTTGGGGACCGGGTTCATGGTCTGCATGTCCACCAGCGGATTGCCGCTCTCCGATGCCGGATGGCCCTGCATGGCGTCCATGCCCGGCATCGCGCCGTGATCCATGCCGGCCATATCCGCCGGTTGGGTCATCTCCGCCGATTGGCCGTGGGCCGCGTCCGGCATGTCGTGCGACTGGCCATGGTCCATGCCCTGCATGTCGCCGGAGCCCGGGTCCTGTCCCGGGCCCGGCGGGGGCTGCATCGGGGTGTAGTCGTCCGGGGCGGCATCCATGTTCGCCATGCCGCCGTGGTCCATGCCGCCCATGCCCATATCGTCCATGGTGACGAGCGGCCGGGGATCGATGGCCGGGACGGGCGCCGTCCGCCCGGCGGAGACCGCCAGGGTGCCCCGGGCGTAGCCGGTGCGGTCCATCGACTGGGCGAACACGGTGTATGCGTCTTCCGCATCCGGCTCCACCAGCACGTCGTAGGTTTCCGCCACGGCGATGCGGAATTCGTCCACGCTGACCGGCTGGACATATTGGCCGTCGGCCGCCACCACGGTCATTTTCAGGCCGGGGATGCGCACATCGAAATACGTCATGGACGAACCATTGATGAAGCGCAGGCGCAGCCGCTCCCCGCGCCGGAACAGTCCCGTCCAGCCCGGCTCCGGCGCGCGTCCGTTCATCAGATAGGTATAGGTGGACCCGCTGACATCCGCGATATCGGTGGGATTCATGCGCATCCGCGCCCACATCATGCGGTCGTCCAGCGTCGCGCCCCACCCCTTCGACTCCCCGTCCCTGAACAAGTCCACCAGGGTGGGCTTGTGGAAGTTGTAGTAGTCGGCCTGCTTTTTCAGCGTGCGGGCGATGGCGTCGGGGTCCTCATCCGTCCAGTCGGACAGCATCACCACATAATCGCGATCGTAGGTGAACGGTTCCGGGTCCCTGGCCTGGATGACCAGGGGGCCGTACACGCCGGCCTGCTCCTGGAAGCCCGAATGGCTGTGGTACCAGTAGGTACCGTTCTGCCGGACTGGAAACCGGTACACGTACGTGCCGCCGGGGTCGATGCCGTGAAAGCTCAGGCCCGGCACGCCGTCCATATTGGCGGGCAGCACGATGCCGTGCCAATGGATGGAGGTCATCTCCCGCAACTGGTTGCGGACCCGCAGCGTGACGATATCGCCCTCGCGCCAGCGCAGGATGGGACCGGGTATGCCGCCGTTGACGGTCAATGCCTTGCGGCGCTTGCCGGTGTAATCGACCGGCGTCTCCTGGATGGATAGGTCGAATTCGGTGCCCGTCAGGACATCGGGCCGGCCGTCGTTATCGGCGGCCTGGGCGCTGTCCCACAGGCCCAGGCCGCCCATCAAGCCGGTGGCGCCCAGCGCCTTGACGAACCTGCGTCGGGAAATTGGCGATTGCATCGAGATTGCGGCGATCCGGAAAGCGGCGCACGGCAATGCGGCCTGACCGGCATGCAAGCTGGCCAGGCGCGCGTGCGACCGCGCGCGTTGAGACTGGGGGAATGTTGCCAGATCGCGCGCGGCGCTCGATTACATTTATGTCAGCTAGCGGCCGGCCCGGTCGGCGCCGGATAAAGATGGCATGCCACCTGGCGCCCGGGCGCCACGGTTCGCAACGGCGGATATTCCGCCTTGCAGACCGGCATGGCCTTGGGACAACGCGGATGGAAATGGCAACCGCTGGGCGGCGATAGCGGCGAGGCGATGTCGCCGTCTATCTTGGCGATGGTGATTTTCTGCCGTGGATCGGGCACGGGCGAGGCCGCGCGCAGCGCCTGCGTGTAGGGATGCAGCGGCGTTTCGAACAAGGGGTCGACCGGCCCTTTCTCGACCACCCGCCCCAGATACATCACCGCGACGTTATTGCAGAAATGGCGGACGACGCCCAGATCGTGCGAGATGAATACGAAGCTCAGGCCGCGGCTGCGTTGCAGGGCTTCCATCAGCAGCAGGACCTGGGCCTGGATGGATACGTCCAGCGCCGATACCGGCTCGTCGGCGACGATCAGGCGCGGATTGAGCGCCAGTGCGCGCGCGATGCCTACGCGCTGGCGCTGGCCGCCGGAGAACTCGTGAGGGTATTTATGCATGGCCTGTGCCGGCAGGCCTACTTCCAGCAAGGCGGCTTCCACCTTGGCGCGCACATTGGCTCGCGTGGCCACGCCGTGCAGCAGCATGGGTTCTTCCAGGGTCGCGCCTATCGTCATGCGCGGATTCAGCGATGCATAGGGGTCCTGGAAGATGATCTGTATTTCGCGGCGCAGGGCCTGCAGGCGCGCGCGGTCGAAGTCGACGATATTCTCGCCCTTGTAGCGCACTTCTCCGGCGGTCGGTTCGATCAGGCGCAGCAGGCTGCGGCCGGCGGTCGATTTGCCGCAGCCGGATTCGCCGACGATGCCGAAGGCCTCGCCTTCCTGTACGTCGAAGGACACGTCGTGCACGGCATGCAGGACGGCCTTCTTGCCGCCCAGAAAGCCTTGCTTGACGACGAATTCCTTGGACAAGTTGCGAACTTCCAGCAAGGGATTCAATGACGTGCCCTCCTGTCGCTGCGCGACTTCCTCCCCAGGGGAGGATTCGCACTTGGGGCGGCCCGGCGCGAGAAATGAAGTGCCCTCCTGTCGCTGCGCGACTTCCTCCCCAAGGGAGGATTCGCGCTTGGGGCGGCCCGGCGCGCTCATGCTCATGCGACGCCCCCCAGGCCAGTGGCGTCGGCGCGGACCCAGCAGCGCGCCAGGTGGGCGGGGTCGCCGCCCACCGGCGCCAGCGGCGGCACCGCCTGGCGGCAGCGCGGCTGGACCAGGGGACAGCGATCGGCATAGCGGCAGCCAGGCGTTTCCACGGTGATAGGCGGCACCTGCCCGGGAATGGGGCGCAGGTCGGCGCGAGGCCGGTCCACGCGCGGCATGGAACGCAGCAAGGCCTCGGTGTAGGGATGGGTGGGCCGGTCGAACAGGGACTGCACGTCCGACTGCTCGATGATGCGTCCGCCGTACATCACGGCCACGCGGTCGGCGATGGACGCGACCACGCCCAGGTTATGCGTAATGAACACCATGCCCATGTCGCGCGAGGCCTTCAGCTCGGCAAGCAGGGCCAGTATCTGCACCTGTATCGTCACGTCCAGCGCCGTGGTGGGCTCGTCGGCCAGCAGCAGCCTGGGTTCACAGGCCAGCGCCATGGCGATCATGACGCGCTGGCGCATGCCGCCGCTGAACTGATGCGGATAATCGCCGTAACGCCGTGCGGCCGCCGGGATGCGCACCCATTCCAGCAGTTCCAGGGCGCGCACACGCGCCTGCTCGCGCGAGGCGCGGCGATGAAAGCGCACCGACTCGGCGATCTGGCTGCCGATGGTCATCACCGGATTCAAAGAAGTCATCGGTTCCTGGAAGATCATCGCCATCGTGTTGCCGCGCACCTTCTCCATCCGCGGCTCCGAAAGCGCGAGCAGGTCCTGGCCGTCCAGGTGGATCGCGCCGCCGGCCACCCTGCCCTGCGCGGGATTGATCAACCGCATGACCGACAGCGCGGTAATGCTCTTGCCGCAACCCGACTCGCCGACGATGGCCAGCGTCTCGTTGCGGCCGACCTGCAGGCTGAGGTCGCGGATCGCGGGATGCCACTGGCCCTTGATGCGGAATTCAGTGGTAAGCCCGCTGACGGACAGGACGGGCGCGTCGGCGTTGTGCGGGGAATTATTCATTGCGCAGTTTCGGATCGGTGGCGTCGCGCAACCCGTCGCCCAGCAGGTTCAGCGAAATCATGATGACCAGGATGGCGATGCTGGGAAAAACCACCAGCCAAGGCGCGTCCAGCATGTTCTCGAAGCCGTCGCGTATCATGCCGCCCCAGGTTGCCGTCGGCGGGCGCACGCCCAGGCCGATGAAGCTCAGCGACGCTTCGGTGCGGATGGCGGTGGCCAGCCACAGCGATCCCAGGACCAGGATTTCGTCCAGGATATTGGGCAGTATGTGGCGCAGCATCAGTCGCAGGTCCGAATAACCCAACGCCCTGCCCGCCTCCACGAAATCGCGCTGGCGCACCGCCAGGGTCGGAGCGCGCGCGATGCGCGCGAAAGGCGCGATGGCCGTGAAGGAGATCGCGATGATCAGGTTGATCATGGACGGCCCCAGCACCGCCACCACCAGCAGTCCCATGACCAGGCTGGGAAAGGACAGCATCATGTCCATCACCGCCATGATCACGCGATCGGTGCGTCCGCCCTTGTAGCCCGCGACCAGGCCCAGCAAGCCGCCGATCAGCATTGCCGCCGCGATCGACGCCACGCCGATGAACAGCGAGACCCGCGCGCCGTACAGGATCCGCGCCCAGACGTCGCGTCCATAGGTGTCCGTGCCCAGCATGTGCTCGGCGGAGGGGCCCATCAACTGCGAGGCGATGTCCTGTTCGTTCGGGTCCAGATGCGTCAGCCAGGGCGCGAAGACGGCCGCCAGGACCACCAGCAGCGTGACGATGGCGCCGGCGCTGGCCGCCTTGCGGCGCCAGCACAGGCGCAGGAGCCGCGCGGCTCGCGATGGAGAGGTAACGGCGACAGCGCTCATTGGTTGCGCACCTTGGGATCGATGACCCCGTACATCAGGTCGGTCAGCAAGTTGGCCAGTACGATGACGAAGGCGTAGATGACCAGCATGGCCTGCAGGGTGGGATAGTCGCGGGAGTTCAGCGCGATGACGATGAGCTTGCCCAGCCCGGGACGGTTGAAGACGATTTCCGTCAACACGGAGTTGCCGATGAGCACACCCAGGTACAGGCCGATCACGGTGACGATGGGGATCAGCGCATTGCGCAGCGTGTGGCGCCACACCACGAAGCGCGCGGGCACGCCCTTGGCGCGCGCGGTGCGGATGTAGTCCTCGCCGATGACGTTCAGCATGCTGGAACGGGTGACGCGCGTAATGTAGGCCACCATGATCAGGCCCAGGTTCAGCGCCGGCAGCACCAGCGCGGCGGCGCGCTTGCCCGGGTCCGCATAGCTGGCCTCGCCGATCACCGGCAGCCACTTAAGCTGTATGGAAAACAGCAGCAGAAGAAGAATGGCCGAGATAAAGGCCGGAAAGGATAGCCCGAGCAGGGACAGGCAGCGGATGGCGAAGTCCAGGGCGCGATTGCGGTAGCGGGCGGCGATCACGCCCAAAGGCAGGCCGACCGCCACGCCGATGACGATGGCCGCCACGGTCAGTTCGATGGTGTAAGGCAGTACCCGCGCCACTTCCGACAGCACGGGCCGGTTGGTGATCATGGAGCGGCCCAGGTCGCCGGTAAGCACCGACCCCATGAAGTCCAGGTACTGGCGCCACAGCGGCAGGTCCAGCCCCAATTGCCGGTGCAGTTGCTCGATGGCCGCGCGGGTCGCGTTCTCGCCCAGGATGACGATCGCCGGATCGCCGGGCGCGATGCGGACGATGACGAAAACAATGGTCAAGACGCCCAGCAGCGTGGGAACCGCCATCAGCAGCCGTTTCAGCACATACAGCAACACGGTTCTTTCCTGTATCTCATAGCGGTACGTCACGTCTTGGGGGCCGGGCCGACGGCCTGGGCCTGGGCGCCGGCGCCAGCGCGCGGGCGCCTGTCCGGTCCGGCGCCGCGGCCATGGCGCGGTCGGTCGACACCCGGCGCGACCCGGAATCGGGAATGCGTGAATACTGCCATCCACATGAACCCATCGTCAATATGAAATTTTCACTTGCGTGATTCCATCACGAATGGAAGAATTCGCCTGTCTCAATACCGCTGGAGCGTCATGCCTCCCACCTCCGCCTCCTATGAAGCCCGTAGCGTCGCCGACCTGTGGCTGGGCCAGCAGATCCGCCGCGCCCGCAAGCAGCAGGGCCTGTCCATTTCCAAGCTGTCGGAGATGTGCCAGATCTCGGTAGGCCTGCTCAGCCAGGTGGAACGCGGCATCAGTTCGCCGTCGGTGCGCATGCTGCGCGTGATTTCCGATGCCCTGAACATTCCCAGCTCGACCCTGCTGGAGTTCGGCAACTCGCCCACGGCGGACGAAAAAGGCGTGGTGGCGCGCGCGGGCAGCCACCCGTCGCTGAAGGCGCCGGAAAAAGGCATCGAGAAAGTCATCATCACGCCCCAGCCGTCGGCCGGCATCAACGTGTATCGCGCGTACATCGAGCCCGGCGGTTCCACCGGCGAGGAGTTGTTCACCATCGAACGTGGCGAACAGGTCGGCCTGGTGCTGGCCGGCACGCTGGAGCTCTGGATCGAGGACAAAAGCTTCACGCTGCAACCGGGCGACAGTTTCCGCTATCACAGCAAGGCGCCGCATCGCTGGCGCAATCCGGGCCAGGAAAAGGCCGAAGTGCTGTGGGTGGTCGCGGCCGTGCCGTTGCAGGAGTCCGCGCCGCCGGCGGCGCCCGCCGAATAAACAAAACCGTCATCACCACGCATCAACCATCGCAAGGGGAAGCCGTTATGTCGATTGCACGCATCAAGAACGCCGCGCTGTTCGCCGCTCTGCTCGGCGCGGGTATGGCCACGCTGGCGCCCGGCCAGGCGCTGGCCGCGCAGGTCCTGAACGTCGGCATGGCGGCATCCGACCTGGCGACCCTGGACCCGCACCGCGCCTCGGCCACGCAGGAAAAGATATTGATGCCGTGGCTGTACAACGGCCTGACGCGCTTCAAGCCGGGCTCGGTATCGCTGGAAAACATCGAGCCCGACCTGGCCGAAAAGTGGGAGGTCTCCGCGGATAAGAAGGTTTGGACTTTCACCCTGCGGCAGGATGTCCAGTTCCACGCCGGCTTCGGCAAAATGACCGCCGAGGACGTGGTGTTCTCGCTGGACCGGGCGCGCGACCCCAAGACCTCTTCGTTCGCGTCGGACTTCGCCAACGTCGAAAAGGTGGAAGCAGTCGATGCGCGCACGGTGCGCATTACGCTGAAAGAGCCCTCCGCGGACCTGCTTTACACGCTGGTGGGATACCAGGGTGGTTTCATCGTCAGCAAGAAGGCGGTGGAGCAGCGCGGCGAAAATTTCCGCCTGCAGCCGGTCGGCACCGGGCCCTTCGAGTTCGAGGCCTACCAGGCCAGCCAGTCGGTGACCTTCAAGGCCAACAAACAGTATTTCCGCGGCGCGCCCAGGATAGACCAGGTCGTCTATCGCTACATCCGTTCCGACGCCAGCCGCGACCTGGCCTACGAGTCCGGCGAACTGGACCTGGTCTATGGCCGCCAGGACCAGCGCTGGGCCGAGCGCATGAAAGACCGCGCCGACACCAAGCTGGACATCATCGAGCCCGCCTACCAGGGCCTGGCGTTCCTGAATACGTCGCGCAAACCGTTCGATGACCTGCGCGTGCGCCAGGCCATCGCCTATGCCATCGATCCCAGCCGCATCGTCATTTTCAAGGGCAAGCTGGTGGCCGCGGATTCGCCCAGCGTCATCCCCACCGCCACATTGGGCGCGGATCCCGGCGTGCATCTGCCGGGATACGATCCCGCCAGGGCCACGGCGCTGCTCAAGGAATCCGGCCATCCCGACGGCCTGACGTTCAAGGTCATCCAGACGCAGAATGCCGCCACCCTGGGGCCGGCGCAGATCATCCAGGCCCAGTTGAAGAAAGTGAACGTCCTGATGGACATGGACGTGGTGGAGCACGCGACCTACCACCAGCAGATCCGCAAGGACCTGAGCGACATGGTGATCTACGCGTCCTCGCGCTTTCCCATCGCGGACAACTACCTGAAAGAGTTCTATCTCTCCAGCAGCGCCATCGGGCAGCCGACCGCGGCGGCCAATTTCGCCCACTGCAACGCCGCCGATGCCGAAATCGTCGCGGCAAGCAAGGAACTGGATCTGGAAAAGCGCAAGGCGCTGTGGAAGCAGGCCCAGCAGAAGATCGTCGACGCCGTCTGCGCGATTCCGCTTTTCGAACAGAAGATCGTCTGGGCCAGCCGCAAGTCCCTGGACTATGGCTACGACCTGCAAGGTTCGCTGTCCTATGGCCCGCTGATCACCGAAAAAACGTCCCTGAACAAATAAGCGCCGCGGCGCGCCCACCATCATGCGTCCAGCACTACAGGCCCTGGAGGGCCGGGATTTCGACATCGCGATCATCGGCGCCGGCATCAATGGCGCGGCCGCCGCCCATGCCGCCGCGCAGGCCGGCTATCGTGTCCTGCTCGTCGACAAGGCCGACTACGGCTCCGGATCCAGCGCCCGGTCCAGCCGGCTGCTGCACTGCGGGCTGCGGTACCTGATGCCCGGCGGCCCGGTGACCACCTTCCTGCGCCATCCGGGCCGTTTCCTGGACGCGGTGCGCACCATCAAGCGTTCGATGGCCGTGCGCAGCGAGCTGGTGCGATCCGGCAAGGCGGGCCTGAAGCCGCTGCGCATGCACTATCCCCTGTTCAAGGATGGACCCTACGCGCCGTGGATGGTGGACGTGGCCTTCGGCATCCTGGGCGCCGTTTCCGACGGCAAGGTGCCGCTGGACTATCGCCGTGCGCCGGCCGCGCAGGCACGCGCGGAAAATCCCTTCGCGGGCTTCATCGCCCGGCCGGAACGCATCGCCAGCATCGCGTCCTACACCGAATACCAGTTCGATTGGCCGGAGCGCACCGTGGTGGACCTGGCCATGCAGGCGCAGGCCATGGGCGCGGTCGTGCGCAACTACACCGCGGCGACGTCCCTGCGCCAGCAGGACGGCCACTGGACCATAGGATTGCGCGACGCGGTCGAGGACAGCCAGGCGACGGTGGGCGCGCGCGCCGTCATGAACCTGGGCGGCGTATGGGTGGACCAGGTGAACGCCCTGGCCGGCAAGCCCGTATCGCGCAAGATCACCGGCACCAAGGGCGCGCACCTGGTTTTCCGCCTGCCCGCATCCTGCCGCGGCCAGGGCTTCGCGGCGATGTCCACGCGCAACCGCCCCTTCTATTGCATGCCGTGGCGCGACCTGCATTTCTTCGGGCCGACCGAGACTTTGTACGAAGGCGACCTGGACGACGTCTATTGCGACAAGGACGACGTCGACTTCATCCTGGGCGAAGTGAATCATCTGTTCCCGGCATTGAAGCTGGGACGGCGGGACATCGTTTCGACCTGGGCCGGCGTCAGGCCGCTGACTTTCGATGCCGCGCTCCCCATGGGGCACCGCTCGCGCCGCATCTACGACATGACCGACGACGGCCTGCCCGGCGCCTATGCGTTGAGCAATGGCTCGCTGGGCGCGCATCGCCGCACCGGCGCGGATCTGCTGCGGACCTTGCAGGCGCGGCTCGGCCCATCCCCGCGCGGCGCCGTCGCGGCCGTGCCGGACGCATGGCCTGACGCCCCCGCCGACGAACACGTCGTGACGCTGGAAGATTATCTGGCGCGCCGCCGCGGCCGTCTCTGGGATGCGGACCTGGGCCTGACGGATATCGCCGCCAGCGCCGCCGAACTGGGCCGTGCGCTGGGCTGGCCGGCGCGACGCGTCGATATCGAAGTGGCCGAGTACCAGCGCCTGGCGCAACGCTTGTACGGTGTGCGATGAAGCCCGCGGCCAGCATGGCCCGGTTGCGGCGGGTCAAGGATCCAGGCACGCCGCGGCTGAGCTTTACCGTCAACGGCGTCGAGCATCATGCGAGCGCCGGCGACACGGTGCTCACGGTGCTGCTCGCACGGCGCGCGGCCTTGCGCGCAACGCCATTCAGCGGGCAGCCACGGGCCGGCTTCTGCCTGATGGGTGCCTGCCAGGACTGCTGGGTACGCACGGCGGAAGGCGGATCGGTGCGCGCTTGTTCGACCTTGCTGCGCGAGGGCATGGCCCTGCTCTGCCCCGATGACGCGGACATCGCGCGCGCGGGCCCCGACGGTATGGGCGCGCGCGTCCCGGATAACGCCGCAAGCGTGGCCGCCCCGCGCAATGATGCGCCGGAGTCGCGGCCATGAACGTCCCGGCTGACGCCATGGCTGCCGATGGGCCCGTGGTTATCGTGGGCGCCGGCCCGGCCGGCGTGCGCGCGGGCCAGACCCTGCTGCGCCACGGCGTACGTCCCGTCGTGCTGGATGAAGGCGCGCGCGCCGGCGGCCAGATTTACCGCCGGCCGCCCGCCGGCCGCGATACGGCGCCGCGCCAACGCTATGGCTTCGAATGGCGCCGCGCCACCGCGATCCATGACGCCGGCGACGCACTGGCGCGCCAGGCCGACTATCACGCGGAAAGCCTGGTATGGAACGCCGGCCCTGGCTTGCTGCACGTGCTGGAAAGCGGCCAGCCTCGCATCCAGCGTTATGCCAGGCTGCTGCTTGCCACCGGCGCGACGGACCGCGTGCTGCCTTTTCCCGGCTGGACCTTGCCGGGTGTCTATACCTTGGGCGGCGCGCAGGTCGCGTTGAAGTCGCAGGATTGCGTACTGGGGCCCCGCATCGTCTTCGCCGGTACGGGGCCTTTGCTATATCTGGTCGCTTATCAGTACGCGCGCGCCGGCGCCCGGGTGGCGGCCGTCGTGGATACCTCGCCCTGGACCTCGCAGGCGAGCGCCCTGCCTGGCCTGGCGGCGCGTCCCGCCGTACTGGCCAAAGGCCTGTATTACGCCGCCTGGCTGCATGCCCGGGGCGTCCCCATCCATCGCGGCGCACGGCTGCGCGAGGCCCATGGCCGAGACACGCTGCACGGCCTGCGTTTCAGCGTCGGCGGCAAGACGCGGGAACTGGCTTGCGACGCCCTGGCGGTGGGCTTCGGCCTGCGCTCGGAAACGCAGTTGGCCGATCTGCTGGACTGCGCCTTCGACTTCGATCCATTGAATCGCGCGTGGCTGCCGCGGCGGGACGGCGCGGGCCGGGCATCGGTGCCTGGCGTATACCTGGCCGGCGACGGCGCGGGCATCGCCGGCGCGGACCATGCGGAGTGGGCCGGCGAGCGGGCCGCCCTGGCCCTGCTGGAAGATATGGGCATGGCCGTGGACGGCGCACGGGCGCGGACCCTGGAACGGCGCCTGTCGCGTTCGCGCCGGTTCCGCCGTGCGCTGGAACAGGCTTTTCCCCTGCCCGACGCGGCGGACCTGCTGCGCGATGGCGACACAACGTTATGCCGCTGCGAGGAAATCACGGTGGCCGAGGCCGCGGCCGCTATCGGCGCGCATGGCATCCGCGACATCAATCGCCTGAAAGCCTTGAGCCGCGTCGGCATGGGCATGTGCCAGGGCCGCATGTGCCAGGCTGGCGCCGCCGAAATGCTGGGCCGCGCCTGCGGCGGCGTGGAACTCGCCGGCCGCCTGCGCGCGCAGGCGCCCGTCAAGCCCCTGGCGCTGTCGGAGCTGGGAGGCGACGCGCCATGAAACGCATCGCGACCGAGGTCGCCGTGCTGGGCGCGGGCCTGATAGGCTCGGCCGCCGCGCTGGCGCTGCGCCAGGCGGGCATCGATGTCGTGCTGATCGATCAGGATGCACCGGGCGCGAAAGCCAGCGGGGTGAACTTCGGCGGCGTGCGGCGCCAGGGCCGCGCCATCGAGCAATTGCCGCTGGCGCAGCGGGCCCACGATATCTGGCCGCGCCTCGGCGAGCTGATAGGCGTGGACGGCGAATACGTACGCACCGGGCACCTGAAACTGGCGCGCAGCGATGCCGACCTGGCGTCGCTGGAAGCTTATCGCCGGCGCACCGCGGCATACGACCTGGGATTGCAGATACTGGATGGCGCGGCCTTCCGCCGCCGGTTTCCCATGTTCGGGCCCGAGGTCATCGGCGGCTCGCTGTGTCCCGAGGACGGCCAGGCCAATCCGCGCCTGGTGGCGCCCGCCTATGCGCGGGCGGCGGCCCGCGCCGGCGCGCTGCTGGTGCAGGGCGAACGGGTACCGGGCATCGAGTCGCAAGGCGAACGCTTCCTGCTGCGCACGCATGCCGGCACGGAGGTGCTCGCCACCTTCGTCATCAACGCGGCGGGCAGTTGGGGCGCCCAGGTGGCCGCCTGGTTCGGCGAGCATGTGCCGATGAAAGTGAAATACCCGACCATGGCCGTGACCGAGCCGCTGGCGCCGCTGGTCGGCGTGTCCATCGGCGTGGAAGGCGGCGGCTTCTACGGACGCCAGGTGGCGCGCGGCAATGTCGTCATGGGCGGAGGCTTCGGCACAGGCCTGCCGGGCGAACGCGCGCGCCCCGGCCCGGACGCCATCGCCGCGCTGGGCCGCAACGCCCCGCGCATCCTGCCCGGGCTGCGCCACGCGCACATCATCCGTTTCTGGTCGGGCCGCGAAGGCTACTTCGACGACAAGAATCCGGTCATAGGCTACAGCCGCCGCGCTCCGCGCCTGCTGCATGCCTTCGGGTTTTCCGGCGCGGGATTCCAGATTTCGCCGGCGGTGGGCGAAGTCCTGTGCGAACTGATCCAGGGGCGGGACGCCCTCCCTTATGCGGCCGCCTACGCGGTGGACCGCTTCCCATCCCCCGCCACCAAGGAGCCGGCCGCATGAGCCTGGTATTGATACGCAAGACCGCCCCGACCGCGCAATGGCTCGAAGCCTTGCGGCACGCCTGTCCCGATGTGGAAGTGCGCGTATGGCCGGACACCGGTCCGGCCGAGGACGTCGAATTCGTACTGAGCTGGGCCGCCGACCCCGGCGTGATCGCCGGCTTTCCAAATCTGCGCGCCGTATTCTCGCTCGGCGCCGGGGTGGACCACATCCTGAAGGACGCCACGGTCCCCGCCCATCTGCCCGTCGCCCGCATGGTGGACCCATCGCTGACCACGGGCATGGTGCAGTACGTCTGCATGGCCGTGCTGCAGCGGCATCGCGGCTGGGATGCCATGCGCGCGTTCCAGCGCGAGCGGGCCTGGCGGCGGCCGGAGTCCACCGGCGGCCGTGTCGGCATCATGGGCCTGGGTGAACTGGGCAGCGCCTGCGCGCGCGCCTTGCAGGGCCTGGGCTTCGAGGTCGCGGGTTGGAGCCGGCGGCCCAAGTCGCTGGCCGGCATCGAGGCCTACGCCGGCGCCGACGGCCTGGACGATTTCCTGGCGCGTACGGACATATTGGTGAACCTGCTGCCGCTGACGGCCGAGCTGGAAAACATCCTGTGCGCCGAGACGTTCGGGCGTTTGCCGCGCGGCGCGTACCTGATCAACGTCGGGCGCGGCGAGCACCTGGTGGAAGCGGACCTGCTGGCGGCGCTGGACGCCGGCCTATTGTCCGGCGCCACGCTGGATGTGTTCCGCGTCGAGCCGCTGCCGGCCGATCACCCGTTCTGGACACGCCCGGATATCGCCATTACGCCGCACAACGCGAGCATGACGCATCCCGGGACGGCGGCCGCGCACGTCGCGGCCAACATTGCCCGGGCGCGCGCGGGACAGCCCTTGCTAGGGCAGGTCGACCGGCAGCGGGGTTATTGACGCGTCCGGGGGGTGAACGGGCAAAGGCAGCAATAGGCCGGCGGCATGCGCCGCGTCCTAGCGCGGCTGCCCTTGCCGTACGCCCATCATCGCGCGCGACAGGCGGCTGGCCGCCGACAGGATGTGATCCTTGTGCTCCAACAGCAGCTGCCCGGTCAGCCGCGATAAGGGCCCCGAGATGCAGATGGCGCCGACCAGGCTCCAGTTGATCCCGTAAACCGGTGCGGAAATGCTGGAAACTTCCGCATCGCGCTCACCCAGCGACATCATGTAACCCGCCCGCCGTATCGACTCATAGGGCTCGTCGGGCTCGCCCGAGAATGCCAGCAGCACGCGCCCCGGACTGCCCAGGTTCAGCGGCAAGGCCGCGCCCACGCGCACGTGGTGGCGTATCGCCCGCGGCCCCTCCACGCGAGCTACGCAAATCCGCTGGTTGCCTTCGCGCACATAGAACGTGGCGCTTTCGCCGGTGGCGGCGGATAGCTCGCGCAGCACCGGCTGCACGATTTCCACCACGTTGAACGTGGCCTGGTAGCAGGCGCCCAGCCAGCCCGCGGCGCGCGCCAGGCGCCAGTTGCCGTCCGCCCGTTGCGCCAGATAGTCGTCCATGGCCAGCGTGCGCGCCAGCCGCAGCACGGTGGACCGGTGGCATCCCGTGCGCCGGCTCAATTCCGCCAGGGACAGGTGGGCGTCCTCCACACCGAAAGCTTCCAGGATGCGCATGGCGCGGCGCACGGCGACTACGCCCTCTTCCGGGCCGGCATCTTCCTCGTTCTCGAGGGCGTCTTCGTGCTTCATACAGTGATACGTGTCTCGTACTGTGAAATGGCATTGTAGTACGTGGAACAACGGACCACAATTCGCCCCATTCGATAAAAACACTGGAGACAACGATGAAATTCCTACGTCGTGCTTTTGCCGCTCTGTTCATCGGGGCCTGCGCCCTGCACGCCGCGGCCGCCCTGGCCTATCCGGACAAGCCCATCCGATTGATCGTGCCCTTCCCGCCCGGTGGCGGCACGGACGCTCTGGCACGCCAGGTCGCCAACGAGATGGGATCCATGAAGGGATGGACCTTCGTGATCGAAAACCGCCCCGGCGCGGGCGGCAACCTGGGCGTGGACCAGGTCGCCAAGGCCGCGCCCGACGGATACACGCTGGTCCTCGGCCAGACCAGCAACCTGGCGATCAATCCCACGCTGTACTCCAAGCTGCCCTATGACCCCGAACGCGACCTGACGCCCATCGGCCTGGTCGCCGAAGCGCCCCTGGTCCTGGTCGTGGCGGCCAACTCGCCCTACAAGACGCTGGCCGACGTCGTCGCGGCGTCCAAGGCCAAGCCGGGCGCGCTGGACGTGGCGACTTCAGGCAATGGCACGGTCGCCCACCTGGCGACCGAGATGTTCCAGAAAGCGGCCGGGATCCGCCTGACGCACATCCCCTACAAGGGCGCGGCGCAAGGATCGACCGACCTGATCGGCGGCCAGATCGACATGTACATGTCGTCGGTACCCACCCTGATCGGCCACATACGCAGCGGCGCCATGCGCGCGCTGGCCGTGACTTCCGTCCAGCGCAGCGACGATCTGCCCGACGTGCCCACGTTCGCGGAGTCCGGGTTCAAGAACTTCGACGCGGTGACGTGGTTCGGCCTTGCCGGTCCCAAGGGCCTGCCCGCCGGCGTGGTGGCGACGCTGAACAAGGCGCTAGCCGCCGCGCTGGACGCGCCGGCCACGCGCAAGCTGTTCCAGGCCCAGGGCGCCGCGGTACGCAGCAGTTCGCCGGAAGCCTTCGCCAAGCTCATCCATGACGACCGCATCCGCTGGGGGCAGATCGTCAAGGAATCCGGAGCGCGCATCGATTGACAGGCCGATGTCCGCGCACGCGACAGCGAGCGGACATGCAAAAACAACTCGAATAGAGAGAGACATCATGACCGCATCCGACCACCCGCGCTCCGGCCGCCGGCGCTTCCTGGCCACGGCCGCGGTGCTGGCCACCGGCGCGCTTGGCGCCCGCGCGGCGTCCGGCGCAACCGACGCATGGCCCGCGGGCAAGCCTATCACCTGGGTCGTGCCCTACCCGCCGGGCGGAAGCACCGACGTGCTGGGCCGCAGCATCGCGCAACAGTTGAACGGCCCGCTCGCGACCACGGTCATCGTGGAGAACAAGCCCGGCGCCACCGGCACCATCGGCGCGGCGCTGGTCGCGCGCGCCGCGCCCGACGGCCTGACCTTGCTGGGCACGTCCATCGGGCCGCAGGCGATCGCGCCGCACATCATGGGCAAGCTCCCTTACGACCCGATCGAATCCTTCGCGCCCGTCATCACCCTCGGCACCATTCCGCACATCCTGGTGGTCGGCGCCGCGCAGCCGTATGCCACGCTGAAGGATCTCGTGAGCGCCGCGCTCGCGTCCCCCGGAAAGCTGGCGTTCGCGTCCGGCGGGACGGGGACCATCCTGCAGATGCAGGGCGAACTCTTGCAGCAACAGAGCGGCGCGAAGTTCCTGCATGTTCCCTACAAGGGCGATACGCCCGCGCTGCAGGACACGCTGGGCGGTCAGGTGCAGTTCATGTTCGCGCCGGCGGCCGCCGCGCTGCCGCATGTAAAGAGCGGCGCCCTGCGCGCCCTGGCGGTGACGTCCGCCCAGCGCCTGGCCGCCCTGCCCGACACGCCCACCATGGCCGAGGAAGGCTACAAGGACTTCGTCGTCGAACAGTGGCAGGCGGTGTTCGCGCCCGCCGGCACGCCCGCGGCCATCATCGATCGCCTCAACACGGCCATAGGACAGGCTCTGCGCCATCCCGGCATCGCCGAGCTCGCCGGCAAGCTGGGCATCACCCTGGCCGGCGGCCCGCCATCCGATCTGGATGCCCTGCGCCGCGCCGACTTTGAAAAGTGGGGCCGCCTGATCCGCGACGCGCACATCAAGGCCTGACCCAATTCCGTCAATCCATGGGTCGCCGACCCATTCTCATGCCACAAGGAATCACCATGAGCTCTTCCGACATCATCAGGGATTTTCCGCGGGTTTCCGCCTCCGTCGTCGAACAGGCCGCGCGCTTCCAGCCCGCCATCCTGGCCGACGTGGCCGGACGGCGCGGCGCCATGCACGGTCGCATCCGTCCGCTGCATTCCTCCATGAAGCTGGCGGGGCCGGCGTTCACGGTGGAAGTGCGGCCGGGCGACAACCTGATGATCCACGCGGCGATTTCCCTGGCGCGGCCGGGCGACGTCCTGGTCATCGACGGCAAGGGCGATCTGAGCTCCGCCTTGATGGGCACGATCATGATGACCGCCTGCAAGCAACTGGGACTGGCGGGCGTCGTGATGGACGGCGCCGCGCGCGACAGCCTGGAGATCATCGAAATGGACTATCCGGTTTTCGCGGCCGGGACCAACCCGAACGGACCGACCAAGAACATCGGCGGCCGCATCGGCCATCCGGTCACGGTCGGCGGCATCACCGTGCACCCTGGCGATTTCGTGATCGGCGATAACGACGGCGTGGTCGTGGTCGAGCGCGACAAGATAGAAGGCCTGCTCCTCGCCGCCGACAAGAAGGTCAAGGACGAGGCCGCCCGCATCGCCGCCATCAAGGCCGGCGACACCGCGGCCAAGTGGCTGGGCGCGGCCCTGCGCACCGCCGGCGTGCTGAAGGAAGGAGAAACGCTTTGAGCGCCGCCGCCCGCCCGCGGCCCGGCCGTCCCACGATCCTGGTGACCGCGGCCGATCTGGCGCCGCAGGCCGTGGCGCTGCTGGACGGCTACGACCTGGTCTATGCCGGCAAGACGCCTACCGAAGATGACATCGTGGCCCTGTGCCGGCAACACGATCCCGCCGCCATCATCGTCCGCTACAGCAAGGTCGGCGCGGCCGCCATGGACGCGGCGCCGTCGCTGAAGGTGATTTCCAAGCACGGTAGCGGCACCGACACCATAGACAAGGCCGCCGCGCAGGCGCGCGGTATCGCCGTCGTGGCCGCGGCGGGCGCCAACGCGGCGGCCGTCGCCGAGCAGTCCGTGGCGCTGCTGCTGGCCTGCGTGAAATCCGTGGTCAAGCTAGACAGCCGCATGCGCGCCGGGCATTGGGACAAGTCCACGCACAAGAGCGCGGAGCTGGCCGGCAAGACGCTGGGCCTGATCGGCCTGGGCGCCATCGGCCGCCGGGTCGCCCGCGTCGCGGCCAGCATGGAGATGCGCGTGATCGGCTTCGATCCGTATGCCAAGGACCTGCCCGCCGACATTGCCGGCGTGGACCTGGCGACGATCTGGCGCGAGTCGGACGCCATCTCGCTGCACTGCCCGCTGACGGAAGAAAACCGCGGCATGGTGAACGCCGACACGCTGGCGCAATGCAAGCGCGGCGTGGTCATCGTCAACACCGCGCGCGGCGGCCTGATCGATGAGCCTGCCCTGCTGCGGGCAGTGCGCGATGGCCAGGTGCGCGCCGCGGGGCTGGACAGCTTCGCTACCGAACCCATGCAGGCCGGTCACCCCTTCCAGTCCGAACCCAACATCATCCTGAGCCCGCACATCGGCGGCGTCACGCATGAAGCCTACGTGAAGATGGGGGTGGGCGCGGCGGAAAACGCGCTCGCTGTGCTGCGGCAACGGGCGTCGCGCGATTGAAAGGAAATCCACGCCATGGCTAAACGATGGAAACAGGCGCCGCCGGACAGCTCCTGGGGCGAATTCGGCGATGACGACCAGCGCGGGCGCATGAACCTGGTCGACCAAGCCAAGGTTCTGCAAGGCATCGCCGAAGTCCGCGAAGGACTGACGTTCTGCCTGTCGCTGCCGCTGGACCTGCCGGGCGGCATGTCGCTCAATCCGCGGCGCCTGCCGCCGCAACGCTATGCCACGCTGCGCGATGGCAAGAGCGCCGGCGTGCAGGGCTTTTGCTGGTCGTATGCCAGCGAAGATCCGGCGCTGACCGACGTCGTGTGCGACGACGTACTGCTGATGAACACGCAGTACTCCACGCAATGGGACAGCCTGGCGCATATGGGCAGCCGCTTCGACGCGGATGGCGATGGCGTCGACGAGGCCGTGTTCTACAACGGCTTCCGCGCGGGCGTAGACCTGCGCGCCGCGCCCGAGGATCCTCGCGCGGTAACCGACTGGGCCAGATTTCCGGGCCCTTCGGCGCGCGCGCTGGGCATCGAAAATCTGGCGGAACACGGCGCCCAGGGCCGCGGCGTCCTGATCGACCTGGAGCACCACGTGGGGCGCACCCGCCAGGCCGTCGGCTACGACGCCCTGATGCGCATGCTGGATGCGGATGGCATCGTGGTTGAGCCTGGCGACATGGTCTGCCTGCATACCGGTTTCGGCGACATGCTGGTGTCCATGCGCGGCACGCCCGATGTCGCGCATCTGCATGCGACGGGCAGCGGGCTGGACGGCCATGACGCCAGGCTGTTGCAGTGGATCGTCGATAGCCGGCTGGCCTGCCTGATTTCCGACAACCCCGCCGTCGAACTGGTGCAGCCGATCAAGTTCGGCCAGCAAGGACAGCCGATGCGCGGGCCGCGCCTGCCGCTGCACGAGCACTGCCTGTTCAAGAACGGTATCCATCTGGGCGAGCTTTGGTGGCTGACGCCGCTGGCGCGCTGGCTGCGCGCGCACGGCCGCAGCCGCTTCCTGCTGACCGCGCCGCCGCTGCGCCTGCCAGGCGCGGTCGGCTCGCCGGCAACACCCATCGCCACCGTATAGCCCGCATGGACAGCCACCGCCGTATAGCCATCACCGTATAGCGCCCAGGCGGCGCAACGCATCGTCGAACAAAGCCCGGCCCCAAGCGGCGGGCGACAACAGTAGTGGCGCAAGCCGGCATCGTCCGGCGAACCGCCGAGGAGACAACATGACCCTTGCCCGTCCTTTCCTGGCCGCGGCCCTGGCGCTGATCGGCGGTGGCGTCACGACGGCGCAGGCCGCCTACCCGGAGCGGCCCGTACGCATCATCGTGGGCTTTTCGCCGGGCGGCCCCACCGACGTGGTGGCACGCGCCTTCGCGTCGTATGCCAGCCAGGCCCTGGGCCAGTCCTTCGTTGTTGAAAACAAGCCCGGCGCCAATACCATCCTGGCGGCGGAGGCCGTGGCCAAGTCGCCCGCCGACGGCTATACGCTGCTGTTCGGCGCGACGAATCACACCATGATTCCGGCGCTATACAGCACCCGGGTGAAGTTCGACGCCCTGCGTTCCTTCACGCCCATCTGCGCCGTGGCGTTCAGCCCGACCGTGCTGGTGGTCGGCCCGTCGATGCCGGTCAAGACGCTGGACGCCTTCCTGGGCAAGCTCAAGGCGGAACCCGGCAAACACACTTATGCCACGCCCGGAACCGGCAGCTCCGGCCATTTCGTCACCGAGCAATTCCTGCGGCTGACCGGAACTTCGATGAACCACATCCCCTACAAGGGCGCGGCGCAGGCCGTGTCCGACCTGATGGGCGGCCAGGTCGACAGTTCCTTCGCGACGCTGGGCTCGGTGCTGCCGCAGGTGGAGTCCGGCAAGCTGACGGCGCTGGCGGTGGCCGCGCCGCAACGCCTGCCGCAATTGCCCGACATACCGACTTTCGCCCAGGCCGGCGTGCAAGGCTACGCCGCCGAAGCCTGGTACGGCGTGCTCGCGCCCGCCGACATTCCGGCCGACGCACGGCAGAGGCTGGAACAGGTCGCCGCCGCCTACGCGTCCGCGGCCGGAACCGCAAAAAGCCTGGACGCGCTGGGCATGCAGCCTCGCGGCACGTGCGGCGACGCTTTCCGGATGCAAATGTCGCACGAGATCGATGAATACAGCGCCCTGGCCAAGAGCCTGGGATTGAAAGCCGAATAAATCGCGCGCCGGCCTGGCCGGCCGCGTGCAGCGCAACGGAGAACCACGATGTTTTTGATCAATCCGCCCAGCGTCGTCGACTTCGACGTGTGGTCCGCCATGCCCGATGCGTACCGCAGGCCGCGTCGCAGCGCCTGGGCCGACGCCAACCGCGGCGGCGCCCCGACGGATTCCTTTCTGGAAGGACCGGTCTTCGACGATGCCGGCAATCTCTACGTGACGGACATCCCATGGGGCCGGATTTTCAAGATAGACAAGGCGGGAACCTGGACCCTGATCGCCGAGTATGACGGCGAACCCAACGGCATGAAGTTCCTGGCCACCAACCGTCTGCTGATCACCGACTACAAGAACGGCCTGATAATGCTGGATGTCACCACCGGCGCCGTCGAACCCTACCTGGAACGCCGCAACAGCGAACGCTTCCGCGGCGTGAATGACCTGGTGTTCGACGCCGAAGGCAATCTGTATTTCACCGATCAGGGCCAGAGCGGGCTGCATGATCCCACCGGACGCCTTTATCGCCTGCGCCGCAACGGCCAGCTCGATCTGATGCTGGACAACGTGCCCAGCCCGAACGGCGTCGCCCTGTCGCCCGACGGCCGCGTGCTGTACCTGGCGGTGACGCGCGGCAATTGCGTCTGGCGAGTGCCGCTGATGATCGACGGCAGCGTCAGCAAGGTCAGCCGGTTTTTCACGTCCTACGGTCCCAGCGGACCGGATGGGGTGGCCGTGGACAGCGAAGGCAACCTGCTGGTCTGCAATCCAGGACTGGGCTATGTCTGGCTGCTCAATCATCGCGCCGAGCCGATCATCGTCTGGCGCAGTCCCAAGGGCATGTCCACCACCAATATCGCGTTCGGCGGGCCGGATCGCCGCACGATCTTCTGCACCGAATCCGTATCCGGCTCCATCCTTACCGCGTCGGCGCCCAATGCCGGGCTCCCCCTGGCGCGGCTGCGGGGCGTGGCCGGCAAATAGGCAGGCAATAGGCAGGCAATAGGCAGGCAATGCCGGGACAGCGGGCCCGGCGCATTCCATACCATCAAAAGGAGACATTCATGTCAGCCATTCGAGGAATATTCTCATCGTCCATCCTGAACGCGGCACGCGCGGTCGCCATGGTCGCCGCATTGGGCGGCGCCGCAACGGCGCAGGCGGCTTTCCCCGAGCGTCCGATCACACTGGTGGTTTCCTACGCGCCGGGCGGCTCGGCGGACGCGCTCGCGCGCCTGCTGGCGCAGCGCATGGGCGCCAAACTGAATACCAGTGTCGTGGTGGAAAATCGTCCCGGCGCCAGCGGCACCATAGGCGCGGCCTACGTGGCCAAGGCCGCGGCCGATGGCTACACCGTGCTGTACGACGCCACGCCCTACTCCATCAATCCGCATCTGTTCCCGCAGATGCCTTACGCCAAGGACGCGCTGAAGCCCTTATCGCTGGTCTCGCTGGCGCCCAACATCCTGATCGTCAAGGCGGATTCCAAGTACAAAGACGTCAAGGACCTGATCGCGCAGGCCAAGGCCCATCCCGGCAAGATCAACTTCGCTTCCGGCGGCAGCGGTACGGTCCAGCGCCTGGCCGCCGAGCTGTTCCGGCAGAAGCTGAATCTGGACATGGTGCACGTGCCGTACAAGAGCGGCGGCCCGGCCATCACGGACGTGATGACCGGCCAGGTGGACTTCATGTTCAGCACGGTGGCGGCATCCTACCCTCTGGTCCAAGCCGGCCGCTTGCGCGCGCTGGCGATTTCGTCGCCGCAGCGCTCGGCGCTGCTGCCCAATGTGCCGACCGTGGCGGAAACGGCAATTCCGGGCTACGAGGTCTACGAGTGGAACGGCGTGTTCCTGCCCGCCGGCGTGCCGAATGACGTGGCGGCGAAGCTGCACGACACACTGGTGCAGGTGTTGAAAGAGGATGAGGTCCGTAAACGCTTCAACGACCTGGGCGTACAGCCGGTGGGTTCGACGCCGGCTGAATTCGCCGACTACCTGAAGAAGGAAGACGCGAAATGGGCGCAAGTCATCCGCCAGGGTGATATCCGCCAGGATTGAGCGCGTCCGCTGGCGCCAGCGCCTTGGACACGTCCGCGAATGCCGGCACGAGCGGATGGCTTGAGTCGCCTGGGTTAAGTCACTGGAACCGGCCACTCGAACCGGCTGAAGCGATTCCAGTGGCCCGGAAAGCGTAAGCCTCAGCTCTTCCTGCTGGGCCACCAGATCGGCGCGACGCCGTTCAAGGCCGGCCTGGCGAACAGATAACCCTGGAACTTCTCTATGCCGGCGGCCTGCAGCCAGCACCAGTCTTCCGCGGTTTCGACACCCTCGGCCACGATCGTGATGCCCAGCGCCGCGCAGAACTGCACGATGGACCGCACGATGGCCTGGCGCGGTCCGTCGGCATGGACGCCGTGGATAAGCTTGCGGTCTATCTTCAGCTTCTCCGGCTGGAATTCCACCAACAGCGACAAACCGGCGAAGCCGGCCCCGAAGTCGTCGATGGCCAGCCCGATGCCGGCGCGCCGCAGCTGCGTGATCGCCGTCTGGAATCCGTCCAGGCGGGAGATGACCTCCTGCTCCGTGACTTCGACGACCAGTTGTTCCGGCGCGAGTCCGTTACCCGCCAGTTGCTCAAGCAGGATATCGACCGCGCGGGGGACCGCGACCAGCGACATGGGCAGCAGGTTCACGGACACCTTGCAATCACCGATGCCTATCCTGTTCACCAGCGCGAATGCGTAAGCCTTGGCATCCAGATCCGCCTGATAGAGCTGGTCCTGGGGAATGGACGAAAAGTACGCCTCGGGCGAGCCGCCCGAGGCGCTGCGGATCAAGGCCTCGAGCGAACTGACCTCGCGGCGCAAGGGGTCGACGATGGGCTGCAACGCGAACTGGCAGGGTTGGCCCGCGATAGGCACGCCGCCGGCCGCGCCGAATATGTCGCTGCCCGGCGCGAAGGTCCACTCCGACGCATCGCTGCCTTCGACGAAATGGTCCTTCCAGTCGCCGGCCGCGCAGGCCTTGATGATCTTGAGTACCCGATCATCGTAGGTCAGGCTGTTGCGCGCCGTCACCCGCGCGAGCAATGCGTCCATGACGGTGCTCGCCGTGTAGTCGCGCAGATCGAACAACTCCATGCCGCGTCCGCCGAAGCGCCGCGATGGCGCATGGTCGCGCAGCAGCCGCACGATTTGACTATGCCGGGCGTCACGCAGAATGGATTTGTAGAGCGTATCGACGTCCTCGTCCGGCCCTTCCAGTACCTGGAAGAAATACATGCCATCGAACAGCAGGATGCCGGTGACGTGTATGGCTTGATTTCGGCGACGCGAAGCATCGGCCAATTGGTGCAGATCTTCCGCCGACATGGATCCGCGCATGCGGCTGCGATAGATGAGCGTCGATAGCATGGGGTCCCGTACCGCAAGCGCGGAGATGTCCTCTCCGCCACGCCCTGCTCAGGCAGGTTTTTGTGAGTGCTGCTCATATTACCTTGCCGAGCTTGAGTATGACTTACTTCGCGTTGTAGTGAGGGGACGCCGCAACGCTTCACGGGCAAGCGTTCTCACGTTGGGCATGCCATCTGCGTTATGGGCGGCCGCGTCGGCGCGATCGCCGCGCGCGGCATCGACACAGTCGCGCACCGCGTTCACCTTCCCATTCTCATCCGCACGGCACTTCCCTGCCAGCCATCACCCCGAGGCGATCATGAATCCCCAAGCTCCCCAGCGCGTCGACAACGCCACCGCACGGCCCTCGACTCGCGCAGCCGGCGCCGGCGCGCAGCAGTCCGCGCGTCCCGACCTGATCTGCTTCTCGCATCTGCGCTGGCATTTCGTTTACCAGCGTCCGCAGCACCTGCTGTCGCGCTTTGCCCGCTCGCATCGCGTGTACTACTTCGAAGAGCCGGTCGGCGCCGACGATGGGGAAGCGCGGCTCGACAGGCACGTCGTCGACTGCGGCGTCACGATCCTGGTGCCGCGGCTGCCGGCCGGCATGGACCCAGGGCAAACCGAGGCCACGTTGCGCCGCCTGCTCGACCAGGTCATCGCCGATGAGGCGATCCAGCCCGCGGTGCTCTGGTACTACACGCCTATCGCGCTGGGGTTTTCCGCGCACCTGGCGCCGGCGGCGATCGTGTACGACTGCATGGATGAGCTGTCGGCGTTCCGCGGCGCGCCGCCGGAGCTGACCGCGCGCGAGGCCGAGCTGCTGACACGCGCCGATGTCGTCTTTACCGGCGGGCACAGTCTGTACGAGGCAAAGCGGGAACGGCATCGCAATGTCCATGCCTTTCCCAGCAGCGTCGACATCGAGCATTTCAAGCGGGCCAGGATCGCCGGCGCGGAACCGGCGGATCAGGCCGGCATACCGCATCCCAGGCTCGGGTTCTATGGCGTGCTGGACGAACGCTTGGATACCGGCCTCGTCGCGCGCATAGCCGCCGCGCGTCCCGACTGGCAACTGGTCTTCGTCGGCCCGGTCGTCAAGATCGATCCGGCCACCCTGCCGCGCGCGGACAACATCCACTATCTGGGCCCGAAGGCGTACGGTGACCTGCCCGCCTACCTGTCGGGCTGGGACGCCGCGCTGATGCCCTTCGCCCTGAACGAGTCCACTCGCTTCATCAGCCCGACCAAGACGCCGGAATTCATCGCCGCCGGCAAACCGGTGGTCAGCACGCGCATCGTCGACGTGGAACGCAGCTATGGCGCCTGTCCTTTGGTACGCATTGCCGACGATGCCGACGGCTTCGTCGCGGCCGCCGCCGCGGCGCTGCGGGACGCCGAAACGCCCGCTGTCGTGGCCGGCCATGCGGATCGCGCGCTGGCCGGCATGTCCTGGGATCGCACGTGGCGGGACATGTCGGAACGGGTGGCTGAAGTATCCCGGCCGCGCCCGGCGCCTGTCGTGCCGATGCGAGGCAGAAGCGCCGCCGCGAAGGACGACGCGCGGCAGGCGGGCCGGCCGTCCCCGGCATCGCGGTCTTCGACGGCGCGATACGACTACCTGGTCGTCGGCGCCGGCTTTGCCGGCAGCGTCCTGGCGGAACGGCTGGCCGCCGGACTGGGCCAGCGCGTGCTGGTGATCGATCGCCGGCCCCACATCGGCGGCAACGCCTACGACCACTTCGACGATGCCGGGGTGCTCGTGCACCGCTACGGGCCCCATATTTTCCATACCAACGCCGATCAGGTGGTGAAGTATCTGTCGCGGTTTACCGGGTGGCGGCCGTACGAGCATCGCGTACTTGCCAGCGTGGACGACATGCTGGTGCCCATGCCCATCAACCTGACGACGCTGTCGACGCTGTACGGGCAGCAGTTCACCAGCGCAAGCGCCCAGGCCTTCCTGGCCGAGCGCGCGGAAACCCATCTGCAGATCCGCACCGCGGAAGACATGGTGGTATCGCAGGTGGGCCGCGACCTGTACGAGCGTTTCTTCCGCGGCTATACCCGCAAGCAATGGGGCCTGGACCCTGCGCAACTGGACAAGAGCGTGACGGCGCGCGTGCCCACCCGCACTTCGCACGACGACCGCTACTTCACCGACCGCTTCCAGGCCATGCCCGACCAGGGGTATACCCGCATGTTCGAACGCATGCTGGACCACCCGAATATCGACGTGTGCCTGGGGACGGATTACCGGACGCTGCGCGGCGCCGTGCCGGCACGAAAGCTGGTCTATACCGGCCCCATCGACGAGTACTTCGATTACTGCCACGGCGCGCTGCCGTACCGCTCGCTGGTCTTCCGCCACGAGACGCTCGGCCAGGAGCGGTTCCAGGCCGTGGGGGTGGTCAACTATCCCGCGGAAGAGGTGCCCTACACGCGCATCACGGAATACAAGCACCTGACCGGACAGCGCCATCCCTGCACCAGCCTCACCTACGAGTATCCGAGCGCGGAAGGCGACCCCTACTATCCGGTTCCGCGACCGGAGAACGCCGAGCTATACCGGCGTTATCAGGCACTGGCGGATGCGCGTCCGGACGTATTGTTCGTCGGCCGGCTGGCCACCTACCGCTACTACAACATGGACCAGGTCGTGGCGCAGTCCTTGGCGGCCTACGGCCGCATCGAGGCGGAACACCGCGCCGGGACATCGCTGCCGGCCCAGGCGGCCGTGGCCTGAGGGGGCGTGCGATGGCGACTGTATTTCGCAGTTTCCTGCAAGGCGGCTTCGAGTGCTCGACGCTGAAGTTCCCGGACGGCAGGCGGCTGGACCTGCTGGAATCCACCGGCCACGCGCGCCACGCGCTGGCCGACTTCCAGGCCCTGTCCGCCTATGGCATCCAGACCGTGCGCGATGGCCTGCGCTGGCATCTGATCGAGCGGGAAGACGGCAGCTTCGACTGGCGCAGCGCGATCGGCCAGATCGATGCGGCCGTGCGCGGCGGAACCCAGGTCATATGGGATCTGTGCCACTATGGCTGGCCCGACCATCTCGATATCTGGAGCCCCGGATTTCCGCAGCGTTTCGCCCGCTACGCCGCGCGGGCCGCCGCCCTGATACGCGAGCGATGCCCGGGTACGCCCTTCTACTGCCCGGTCAATGAAATGTCGTACTGGTCCTGGGCGGGCGGCGAGATGAATCACTTCGGCCCTTGCGGCACGGGCCGCGGCGATGAACTGAAGCGCCAGCTCGCGGCATGTACCGTGGCCGCGATCGAGGCTATCCGCCAGGTGGATAACCGCGCCCGCTTCGTCCTGGCCGACCCCATGATCCGGGTGGCGCCGGCCGTGGCGGAAGACCGCGCGGCCGCCCATCACGCCACGCTGGCCCAGTACCAGGGCTGGGACATGGTGCGCGGCAGCATGGCCCCCGAACTGGGCGGCGCCGTGGACTACCTGGACATCGTCGGCGTCAACTTCTATCCCCATAACCAGTGGTACCTGAACGGCCCGACCATACCGCGGGGCGCGGCCGGCTATCTGCCCATGCGTGAGATGCTGGCCCGCGTGCATGCGCGCTATGAACGGCCCATCCTGATCGCGGAGACGGGCGCCGAGGGCGTATTGCGCGCGCCATGGCTGCGCTATGTCTGCGACGAGGCGGCGGCGGCGATGGCCCAGGGTGTGCCCATCCTGGGGATATGCCTGTATCCGGTCACCGACTACCCCGGCTGGGAAGACGACAGGCATTGCCCGACGGGACTGCTGGGCGTGCCTGACGCCGACGGACGCCGGGCCGTCGATATGGCGACGGCGACCGAGCTGCTGCGGCAGCAGCGCCGGTTTCGCGAATTGTCCGACATGCATGGCCAGGTCGCCGGCGCCATGCGCGCACATTGATTCGACGCCATCGATCCCTCGCCGTGGGGACTGCCCATCCGATACCCCTACATCCGATCCGCAGATCACACCTGACCTATGTCCGCCCATTCCATTCCATCCCGTCCACTGCCCTTCCTGTTCAGCTACGTCAAAGCCAGGCCGGGCAGCTTTTCCTGCCTGGCGCTGCTCATCGTCAGCGCGGCGAGCTGCGCGGTGGCCGTGCAGTACGGCATGAAGCTGATCGTCGACGCCATGGCGGAGCCTGACCGGGCCCGCGCCGACATCTGGCATCCGCTGGTTTTCTTCCTGGTGCTGATAGGCCTGGAAAGCGCATTGTGGCGCACGGCCGGCTGGCTGGGCTGCCGCACCATCGTGGCGTCCTGCGCCGATATGCGCATCGACCTGTTCGATCATCTGACCGGGCACTCCCTGCCCTTCTTCAAGCGTCACCTGACCGGCGCGCTGGGCAACCGCATATCGGCCACGGCAACGGCCAGCGCTTCCATCTACGGGACGATGACCTGGAACGTCACGCCGCCCTGCGTCGAATTCATCGGCGCGACGGTGGTGCTCTTGACCATAGACTGGAAGCTGGCCCTGGCGCTGACGATCTTCGTCGCGTCGGTGGCGCTGGTCATCGTGCTGTTCGGCATACGCGGCCGAAAACTGCATGAGACCTATGGCATGCACGCGTCGCGGGTCGGTGGCGAGATCATCGATACGGTGTCGAATATCTGGACGGTGCAGGCGTTCACCGCGCACCGGCTGGAACACGACAGGCTGAAGTGGCAGGTCGAGCAGGAGGCGCGCGCGCAGCGGCGCAGCTGGATGTACCTGGAGAAAGCGCGCGTGCTGCACGATATCTGCCTGTGGCTCATGGCGGGCTCCATGCTGTTCTGGGCCTTGTATGCCTGGCGCCGCGACGTCATGACGACCGGCGATGTGGTGGTCGTCAGCGCCCTGGCCTTCCGCATTCTGCATGGCTCGCGCGATCTGGCCCTGGCGCTCGTGGGCACGGCGCAGCAGTTCGGCGTGATCGGCGAGATGCTGGGCGTGGTGGCGCAGCCGCACGGCATGAAAGACCTGCCCGATGCGCGCATCTACCAGCCGCGTGGCGGCAGGATCGAATTCCATGACGTCCACTATGCCTATCCCGACGGCCACGTGGTGTTCCGCGGACTGGACCTGCGCATTCCCGCCGGACAGAAGGTCGGCGTGGTGGGCGCGTCGGGCGCCGGCAAGTCGACGCTGCTGAATCTGCTGCAGCGGCTGGACGACGTCAATCGCGGCAGCATTTTGCTGGACGGACAGCCGGTGGACGGGCTGACGCGTGACAGCCTGCGCGGCGCCATCGCGGTGGTGCCGCAGGACGTACCGCTGTTTCGCCGCACCATCATGGAGAACATCCGCTATGGCCGGCCGGATGCGACCGACGAGGAAGTGTACGAAGCGGCGCGGCTTGCGCATTGCGATGAGTTCATCGGCCGGCTGCCGGATGGCTACCATACGCTATTGGTCGAGCGCGGCGCCTCGCTATCAGGCGGGCAGCGCCAGCGCCTGTCCATGGCGCGCGCCTTCCTGAAGGACGCCCCCATATTGCTGCTGGACGAAGCCACTTCCGCGCTGGACAGCCGGTCGGAGGTGCGGGTGCAGCATGCCTTGACCGATCTGATGCGCAACCGGACGGTGCTGGCCGTGGCCCATCGGCTATCGACGCTGTCGTCCTTCGATCGCATCATCGTGCTGGACGACGGACGTCTTGTGGAAGACGGTCCGCCCAATGTGTTGCGCGAGCGTGGCGGGGTGTTCGCCACGCTATGGCGCATGCAGAGCCGGCAGGAGCCGCTGGAGGAAAATCTGTCGATGCAGTAGGCATCGCCACCTGGCCGCGCCGCACGGCCGCCGGAAGCATCAGTCCTTGCGGGCGCCTTGCAGCTCGGGAACATTGCCCGGCTCGCCGTACTGGGACAGCTGGTCCATGACCCGTTCCACACCCTCCACCGCCGATACGGCGGATACCAGCGCATCCCGCTGCGAGGCCAGCACATGACCGGTCAACAGCACGTTGCCGGCCGCGACGTTGACGTCCACGGCCCCCGGCGTGCTCAGGATTCGCCCTATCGCGGCACGGATACGCTCGTGGACCTTGCGGTCGCTGGCCGGCGCCTCGGCGGTGTCCAGCGCGTGCTGGGCCCGCGCGGCCATGCCGCGCATATGGTCGGCGGTCCATTGCGTCCGCCGCCGCAGGAAGCGCTGCATGTCGGCCGTGCGGCTGTCGAACTGGTCGCGCAGCAAGGCGCGGCGGCGCCGGCCCAGCTCAGGATCGAAGTAGTACATGGTGGCGGCGCCCAGCGCCGCGGCGACCAGGCAATCCAGTGTGTGGTTTTTCATGCTTGCTCCGCGAATGATGGGGTTAACTCGATTTGTTGCCGGGCTCGCGCGCGCGTTCTCCGCGGCGACGGCGCCAGGCATGCACCGCGTAGAGCGCCAGGCCGAAGGCGCCGTACATCACGGTCAGCGCAAGCGGTTGGAGCTGCCGTTCGAATCCTGGCGTCAACCGTTTCGGGGTCAGCTTCAGGTCGACGCCGGCGGCCACGGCGGCCACCGTCAGGGCGAGGGCCGCCGTACGCGGGGCGTAATGCGGGCGATCGAAGAGCAGATGCTCGAAGAACGCCGCCCAGAATACGGACGACGCATGATGAATGAGATAGCCGGGCACGGTGTGCCGCAGCGTGAAGCCCGGCTGGCGCAGCGATTCGTCGCGCCACAGCCAGTGGCTGGGCGCGTTGACGGGCGCCAGCGCGCTGCCGCGTTGGCGGTGGCCGCTGTAGGCCAGGACGGCCATGGTCGCCAGGCTGGCCACGCCGCCCGACCATAGCGCGGCGCTCGCCACCGCGCCGGCGCGGCCGCCGGCCACCGCGTGCATCGTCGAAGCGGGATGAAGGCCATACGGCGCCGCCGCGGCGGCGTCGGGACGATTTATGCTCATGCGCCGCCCACCGCCTTGATCACCTTGCCGGTCCCGCCGCAGTTGCCGCACTCGGCGCCGTCCTTGCGGCCGCTGCCGCCGCATTCGGGACATGGCGCTTCCCCGGTGCCGGCCGTGCCCGGCGGCGCCTGGTCGCCGGGATTCATGGAAGGGTCGTTCGTCTCTGTCATGTTGGCATCTCCGAATTTGGCCGGCGGGGTGGCCGCGAGCCGCCCATCGATACCGGACCGCAATGCCTGTACCCGGGGCTCGCACGGGCGGCGGGATGGGACGGCGTTCGTGCAAGCATGGGCAGGCCTTGCTTCATATCCTTCTTTGCCATGTCTTTTCGTCCGCGGGGCCTTGCACAGGCACGGCGACTGCGGCTCCGCCGCCTGTCGTAAGGTGTGAGAGCCGCATGAGGGTACTTTTGACCGGCGCGACCGGCTTCATCGGCAGCCGCCTGAGGGCGGCGCTGGCCGAACAGGGACACGAACTGCGCTGCGTAAGCCGCAGGCCGCCGGCATCGGCATCGGCATCGGCATCGGCATCAAAATCGTCGTGGGTGGCGCTGGACTTTTCCCAGGCGCTGTCGCCGGAACAATGGACGCAAGCCGTGGCCGGCTGCGACGTGGTCATCAATACCACCGGCGTATTCCGCTCCCGTGGCGCGGACACCCTGGACCGGATACATGGCGAGGCGCCCCGCGCCCTGTTCGACGCCGCGCGGCGGCAAGGCGTCGAACGCATCATCCATCTATCGGCACTGGGCGCCGACGAGCAAGCCGGCTCCGCCTACCACCGCAGCAAGAAGGCGGGCGACGACGCCCTGCGGCAGTGCGGCGTGCCGTACACCATCCTGCAGCCCTCGCTGGTCTTCGGCCCGGATGGCGCAAGCAGCCGCTTCTTCATGATGATGGCCAGCCTGCCCGTCATACCGCTGCCCGGCGGCGGCGACAACATGGTCCAGCCGGTGCACGTCGACGATCTGGTGCAGGCGGTCCTCGCGCTATTGTCCCTGCCCGCGGCCGACATGCCGGAGGTATTGCCCGTCATCGGCCCCACGCCCCTGCCCTTGCGCGCCTATTACGCAACCTTGCGCGCCGGGATGGACATGCGCCATCGGGCGCGGTTCCTTCCGATACCGCTGGCCGCCATGCGCCCCATGGCACGCATGGGCGACCGGCTCGGATTCGAGATGCTGAACAGCGAGGCCATCGGCATGCTGGCGCGCGGGAACACGGGCGATCCGCGGCCCCTTCGGCGCCTGCTCGGCAGGTCCGCCCGCGCACCCGCCGCATTCATCGACAGACCGTGGGCCCGACCCGCCGCCACGCAGGCGCGCGCGGCATGGCTGCTGCCTTTGCTGCGCTGGAGCATCGCGCTGGTATGGCTGCTTACCGCCTGTGTGTCGGCGTTTGGCTATCCGATCGCCGGCAGCTACGCGCTGCTGGACCGGGCCGGCGTGCCCGGCCCATGGCAGCCGCCCGCCCTATACGGCGCGATCGTGCTCGACCTGCTGCTGGGCATTTGTGTCCTGCTGCCTCGACGGCCACGCTGGATCTGGGCGGCCCAGGCGGCGCTGATGCTCGGATACACGGCCATCATCAGCCTGCGCCTGCCGGAGTACTGGCTGCATCCCTATGGGCCGCTGCTGAAGAACCTGCCCATGCTAGCCGCCCTGTGGTTGCTGGGCGAAATGGACGACCCGCCACGAGGGCCCTCCACGTCGCGGCGTCAGCGCTGAAAAGGAACCTGTGCCCGCCATGGAAATCGTGATCGTGAAGTGGATACACGTGCTGTCGTCGACGCTGTTGTTCGGCACCGGCATAGGCAGCGCCTTCTACCTGCTGGCGGCGACCCTGAACGGCGATGCCAGGGTAGTCGCGCCCGTCGCGCGCTTCGTCGTAAGGGCCGATTGGATGTTCACCGCGACGACCGCCGTCATACAGCCCGCGACCGGCGCCTGGCTGGCATGGCGTTACGGGATAGGAATGGATGCGACGTGGATACGCGTGTCCGTGATCCTCTACGTGATCGCGATCGCCTGCTGGCTGCCGGTGGTGTGGCTGCAGACCCGGCTGCGCGATACCGCACAGGCCGCGTTGCAAGCGGACGCTGCCGGATCCGGCAGCGCCGCGCCTAACGGCACCGCATCCGCCGGCGGCATACATGGTGGCGGCGCGACGGAACGCGGGGCCGTCGACCGCGCGCTGCCGGTGCGCCTGCCGGCCTCCTACCGCCGGTACTTCGCGATCTGGTTCGCCCTGGGAATACCGGCCTTCATCGCGTTCCTGGCGATCTTCTACCTGATGGTCGCGAAGACGCCTTAGCCCTGCCCCGCTACGCTACGCTCCGGCTTCCCGGCGCACCGCGTCGAACAGCGGCGCCAGCAAATAGGAGAAGGGAGTGGCGATGGCCACGTGCCGGTCCTCGTACCAGCCCGCCTGGTGCAGCAGGTTCAGCGTGCCCAGGGTCCGGCCCTCGATCACCACGGGTACGTTCAGCACCGAGTCGCACCCCAGCGACTTGATCAGCTCATGATCGAAGAACGCCCACTTGATGTCCTCCTCCGTGTTGCCGATATACGGTTGGCCGCGCTTGATGACCAGATCGCCCCACGGCGTCGGCCCCATCTTCTTCGCGCCGCTCACCGGATAAGCCTCCGGCTGGTTGCTGTAAAGCCGTATCACCTGCTGCGCATCCGGCGACGTATACAGGATGGTGAACAGCTTGTGGCCCACCAGTTCGCCCAATGCCTGGTCGATGCCGCGGAACAACCCCTCCNGTCCGCCCGCCACCGCCGCCGCGGCGCAGGATTGATGCAGCAACTGCAATGTTCTCGATTCCATATGGCTACCTATGCGTGATTGGGACTATGTGAGTGATCCGCGCCATGAAGACCCCCGCCGGGCCAAGGACGATGGCGGCTACGTCTCGCCGCGCGGGCCGGCGCCCGCCGGCCGTATCCGCTCCGGCAAGATGCCCTGCGGACGAACCTGCAATATGGCCACCAGCGCGGCGGCGATGATGAAATCCCGCAGGGCCGCCGCCTGCACCGCGGACAGCGCCGAGGTGAACTCCGCCAGCATGCGCGTGCCTTCCAGCAAGGCCATCACCAGCAGCGCGCCGACCACGGCGCCCAGGGGCCGGCTATTGCCGCCGGCCGTCGCGGCCAGGAAGACATAAATGGTCAGCAGCGGCGCCACCAGGTCCGGTGCGATATACGAGGTGAAATGCGCGTACAGCGCGCCGGCCAGGCCGGCCAGCGCCGTGCCGATGGCGAAGGCCGCCACCTTGTAGCGCGGCACGTTCTTGCCGGCCACCAGCGCGACCACGTCATCGTCGCGGATCGCGCGCAGCACGCGGCCATAGGGACTGGCGGCGATGCGTGCCAGCATCCACGCGGCCAGTGCGGCGATCAGCCAGGCGACCAGCAGATAGGCCGTGTTGAACCAGGGCCCCAGCTCGGCCTTCATCGGTCCCGGTATGCCGGAGATGCCTTCGGCGCCCTTGGTCAGCCAGTTTTCGTTGAGCGCGACCAGCCGCACCGTTTCCGCGAAGCCCAGCGTCACGATGGCCAGGTAATCGCCGCGCAGGCCGCGCGTCGCATACGTCATCACCACGCCGGCCGCGCCGGCCGCCAAGGCGCCCAGTACCCAGCCCGCCAGGATGGGCCAGCCCAGCCGCGTGGTGACGATGGCGGAGGCATACGCGCCCACCGCGAAGAAACCCACGATGCCCAGGTTCACCATGCCGGTGTAGCCCCAGATCACCGTCAGGCCCAGGGCCAGCAGGCAGTACACCGCCGCCAATGTCAGAGAGAACGCCAGATACGAAAGCATGGCTGTGCCTTAGCGCCGGCCCATCAGGCCCTGCGGACGGAAAGTCAGGAATACGAAGATCGCCACGAAGCCCACCGCGCTGCGGTAGGTCGGCGGCAGCCAGATCAGCGCGACTTCTTCGGCCACGCCTATCGCGACGGCGCCGATCACGGCGCCCGCCGGACTGGCCAGGCCGCCCAGCACGCTGGCCGCGAAAAAGGTCAACAGGAAACGGCTGCCCGTCAGCGGGTCGATACTGGTATCGATGCCCAGCAAGGCGCCGCCCACGCCGGCCAGGCCCATCCCCAGGAAGATGGTCAGCGCCGCGACGATATCGGGATCTATCCCTTTCAGCCGCGCCAGCGTGGGGTTGTCGGCCACGGCGCGCATCGCCTTGCCCATGCGCGTATAGCGGAAATACAGGAACAGGCAGGCCGTGACGGCGACGGCAATCGCCAGGTTCGCGAACTGCTGCGGACTGACCCGTATGCCGCCGATGTTCAGGTCGCGCATGATGGGCACGTCGAAGCTGCGCAGATCGTTGCCGAAGGCGAAACGCAGTATGGCTTCCAGCGCCAGCATGATCGCGATCGAAACGATCGCCACCGTCAGGCCGCCATCGGAGGACGGCACGCGCCGCAGGCGGCGCATGCCTATCCAGTCGCACGCCAGGCCCACCAGCCCGGCGCCGGCGAAAGCCACCGGTATGGTCGCGACAGGCGGCAGCCCGGCCCGGACGTTGGCCAGGTAGGCCAGATAGGCGCCCACGCTGGCCACGCCGGCCACCGCGAAATTGGGAAAGCGCAGCACCGCGTACATCATGGACAGGCCAACCGCGGGCAAGGCGATGGTGGCGCCGGCGATGATCCCGTTCGCCAGCGCTTGCAACAGCTCCGTCACGGGCGGTCCTTCAAGCGATTTTCAGCAGCACGGGCTTGCCGTCCCTGACCTGCTCGTAGCGGAAGCTGGCCTCGGCGACATCGCCGATATCCGTGAAGCGGCAAGGGCCGCTGGCGCCAACGTAATCGACGCTGCCGCCGCCGGCCAGGATCTTGATACCGGCCGCCGCATTGTCGACGCGCTGGCCGCCGTCCGCGGTGATCTTGCGTATCGCATCCTTGATGGCCGCGCCCGTCGCGGCCTTGGCCTGCGCCATGGCCAGGATCACCAGATTGGCGTGGTCATAGGATTGCGCGGTGTAGGGATCGGGGCTGTCCGAGTTGACGATTTTTTTCAGGCGCGCGTAGGCCGTGCCGTCGGCGGCGGGCGACGGCGCGATGGTGAAGATGCCCTCCACCGTATCCTTGGGCACCGACTCGATCAGCTGCTTGTTCACGGTGTAGGCGTACGACAGCATCTTGCCTTGATAGCCGGCGCGATACAGGTCCTTCACCAGCACCGACGTATCGGCGACGTAGCCGCCCAGCACCAGCATGTCGGGCTTGCCGGCCAGCGCCTTGTCGACCTCGGTGCGATAGCTGGCCTTCTTGTCTTCATAGACGACGGTGGTCACCGTGCCGCCGGCCGCCGCCAAGGCCTTGGCCATGTTCTCCGTCATGGACTGCACGAAAGGCGTTTGCGGCGATAGGTAAACGATCTTGCGGGCGCCCTGCGCGAGCGCGAATTCGCCGAACTTGCGGCCCTGCAGCGTGGTCGTGGGTTGCGTGCGGAACAGATAGCCCTGGTGCGGCAGGTGCGTCAGATTGTCGGCGCCGGATGCGCAGGCGATCACCGTCTTGCTTTCCCAGCACAAGGGCGCCACGGCCTGCGTGACGGGCGACGACCAGACGCCGATGATGGCCACCACCTTGTCGACGTCGATCAGTTTGCGGGCCGCCCGCACCGCGGCCTCCGGATTGGTCTGGCAATCTTCGCGCACCAGTTTTATCTGCCGGCCCAGCACGCCGCCGGCCGCATTGACTTCTTCGACCACGGCGGCGATGGCTTGCTGCATCGGCGGGCCATATTGCGCGCCCGACCCGGACAGCGGCGACAGCGCGCCCAGCACGATCGGACCGGTATCCTGCGCGTAGGCGTGGCGCAGGACATAAGGCTGGGCGCCCAGCGCGGCGCCGGCGGTGGCCAGCTTCAGGAAACGGCGGCGGTACGGGAGGTTCGACATGGCGGGGTCCTCGAAGCTTCGAAAGTCAGCGATGTGACGGTTGACGGGTGTCGGCGCCGCCCAGGAACATGCGGCGGGTTTCCGGGTCGGCGGCCAGCTCGCGCGCGGCCCGGTCGGCGCGCTTGGCGCCGCTGACCATGACGATGCCGCGATCGGCAATATCCAGCGCGGCCAGCGCGTTCTGTTCGATCATCAATATGGTCAGTCCGCCATCGGCCAGTTCGCGGACGGTATCGAACAGGACTTCGCAGGCCGCGGGCGACAGGCCGGCGGACGGCTCGTCCAGCAGCAGCATGCGCGGCTCGCCCATCAGCGCCATGGCCATCGCGACCACTTGCCGCTGGCCGCCGGACAGCGTGCCGGCCGGCGCGCGGCGCTTGTCGCGCAGCACGGGAAAGCGCTGGTACATGGCCTCGATGCGCGCTTCCTCGCCGCGGCCGTGCAGATAGGCGCCCATTTCCAGGTTCTCGCGCACCGTCATGCCGCCGAAGACATTGTTTTCCTGCGGCACGAAGCCGATGCCGGCGCGCGCCCGCGCCAATGGCGTTTGCGTCGCCAGATGGCGGCCTTCCAGCTCGATGCTGCCTTCGGCGGCGTGATGCAGGCCGGCGATCAGTTTCAGCAAGGTGGATTTGCCGGCGCCGTTGGGACCGACCACCACGACCAGTTCACCGGGATGGATGTCCAGGTCCACGCCTTTGACGACGCGGTCCGTGAGCGTGTAGCCGCCGGCCAGGCCGCGCACGCGCAACAACGGCGCGGCGTTCATTGCGTCGCCCTCGCCGCGTGCCGGCGGCCCAGATAGGCGTCCTGCACCGCGGGATTGGCGATGACCTCGTCATAGCTTCCGCGCGTCAGGAAGGCGCCCTCGGCCATGACCACGACGTCGTCGCACAGCAGCCGCACCAGCTCCAGGTCGTGTTCGATCAGCAGCACCGTCAGGCCGTCCTCGCGCAGGCGCGCAAGCTGTCCGGCGATCTCGCGGGCCAGGGTGGGATTGACGCCCGCCATGGGTTCGTCCAGCAACAGCATGCGCGGCTCGGCCATCAGGGCGCGGCCGATTTCCAGCAGTTTCTTCTGTCCGCCGGATATGTCGACGACCAGGTGGTCGAGCACGTGGCTGAGTTTCAGCCGCCCGGCCACCTGGAAGGCCTGTTCGCGCAGCGCTTCCTCCCTGCCGCGCGCGGCGGCGCTGCCCATGCAGGCGGCGAGCAGGCCCTCGCCTGGCTGGTGTTTGCCGTACAGCATCAGGTGCTCGAACACCGACATGCGGGGAAAGCCACGCGCCAACTGGAAGGTGCGCACCAGCCCGGCGCGCGCGATGCGGTCGGCACGCCAGCCCAGGATGGAATCACCCTTGAACTGCACCGAACCGCTGGCGCGCGGCAGCAGGCCGGTAACGCAGTTGAACAGCGTGGTCTTGCCGGCGCCATTGGGGCCGATGAGCCCCGTAATGGCGTTTTCGCGCACCGTAAAGGTGGCGTCGTTCAGCACCCGCAGACCGCCGAAGCGGACGTTCAACTGCCTGATATTCAGCACCGGCCGGTTCCTGCGACAGGCGGGCGGCCTCGGGAACTGACATGCCCGCCCAGGATTGGATCCAATATCCTGGATATACTAGTCGCGATATCGCCGGCGCCGCAATCGCTCGCCCATTAGGGATTTCCCCCCTGCCGATTTCGCCGCCCGCCATCCTTGCTCGTGCATCGGCAAGCACTCTCCTGGAAGCGCCATGGTAGATACGCCCGCAGTTCCGCCGCCCCTTCCCCTGCTTTTCACGCCGCTGAAGCTGCGCTCCGTCACGCTGCGCAATCGCATCGTGGCGTCGCCCATGTGCCAGTACCACTCCGTGGACGGCGGGCCGGGGGCGTGGCAGATGGTCAACTTCGGCAAGTTCGCCGTGGGCGGCGCGGCGCTGGTGTTCGGCGAGGAAACCGCGATCGAGCCGCATCGCCGCAAGACCTATCAATGCGCGGGACTGTGGAATGACGACCACGTCGCCGCGTATCGCCGCATCAACGAGTTCATCCTGGAACAGGGCGCGGTGCCGGCGGTGCAGCTGGGGCATGCCGGGGGCAAGGGATCCTGTCATGGCGCGCTGCGGGATTTCGCGCCGCTGACCGACGCCGGCACGGATGCCGGCACGCCGCCATGGATATGCATGGCGCCCAGCCTGCGTGAACCGCCGCCGGCCTGGCCGAAGATGCGCGAAATGGACGCCTCGGATATACGCCGCCACATGCGGCACTGGAAGGAAGCCACGGCGCGCGCGGTCGACGCCGGCTACCAGGTCCTGGAGATCCATGGGGTGCACGGCTACATCATCCACCAGTTCCTGTCCCCCCTGACCAACCGCCGGCGCGACGGCTATGGCGGCTCGCTCGAAAACCGCATGCGCTTCGCGCTGGAGGTCGCGGAGACGGTGCGCGCCGCGTGGCCGGACCCCCTGCCCTTGTTCTTCCGCGTGTCCGCGGTGGACGGGCGCGGCGGCATATGGGATATCGAAGATACCGTCGCGCTGGCTACCGCGCTCAAGGCGCGCGGCGTCGATGTGATCGACTGCTCATCGGGCGGGCTGTCCGGCACGACCGCCATGCCGGTCGTGCGTCGCGTGCCTGGCTACCAGGTGCCTTTCGCCGAAGCCGTGCGCCAGCGCACGGGATGTCCCACCATGGCGGTGGGCCTGATCACCGAAGCCGCGCAGGCGGAAGCCATTCTGCAGGCAGGCCAGGCCGACCTCGTGGCGCTCGCGCGCGAACTGATCTGGAATCCGAACTGGCCCGCGCATGCCGCCGTGCGCATGATGGGCCAGGACGCCTACCGGCTGCTGCCGCCGGAGCAATCGGTGCGCTTGATACGCCGCGAGGTGATCGCCGCGATGCCGCTGAACCGGACCGGCGCGCCCGCCTCGCCCGGCGATGAGGCATTGAGCGAACGCATCTAGGCGGCCTCTTCACACTCCGGTCGCGGCGCGACGCGAGCGGCGACGCGGCGCCGTCTCGTCGAGTAGCTTCGCCGTACGCTTGCGCGCCGCCGGACGCTGGGCCGGCCGCGCCCCGCGCGACATGGCCTGCCGCCGCAGCAAGGCCGCGAAGGCACGGCTGGCGCGCGATTGCGGCAGCTCGCTATTGAACAGGAGGCCGGGCGTGCGCATGGGGGTGGGATTCTCCAGCGGGATCACGCGCAGGGCCGGGTTCAGCGCCGCGGCGCCGGCGACCGCGATGGTGCCTACCTGCATGCGGCCGGCCAGGCCGACCATCGCGGCGATCGAATTCAATTCCGCGATCACCACCGGCTCGGCGCCGGCGGCGGTAAAACACTCATCCAGCATGCGCCGCGTCGAAAACCCCTGCGGCAGCAGCACCAGCGGTTCCCGATGCAGTTCGATCATGCGTATGCGGCGGCGCTCGGCCAGCGGATGATGCTGGCCCACGATCAGCACGAGCTCTTCGTTGAACCAGGGTTCGAACTGCAAGGCGCTGGACGGGGCCGGCCGGTAGCCCACCCCGAAATCGAGTTTGCCGGCCTCCAGCTGCGCCGCGATGGCGTCGGCGGGCAGCTCCTCCACGATGATCCTGACGGCGGGACTTTGCTGCAGGAAGCGCGCCACGCAGTCCGGGATGAATTCCAGATTGAAGGTGTGGGTGGTGCCGATGCGCACTTCGCCCATCATGGACGCCGTATCGCGTTTCAGCTCGCCCAGGCCCATATCCACTTCCTTCAAGGCGCGCGCGGCATAGGCCACGAACGATTCGCCGGCGGGCGTCATCACCACGCGCTTGCCGATACGCTCGAACAGGCGCTGGCCGACTTCATCCTCCAACTGTCTGATCTGGTGCGACAGCGTCGACTGCGTGACGTGCACGCGCTCCGCCGCGCGGGTGAAATTCAAGGAGCCCGCCAGGGCGATGAAGTACCTGAGGTGCCGCAATTCCACGTTGTCTCCCCGCCCGTTTATGTCTTGTGTTCCGCCCAATGATCGATGACGTCAATAATAAATCCTCAAATTAATCATTTCCATCTTTCAGCGGCGCCGGATAGTCTGCCGACCTGTCAGGAATGGAGGCAAAGAAGCACATGGCCAAGGTACTGGACGGCATTACCGTCATCGAACAAGGGACCTTCATTACCGGCCCGGCGGCCGGCATGCTGCTGGGCGACCTGGGCGCCGACGTCATCAAGGTCGAGCAGCCGGAAACGGGCGACCCTTTCCGCGCGTTCAAGGGCGGCCTGTACAGTCCGCATTACCAGACCTACAACCGCAACAAGCGCAGCATCGAGCTGAACGTCAAGAATGCCGAGGACGCCGCGCTGTTCGACGACCTGATCCGCGGCGCCGACGTCTATATCCAGAACTTCCGGCCCGGCGCGGCCGAGCGCATGGGCGCCGGCGCGGAACGGCTGCGCGAGCTCAATCCCCGCCTGGTGTACTGCGCCATCAGCGGCTTCGGCCAGACCGGCCCGGCCGCCGGCCGCCCCGCCTACGACACCGTCGCCCAGGCCGCCAGCGGCTTTCTGAACCTGCTGGTCAATCCCGCCAATCCGCGCGTGGTGGGCCCCGCCATCGCCGATGCGTTGACAGGCTTCTACGCCGCCTACGGCATCCTGGGCGCGCTGGTGGAACGCGCGCGCACCGGCGTCGGCCGCGTCGTCGAGGTGTCGATGCTGGAGGCCATGTGCCACTTCAACCTGGACGCTTTCACGCATTTCTTCGCCCAGGGCGAGATCATGGATCCCTACAGCCGGCCGCGCGTATCGCAGTCCTATGCGCTGGCCTGCGCCGACGGCAAGAAGGTCGCGCTGCACATGTCCTCGCCGGAGAAATTCTGGCGCGGCCTGGCCGATGCCATGGAACGGCCGGACATCCTGGCCGATGCCCGCTTCGCCACGCGCGAAGGCCGCATCGCCAACCAGGAAGCGCTGATCGACATCCTGGGCGGCGTCTTCGCCGGCCGCACGCGCGAGGAATGGTGCCGCCGCCTGGCGGAACACGACGTGCCGCACGCGCCGATGTACGACACGGCCGAAGCCCTGCGGGATCCGCAGGCGCTGCACATGCAACTGGAAGTGGAAGCGACGCACCCCAAGCTGGGACCGTGGCGCACCGTGCGGTCGCCCGTCAGCTTCGACGGCGAGCGCCCCACGACCGTCACGCCGCCGCCACTGCTCGGCGAACACAATACGCAGATCCGCGCCGAGCTTGCGCAGGCGCGGGCCACGACTTCCGATAAGGACCCATCATGAAAATCGGCAAGGCCACCATCCCTCGTACCGCCATCTGCACGTCCGACGAACACACCATCGTCGTGCGCGGCGAAGACCTGTGCAAGGACCTGATCGGCCAGATATCGTTCACCGATTACTTCCATCTGCTGGTCACGGGACGGCGTCCCGATGCCGCCGCGACCACCGTGCTGAACGCCACGCTGGTCGCCATCGCCGAGCACGGCTTCGTGCCCAGTGTGCAAGCCGCGCGCATGACGCTGGCGGCCGCGCCCGACGCCCTGCAAGGCGCCGTGGCGGCTGGCCTGCTGGGCTGCGGGTCGGTCATCCTGGGCGCGTCCGAAACCGCCGGCCGGCTGTTCGCGGAAATCCGTGAGACGGCGGCGGCCCAGGGCATGGACATCGACCCGGCCGCGCAAGTCGTCCTCAAGCGCTACGCCGCCGAGGGCAAGGCGATCCCGGGCTATGGCCATCCGCTGCACAAGGAACGCGATCCGCGCGTGGCCCGCCTGTTCGAAGTGGCGCGCGCGGGCGGCGCGGGCATGGAATACGTCGATATCGCCGAGGCCGTCGAACGCCAGATCCCGGGCGTCATCGGCAAGGCGCTCAAGCTGAATGTCTCCGCCGCCATTCCGGCGGTGCTGCTGGGCGTCGGCTTCCCTTTGCAGGCGCTGCGCGGCGTACCGCTGCTGGCGCGCGCCGCCGGCCTGATCGCGCATCTGAACGAAGAATTCCAGCAGCCGGCGGGCTTCGCCTTGTCCTACCAGGCGACGCGCGAGCTGCAGTATGAGGGCGAGGTACCGGCCGGATTCGGCAAGTCCGGACACTGAACACGACGTACACCGCGCGAGCCGGCGACCGGCTCCGCGAGCGGACCACGCGCCCTGATTCCGCAGCGCCGGTCCGACAACAGGCACGATCACAAAAACGGAGACAAGCACGATGAAAACATCGGCCCCTACCGCCGGCGGCACGCAGCCGGCCCGCGACACCCTCACCAATACGTCCGGCGCCGCGCAATGGCGTCGTCGCACGCCCGCGGATTCCGGCCGGCGCGCGTTTTCGGCCCTGGCCCTGACCCTGGGCCTGGCCATGGGCGCCCTGGCGCTGATCACACCGCCGCAAGCGCTGGCCGCGGACTATCCGGACCACCCGATCAAGATGATCGTTCCCTTCGGCGCCGGCACCACCACCGACAGCGTGGCGCGCATCATCGGCGACGCCATGGCCAAGTCGCTGGGCCAGCCGGTCATCGTCGAAAACCGCGCCGGCGCCGGCGGCTCCATCGGAACCGAATTCGTGGCCCGCGCTCCCGCCGATGGCTACACGCTGGTGATGGGCACGGTAGGCACGCACGCCATCAACAAGGCCCTCTACCACCGCCTGGGCTATGACCCGATCCGCGACTTCGCCCCCATCGCCATGCCGGGATCGACGCCCACGCTGCTGGTGGTCAGCGCGGCATCGCCATACAAGTCCCTGAAAGACCTGGCCACCGCCGCGGCGCAGCCCTCGGGCATCAGCTTCGCATCGGCGGGTACGGGGACCTCGGGCCATCTGGCCGGCGAGCTGCTGAAATCACGCCTGGGCGGCACCATGGTGCACGTGCCGTACAAGGAAGGCAGCCAGGCCCTGACCGACGTCATGTCGGGCCAGGTGCAGTTCATGTTCTACCACCCCATCGCGGTGCTGCCGCAGATCAAGGCCGGCAAGCTGCGGGCGCTGGGCACCTCGGGCGCGCAACGCAGCGCGGCCGCGCCGGACGTGCCCACGATCGCCGAGCAGACCGGCAGCGATTTCAATCTGGTGGCATGGTTTATGGTCTATGCCCCGGCCGCCACGCCCCCGGCGGTGCTGCAGAAACTGCGCGAGGCGACCGACGGCGTCCTGGCCGACCCGGCCGTCGCCGCCAAACTGCAGGGCCAGGGCGTCGAAAAAGGCAACGTCCCGGCCTCGGGGCTGGATGCCTTCGGACGCGAGGAACTGGCCAAATGGTCGAAGCTGGTCAAGCAGTCCGGCGCGCAGGTGGATTGACCTCCGCAAGCTCATCCACGCCCACAGGAATGCGGATTGCGCATCACGGCGGGTTTTTCAACGTCGTGAGCGAGGTCATCCATGGAAGGCACCAATCTGCATACCGGCGCTATGCCGGCATCGCTGGGCAAGCGCGAGTCTTTTGGGTCGGCGGTCTCCTGGGGCGCGGTCCTGGCGGGCGCCTTCGTCGCCGCCGCGACCTATCTGATGCTGCTGCTGGCAGGGGCGGGCTTCGGCTTCGCGTCGATGTCCCCGTGGGGCGATGAAGGCGCTTCGGCGCGCACGCTCGGTATCGGCGTCATCATTTGGCTGGTCATCATCCAGATCATTTCCGCCGGCCTGGGCGGCTATATCGCCGGCCGCATGCGCACCAAATGGGTGGATGTCCATTCCGATGAGGTCTTTTTCCGCGATACCGCGCATGGCTTCCTGGTGTGGGCCGTGGCGGCGGTGGTCAGCGCCTTCCTGCTGGGCTCGGGCGTATCGTCGGCGGTAAGCGGCGCCGCCAAGGTCGGCGCCAGCGCGGTTTCGGGCGTCGGGGCGGCCGCGGTATCGGCGGCCGCATCGGCGTCGGGCAATGGCGGCGGCGCGGGCGGTATGCAGGGCCAATCGGCGCAGTACTTCGTCGATACCCTGTTCCGTTCCGATCGCCCCGATGCGACGCAGGGCGACGCCGCGAAGGCGGAAGTCGGCCGCATCGTGGCGGTGAGCATCGCGCGCGGATCCATCACGCCGGAAGACAAAACCTATGTGGCGCGCGTCATCTCTACGCAGACCGGCGTCGACCAGCCCACCGCCGAAAAGCGCATCGACGACGCCATGAACCGCGCCAAACAGGCGGCCGACGAAGCCGCCCGGAAGGCGCGCGAGGCCGCCGACCAGGCCCGCAAGGCCGCGGTCGGATTCGCGCTGTGGGCCTTTATTTCCATGCTGATCGGCGCCTTCTCGTCGACCTATGCCGCCACGCGCGGCGGACGCACGCGGGACGCCGTACTGTAAAGCGAGGCGTCAGCGCGCCGCCACGCGGGCGAAGTGACGCGCCAGGGCCGCATTGAAGGCGGCGGCATTCTCGATATTCGGCAGATGTCCGGCATCCGCGATCATTTCCAGCACGGCGCCGGGGATACGCTTCGCCAGGCTGGACATTTCCTCCGGCAGCACGCCGTCGTTATCGCCGCAGACCAGGGTGACCGGTAGCCGTATGCCAGCCAGGCCGGCGAGGAAATCGAAGCGCTTCAGCGCCATGGCGGTACCGGCGAAGCCTTCCACCGGCGTATCGCAAATCAGCCGATGCACCGCGCGCGCCTCTTCGGTTTCGCGCGCCGCGGCGCCGAACCAGCGCGCAACGGTCGGCGACGCCAGCGCCTGCATGCCTTCCGCCCGCGCCAGCGCGATCCGTTCGTCCCAAGGACGCGCGAACGACTCCGGCGCATCGGCGCGCGCGTCGCAGATGACCGCGCTGGCCAGGCGCCGGGGATGCCGCGCGGCCAGATCGAACGCGACGATGCCGCCCAGCGACAGGCCGACGAAGTGAACCGCCTGGATATTCATGGCGTCCAGCAGCCCGATCACGTCGTCACCCAGCTGGCGCACGGTGTACGGCGCGGGCGACACTGTGCTGGCGCCATGGCCGCGGGCATCGTAGGCGATCACGCGGTAGCCGGCGCGGCACAACATATCGAACTGCGGCCGCCACATGGCGTGCGTGGTCATGATGGAATGGCTGAACAGCACGCACGGTCCGGTGGCCGCGCCGCCTTCCACGATGGCGAAACTCGCGTCGCCCGTTTCAACCCTGCGCGGTCCTTGCATGGCCGTGCCGGCCAGGGCGGCGGATGCGGTGATATGGGATTCGGTCATAGGGAAAACTCCGTAGGGAGCCAAGCATACCGTGTCTGAATTTCCTTGTTTCCCGGTGTGCGGCGTCATCATGGCCCTGCCGGAAACGCCGCGCGCGCCCGCCGCCGCGAGCCGCGGCCGGCCGCGGCCATTGACGCCCACCCGGGCACGGTGCTTATAATTTATGGAAATTTGCTTATTTCTATAAGAAATTAGCCAACTGATCCGCGATCCCGGAGTCCGCCATGATCCTGCGCCAATTCATCGACGCCGCATCCTCCACCTACACCTATCTGATCGCCACGGCCGCGGGCGGCGAGGCGCTGATCATCGATCCGGTCAAGGAACACTGCGCCGCCTACGCGACGCTGCTGCGGCAGCTGGACGTGCGCCTGGTGCATGCCATCGATACCCACACGCATGCCGACCACATCACCGCCCTGGCGGACCTATCCGATGCGACGGGTTGCGTCACCGTGATGGGCGAATACACCAAGGCGGACTGCGTCGCGCGGCGTGTCGTGGATGGCGAAATCCTGCGCGTCGGCGACATCGAGCTGCAAGGCATCTTCACCCCCGGCCATACCGAGGAGTCGTTCAGCTTCGTGCTGAATCCGGCGCGGCCGATGGCGGTCTTTACCGGCGACGTACTGCTGATACGCGGCACCGGCCGCACCGATTTCCAGGGCGGCGACCCGCGCCGTTCCTGGGATTCCATCGTCAACAAGCTGTTCCGCCTGCCCGACGACACCATCGTCTATCCCGCGCACGATTACCGCGGCTGCACCGCGTCGACGATAGGCGAGGAAAAGCACTACAACCCGCGGCTGGCCGGCAAGACCGAAGCGGAATACGTCGCCATCATGAACGGCTTGAACCTGCCCCGCCCCCAGCTGATGGATATCGCGGTGCCCGCCAATCTTGCCTGCGGGCGCGCCTGACGCGTCAATCCGTCGCGTTCTTGTCCGGCATGATCCGCATGATCAGTTCGACCCGCCGGTTGGCCGCCCTGCCCGCCTGGCTGTCGTTGCTCTCCAGCGGTTTGGTGTCGGCATAACCCACCGCGCGCAGGCGCCGCGGATCGACGCCATCATGCACGAGTTCGCGCAGCACCGACGTGGCGCGACTGGTCGACAGATCCCAATTCGACGCGAACTGCCGCGTCAGGATAGGCACGTTGTCGCTGTGTCCTTCCACCGATACCGGATACTTGCTGCGGTTGATCACGTCGGCCAGCTTCTTGATCAAGGGACCGCCTTCCTTGCTGAGCGTCGCCTGCCCCGAGGTGAACAGCAGCTCGTTGCTGATGCGGAAGCTGACGGTCTGGCGGTTGATCCGCACGTCCACCGACTTGCCCAGGTCGGCCAGGCCCAGTTCGGCGGCGGTCGGCATCTTGACGGGCGGCGCCGGCGCTTCCAAGGGGTCGGTGGGCGCGGTCGCCGTCGGTTCCGGCGGCGGGTCCGGCAAGCGCGACCATTCCTCCGGAATCCGCGGCAGGTCCGCCGCCCACGGCTCGACGGGACCGGGCGGCAGTTTGGCCAGGCTGACGCCGGCAGCCACCTGCGGCGGCTTGGCGCCAGGGCCGGGGCCGATGCGGGTCAAGGCCAGCATCACCACGAACAACGCCAGCAGCAGCGTGATGAGGTCCAGATAGGTCATCAGCCAATTGTCGGGCTCCCTGTCCAGGGTTTCCGGCACGTGCCAGCGTTCGTAGCGGCTGCGCCGCACGGTCTTGCTACGCTCGCGGCGCTGGCGCTCCTCTTCTTCGGCCTTGCGCCGTATGGCGATGTCTATCCACGACGCGCGGGACGGATTGGAAGTCATGGCCGCTGCGACGTCGCCCGGTTGCGCAGGGAGGCGGCGTCCATCACGGGCGGGCTCGCCACGGTAGCGCCGGCCATGGTCGGCGCGGTGCGCGGGGCCGCCGGGCGTTGCGCGGCGCGTGCGCCGGCGCCAGCGGTGGCGGCCGCGGCCTTCGACTGGCTTTTCTTACTGGGCGGTTGTTCGCGGATCTCGTCCTCCAGGTTCTGCATGAAGGAGTTGAGCGTTTCGCGGACCACCGCGGGGCCACGCCGCTCGCACATCATCGAGATGCCCTGCAGAATCATGTTCATCAGGACCAGCCGCTGTTCGGTGCGGCGCTCCAGCTTGATGGCGATGGGCTTGCAGATCAGGTTGGCCAGCAGGATGCCGTAGAAGGTCGCGATCAGGGCGATGCCCATCTGTTTGCCGATGACGTCCATGCCCTGCGAGCCGAGCACCGTCATCAGGTTGACCAGGCCGATCAGCGTGGCCAGCATGCCGAAGGCGGGGGCGAAACTGGCCATCGTGCGGAACATCTGGGCTTCGGCCTGTTCACGCGCGCGCATGCGGGCGATGCGCCATTGCAGCAATTCGATGATCTGCTCTTCCGGCGTGTTGTCGATGATCAGTTGCACGCCGGTGCGCAGGAAGGGATTGGTGACCTTCTGCAGCTCGCGCTCGACGTTGTGTACGTTGGAGCTGGCCCAGCTGTGCGCCAGGGCGACCAGTTCGTCGATGTCGCGTTGGGTATCGAGCTTCTCATTGCGGAATACCAGGCGCAGCAGCGGGACGATCCGGCGCACCTCCGTCATGGGATAGCCGATGAACAGCGCGGCGGCCGTGCCGCCCAGGACGATGCCCAGGCCGGGCAGGTTGACGAAGGCGATCGCGTCGGGCGACGACGAGAATATCGCGGCCGCCAGGGTCGCGACGGCGACGGCGATGCCGATCAGGGTTGAAGCATTCATTATGGGGCCCATGGAGGCGGCCGGCCCGGGCCATCCGGCCGGCCGGGTCCCGCGCACGCGGGCGGGACGGTTCAATTCTAGTAAGCCGGCCCGGCAGTCAACGGCCGCAAAAAAGGCCTAAAACCCCCCGAAACCGGCCGATCACCCCCCGGAGCCGGCCTGCACCCCGGGGGCGGTCCTTGCACCTGGCACAAAAAAACTTTCCGGAGGTGGAAGGATTCCGCGCCGGCGCGCGTCTACCCCGGTATCGACCACTCTTTCGATACGAGGACGCGATGACCCTACGCTTTGCCCGCATCCGCCGCGGGGCGGTCCTGGCCCTGGCGGCAAGCCTGGCGCTGGGAGGCGCCGCCTGGGCCGCCGGGACGGCCGGCGGCGATGAAGCCGCCTTCCTGGCCGAAAACAACGCCGCCATGGACCGCATGATGGCCGGCATGGAGGCGAAACCCAGCGGCGACGTCGACCAGGATTTCGTTGCCATGATGATCCCGCACCACCAGGGCGCCATCGAGATGGCCCAGGCCGAGCTGCGCTACGGCCGCAACGAACAGCTGCGGCGGATCGCCCAGGAAATCATCGTCGACCAGCAGCAGGAGATCGCCGCGATGCGCCTGGCGCTCGGTCAGCCGCTGCCGCCATCCACACCCGCGCCCACCCAACCGGACCTTCCCGCCGGCGCGCCGTCATCGACGACGACGCCGATGTCCATGTCCCATCACCCTCACATGATGTCCTCAGGAGTACCCGAGCAATGAAACGCACAGCCGTCCTGAATATCCTGAGCGCCGCCCTGCTCTGCGCCGCGGCGTCCTCGCACGCCGGCCAGGCGCCCGGCGCCGCCTCCGCCGCCGACGTGCCGGCCAGTCACCGCGACCGCGTCTACGCCGCGGAGCAGTTCTCCAATACCGTGTCCGTGACCGATCCGGTGGACAACCGGCTGCTGGGCGTGATCCGGCTGGGCGATCCCGCGCCCGGCAACTTCAGCCCGCTGTATCGCGGCCAGGTGCTGGTGCATGGCATGGGGTATTCGCCCGATCACCGCACGCTCGCCGTGGTGTCCATAGGATCCAACTCGGTGACCTTCATCGATACGGCGACCAACAGCGTCAAGCACACCACCTACGTGGGCCGTTCGCCGCACGAGGCCTTCTATACGCCCGACGGCAAGGAAGTATGGGTGACCGTACGCGGCGAGAACTATGTGTCGGTGATCGATGCCAGGACCTACCAGGAGAAGACCCGCATCATCACGGCCGCCGGACCGGGCATGCAGATCTTCTCCCCGGACGGCAAGTACGGCTACGTGTGCTCCTCCTTCAATCCCGAAACCGTGGTGGTGCGGGTGTCCGATCACAAGATCGTCGGCAAGGTCCCGCAGGCCAGCCCTTTCTGCCCCAACATCGCCGCCACCGCGGACGGCAGGCAGGTGTGGTTCACGCTCAAGGACGTCGGCAAGGTGCAGGTCTTCGACGCGCGGCCGCCTTTCAAGCTGCTGAAAACCATGGACACCGGCCCTATCACGAACCACGTGAACTTCGTGCGCAACCAGGCCGGCAGCTTCGCCTACGTGACCGTCGGCGGCCTGAACCAGGTCAAGGTGTTCCGCACCGACGACTTCAGCCAGGTGGCGACGATACCGGTGGGCAAGCTGCCGCATGGCGTCTGGCCATCCGGCGACGGCAAGCGCGTCTATGTCGGCCTGGAGAACGGCGATGCCCTGGCCGCCATCGATACGGCGACCAACACGGTGGTCGGCAATGTGCCCATCGGCCAGGCCCCACAGGCAATCGCCTACGTGCCGGACGCGGTGCCCGAGGGTGACGGTATGCGGAACCTGCAGCCGCTGGGCGTGGCCGGCCAGGCCGCGCACCTGGCCCTGCATGCGGTCCAGGACGGCAAACCGCGGACCAGCGACATGCCGCCCACCTCCGTGACGCTATTCGATCAGGGGCTGCTGCAGGTGCTGCAGGCGTCCGCGACCGGGCTGGAACCCAAGCATCCCTATGTGCTGGCGCTGGCCGAACATGCCGATGGCAGCGGTGCCTTGCAGTCCCTGGCGGCCTTCACCACCAATCCCGCGGGATCGGCTATCGTCAACGCCATCGGTCCCATCCGCCAGGTCGTGCAGGCGGATGCGGCGGCGAAGGACAGCCAACGCTACCTGGTGATCGCGCCCCAGGTCGACGGCAAGGCAGGCGCGCCGGTACAGGTGCAGGCCCTTTGAAGTAAACCGGACAATGGCGCCATCGTCGCGGCGCCATTGAACGCCAGCCCACGAGGATTCCGAGTTGGACGATATGATGCGGCTCGTCGAGCCGCTGATCCCTTCGCTGCGCCGCTATGCCAGAGCGCTGCTGCATGACCGGTCGGTGGCCGACGACGTGGTGCAGGACTGCCTGGAGCGCGTCATTGCCCGCTGGCACCAGCGGCGCGAAGACGGCGACACCCGCAGATGGGTATTCGCCATTCTTCACAACATGGCGATGGATCATCTGCGGCGCGCCCGCCCGCGGGCGGGCGATGTGCCGCTGGACGGCGTGGACGATGCGGCGCTGGCCGTGCGCCCCGCGCAGGAGGACGCGCTGCATTACAACGACGTGCTGCGCGCGCTGGACCAATTGCCGGACGAGCAACGCAGCGTGCTGCTGCTGGTGTCGGTGGAAGACATGTCTTATGAAGAAGCGGCCAAGGTATTGGATATCCCCACCGGCACCGTCACATCGCGATTGGCGCGGGCCCGGGAGAAGCTGCTGCGCATCATGCGCGACGCCGTCGACGTCGGCTCGCGCAATGGCGCGGACAATCGCGATGCCGGGCGCGGCCGCCCGGCTCGCCCCTTGTTGCGGAGCGTGAAATGAACAGGGCCGACTCACCCATCCGCGAAGAGGACCTGCACGCCTATGTCGACGGCGTATTGCAAGGCGCGCGACGCGCCCAGGTCGAAGCCTACCTGGCCAGCCATCCCGAGGCCGCGCGGCGCGTGCGCGAGCATGCCGGGCTGCGCGGCCAGCTGCGCGAAGCACTGGCGCCGGTCATGGAAGAACCGATCCCGCCGGAGCTGGACCTGGCCCGCATGGTGGAAGCGCACCGGCAGCGGCGCCGGATCCCATGGCGCATCGCCGCGTCCATGCTGCTGGCCCTGGGATTGGGCGGCGTGGGCGGCTGGAGCCTGCGCGGCACCACGGAAGCGCCGGAGATCGTGGCGACCGCCGTCGCGCCCGGCGGGGTCGTGGCGCCCGGACCGGTAGCGTCCGCCGGCGGCATCGCCGCCCTGGCGCGCGAAGCCGCCGCCAGCTACCAGGTCTACGCCTCCGATCCCAACCGTCCGGTCGAAATGCCGGCCGCCGACAGCGCGCAATTGGTGGCGTGGATTTCGCAACGGCTGGAACGCCGTATCGCCCTGCCCGACCTGAACGCCGCCGGCTATCGCTTCATGGGGGGCCGTCTCATTGCCACCGAACACGGCCCCGCCGGCCTGTTCATGTATGACGACGCCCGGGGCACGCGCATCGCCATGATGGTCAGGCCGATGACGGTCGAACGCGATACGCCGATGTCGGCGCACAGGCAGGGCGATGTATCGGGTTATGCCTGGTCCGACCAGGGGCTGGGCTACAGCCTGATGGCGCCCGCGTCCGCGCCGGACGTGCATCCCATTGCCGACGAAGTGCGGCGGCAGGTCGACACCCTGCCCAAGCGCGGCTGACGGTCCGGGCGACGCCTCAGAACTGGAAGTAGATGAATTCGGTCCTGCCGAATACGCCGAACAGGAGCACGTAATAGCCCAGCGCCACGCCGGCGACCGTATTCAACGGCGCGATCGCGGCCAGGCGCTTGAGACGGTCCGGGCGATAGACCAGATGGAAGTCCACGACGAACAACAATGCGATCGACGCGGCCAGGACGGCGCTCTGGAAGGCCGATAAACCCAGCATATTGAATACGCCATAGGACATCGTTCCAGGCGCCCCCAGGTGGCGAAAGACCTCGACGGCATTCGGCAGCGTAGCCGCGCGGAAGAATATCCAGCCGGCCAGCACCAGCATCAGCGTCCAGGTCCGCCCCGCCGCGGTCGCCAGGCCGGGCCACGCGGCGGTCAGGCGCTCTCCCGCCGCGGTGCCCCGGAACCAGCGCTCCAGCACCAGGCCCAGCCCATGCAGCGCCCCCCAGGCGACGAAGGTCCAGGCCGCGCCGTGCCAGATGCCGCTGACGACAAAGACGATGATGATGTTGCGCACCGCCGTGCTTTCCTTGCCGCGGCTGCCGCCCAGCGGCATGTACAGGTAGTCGCGGAACCAGGACGACAGCGAGATGTGCCAGCGCCGCCAGAACTCCGTCAGGCTGGCCGAGAAGTACGGCTGCCTGAAGTTGATCATCAGTTCATAGTCCATGATGCGCGCGGCGCCCCGCGCGATATCCGAGTAGCCCGAGAAGTCGCAGTAGATCTGCACCGCGAACAGCACGGCCGCCAACGCGTGGTATCCGCCCGCATACGCGCCCGGGTCCGCATAGACGCCGGCGACAAAAGGCGAGATGGCATCGGCGATGCACATCTTCTTGAAGAGCCCATAGCCGATCAGCCAGCCGCCGCTGACCAGGTTGTCGTAGCGAAAAACGTGGCGGCGGCGGAACTGCGGCAGCATGTGCCCGCCGCGTTCGATCGGTCCGGCCACCAGTTGCGGAAAGAAAGAGACGTACTGCGCGTAAGTCAGGAAGTTGCGTTCCGCTGGAAGCCGGCGGTTGTAGACGTCCAGCGTGTACCCCACCGACTGGAAGGTATAGAACGAAATCCCGACAGGCAGGATCAGGCCCAGCGCATAGGCGGGGATTTCGATGCCGAAGAACCCGCTGATGCCGACCACATTGGCGATCACGAAGTCCAGGTACTTGACGGTCGCCAGGATGCCCAGGTTGATACTTAGCGCGATGATCATCGCCAGGCGCCGCCCGCGCGGGCCGCGGGCTTCCTCCATCGCCAGCGCGGTGGTGTAGTCGATGATGGTCGTAAAGGCGAGCAGGATGGCGAAGGACGGCCGCCAACCCATGTAGAACAGGTAGCTGGCCACCAGCAGCACCAGGGGCTGCCGCTTTGCCGGGACCGCGAAAAACACGGCCAGGAAGACCAGGAAGAAGCCGAGGAACTCGAAGGAATTGAATAGCATCAGTTCAGGATCCCGGTGTCGGCGAGCAAGCGCGCCAGATCCCGCGTGTAGGCGGTCGCGCCTATCGGATTCAAGTGCACGGCGTCGGAATAGTCCCTGGGCGGATAGATCCAGTAATCCGGCCCGACGACACGCATATCGGGATGGCCGGCGATGGCCAGGTTGCGCGTGGCGTCGCGCGCGGGCGCGGCCGCCTGCGCATGGCGCCGCATATTGCCCGGCACCAGTACGACCTTGAATCCGTACTCGCGCGCCAGCCGGTCGATTTCATCGAGCACGAAGGAGCTTGGCGGAAGGTCGCGCGGGATGAATTCGGCGGGATGGTCCGTGGCGATGGCGTAGTCGTCAGGCAGCTCGCCGCTGGGGAAGAAGCTCTGGCCCTTGATGAAGTACCACCCGCGCTGCGCCAGCATCCTGTCGCGCTCGTGCCGGCTGTCTTCGTAGCGCTGGCGGAATTCGAAGTGGCTGGTGGCGACGAAGGCCGCCAGGTCGCGCGGCAGGTCGCGGAACGGGACCAGCGCGTACAGGATGGTCTCGTCGTCGCGCAGGGCGTCCAGCACCGTGGGCCTGGGCTTGCCGTCCCACGGGATGGTCAGGAGGATATGGGTCGGAACATTGCCGGCGGCCAGTGCGGCCTTCAGGATAGGCAGGATGCGCGCGTCGCCGGGCAGCCCGAGGTTGTACGAGCGCACGCCGGGCTTGAAGGCGGCATCGAATTCTTCCGGGCGGAATCCGGCCAGGGTCTTGCTGTTGCCGAACACCAGGACGCGCGAGCTATCCTCCGACGAGAACAGGCGCGCCTTCACCAGGGACTGGAACTTGGCTTCCATGACCACGTCGGCGCCGGGCCGGATCAATGGGAAGGCCAGATAGCACCAGTCCAGCACCGCCCATACCGCCGCGGCAATAAAAAGGAACCGCGCCACCGACCGGGCAGGCGCCTGGGCGCGCTGGCTGGCCGAGGGCGCGTCGACGTGCGTGCTCAGGGTGCGCAGGGATTCCACGTTTTCTTCTTGCATGATGAACGTGCTTCCTCTGGAATTGCCTGCATCCTGGCACGCCGGTACTCATCCTTTCCATAACCCTTTCGGAGGGGTCATTCCTAGGAAGGAGTTCGCCCGGGCGAGCGGGCGCCGCGGGCGGGCCGGCTATTCCAGCGGCGCGCGGACGACGTTCGCCAAAGGCTGGCCGCTCGCCAGGCGATCGATGTTCGCCGCGATGAAGGCATACCTGCGCCACGGCAGATCGACCGTCCATGCCGAGGCATGCGGCGTGGCGACGACATTGGGAAGATCGAGGAAAGGCAGCGACGACGGCGGCACCTGGTCGTCGGCGGCCTTGGGATAGCGGTACCAGACATCCAGGAACGCGCCGGCGATGATCCCGTCGCGCAATGCCGCGTACAGGTCTTCCTCACGGGCGATTTCGGCGCGCGAGATGTTGATCAGCACGGCATCGCGGCGCATGCGCGCCAGCGTGCGCGCATTGAACAGGCCGCGGGTATCCTCCGTCAGCGGGCAGCTGATCACGACGAATCCGGCCAGCGGCAAGGCCGCGTCCAATTGCGCGGGCGCGAACAGACCGTCCACCAGGCCGGCCGGCGGCCGGGCATGCGCATCGACGGCCAGCACGCGCATGCCGAAGGCGCGTGCTCGCGTGGCGATGGCCCCGCCGATGCGGCCCAGGCCTATCAGCAGCAGCGTCTTGCCATACAGTTCCGCGTGCGGCGGCCGGTTCCGGTACAGGTCCGACCAGGACCGCGCGTCGAAGCGCGACGCCAGCTCGCGCAGGCGTATCTGCCATTCCAGCATCGCCAGGCTGACGTACTCGGCGATGGGGATTTCGTGTTCGTACACATTGCAGACCGTCGCGCCGGCCGGGACGCTGCCCATGTCGATGGCGTCCAGGCCCGCGCCCGGCACGTGCAACAGGCGGAACGGCGGCGCGGCCCCCGGCCGGCGGAAACGCAGCGACACCACGACATCGCCGGCGCCGATCAGGTGGTCATGGTCCGCCGCGTGGGCGGCCTCGCGCGGCAAGGGCATGATGTCGGCGCCGCAAGCCAGGCGCGCGGCGAGCTTGCCGGCGTGAGCGGCGGCTTCTCCGACCAGGAATATCTTCACCTTGGATCTCCCCGACCGGCCGCGCTATTGCAGGAAACCCGTGGATATCCATGGGACCGCCGCGATCACCAGTACGCCGATGAACAAGGCCAGCATATAGCCCGCGATGGGCCGCATGCCTTCGTCCGGCGATGCGCGGCCGATCGCCGACGCCACGTAATAGCCCACGCCGAACGGCGGCGCGAACAGGCCGATGCCCATGGCCAGGATGACGACCATGGCGTAGTGCACCTCATGCACCCCGACCTGCTGGGCGATGGGAAACAGCAGGGGACCGAACAGCACGATGGCGGGCACGCCCTCCAGCACACTGCCCAGGACGACGAACAAGACGATGGACACGGCCAGGAAGCCGAACTTGCCGCCGGGCAGGCCCGACATCAATGCCGCCAGGTCGGTGGAAAAACCGGAACGCGTCAGGCACCAGGCCATGGCGGTGGCCGTGCCGATGATCAGCAGGATGGCGCCGGACAGGGCGGCGGTCTCCACCAGGATGGGAAGCAGCCGCGACCAATCGCAGCCGCGCTGCACCAGCAAGGCGATTAGCAGCGCGTACACGATCCCGATGGTGGAGACCTCGGTGGCCGTCGCCACGCCGTCGACCACGGCGAAGCGGATCAGGAAAGGCAGCACCAGCGCCGGCACCGCGGCCAGCAGCGACTGCCCTATGACGGCCGCGCCAGGCCATGCCGCGCCGGCCAGATCCTCGCTGCGATAACGCCGCCACACCACCGCGCACAAGGCCACCGCCAGCAAGGCGCCGGGCAGCAGGCCGCCGGTGAACAGCGCGGCGATGGAAACCCCGGTCACGGAGCCTATGGTGATCAGCACGATGCTGGGCGGTATGGTTTCGGTCTGCGCCGCCGTGGCGGCCAGCAAGGCGACCAGGTCCCCTTCCCTGGCGCCGCGCTTCTTCATTTCGGGAAACAGCGCCGGCGCCACCGCCGCCATGTCCGCGGCCTTGGCGCCGGATATGCCCGACACCAGGTACATCGCGCCGATCAACACGTAGGCCAGGCCGCCGCGCTTATGGCCGATCAGGTTGGCCAGGAAGGCCACCATGCGGCGCGCCATGCCGGTCATTTCGATCAGCAGCCCGAGAAAGATGAACAAGGGAACGGCCAGCAGCACCAGGTGCGACATCCCTTCGTCCATGCGTCCCACCATGGTGGCCAGCGGGACCCGCGTGGCCAGCGCCAGATACCCGAAGGTGGCCAGCCCGAAACCGAAGGCGATCGGTACGCCGGCGAATACGGTCAATACCACCACGCCAAGGAAGAACACCAGCAGGTTGAGCTTGCCCAGGCCGGCGAACAGGGGTTGTCCGGCCCAGAACGCCAGCGCGAGCAAAGCCACCGTGCAAAGCGCGGCCAGGACGATGCGGCGGTCGGCGGCCCGGGCCAGCCGCAAGACGCTGGCGACCAGCATCAGGGCCGCCGCCGCCGGCAGCGCGGCGGCGCGCCAGCTGCCGGAGATCTCCAGCGCCGGCGTAACGAAGGCCGCCTGTTTGCCGGCGAAACGGATGGCGGGCAGCATGATCAGCGCCAGGAACAGCAGCGCCGCGCCGGCGGCCACGGCCTCCAGATAGGCGCGCGTGCCCGGGCCGCATTTGGATACCAGCGCCGTCATGCGCATGTGCTCGCCGCGCCGCAGCGCGACGGCGGCGCCGAGCGCGGACAGCCACAGGAACAGGATGGACGATGCCTCGTCGGTCCAGGTGATAGGCATGTGCAAGGCGTAGCGCGCGACGATGCCGGTGAACAGGATGACGACTTCCGCCACGACCAGGCAGGCGGCGGGGTATTCGACCGTCCAGCGCCACGTGGCGTCGGCCAGCGCCAGTGCGCGGAGGCCGACCGCGGCCGGGCTCTTCTTGTCCCGCTCAACGTGCCGCTTGTCTTCCCGCTCGCCGTCCACATCCACGCGCGCGCGCAGCCGCGCGACCAGTTCCGCCTTGGCTCGCGGACTCCAGGGCGCCGTGCTCATGACAGTTTCCCGACCGCGCCTTCCAGTACGGACCAGGCCTGCGCGCCGAACTTGGACTGCCAGTCACTGTAGAACCCGGCCTTGCGCAGCGCCTCCCGAAACGGCGCGGGATCCGCGCGATTCACCGCCAGGCCGCGCTGCGCCAGGCCCGCGCCCAGCGACTCGTTCAGTTGCGCGATGTCGGCGCGCTGGCGCGGCGCCAGGTCATTGAAACCGCGGCTGACGATGGCCTGCAGGTCGGCGGGCAGGCCATCCCAGGCGTCGCCGTTGATGACGATCCACGAGCCGTCCCAGATGTGGTTGGTCAGGGAGCAGAATTTCTGCACTTCGTAGAACTTCGCCGTGTCGGTGACCACCAGCGGGTTCTCCTGGCCTTCCACCACGCCGGTCTGCAAGGCGGTATAGACCTCCGCCAGGTTGATGCTGGTGGGCGCGGCGCCCAAGGCCTTGAACAGCGAGATATACATCGGGCTGACAGGCACGCGCAGCTTCAGGTTGGCCAGGTCCCTGGGGGTGTTGACGGGCCGGTTGCTGGTGGTGATCTCGCGAAAGCCGTTGTCCCAGATGCGGTCGACGGCGTGCAGCCCTTTCTCGGCGAAAGCGTCGCGCACGAAGGCGCCGAGCCTGCCGTCCATGGCGGCCCATACCGATGCATAGTCCTGGAAAATGAAGCCCACGCCGCTGATGGCGGCGTGCGGCACCAGGGTCGACATGATGATGCCGCCGGTGGTGAAGATTTCGATGCCGCCCGAATAGACCTGCGACAACAGGTCGTTGTCGCCGCCGAGCTGGCTGTTGGGGAACACGCCGATGTCCACCTGGCCCTTGCTCTGTTGCCTGATCCAGGCCGCGGCCTCGACCGCGTGCTTGTGTATGGGATGGCTGGGTGGAAAACCGTGGCCGAACTTCCAGGAATACTCGGCGGCGGCGCGGGCGGCGGGCAAGCCGGCGCCCATCCCGGTGGCGGCAATCGCCGCGGCGCCGGCGGCCTTGATCAACTGTCTGCGGCTTATCATCGTCATGTCTCCTGTACAGCGGCCATATCGGTTTTATAGGTGGGTCCCGGGCCGCGAGGCGGCGCGGGGCGTCAGGCTCGCCGGCCCCCTGTCACACCGGGCGCTCGCCTTCCCAGGCGGCCTCCAGGATGCGCCGGACCACGTCTTCCGTGACCGGCCCCGGGTTCTGGCCGTCGTCGGTCTCGATAGTGATGCGGGCCGCATCGTGCAGCGCGGCGCGGTCCAGGCCGGTGCCGGTCAAGCCCATGCGGATGTCCAGCGCGGTGGCCAGGTCGTGGATGGCTGCGCCTATGCCGGTCTCGTCAGGGCCGGCCGCGCCTGGGCCGGCCGCGCCTGAGCCGGCCGCGCCGATAGCCGCGCCCAGCCGGCCTAGCGGCTCCGGCGCGTACGCGCTGTTGTAGTGCGCCACATACGGCAGCACCAGCGTATGCGACAGCCCATGGGCAATGTTGAAGCTGCCGCCCAGCACGTGCGCCAGCCCATGCTGCAGCGCGAAGCCGCCGGTCAGCGCCACGCCGCCCAGATAGGCGCCGTACAGCAACTCGGAACGAGCCTCGATATCGCCCGGCCGCGCAATGACGCGCGGCGCGGCTCGCGCGATGACGCGCGCCCCCTCGACAGCCGCGAGCGCCGTTACCGGATCGACCGTGGGCACGTAAATGGCATCCACGCAATGCGCCAGCGCGTTCATGGCGCTGGCCGCGCTGATGTCCGCCGGCAGGCCGAGCGTCAATTCCGGGTCGTAGACCACCGTGGACGCCAGCATGTTCAGACTGGTGTGCATGCGCTTGACGCCGTCGATGGTGATCCCGCAGAAGCCGGTCACCTCCGAACCTGAATACGTCGTGGGGATGGCGACGATGGGCAGCCCCAGCTCCAGCGATATCCCCTTGCCCAGGCCGATCGCCGCGCCGCCGCCCGCGCTGACGATGCAATCGGCGCCGGCGTCGCGCGCGGCTTGCCGGCCCACGCGTGCCAACTCGATGGGAACCTGCGATACCGCTTCCGGCCAGAGGCCGGCACAGCGATCGCCCAACAGGGAAGCCACGCGGTCGCCCAGCGCGGCGCGGCCGGGCGTGGTGACGATCAGCGCGCGGCGCGCGCCCAGCCGGTCCACCTCTTCCGCAATACCGTCGATGGCGCCTCGCGCGAATACGACGCGCGCGGGTGTGGCGTTGTACACGCCGCCGGGAGTTGAGAATTTCATGCGCTCGTCCATTCCATCGTTGTGATTCGAACCGGCCGGCCTACCACTCGACGATGGTGCCATCGTCCAGCACCGCGCCGGTCGCGTGCATGACTTCCTGCTTGAAGGGATGCCTGGCGGCTTCCGTCTCGTTGATTTCCACGCCCAGGCCGGGGCCCAGCGGCACCTCCCAGTGCGTACCCACGCGCCGCAGCGGCGTTTGCACCACGTCGTCGTACCAGGGCACGGCGCCGCTCATTTCTTCCTGGATCAGGAAATTGGGCGTGGAGACGTCGTAGTGCAGCGCCGCCACGCCCGCGATGGGCCCATTGGGATTGTGCGGCGCGATGCCGATCAACTCGGCTTCGGCGACGGCGGCGATGCGCTTGCCCTCCAGCAGGCCGCCCGTGTGGTTCAGGTCGGGTTGCGCGACGTGCACGGCCTTGCCGGTCAGTATCGGCATGAACTCGTTCAGGCCCACCAGGCGTTCGCCGGAAGCGATCGGGCAAGGCGCGCGCAGGGCGATTTCGCGCAGCGCCGCGGTATCGCCCGGCTGCACGGGCTCCTCGCAGAACATGGGCTGGTATGGCGCCAGCGCCTCGATGAATCCCAGCGATGCGGCGATCGAGCCGGGACGGCCATGGAAGTCGACCATGATGTCCACCGACTCGCCCACGGCGTCGCGCACGGTCTCCATGAGGCGCCCGACGTGCTTGCGAGCGGCGATGGAGGACACATGGTTGCCGTATGGAATGAAGACCACCTTCAGCGCGTCATAGCCCTTCTCCACCACCCGCAGCGCGCTTTCCCGCAGTCTGCCGTGGTCGAAGGTCTCATAGACCGACTTCATATCGCCCAGGCCCAGATGCGTGTACAGGCGCACCTTGTCGCGCACCTGGCCGCCGAGCAGGCGCCACACCGGCACGTCCAGGCTCTTGGCGTAGATGTCCCACAGCGCGTGCTCGATGCCGCTGATGGCCGTTACGCCGATGATGCCCAGCTTGTAGTAACTGTGCTTGTGCATGGCGCGCACGCACTGTTCGATGTCGCGCGGATCGCGCCCGACCAGCAAGGGCTCCAGGTCCTCGACGGCGCCGGTGACGGCGCGGGTTTTCCAGTTCAGGCTGGCCTCGCCCCAGCCGTACAGGCCGTCCTGGTCGGTCTGCACCTTGACGAAAATCCAGTTGCGCATCTCGGCGTTGACCACGATGGTGCGCACGCTGACGATTTTGATGGACGGCCCGGTCCCGGGCGCGGCGGCCTGCACAGGCGTCATCGCTTTGTCTCCTGCTTTTATGGATGTAGTGCAGCAGACAATAGGAGCGTGGCTAGAAAAGCTCCAATTCTTTTTTTGACTCTATTGAGTAGTTTTGCTTATCACTGAACCCGCGGCGGCGTCTCTAGCGCACCTGCGCGCCGACCCGCTGCGCGATGTCGAGGAACACCTTCATCGCCGGCGACACATCCGCCGCATCGTAGGCCACGCCGAGCGACAGATAGGGCGTGACGCCCGTCAGCTTGCGGAACACCACGCCGGGCCGCGCCAGCATCTGGTATTCCGACGCGATGAAGCCGATACCGAAATCCGCCGCCGCCATGGCGATGATGGACTGCGCCGGCGTCGTCTCCAGGATGACCTTGGGGCTGAAGCCCTCCGCCCGGCACAGGCTGATGATGTGGTCATACAGCTGCGGGCCTATCGTGCGCGGAAAGATGATGAACTGCTCGTTGGCCAGATCGCGCAAGGCCAGCCGCCTGCGCCTGGCCAGGGGATTGCGGTCCGACAGCACGATATTGAATGCGGTGGTGGCGATGGTCTGGCAGGACAGGGCCGCGTCTTCCAGCGGCGGATGCACCACGCCCAACTGGATCGCGCGGTTGCGCAGGGCCTGCTCCTGTTCCGCCGTGGTCATGTCGTGGACCACCATGCCGACCTCCGGCAGGCGGCGATTGAACTCGCGCACGATCTCGGGGAATACGATGTAGAGCGCGGGCGCCGTTACGCCGACGGTCAGCTGGCCGATCTCGCCTTTTTCGGTGCGGCGCGCCACGTCGACCGCCCGGTCCATGGTGCGCAGGATCTTGCGGACTTCGTCCAGAAAGACTTCGCCGGCGCGCGTCAGCGATACGTGCCGTTTGCTGCGATATACCAATTGCACCTGCAACTGATCCTCCAGCGCCCGCAACTGCTGGCTCAGCGCCGGCTGGGTCATATGGCAACGCACCGCCGCGCGATGGAAATGCAGTTCCTCGGCCAGGGCCAGAAAGCACTCGAGGCGGCGGCGGTCCATGATCGGCTCCGGTGGAGATTGCGGCCATACGTCCGGCGGCGATGATAGCAAGGGGCCGCTCCGCCCGGTAACTTCATTGTCATTCATGCGTCATAGCATCCCCTGCATTGAACCGGGAGCCGCACTTGGACGCGAAGCTGGACAACCTTGACAATGAACTGGTGCGCCGGATCCACCGCGATCTGGCCGACCACTACGACGAAGAGCTTGAGCTGGAACTGGAGGACCGCACCTTCGAGGAGCTGCAGGGCGAAGCGGCGCACATGCCCACCGATGAAGAAAAAGCCTGGCGGCGCACCTACTTTCGCGAACTGTTCCGCCTGCAGGGGGAGCTGGTCAAGCTGCAGAACTGGGTGGTGGCCACCGGCCATAAGGTGGTGATCATCTTCGAAGGCCGCGATGCCGCCGGCAAGGGCGGCGTGATCAAGCGCATCACGCAACGCCTGAATCCCCGCGTCTGCCGCGTGGCCGCCCTGCCCGCGCCCAACGATCGCGAGCGCACGCAGTGGTATTTCCAGCGCTACGTGTCGCATTTGCCCGCCGCCGGCGAAGTCGTACTGTTCGATCGCAGCTGGTACAACCGCGCGGGCGTCGAGCACGTCATGGGCTTCTGCAATGACGAACAGTACGAAGCGTTCTTCAGGGACGTGCCGGAGTTCGAAAAAATGCTGGTCCGCTCCGGCATCCAGCTGATCAAGTACTGGTTCTCCATCACCGACGAAGAACAGCACCTGCGATTCCTGGGGCGCATCAACGATCCGCTGAAACAGTGGAAGCTCAGCCCCATGGACCTGGAATCGCGGCGTCGCTGGGAAGCCTATACGCGCGCCAAGGAAACCATGCTGGAACGCACGCACATCCCGGAAGCGCCGTGGTGGGTGGTACAGGCGGTGGACAAGAAGCGCGCGCGCCTGAACTGCATCACCCACCTGCTTACGCAGATGCGATACCACGACATCGAACGTCCCGGCATCGTGCTGCCCCCGCGCGAACGCCACGCCGATTACGTCCGCCACCCGGTCCCGGCCGAAATGATGGTCCCCGAACGGTATTGAGGCCGGCGCGGGGCGGCGTCGACGCCTTCGGGCAGGCGCTGGACGCCTCAGAAGAGCTTCAGCTTTTTCAGAAGCAGCAGCATGCCGGCGCCCAGCGCGCCCATCAGGCTCAGGACCCACCAGAACGCGCCGGGCGTCTGCAAGCCCGGCACGTCGGCCATGTTCATGCCGAAGATGCCCGACAGCAGCGTACCCGGCATCAGCAAGGCGGTCAGGATGGACAGCACCATCAGGTTGCGGTTCATTTCTTCCGCCATCTGCGAGGCGATTTCCTCCTGCAGCAGCTTGGCACGTTCGTACAGGGCATCGATGGCCCCGGCCAGGCCGTGCAGTCCGTCGATGACCTGGGCCAGGTGGTCGCGCGCATCGCTGTCGGCCCATTCGTGGCCCAGCGTACACAGGCGGCCGAGTATGTTCCGTTCCGGATTGATGTGGCGGCGGAATTCCGCCAGTTGGCGGCGCACGGCGCTGAGCGCGCTGCGGTCGGCCTCGCGCCGGTCCGAGAGGACGGAGGCCTCGATGTCGTCGACCTCGTCGGTCAAGGCCTCCAGGTTCTCCACGAAGCCTTCGTGCATGCACTGCAGCAAGCCCGCCAGCAGGCTCAGCGTGCAGTCGTAGCCGGCGCCCTCCTCGATCAGGCGCCGCAGTTTATCGGTGGAGCGCAGCGCACGGGTACGCACGGTGATCAGCCGGGTGCCGTCCATGAAGAAATGCAGAATGCCTTTTTCATCGTCCTGCGCTTCCGACTCCATCTTCAAGTCGACCAGCAGGCCGTAGACGCCGTTGTCGGTGACGTGCAGCCGGGGCCGGCTGTCTCGTCCGGCCAGGAAGCGGCGGGCGGCCTCCGGGATATCCCGCGCATGGTCCAGCCAGTCATGGATGCGGCTGTCGGCGATCTTCAGGTGGATCCAGGTGAATTCGCCCGGCGCGAGCGCGGCGGCGTCCTGGATGTCGGCCCAGTTCAGGCGGACCGGCTGCCCGCCACCGAAGCGGAAGGCGCAAATGAGTCCCCCGGGCCCCGCCGACAGTCTCAACAGCCTGTTGCGGCTGGCTAGCGGATCCGGGCGGACGGTGGTATCCATGTGGGTGCGGCGGTAGGCGGGGCTGGAACAGGCGCCATCAATACCGGTGCATTGTGACGTCGATATGACGGGGCCCGCCGATAAGGGCGTTGTCAGCCGCCATCTGTAGTCTTTCGACGGGACGGCGGCGGCCGTGGCCCGACAATAAAAAACAAGGGAGACAAACGATATGTCCGGTACGCAACGCATGCCCGCCACGCGCGGGAGGGTGGCGGGCATCGCCATGGCATCGGCGATGGTGGTGATGGCCGCGGCGGCCGTCGCACAACCTACGCAACCCACGCAACCCACGCAATCCGGCCAGCCCGCGCAGCCGGCCAAGGCGCCCCTATCCCCGCAGCCTGTGCCCGCGGCGCGGTCCACGGCCAAGCCGCTGACCATACAGGCCCAGGGCAGCTTCTTCGTCGGCGGCCGCGAGGTGCACTCGGACACCTTGTCGACGGCCCCGGGCCGCGGCGCCGACGGCACCATTACCGTCGACCAGATGTATGTCAGCTATCAGATCCCGCCGCGCGCCAGGCGCACCTCCATCACGCTGATCCACGGCTGTTGCCTGACGGGCAAGACCTGGGAAACCACACCCGACGGCCGCATGGGATGGCAGGAATACTTCGTCCGTAAAGGGTACGCGACGTACACCATCGACCAGGTGTCGCGCGGCCGCTCCGCCTTCGACCCTTCCGCCATCAACAGCGTGAAGATGGGGAAGACAGCTCCCGACACCCTGCCCGCCCTGTTCGCCGCGGGACATGAGGAAGCCTGGACGGTCTTCCGCTTCGGTCCCGAATATCCCAAGCCTTATCCCAACCTGGCATTTCCCCTGGAAGCCCAGGCCGAACTCTGGAAGCAACTGGTGCCCGACTGGTTCGCGGCGCTGCCCACGCCCAACCCCACCGTACCGAACCTGTCCCGCCTGGCGCGGCAACTGCGCCGCACGATCCTGATGAGCCACTCCCAGGGAGGCGTGTATCCCTTCCAGGCGGCGGCGCTCGGCACGGACGGGATCGCCGGTATCGTCGCGATAGAACCAACGGTGTGTCCGGCGCCCACGGGCGATCTCGCGCCCTATACCAAACTGCCGATCCTGGTGGTGTACGGCGACAACGTCGAGATCGCGCCACGCTGGGCGCCGCGCCTGCGGAAATGCCGCGAGTTCATCGACGCCGTGGCGAAGGCCGGAGGCAAGGCGCGGCTGGTGGAGCTGCCGCAGGTCGGCTTCCACGGCAATTCCCACATGCTGATGCAGGACCGCAATAGCCTGCAGGTCGCCGACTGGCTGCTGGATTGGATAGAGCGCAACGTCGAAAAGAAGTCCTAGCCGGAGACAACGATGCATAGACGCCATTTACTGGGTTTACTCGCCACGGCTCCCTTGTTGTCCGTGGCGCGCGCGGACGATGGACCGATGCCGGTGGCGGTAAACCAGACCACCATCGAAAGCGGCCCGCTGTTGATCGGCAATCCACCCGGCCTGCGCGTGGTGCGCATGCCGAACGGCCGCGCGGCGTCGGCTCAGCTGGTCGGCGGCCAGGTCGATGCCGCCACGGGCAGCGAAACCCAGGCGACGCTCAGCGCGGTGCTGCAGCCGCAGTTGCGCATCATCCTGACGCTGGCCGAATGCCACTACCGCATGGTGGGCCGCCGCAGCGCCGGCCTGCGCGGCATCGCGGACCTGCGCGGCAAACGGGTTGCCTACACGCCGGCGACCTCGTCGGAATACTTCCTGCGGGTCATGCTGGAATCGGCCGGGTTGACGCTGGCCGACGTCACGCCCGTCAAGCTGGAGCCCGAGGCCATGCCGCCGGCCCTGGCCCAGGGCCGGGCGGACGCGATGGCGATGTGGGAGCCGCATCCCCAGAACGCCATCGACGAATTGGGCAAGGACGCCATCGTCATGACCGATCCGCGCAAGCCGCCGCACGCCTACTTCGAGCGTTTCAACCTGAACACCACGACCGCGGTGCTGAACGATCCGAGGCGCCGCGCGGCCCTGGTTCGATCGGTGCAAACGATCGCCGAGGTTTCCCGGGAACTGGGCACCCATCCGCGCAAGTACTGGCCGGCCCTGTCCAAGGCCGTCAATGCACCGGTGCCCGTCATTGAGAAGACATGGCCGCAATTCCGTTTTCCCGCCCGGCTGGATACGGAGTCCCTGATGACGGTGCTGACCGACATGGAACCGTGGGCCGCCGCTGTGCAGCAACGCGCGCCGCGCACGCGACAGGCGCTGGCGCGCATGATGGACGCCAGCGTCGCCCGCGACGCCGGCCGATGATGGGCCCTGCCGCGCCCCCACTCGTGCATCAAGCGCAATCCCCCGCATCCACGCAAGCAGGCGACGGCATCGGCCGGCGCACCGCGAGGCCCATGCGAGCGCCACGCCCAGGTCGGTCGGCTACTTCTTCACGAGAAAAGCATGATGCCGGCCACGATCGCGGCGTGCTGCGCCGCGGCATGGATGTGGCTCAAAGCACGGTGCTGCCCGAACATGCGCGCCGGCACTGAGCGAAGTCGCAATTGTCCTCGCGCGGGGCGCGCTGTGTAATCGGCGCCGGCCTGGCACGCCATCGTCGTTCAGCTCGCCATCGCCAGACCCGCCGTCCGGGCATCGGCGCTTCGATCACCAAGCCCCGGCAGGCGTCCACCCATTCCTGGATCCATCGAGGTCAACATTATGCGCAGCAATCTGCATCGCCACGTAGCGCTCGCCTTTGCATTGTCCGTTTCCGGCGCGGCCCACGCGCAAACCGCGGCGATTCCGGCAACCCTGTCCGTGACGTCGGAACAGATCTACCTGGCCAACACCACGGATCAGGAAATCGTTCTGTTCGTGGAGTCCGAAAACACCCAGCGGACGGAATATCACCTGGCGCCCGGCTCGGCCCGTACGCTGAGCGGCGAGCCCGGCGATAGATGGCTGAATATCGAGATGCAGCCGGGCGCCAAGACCGCTGGCGCATCGGGCGCAACGGCCGCGGCGCCGACGCAATAGTCGCGGTCGCGGGCACGCCACACGGTGTAACGGCGCTGTGCTATACAGACGCACCGCGACCGACTCCCCGCATCGATGCCCGCCTGGATTGAAGTATTCCTGCTGTTCCTCCGCCTGGGATTGACGTCCTTCGGAGGTCCCGTCGCCCACCTGGGCTACTTCCGCGGCGAATTCGTCGAGCGCCGTAAATGGCTGGACGAACATGCCTACTCCGACATCGTTGCGCTGAGCCAGTTCCTGCCGGGCCCCGCCAGCAGCAAGGTGGGCATGACGATAGGCCTGATGCGCGCCGGCTGGGCCGGCATGCTGGCCGCATGGGTCGCCTTCACGCTGCCATCGGCGCTGCTGCTGATCCTGTTCGGCCTGGGCTTGTCCCACTACGGCGGCATCGCCGCCTCGGGCGCCGTGCATGGCCTGAAGATCGTCGCCGTCGCCATCGTCGCGCAGGCGGTGTGGGGGATGGCCCGCTCGCTGTGCCCGGACCGTCCGCGCGCCATGTTGGCCATCGCCGCCACCTTGCTGACACTGGTGCTGCCGACGGCGTGGAGCCAGGTGGGCGCCATCGTCGCATGCGGCCTGGTGGGGGCGGCGCTGCTACGCGTGCCGCCACGCCCCCTGCCGGCGGCGATGACGCTGCATATCGGCACGCGCACCGGCACCATCGCCCTCGTGCTGTTTTTCGCGCTGCTGGCCGGCCTGCCCCTGGCGGCGGAGCTCTCGGGCCAGGCGTGGCTGGCGCAATTCGCCGGCTTCTATCGCTCCGGCGCGCTGGTATTCGGCGGCGGCCATGTGGTGCTGCCCTTGCTGCAGGCCACGGCGGTCGGCAGCGGGATGGTGTCGAACGCCGATTTCCTGGCGGGCTATGGCGCGGCGCAGGCGGTGCCCGGCCCGTTGTTCACCTTCGCGGCCTTTTTGGGATCGGTATCCACGGGACCGCTGTCCGGCTGGACCGGCGGCCTGACCATGTTGGCCGCCATCTTCCTGCCCGCGGCCCTGCTGGTCGTGGCCGCGCTGCCCTTCTGGCATTTGCTGCGTACGCGGCCGGGCATACAGAACGCGGTGGCCGGCATCAACGCCGGCGTAGTGGGCATCCTGCTGTCCGCGCTGTACAACCCGGTCTGGACCAGCGCCATCGGATCGCCGCCGGATTTCGGCCTGGCCCTACTGTGCTTCGCGCTGCTGACCGTCATGCGCTGGCCGCCGCTGCTCATCGTCGCCATCGCCGCGGCGGGCGGCTGGCTGTTGTCGGCGATCGGCTGAGCCCGGCACCTGCGCGCCTTCGGCGCCTTGGCGACACTGGCGATGCCGCTACAGCAAACCTGAGAAATTACTTTAGGTTTTCTTGAGAAATCACTTTAACTTACATTCATGTTTTTCTTTAATAACCACGCTTAAAGAACTGATTATATTGGATTATTATGAACGGAGCCGGCGTATGGCCGGTTCCGTTCGCGTCATTGACGATCAGGAATGATCCAACGGGCTAGGCGCGGCATGGATCTGCAAGCGATAGATCCACACCGGATACTGGACCGCCATGCGGCCGCCGTTGAACTCCGGCGTGCGGCTCAACTGCGACGCGGGAATCCACAAGTAGCCCTGGCGGTCGATCCACAGCGCATCCGCCCAGACGAGGCGATCGTCCTGGATCAGCGTCGAAACCCTGCCTTCCGGACTGATGCGCAGGATGCGGCGCTTGTCGGTATCCGTGGTGTACAGGTTCCCCTGGGCATCGATCGCCGTGCCGCCGGTGCTGGACGTGTCGGCCCAGGCCAGTTCGACGCGCGATTCGATTTCCTTTTCGGAAACCGCCGGGTCGTTCAGCCAGCGCGTGGCGATACGCGCCATCGGACCCGAAGCCGGTTGGAAGTACAGCCACTGGCCGTCGGGCGAGACTTCCAGCTGGTCGGCATGGATGCGCACCGGCTGGCCCTTGGGATCCAGCACCGCGTGTCCATCGGCGCGCAATTGCCGCATGGCGGTAGTCGCATTGTTGTTGTCCAGGACCCGGCGCAGCGCCCCGCTCCGCAGGTCCAGCACGATCAGTCCCGGCGCGCCGGCGTCGGTCAGATAGGCGTAGCGGCCATTGAAGCGCACGTCGTCGATATAGCTATAGGGATAGACGGCGGCCGCCAGATCGTAGGTTTGCAGCAATTGCCGCGTCTGGGGATCGAAGCGGAACAGCCGCGCGCCGCCCTTGACCGCCTGCTTGCCGATGCCGGGCGCGCCGGCGTCCAGGATCCATAGCTTGCCGTCGGGCCCGGTCCGCAGGGAGTTCACTTGCACATAGCCGGACCCCACCGTCCCCGGCGCCCAGTTCTGCGGGCTGTTCCAGCTTGCATCCGGGAAAGGATAAGGCTGGCCTTGAGCATCCAGTTCGGCGACCTGTATGCCTTTGCCGTCGGCCTGCGGGTAGCTCACGAACACGCGGCCTTCCGGCGTGGTGGTCACACCGTTCAACACCCTCTGGCTCTGAAAGGTGGGTACGAGAGGTTCCTTGCTTTCGGGGCGGCTCGCGCAACCCTGGATGATGGCGAGCGCAAGGCAGGCCGTGGCGAGACGGCCCATGACGGTCAGGGATTTGGCCAATGGCATTCGGATTCTCCTCGAATCGGCACGCTGGCGACGCGCCGGATTGAAAGATGACGGCGGCCGCGCGACGGGCGCGGCCCACCTTGCCGGTGGCTGCTCCAGCAAACGGCGGACCCTGAAGGACGTAGAGGAGTAACGAGATATGACCATCGCGCCGGCTGCCTTTCATGGCCTGCGGCTCGGGCTCGCGATGGAAGGCCGGGAGATTCCGGCTATTTCGGCGCGCGGCCGGCTTTCCTGCCGGCGCCGCGCGCCCTGTCCTTGTCGGAAAGCAGATCGACGCTGGTGGCCTGCTCCACCCATGCCAGCGCATCGACGTAGGAGAGGAATTGATGCAGGTATTCGGGGGAAACTTCTCGCATCAGCGACAGGGTGCGATGCACCAGCAGGCTGGAATTCAGCGGGCCGGCGTTTTCCGGGACGCGTTCCTCCGATTGCTTCAGCTGTCGCCGGGTTTTGTAGCGGCCCCAGGTGTCACGGAAGTAATCCAGCAGGGCCAGCTCGGGATAGGAGCCCTGGCCCGGCGGCGGCGCCGATGCCGGCGCCGCGGCGCCGGTGAGCGGATCGCAGCGCGGTCCCGATGTCCGCAATTCGTGGACGAACGCGGATAGCGGGCTTTCCGGTGCTTCGGCTGGCGCCGGTTCCGCCATGGACTCTGCCGGCGCCGGTTCGGCCGGGGCCGGTTTGGCCAGTCCGGGTTCGGCGGGCGTCCCTTGCGATGACCGCGTCCGGCAGGCATCGACATCCCGTCGATAAGCCTCCATGCGTTGCGCGAGCCTTTCGTCCAGCACGCGCCGGGACACCCCGGTCCGCGCGGCGGCGCGGCGAGCCAGCGCTTCGATCATGTGGAAACGAATCGGATCCAGCCGATCGGCGCCCTGCTCGCGCCATGCGGCGAGCACGTCGAGCACGCCCGCGGCATGCGCACCGCTGTCGGGGTGGCTATTCACCGCCCGCCCCCGGAGCGGCGGAGGTGGCCGGCGTGGCCGTGCCCGGCCGAGGCGCCCCGCCCGGCCGTTCCTGTCCGGCCTGCCTGGGCACCGGCGCGATCTCCACGCGGCGGTTCTTGGCGCGGCCATCCGCGTCGGCGTTCGAAGCCACGGGATGCTCGGCGCCAAAGGCCGCGGCGAAGACCGATTCCGGCGGCAAGCCTTCGTCGATGAGCGCCCGCGTCACCGTCAGGGCGCGCTGGGCCGAAAGCTCCCAGTTATCGGCGAAACCGCGATTGTTGCCGCGCACCTGCTGATTGTCCGTGAACCCGCTGACCATCAGGATCTCGTCGTGCGTGCGCAGGTAGTCGGACAGCGGCTGCGCCAGGCTCTTCAGCACGTCGCGCCCTTCCGGCTGCAGCTGGTCCGAATTCAAGGCGAACAGCACATTGCCGCTGATGCCGATCCGGCCATTGACCAGCGTAATGCGCCCGGTCGCCAGGGGCACGGCCAGGGCCTGCTCCAGCGTCTGGCGGCGCTGCGTCTCGGCCTGCCGCTGTTTGACTTCCTCATCGAGTTTGGCGGAAAGCTGCAGCTGCAGGCCCACCACGCCGACCAGGATAAGAACGAACGCCCCCAGGGCCGCCGACATGAGGTCGCCGAACACGGCCCAGGTCGGGACTGTGGTCTCGATGCCGCCGTCGATGTCCTCGTTCATGCCGCTTCGCTACCCGCCGACGTCCGCTGCTCCGCGAGCTGCTGCAGTTCTTCGATGATCTGTTTCTGCGACATCACGCTCAGGTCGATGGCCTCGCGGGCCTGCGCAACGTAATACGCCAGTTGCTCGTCGCTGCGGGCGATGGATTTTTCCAGTGCGCCTTCGATGCGCTGCAGGTGCTCCATCAGCTTCTCGTTCGACTGTCCATACGCCTGCACGGCAGCGCCAAAGGCTTCGCCCATGCTGGCGACTTCGACGACGCTGCCCGAAACCATGCCCGCGGCTTCGGCGAGCTTGGCGGTTTCCGCTTCGAGCGTATCGGTGAACTGGCTGCCGACGCGCTCCAGCAGATCGGCGGAGGTGCCGACCAGGGCTTCCACGGCTTCCCGCTGCTCGGTGGACGCGCGATTGACCGCATCCAGCAAGGTGCCCAGGGTATCCAGCAGACGGCTGCGCTCCTCCAGCATCGCGTTGTCGCGCACCATGCTGTCGGACAGCTTCTGGCGCAGCTCCGCGACCACATCGGCGGCCGCCCGCGGCGCTTCCGCGGCGGCCTGCACCAGGCGCTCGATCTCGGCGATGGTCTCGCGGGCATGCGACTGCGTATGCTCGGTGATCTCGCGCGCGGCGCGCGACAGCGTCTCGCAGATTTCCTGCTGGCGCGCGGTCGTCTGCTCGCCGGTCTCGCGCCATTGCGTACGCAGCTGATCGGCAATGGTCGACAGCGTGGCGGTCCACGCATCCAGCCGTTCGCTGTCGCGCGTTTCCAGCGCAAGGCGCTGACGGTCCTGGGTCTGTTCGACGGCTTGCAGCAGCGTGACGGACTGCTGTTCGAAGCCGGCCAGCAATTGCGCCAGCAGCGCCGCGGAATGCTGCTCGAAGGCCGCGGCGGCCGTCGCCAGCGCCTGCTGATTGCGCTTCGCCAGTTCACCGCCGGTATCCTGCTGCAGCGCGAGCGCGTCCGTCCAGGCGCGCGACATCTCCGCCGTAGCCGCATCGAAACGGCCGGCGACGCTGTCCACCAGGCTCGCCGACCGCTGCTCGAAAGTACCGGCATAGCGGTCCAGCGACCCGCGCAGGTCTTCGGCCAGGGCGGTGTTGCTGTCCTTGTGCTGGTCCAGCGCCTGGCGCCACAGCTGTTCCAGCGCGGCGGCGGAGGTCTCGAAACGTGTCGATAGACCGTCCAGCTGCTTTTGCACGGCATCCGCCACCGTATCCTGCTGCTTGCGCAGGGCCTGGGCGATGGTTTCCTGCTGGGCCAGCGTGGCTTGCGCCACGGTGTCGTGCTGGCGCTGCACGGCCTGGGTGATAACGTCGTGCTGCCGCTCCACGGCCTGTGTGATGGCGCCGTGCTGCTGCTGAACGGCCTGGGTGATGGCATCGTGCTGCTGCAGCACGGCCTGCGCGACGGCATCGCGCCAGGCCGCCGTTTCGCGTGCCAGGCCGGCCATCGTCGCTTCGACCACCGGCTGCAAGGCCGCGCCGGCCAGGCGGGCATTCTCGACGGCGCTTTCCTTCAGGGTCCGCTCCACGGACGCGGCCAGGCGCGCATAGGCGACCTCCGTCTTGTCGTGGAAGGCATCCTGGCCGGCCCCCAGCCTGGCATTCAGGGCATCCTGCCCGGACAACAGCCGCTGGTCCAGCGCCGCCTGCCCGGTGGCCAGGCGTTCGCTCATGGCGGCATGCTGCCGCTCCATCGCCGCCATGCCGGCGGCCAGTTGCTCGTTCAGCGCCTGATTGCGCTGTTCCATGCCCGTCATCATGACCTGCAGGCGGTCCACCAGCACGGGCATGGCTTCGGCCTGGCGCTGCAGCAGACGGAAAGTCTCGTCGCGCCGATGTCCGGCCGTATGCTCGCGCAGCACCGTGGCGATGCCGGTATCCAGCCGCTGCGCCGCCAGGATGCGCTCGCGCCGGCAGAACGCCGACAGCAAGCCGAGCGCGGCGGAGGTCGCCACGCCCGCGACCGAGGTGCCGAACGCAAACCCGAGTCCCTTCACGGGCGCGGCCAGCGACGCGCGGATGGCTTGCAGATCGGTGGCGCTCTCCAGCGCGATACCGGTGCCGCGCAGCGTGGCCACCATGCCCAGGAAGGTCCCCAGCATGCCGAGCAGGACCAGCAAGCCGACCAGATAAGGCGTCAGCGCCGGGCCCGGCAGCGCCACGCGGTCGCCTTCGATGCGCAGACGAACCGGTGCGCGCAAGGCGGGGGGCAGCGTATCGAGCCAGCCTGGGAGGCTGGCCGGCGGCGCCGACAGACCGGCCAGCGCGCGCGACAGGGTGCCCGTCGCCTGGTGGTAGCGCCGCAGCTCCCAGCAGCCGGCCAGATACGCCACCGCGATCATGGCGGTAACCGCCAGGGCCAGCGGATTCGAACCGATATAGCCGGCGCCCACCCAGCCGACGACGGCCAGCCCCAAGACGAAAGCAACAATATAGAGAATTCTGGTCATGACATCCCGGGTTCAGCGCGGCCGCCGCGCGTGTCGCGCAACGCCGCAAGCAGGCCTTCGACAGGCTTGAAACGAATATCCAGTTCGGCGAGCAGGACCGCGCGCATATCCTGGCGGAAGACATCCAGCCAGGCGCCGGCGGCCGTCGGCGGCGGATGGCCGGCGTCCTCGGCCTCGGCCAGAGTCGCGGCTTCCGCGCGGCGCAGGCGGTGGAAATGCCCTTCCAGCAAGCCCGGCACGCCGGCCAGCGCGTTGTGCTCGCGAGCGCCCAAGGCCCTTTCCATGATGGCGTCGGCGGCCGCCAGTTGCGTCATGGCCGGCGTCCTGCCGGCCATCATGCCGCGCAAACGCGTACGCAGATTGCCGATGCCGGTTTCCATGGCCTGTTGCAGGGAAAGATAGCGCTGCCTGTAAAGGCCGTAGTCGACCGGCGCGTTGGAAGACGCCGGCGACCGGCCGCGGTCGGCCGCCACGGCGCGGCTTCGTGCCTGGCTGTCGGCCGCCTTGGGCGCGCGATTCTTTTCCGTGATGGCGTTGGTCAACGCGTTGCGCACCCGGACGCACTCCTCTTCCGCCCCGTTATCGGGCTGGCGATCGGCGGCCGGGGGATTGCTGTTCAGCACCGCCGACAAGGCGATCGCATCCGTCCAGCCCAGCCAAAGGCTGAGCCGGTCCGCCAAGGATTGCCTGGGTTCCGAAACATCGATGTCCGTCAGGCGGGCAAGCAGGCGAACCAGGGTCGGGCCGCTCAGGCCTGCGCGCCGGTGTGCTGGGTCCATACCGCCGAATCAAAAATCCGGCAGTTTACACGGCAGCTCCACGGCAACCGTGGAATTATATCGTATTACGATATACTTGACGCATCCCCTTCGTGTTTCCCCGGAATGACGTGCGCATGAATCGGCACCCCGACAAAAACAAAGGCGATTTCGCCGCCAGCGCGCGCTTGCTGCGCATCGCGGCCATCGCCGCCGTGATAGGCCTGCTGAGCACCTTGACGGCGTACTGCCTGCTGCGGCTGATCAGTTTCTTCACCAACCTGTTCTTCTTCCAGACCTTGTCCTTCCAAGCGCGCTCTCCGGCGGATCACGCGCCAGGCCCCTGGGTCATCGTCGTCCCCGCGCTCGGGGGCCTGCTCATCGGGCTGATCGCCCGCTACGGCACGGAGAAAATCCGCGGCCACGGGATTCCGGAGGCGATCGAAGCCATCCTTTTCGGCAAGAGCAAGATGTCGCCCAAGGTGGCCGTGCTCAAGCCCTTGTCTTCGGCGATCGCCATCGGCAGCGGCGGCCCCTTCGGCGCGGAAGGACCCATCATCATGACGGGCGGCGCCATCGGCTCGCTCATCGCCCAGCATTTCCACCTGACCGGCGCCGAACGCAAGACCCTGCTGGTGGCGGGCGCGACGGCGGGCATGACGGCCGTTTTCGGCACGCCGATCGCGGCGGTGATGCTGGCGGTGGAGCTGCTGCTGTTCGAACTGCGGCCCCGCAGTTTGCTGCCGGTCGCGGTGGCTTGCGCGGTGGCCGGCTTCTTCCGGCCGCTGGTCCTGGAAGGCGGCGCCTTGTTCCCGCTGCAGACCGGCGTACTGGGGCCGACCGGCCTGGTTGCCTGCGCCATCGCCGGCATCGTGGCGGGCGCCCTGTCCTGGGGACTGTCCACCTCGCTCTACAAAATGGAAGACCTGTTCATGAAGCTGCCGCTGCATTGGATGTGGTGGCCGGCGCTGGGCGGCCTGGCCATCGGCATCGGCGGCTACTTCCAGCCGCGCGCCCTGGGCGTGGGCTATGACGTGATCGGCGACCTGCTGCACAACCATCTGGCGGTGGGCGTGGTGCTGGGCCTGATCCTGGTCAAGGCGGTCATCTGGGTGATCTCGCTGGCGTCCGGCACGTCAGGGGGCGTGCTGGCGCCCCTGCTCATGATGGGCGCGGCGGCCGGCGCGATACTGGGTCCCTATATGCCCGGCGGCCAGCCGGCGCTATGGCCCATGGTCTTCATGGCGGCCACCCTGGGCGGGATGATGCGCGCGCCCATAATGTCCGTGCTGTTCGCCTTCGAACTGACGCACGATATCAATGCCCTGCTGCCGCTGCTGACGGCATCCGCCTGCGCCTATGGTTTCACGGTGCTGGTGATGCGCCGTTCGATCCTGACGGAAAAGATCGCGCGGCGCGGCTATCACATCTACCGCGAGTACGGCATCGATCCGCTGGAACGCCACTTCGTCAACGAAGTCATGACCGCGGACGTGCGCACCATCGACGCCGACGTGTCGCTACGCGTTGCGCTGGAAGGCTATTTCGGCGATGGGCAGACACATCGGGCCTATCCCGTCGTCCGCGGCGGCGCCCTGCTCGGCATGGTCGATCGCGGCGCGCTGCTGCGGGGCCTGGCCGATCCCGCCGCGCACCGGATGGCCGACCTGTTCGGCGCGAACGTCCCCATCATGGCATTGCCCGGAGAAACCTGCCGCGCTGTCGCCAACCGGCTCGCGGTGCATGGGCTGGAACGCGTGCCCGTGGTCATCGACGCCCGATCGCGCCGCCTGGCCGGCGTCATCAGCCGTAGCGACCTGGTCAAGCCTTCATTGGCGTTTTCGGAAGAAGAAGAGCGCTTCGAAACTTTCCGGCGCACGCCATTGCATGCGCTGCGCCAGCGGCTTGGCGGGACCCGGTACACGAGGTAGCGCCGCCCAGGTAGCGCCGCGCCCGGACGCCGTGCCGAGGCGGCCAGCGGCGGGACGTTGGCGGCGCGGCCGACGCAGCGCGGGCTTTCAACGGCCGGCGACCGGCGGATCTTTCTATAATCCGCCGGGTCCGGTCCGCATCTTCTGCCAGGACGGCACGCTTGCGACGAGGCTCCTTTGCAGATATTCGATAGCGCCACCACCGCGGCCCGCCTGCCGTTCGACCGACTTATTCCCGCGCTGGAGCGGATGTTCGTGCAGGGCTGCACGGTTCCCCGCCGCCATAACCATATCCTGCGTGAAGGCGACGGCGCCAAGGACAGCCTGCTGATCATGCCGGCGTGGCGGGACGATTACCTGGGTATCAAGCACGTGACGATTTTCCCCGGCAATGGCGCCCGCCGCCTGCCCGGACTGCATTCCACTTACACGCTCTACGATGCCGCCAACGGCGTGCCGCTGGCCTTGATCGATGGCGACCAGATCACGGTGCGCCGCACGGCGGCCGCCTCGGCGCTGGCCGCTTCCTTCCTGGCGCGGCCGGACGCGCACAGCCTGCTGGTGGTGGGCGCCGGCAACGTCGCCGGCGCGCTCGCGCCCGCCTATGCCGCGGTGCGCGATATCCGCCAGGTGCGCGTCTGGGACCGCCACATCGAGAAGGCCGAAGCGCTGGCGGCCCGGCTGCGCGGCGATGGCTTCGAGGCCGCCGCCGCCGGCGATCTGGACGCCGCGGTGGGGGAAGCGGACATCGTCAGCTGCGCCACGCTCTCGCAACAGCCGCTGGTGCGCCGCGCCTGCCTGCGCCCGGGCGCCCATGTCGATCTGATCGGCAGCTTCCAGCCCTTCATGCGCGAGGCGGACGACGCGACGTTCGCGGACACGTCCGTCTTCGTCGACACGGAAGAGGCCCTGGACAAGGCCGGCGACCTGCTCTCCCCCATCGCCGCCGGCGTCTTCAGCCGCGACCGCGTCCTGGCAACGCTGGAAGCCCTGTGCCGGAGGGAACATCCCGGCCGGCGCACGACGGAAGAAATCACCGTCTACAAAGCCGTGGGCGCGGCGTCCGAAGACCTGGCGGCGGCGATACTGGTCTATACGGGCAGCGCCTGAACCCGCGCTTTCCACGCCCGAATCACGAGTTATCCGTTCGCGCCACGGGACAGGAGCCATCCTGCCCGTGCCGGACCGCCATCGCGGTGCGCCCCGGAAACCTCACTCGTACCAGTACAGGCGATCCGGATTGCTGACCAGTACGCGTTCGAGCGCGGCGGGATCGTCCGCGTACAGCGGCAGCAAGTCCACGAGCTTGCCGTCGTCGGGCACCTCGCGCACGTTGGGATGCGGCCAATCGGTGCCCCAGACCGTGCGGTCCGGGGCGACGTCCAGGATGCGCCGCACAAAAGGCACGGCGTCCGCGTAAGGCGTTGCCTGCGCCGAAAGCCGCGCCGAAATCCGCTCGGCGCCGCTGATCTTCACCCAGGCGCGCGGGTGCCGGAGTACGTCCAGCAGGTCGGCGAGCGCGGGCTGGTTCAGGCCGTCCCGCACCATGGGACGTCCCATGTGGTCGATCACGAAGGGCACGGGCAATGATTCCAGGAATCCGCGGATCTGCGGCAGATGGGCGGCGGTCACATGGACCTGTACGTGCCAGCCGAGAGGCGCGATGCGCTCGGCCACCGCCCGCACTTCGCCGGTGTCGGCGGACTTGCCCAGGTGCGGCATGAAGTTGTACCGCACGCCGCGCACGCCTTGCGCATGCAGGTCCCGCAGCGTTTCGGCCGATACGTCGGCGGGCACCAGGGCCACGCCGCGATAGCGGCCGGAGCCGCTGGCGATGGCGTGCAACATCGCGCGATTGTCGATGCCGTGCACCGTCGCCTGCACGATGACCGCCCTTTCCACGCCCAGCAGCCGGTGCAGGTCCCGCAGCTTTTCGATGGGCGCTTCGGGTGGATCGTAGGCGCGATCCGGCGCATAGGGAAAGCGCGCCACCGGGCCATACACATGCACGTGCGCATCGCAGCTGCGCGGCGGCAACACGTACGACGGCTTGCTGGGATGGGGATTCGGGGGTGGCACGCTTTTCATGTCGCCTCTGTCATCTTCTTCAAGACCGCCGAGTATGCGATCTCGCGCGCCGCGTGGGGTTGCCTTGTGTCGCTGTCGCCGCTCTATTTCGTTTATGTCCGCGCGCCCGCCGCGCGGGACGCCGCGCCGTCCGCCATCGCCGCGGCGAGCCGCGTGACTTCCTCGAGCAGCGCATCGGCGCCGGGCGACAGCTGCGCGCCGGTGCGCGTGGTGACGCCGATTTCGCGCCGCATGCCGTCCAGCGGGAAGTCCAGCGTGGTCAACCCGCCCGCTTCGAATTCGTAGTGCAGCTGGTGCACGGACAAGGCCGTCAACATATCGGAATGCAGCAACAGCCCGCGCAGCAGCGCCAGGTCCGCGGTTTCCACGGAGGGCACGAGCAGCGGCCGCCCCTTGCGCCGGAAAAAATCGTTCAGTTGGTCGCGCAGCGGCGTGGACGCCCGCGACAGCACCCAGGGATAGCGCGCCAGGTCGTCGTAGCCGACGCGGCGCCCCGCCAGCGGATGTCCCGCGCGCGCGATCAAAACAATGTCCTCGTGCAGCAGCCGCCACGTGCTCAGCGACGTATCGTGCAAGGGCCTCAAGGCGCCCAGAATGAAATCCACGTCCGCGCTGAGCAACCGAGCGCACAGGTCCCCGTACGGGCTTTCCAGCGTGCGGATGCGCAGCTTGGGATGGCGCGCCAGCACGTTGGCGATGGCGGCGGGCAGCACCATGGTGCGGATCATGGGCAGCGCGCCTACGGTCACCACGCCTTCCAGCGCGCCGTTCAATGCGGCCATGTCCGCCTGGATGTTGCGCAGTTCGGCCAGCACCCGCTTGAAGCGCACCACCCAGCGCTCGCCCACCGGCGTGGGGACCATGCCCCGCGCCGTGCGCTGGAACAGGCGCTGGGCCAGGTTCTTTTCCAGCTTGGCGATGGACGCGCTGATGGCCGGCTGCGTCAGCCCGCAGGCGTGGGCGACCGTGGACATGTGATGCACGTCGGCCAGCAATGCCGCGCTGGTCAGACGCCGGGTATGGAACAAGGCCGCCGTCGCGCCCACGCTGCTGGCCGCGCCCTGGCCGCGCCGCAGCGCCAGGGCCTCGTCGCGCACGGCGTCCAGCTCGGCCTCGATGCGGCGCGCCCGCACCAGCACGGCCTCGCCGGCCGCGGTCAGCAGCATGCCCGTGGCCTTGCGTTCGAACAGGGCCACTCCCAGGCTGCGCTCCAGGTGCGCCACGGCGCGCGTCACGGCCGACGAGGCACGGTACAGCGCCTCGGCCGACCTGCGTACGCCGCCGGCCGTCGCGACCACGGTAAAGACGTGCAGATGATGCAGGCTGAGGCCGCCTCCGGCGCTTTCTTCCATGCTGTGCCGCAATAGCGAAATAAAAATATTAGAACGGCGGTCCCCGCACAAGGCAACCCGTGCCGCGCGGGGCCGCCCGATACTTCATTCAAATACAAATCCAGGCTGGAGACATTATGAACGCGCCACGGAAAACCCAAAGGCAGCGGTCGATTCCGTGCATGCCGATGCGCGGAGAAATCGAAACCCCGGCGGCTGGCCGGCCGCCCGCCTGAGCGGCATTGCACGAACAGGGACCACGCAGAACGTCCCGACGACAATCGACAGGGAGGAGCCCCATGACCGTGACCCGACGCGCTTTCGCGCTGCGCTGCGCTGTCCTGCTGACGGCCGCATCGACGCCGCTGGCCCGCGCGGCGGCCTTTCCGGACCGGCCGCTGCATTTGATCGTGCCGTTCGCGCCGGGCGGCAATGTCGATACCACGGCCCGCGTGGTCAGCGCGGGCCTGACGCAGGTGCTGGGCGTCTCGGCCGTGGTGGAAAACAAGCCGGGCGCGGGCGGCAGCATCGGGGCCGATATGGTGGTGCGCGCCGCGCCCGATGGCTACACGCTGCTGGTTGCGTCCAACGGACCGATGACCGTCAATCCCTTCGTCCAGGCCCACCTGCCCTACGATCCGCTGCGCGACCTCGCGCCGGTCGGCATGATCGGCGACGTACCGCATGTGCTGGTGGTGACCCCGGGCCTGCCGGCCCGTACCTTCACCGAACTGGTCGCACTGTCCAGGAAACGCCGCATCAATACCGGCACCTCGGGCGTGGGCAGCGCCACGCATCTTTCCCTGATGCGCCTGAACACGGCATCGGGCGCCGACCTGGTCCACGTGCCCTATCGGGGCGGCGGCGCGCTGATTCCGGATCTGGTGGGCGGCACCCTGGACGCCACGATGACCGAGCTGTCCACCGCCCTGCCCCTGCACCGCGCGGGCAAGGTGCGCATCCTGGCGGTGGCGGCGGCGCGGCGGTCCGCCATCGCGGCCGACATCCCCACCTTCATCGAATCCGGCGTGAAGGACTTCACCGCTTCCAGCTACGTCGGGCTGCTGGTCCCCGCCAGGACGCCGCCCGACGCGGTGGCCAGGCTGCAGCAAGGGCTGGCCGCCAGCCTGGAGATGCCGTCCGTCGCCGACAAACTGCGCGATTCCGGCCTGGAGACCGCCACGGCGGCGCAACGGACGCCGGCCGGCTTCGCGGACTTCCTGCGCGTCGAGTACCAGCGTTCCAAGGCGGCCGCCGAACTGGCCGGCATCAAGCCGGAATAGCCCGGCCATGCCATCCCCCCCTTTCTCCGGAGCCCGCCTGTGAGCATGCTCAAGAAGCTCTACGTGCAGGTTCTCGTCGCCATCGCGCTGGCCATCATCTTCGGCCTGCTGGACCCGCAGCGCGCGGTACAGATGCGGCCGCTGGGCGAAGGCTTCATCGCCCTGCTCAAGATGATGCTCGGGCCCATTATTTTCTGCACCGTGGTGCACGGCATCGGCCACATCAAGGACTTCCGCAAGCTGGGCCGGCTGGGCATCAAGACGCTGATCTACTTCGAAGTAGTCAGCACCATCGCCATGCTGGTCGGCTTCGTGGTGGTGAACGTCGTGCGCCCTGGCGAGGGCTTGCATGCCGCGGCGCTGGACGCGGCCGCCGGCCATACGGCGGGCGTGCTCAAGGCGGCCTCGGCGGACTTCACGCTGACGCATTTCCTGTTGTCCATCATCCCGCGCACCCTGGTCTCGGCCTTTGTCACAGGCGACATCCTGCCGGTGCTGTTCGTCTCGCTGCTGGCCGGCACGGCCTTGAGCCTGACCGCCAGGCCCGACTGGATCGCGCTGAAGCTGATCGGCGAGGCGCAGGCCGTGGTATTCAAGATGCTGGGCTTCATCATGCGCCTGTCGCCGCTGGGAGCCTTCGGCGCCATGGCGTCGGCCGTGGGCAGCTATGGCGGCGCCACGCTGCTCTACCTGTTGCGCTACATCCTGACCTATTACGCCAGCGCGCTCGTCTTCATCTTCGTGATCCTGGGCCTGGTGGCCGGGCTGGCCGGCCTGTCGATTTTCCGCATCCTGGCGCTGATCAAGGACGAGGCCGTCATCGCCATGGGTACGGCCGCCAGCGAGGCGGCATTTCCGCGCCTGGTGACCAAGCTGAACCAGGCCGGCTGCGATGAGGCGGTGGTCGGTTTCGTACTGCCGGCCGGCTATAGCTTCAATATCGACGGCGCCTGCCTGTACATGGCCTGCGGCATCGGCTTCATCGCCCAGGCCACCGACACGCCGCTGCCGCTGTCCCAGCAGTTGGCCCTGCTCGCCGTCATGCTGGTCACGTCCAAAGGCGGCGCGGGCGCGGCCGGCGGCGCGCTGGTCAAGCTGACGGCCACCCTGCAATCCACCCGCGCCCTGCCCCTGAGCGGCATCGGCCTGCTGTTCGGCATCGACCGCATCCTGGCCATCGCCACGTCCACCACCAACGTCATCGGCAACAGCGTCGCCGTGCTGGTGCTATCCAAATGGGAAGGCATGTTCGATCGGGACAAGTTCAACGCCTGCCTGGCGGGCAAGCCCGCGCCGGCCGCGGTGGCGCAGCCAGAAGCGGTCCCTCACGACACACCGGAGCAACACCATGCAAGAGCAAACTCCCATGCGAGCGCAAACCCTTAGCGGCGCCCCCGCGCTCGCCATCGTCGGCTTCGGCGAAGTCGGCCCCATCCTCGCCAAGGCCCTGGCCGCCCAAGGTTGCCAGGTGGCGGCCTACGACATCAAGCTGGACGACCCGGCCACCCGCGCGCAGATCGAGCAGCGCGCCGCGGCCAGCGGCGCCCGGGTCGCCGCCTCACTGTCGGATTGCCTGGCCGGCGCGGAGCTGGTGTTTTCGGCGGTCACGGCCAGCCAGGCGCGCGCCGTCGCGGAAAGCGCCGCGCCCCTGATGCGGCCCGGCCAGACCTTCATCGACCTGAACTCCGTCTCGCCCAAGGTCAAGCAGCAGAACAGCGCGCTGATCCAGCGCCATGGCGCGGACTACGTGGAATCGGCCGTCATGGCGCCCGTCCCGCCCCAGGGCATCCGCGTGCCCATGCTGCTGGGCGGCCGCGGCGCGCGCGCCATCTCGGCGCGGCTCAATGCCCTGGGCATGCGCACCGAAGCGGTGGCCGACGATATCGGCCTGGCCTCGGCCATCAAGCTGTGCCGCAGCATCATGATCAAGGGCATGGAAGCCATGTGCGTGCAGTCCATGCTGGCCGCGCGCCATTTCGGCGTGGACGACCGCGTGCTGGCGTCCATGGCGGCCAGCTTCCCCAGCGTCGGCTGGGATGAGGGCTACGAAGCCTATTTGATCGGCCGCGTCGCGGAGCACGGCCAGCGCCGCTCCGAGGAAATGCGCGAGGCCGCCGCCATGCTGGCCGAAATCGGCATGAATCCCGCCCTGGCGACGTCCATCGCCGACATCCAGCAGGCCCTGGCGCGCAAGGGCGCCTCGCTGCACGACCAACTGGACGCCAAGGGGCGCCTGCCGCAATGGCGCACCCTGCTGACGGGGGGCGACGCCGGCTAGGCTGGCCCGCTTCCGCTCCGGTGGCGGCCGGCGGATAATAGGCCCGCTGCACAGACCGGCGGGCGCCGCGCCCAGGTCCGCGCCGCGATGCGCGGCCGGCCCGCCGCGAACAACAACGACCGACCGGAGACAAATCATGGATATCGTGCGACGCCGCCTGAACGCGGCCGCGCTCGGCCTTGCCAGCATCGCCGTTGCGCCCAGGATCGCCCACGCGGACGATAAATGGCCGTCCAAACCCATCCGCATCATCGTGCCCTTCGCCGCGGGCGGCGCCAATGACCTGCTGGGACGGGCCGCCGCGGAGGGCATCGCCCAATACCTGAAAGCCAGCGTCGTCGTCGAAAACAAGCCGGGCGCGGGCGCGGTCATCGGCACCGACTACGTGGCGCGAGCCGAGAACGATGGTTATACCTTCCTGATCAGCGGCGCCGGCGTCATCTCCAACAGCATGATCCGCAAGGTCCAGTACCAGGACAGCGACCTGGTTCCCGTGGCCATGATAGGCCTGGCGCCCTCGGTCATCATCACCCCGGCCAGCTCGCCCTACGCCAACTTGAAGGACTTCGTCGAAGCATCGAAGAAAAGCCGTGGCGGCCTGCATTTTTCGACGGCGGGCACCGGCAGCACGCCCCACTTCGTCGAAGGTATCCTGACCACCGACTACGGCGCCAAGCTGGACCTGGTGCCGTACAAGAGCGGATCGGAATCCGTGTCGGCGGTGATCGGCGGCCAGGTCGACGCCACGTCCGAGGCCAGCATCGTCGTACTGCCCATGATCCGCGCCGGCAAGCTCAAGGCCCTGGCCTGCACCTGGTCCGAACGCATCCAGGCCTATCCGGAATTATCCACGGCCGCCGAACAGGGCTTTCCGAAAATCAAGATCGCCCACTGGGCCGGCGTGCATGCGCCCAAGGGCACGCCCGATGCCATCCTGGACAAGATCGCCGCCGGCGTCGATCACGCCATGAAGGATCCGGCCAACGTCAAGCGCCTGACCGAACTGGGCATCGAGCCCGTCGGCGGCACGCGCGCGGACTTCGTCAAGTTCTGCGATGAAGAGCGTGCCCGGCTGGGCGCCGTGGTCAAGGCGACAGGAATGCGACAGGATTCCTGATCCACGCCGAGCCCCTTCCTGACAGCTTCCTGTCAGGTTTTTCCTATGCTCCGGAGTGCTTGGGCGGGCGACGTGTAAGGGCCGTTGAATCGGTTAAATTACACGTCCCCACCAAGTCCACAAACCCAAGTCCACACACAACAACTACTAAAAAGCTTTACCCCCGGAGCACATCAATGAACTTTTCTCGCCGCCGCTTCAACACGGCCGCCTTCGGCATGGCCGCTGTCGCCGCCGCCCCCAAGATCGCTTTCGCGGACGACAAATGGCCGTCCAAGCCCATCCGCATCATCGTCCCGTTCGCGCCGGGCGGCGCCAACGACCTGCTGGGACGCGCCGCGGCCGAAGGCATCGCCAAGAATCTGAACGCGCAGGTCGTGGTGGAAAACAAGCCGGGCGCCGGCGCGGTCATCGGCACCGACTACGTAGCGCGTGCCGACAACGACGGCTATACCTTCCTGATCAGCGCGGCCGGCGTCATCTCCAACAGCATGATCCGCAAGGTCCACTACAAGGACAGCGATCTGGTGCCGGTCGCCATGGTGGGCCTGGCGCCCTCCGTCGTGGTGGCGCCCGCCAGCTCGCCCTACTCGAACCTGAAGGAATTCGTCGAGGCGTCCAAGCAAGGCCACGGCCTGCATTTCGCCACCGCCGGCACGGGCAGCACGCCGCATTTCGTCGAAGGCATCCTGACCACCACCTACGGCGCCAAGCTGGACCTGATCCCCTACAAGAGCGGCTCGGAATCGGTGTCCGCCGTGATCGGCAACCAGGTCGACGCCACGTCGGAAGCCAGCATCGTCGTGCTGCCCATGATCCGTTCCGGCAAGCTGAAGGCGCTGGCCTGCACCTGGTCCGAACGCATCAAGGCCTATCCGGAGCTGAGCACCGCCGCCGAGCAAGGCTTTCCTGAAATCAAGATCGCGCACTGGGCCGGCGTGCACGCGCCCAAGGGTACGCCCGACGCGATCCTGGACAAGGTCGCCGGCGCGGTGGACGCGGCCATGAAGGATCCCGCCAACGTCAAGCGCCTGACCGAGCTGGGCATCGAGCCCGTCGGCGGCACGCGCGCCGACTTCGTCAAATTCTGCGACGAAGAACGCGCGCGCCTGGGCGCCGTGGTCAAGGCCACCGGCATGCGCCAGGAAGACTGACGCGGCGAAGAACTAACGCCGGATGCGATAACACCAGTCTTCGCACCGTAATAACCCAGAGTACCCCAGAGGCCCACGTCGTCGACGTGGGCCTTGTTGCATCGTCTCCCCTGTGTCGCCCGCAGAGTATCAACGGCGGTCACGTTGGACGAACAAGCAAAATCTAAACGGGGGCCTTCGAGAAATTTCTGAACGGTATCAATGCGCGGCGCCCACGGCTTGATGCTCCCATTCCGCGGGACCGCGATGGAGCTCAACCGGCGGCCGCGACATAAGCCTATCAAGACCGGATGAGCACGGCGCTCACTTATTCGATCCTCATATAAAGCCGCATGCAAATATATATTGGACCCGCTGCCCATATAGCTCCACTATAGCGTTCCGAAAACGCGGGCTGCGCTCCCCGGACACGGATGCTCGCATCGCCCGGCTCTCGCCCGCACCGACGCTACACCGGATGAGTTGCATGATCATCGATTGCCACGGACACTTCACGACCGCCCCGCCCGCCCTGGAAGCGTGGCGCAAGCGCCAGATCGCTTCCATCAGCGACGGCACGCCCGCGCCCAAGGCGTCGGAACTGCATATCGGCGATGACGAACTGCGCGAGGCCATCGAGTCCAACCAGCTGCGTATCATGAAGGAACGCGGGCATGACATCACGGTGTTCAGCCCGCGCGCCAGCTTCATGGCGCATCACATCGGCGACTTCCAGGTGTCCTCGACCTGGACGGCGATCTGCAATGAGATGTGCTTTCGCGTCGCCTCGCTGTTTCCCGATCACTTCGTGCCGGCCGCCATGCTGCCGCAGAGTCCGGGCGTGGACGTCGCCACCTGCCTGCCCGAACTCCAGCGCTGCGTGGAGGAGTACGGCAACGTCGCCGTCAACCTGAACCCGGATCCATCGGGCGGCCACTGGACCAGCCCGCCGCTGAGCGACCGCTACTGGTATCCCCTGTACGAAAAACTCGTCGAGTACGACGTTCCCGCGATGGTGCACGTCAGCCAGAGCTGCAACGCCTGTTTCCATACCACCGGCGCACACTACCTGAATGCCGATACGACGGCGTTCATGCAATGCCTGGACTCGGATCTGTTCCGCGATTTCCCCACGCTGAAGCTCGTCATCCCCCATGGCGGCGGCGCCGTGCCCTATCACTGGGGCCGCTTTCGTGGCCTGGCGCAGGCCTTGAAAAAGCCGCTGCTGCAGGATCATCTGCTGAACAATGTGTTCTTCGATACCTGCGTGTACCACCAGCCCGGCATCGATCTGCTTACGCGGGTCATTCCCATCGACAACATCCTGTTCGCCAGCGAAATGATAGGCGCGGTGCGTGGCATCGATCCGGAAACCGGGCACTACTTCGATGACACCCGCCGCTACGTGGCCGCCGCCGACATCACGCCGGAAGCGCGGTTCAAGATCTTCGAAGGCAACGCCCGCCGCATTTACACGCGGCTGGATGCGCAGTTGAAGGCGCGGGGACGCTGACACACCGGCGGCGGCGGGTTTCAACGCGTCACGGCAAGGCGCGCGCGATTGGGTTACGCTTTCGGGTTCACTTTGCCTACAGGAGATCGCTCACATGGCCCAAGCCACCGCCCGCCACATTCTGGTTCCCACGGAACAGCAATGCAATGAACTGAAGACCGCCATCGAAGGCGGCGCCGATTTCGCGCAAGTCGCGCGTGAACATTCCCAGTGCCCCTCGGGCCGCGACGGCGGCAACCTGGGCACCTTCGGCCCCGGCCAGATGGTGCGTGAATTCGACGAAGTCGTGTTCAGCGCGCCCGTCAACGTCGTGCAAGGCCCCGTCAAGACCCAGTTCGGTTATCACCTGGTTGAAGTCACCGATCGCCGCTGAGCAGGATGGGCTCGCCCCGCTCGGCCGATGCCGCGGGGCGCTCCAGGTTTTTCGCCATGCGCGGTGACCGGAACGGGCTTTGCTGACGATGCGAACCATCGACAGGGAGCATCCATGGACGACACCACGCAATCCACATCCGAAAACGCCGCTCACGGCCGCCTGGCGAATGGCCTGGGATGGTTCAGCATCGGCCTGGGTATCGCCGAACTGGCCATGCCCAGAACCATCGCCCGCGTCTGCGGGGTCAAACAGAATCCGGCGCTGGTCCGGCTTTACGGACTACGCGAAATCGCCACCGGCGTAGGGATCCTGAAGTCCGCGGATGCCGCGCCCTGGCTATGGGCACGGGTCGGCGGCGACGTGCTGGATATGGCCACCGTCACCGGCGACAGAAGCCGCCGCGCCACGATGCTGCGCACCGGCGCGACGCTGGCCAACCTGGCTACCGTCACGGCGGTCGACGTATACGCCGCCAACGCCTATCGCCGGCCGCCTCGCCGGCGAGGCATCGACTACCCCGACTACACCGACCGCAGCGGCTTTCCGCAGCCGGCCGACGCGATGCGCGGCAAGGCGGCGGCGCAGGCACGCAAGCCCGCGGCGCGGTCCAAAGAAACCACGGCCGCGGCACCCGCGGCGCCGGCCTGAGGCCGCGCCCCGCTGCGCGCCGCGCCGGCGCCCGGCGGCGGCGGCCCCGACATACCTGCTCAGCTAGATCGCTTATCCGGCGTCAGCACCACCCTGAAGCGCGCCTTGCCGCTCATCATGCGATCGTAGGCTTCGGCGGCGCGCGACAGGGGATACTCCTCGATCATGGGCTTCACGCCGGACAAGGCGCTGAAGGCCAGCGTTTCCTGCGAATCCGCCGCCGTGCCGGACGGCCAGCCCTGCACCGAATGGCGGCCCGCGATGAACTGCGCCACCGGCACTTCCACGGGCTCCTGCGAAATGCCGACCATGATCAGCTTGCCATTGCGTCCCAGCCCGCCGATCACGGCGCTCATGGCCTTGCCGCTCGTCACCGTTGCCAGGATGACACTGGCGCCGCCCAGGCTCCGCAGCGTCCCGGCGACATCCTCTGCCTGGCTGTCGATGTAATGGTGCGCGCCCAACTGCCGCGCCAGTGCCGCCTTATCCTGCCCACGCGCGATCGCCACGGTCACGAATCCCATTTGCCGCGCGAACTGCACGCCCAGGTGCCCCAGGCCGCCGATGCCCAGGATCGCCACCACGTCGCCGGCGCGAGCGCCGCTGTTGCGCAGCGCATTGAACGTCGTGATGCCCGCGCAAAGCAGCGGCGCCGCATCGACGTCCGACAGATCGTCGGGCATGCGGGCCAGTGCTTCCCGCGGCGCCACCATGTACTCGGCATAGCCGCCGTCGTAGCTGATTCCGGGCACCAGCGCGGTCTGGCAGAGAACGAAGTCGCCATGCCGGCAGCTGTCGCAATGACCGCAGTGCCCGCCGTGCCAGCCCACGCCGACCCGCTGCCCGACCTGCCATCCTTCCACACCGTCGCCCAGCGTGTCGATCACGCCCGCGATCTCGTGCCCGGGAACGCGCGGAAAGCGCAAGCCCGGCCACACGCCCTCTTTCGTGAACGAATCGCTGTGGCATATCCCGCATGCCTGCACCTTGATCAACACATGGCCGGCTGGCGGCTCCGGCACGTCGCGCTCGACGATTTCCAGAGGCCCATTCGCCTTCGTCACCTGCACTGCCCGCATCTTGCGCATCGCTTTCTCCTTAGCTGGAAGAAAAGTACGGACCCACGTACCGAACGATAGCGTTATTCGCGGTCTACGCCACCTGTCGAGACGCCGGAGGGAAGACCGCGCGCGAGCTCATGCCTTGGTCGTCATCCACGGGGGCGCCTCAGCGCGCCGGCCCCTGCCGTTGCAGCACGGTGGTGTAGCTGAACCGGTCGGCCGGATGCAGGCTGACCGCGACCTCGAACAGCTTGTCCGACTGGTCGTAATACTGGCGCACGAACTCGAGCGCGTGGGCATCGGGCGCCGTGCCCAGGGACTGCGCGATCGCGGCCGGTACACCCACCGCGCGCACCGTCTGGCGGATTTCCTTCACCACGCGGCCGGTGGCCTGGCAGATCAGGTCGCATACCAGCGCCTGGCGATTTTCTTCCATCGCGCGGCGTATGCGGGGCCCGAGTTCCTGCGGCACGTAGAGGTGCGACCAGGCCAATGGGTAATCGGGCGACAACGGATTGGTACGCGAGGTCTGGATGTGCGACCACCGGCTGCCCGGCGGCAATCCCAGCCGATCCGCCAGCGCCATGTCCACGACGATGCCGCGCACGCTATGCACCACGCGCTCCGTGTCGGCGCCGTATTGCACCAGCTCTTCGACGGTGGAAATGGTGGGGCCGTATTCCGTGGCGCGGGGCGCGGATGCTTCCACGCGGGTACCGGCGCGCTTGCGCCGCGTGATCAGGCCCAGGGTCTGGACCCGGTCCAGCGCCACGCGCACAGTGCCGCGGCTGACGCCGTACTTGCTTGCAAGGTCGATTTCCGAGGGCAGGCTGCCCCCCACGGGATAGACACCGTCGGCGATGTCCTTGATCAGCGTCCGGGTGAGTTCAGCGTAACGCGGCTCCATCGGGCGTCGCGACCTTTTCATGCGTTTGGGACCCCGCATTGTATATCGCGAACTTGTGCACGGTCCCTCCGTGCGCGTCCAGCGCCACGGTCACCGGCATGTCGCGCACTTCGAATTCGTAGATGGCTTCCATGCCGAGGTCGGCGAAGGCGACCACGCGCGCCGATCGCACCGCCTGCGACACCAGATAGGCCGCGCCGCCCACGGCGATCAGGTAGGCGCCGCCGGCCTGCGCGATGGCGGCGGCGGCCTGCGCGCCGCGTTCCGCCTTGCCTATCGAGACCAGCAGTCCCGTGCGCGACATCAAGGCCGGCATGAACTTGTCCATGCGGTTGGAGGTGGTAGGCCCGGCTGGCCCGACCGCTTCGCCCGCCACCGGGTCGACCGGTCCGACGTAGTAGATGGCGCGGTTGCGCAAATCCACCGGCAGCGGTTCGCCGCGTTCCAGCATGTCGGCCAGGCGCTTGTGGGCGGCATCGCGCCCGGTCAGCAGCGTGCCGGACAGCAGCAGCGTTTCGCCCGCGCGCCACTGCGCCACGTCGTCGCGCGTCAGGCGGTCGAGGTCGACGCGCCGCCCTTCATCCAGCGGCATGGCGTCGGGCAGGCCATCCCACAATGCAGGATCGGGCGGCTGCAGCCGCGCCGGTCCGGACCCATCCAGCTCGAAGGATACGAAGCGCGTGGCCGCGCAATTGGGCACCATGGCCACCGCCTGCAACGCCGCATGCGTGGGCGCTTCCGCCACTTTGACGTCCAGCACGGTCAGGTCGCCGCCCAATCCCTGGGCGCCTATGCCCAGCGCGTTGATGCGCTCGTACAGCGCCAGCCGCAGCGACTCGGCCGGCGTACAGGCGCCGCGCGCGCGCAGCAGATCGATATCGACGGGCTCGAACAGCGCGCGCTTGGCGATGAACATGGCCTGTTCGGGCGTGCCCCCCACGCCGACGCCCAGGCTGCCTGGCGGGCACCATCCCGCGCCCATGCCGGGCAATTGCGCCACCACCCAATCAGCCACGGAATCGCTGGGATTGAGCATGGTGTAGCGCGCCTTGACGTCGCCGCCGCCGCCCTTGGCGGCGACGGTCAGGTGCAGGCCATCGCCTTCGACCAGCTCCACGTGCAATACGGCGGGCGTGTTGTCGCGGGTGTTGACACGCCTGCCCAGCGGCTCGCGTATTACCGACGCCCGCAAGGGATTGTCGGGCCAGCCATAGGCGCGGGCGACGGCCCGATCGGCCAGTGCCTGCAGCGTGGGCGTCGGCATGCCCGGTTCGCCGCGCACGCGTGCATCCATGCCCAGCCGCGCGTAGACGTGGACCACGCCCGTATCCTGGCAGATGGGCCGGTGCGCGCGCGCGCTCAAGCGGCTGTTGATCAAGATCTGCAGCATGGCATTGCGCGCCGCCGGCCGGGTTTCCGCTTCGTACGCGCGGCGCAGGGCCATGACGAAATCGGCCGGATGGTAATAGCTGACGAACTGCAGCGCGTCGGCGATGCTGGTGACGATGTCTTCGGCGTGGATGTCGCGCATGGAAGCACTACTGCTTGGGTATCTTGGCCTGTTCGATGACGCCGCTCCAGCGTTTGACCTCATTGGCGGTAAATGCCTGGAACGCGGCCGGCGCATATTGGCCGGCATCCAGCAACTGTATACCCTGCTCGGCCATCTTGCCGGTGAAGTCCTTGTCCTTCAAGGCCTGCTGCCAGGCGGCATACAGCGTGTCGATGGCCTGGCGCGGCGTGCCCTTGGGCGCATACAGGCCATACCAGGTCGAGGCCTCGAAACCCGGCACCGCGCTGGCCGCTACCGTGGGCACACCGGGAAACTGCGGCATCGGCGCGGTCGAGGTCAGCGCCAGCGCGCGTATCTTGCCGCCACGAGTCTGCGGCAGGGCCGTGTTGGTCTGGTCGAACATGGCGTCCACCTGCCCGCCCATCAGGTCGTTCATCGCCGGGCCGGCGCCCTTGTAGGCGATGGGCGTGATCTGGATGCCGGCCTGCGCGGCGAACATGGCCGCCACCAGATGCGACGTCGATCCCACCCCGGCGTTGCCGAAATTCAGTTTGCCGGGATTGGCGCGCGCATAGTCGACCAGCGACTTCACGTCCTTTTGCGGCGAGGCGGCGCCCACCAGCAGGACCAGCGGCGTATCGGGGAAACGGAACACCGCCTCGAAGTCCTTGACCGGGTCGTATTGCAGCCGCTGGTACAGCGAAGGCGCCGCCGCCATATAACCCACGTGCCCCACCAGGAAGGTATAGCCGTCGGGCGTGGACTTGGCCGCCTTGGCCGCGCCTATGGTGCCGCCGGCGCCGGCGACGTTCTCGATGAGAATCGTCTGCTTGAGTTCCTGCCCCACGCGATTGGCGATATTGCGCGCCATGGCGTCGGTCGGTCCGCCAGCGGCGAAAGGCACGATCCAGGTGATGGCCCGCGTGGGGTAATCGGCCGCCGCGGCATTGCCCGCGACGCCCGCGGCCAGCCATAGGGCGGCCGCCATGATTCTTGCTTTCATTGCTCCTCCAGGATGTCTTATATGTACATATTAAAATTAATGTCTGTACATATTAGCGATACGCGTGACGCGCTGTCAACGAACAGCATCGACGCGCGCCGGCCTCATCCGCTTTTGATAGTTAGGCACACGTCCACTGTATGGATGCCCACGCGCATCTTGTGTAGACCACGCCGTGGCGCTGGCGCGCCAGCGACGGTTTCCGCTAAAAAACAAGCTCGTTCGGGCTAGGCCGTTTTTCCGCCCCGCGGCCGGCCTCGCGGGCAGCGTCCGCTCGCGCCCGCATGCAAAGGTGACTCAGATGCATTACCGCCATCCACGTATCGGCTTTGCCTTCGACATGCCGGACGATTGGCAACTCGACGACACGAGCCTGTCGGCCAACGACGCCACGGTGGTCCTGCGACTGGGCGACACCAGGCTCCAGCTGCGGATCCGCCCTTCCCTGGGCACCGCGGCCGCGCGCCTGGGCTGTATGCAGCGGCATCTGGAATCGGCCCGCGCGGCGCACATCGGCCCTTGCCCGGCGCCGCCTTTCGGCCGCTCGCGCGACATCGTGGCGTTGCGATACTTCATCCATGGCCGCCAGCGGCGCTGGTTGTCGATAAGCCATGACGGTTATGACTACATCCTCAGCCACAATGATGACTGGCAAGACGTCGCCGGCGCCGTGGACCGATTGTCCGCCTCATTCATCTTCCCGCCGGCCGCGCGGATCACGCGCGCCCTGCCCGACAGGGATCCGGTACGCGGCCTGGTCCCGCCGTCGGGGCTCGCCGGAATCGACGATCGTGGCTCCGGCCGCCGCGCGCCCGCGGCAGCCAACGGCTGGTGGGTCCGGTTCAGCGGCCGCCTGCGCCGCGCGCGCATGCTGCGCACCGAGGGATAACCGCAATAGGTGTCGCGCGAAATAGGCCCGGCTTTCCGCTCGTTCGGTGTTATAAGTTACGGGCTTGCCGCCGACGCCCATGCCGCCTTCAACCGACCGCGTCAGCCTCGGCGCCGCGAAGCCAAGCAAGTCCTGATCGCCGACCGCGCTCGTGATCGGGCGTCTCCGCGATGGGAACACATAACATCACGGAGACAGCACAATGAAGTTCCTTTCGACGATAGCGGCCGTCTTTCTGGGCCTATCTTTAAATGCCGAGGGCGCGCAGGCGCAGAATGCCGGCGCGGCCAACTACCCGGATCACGCGATCAAGCTGGTGGTGGGCTATGCGCCCGGCGGCGGCAACGACGTGGCCGCCCGGCTGATCGCCAAGGAACTGACGCCCATCCTGGGCCAGCCCATCGTGGTGGAAAACCGCCCCGGCGCCGGCACCAATATCGGCGCGTCATACGTGGCGCGCTCGGCGCCGGACGGCTATACGCTGTCGTTGTCTTCGACCGCCCTGGCAGTGAACGTCACGCTCTATCCCAAGCTGGACTACGACGCGGTCAAGGACTTCGAGCCCATCGCGATCTTCGCGGAGGCGCCCAACCTGCTGATCATCAATCCCAAGCTGCCCGTCAATTCCGTGGCCGACCTGATTGCCTACGGCAAGAAGCACCCCGGCAAGCTGAACTTTTCGTCGGCCGGCAGCGGCAGCACCCAGCATCTGGCGGGCGAGCTGTTCAAGGCGAAGGCGGGCATCACGGCCACGCACGTGCCCTACAAGGGGTCGGCGCCGTCGCTGACCGCGGTGATCAGCGGCGAATCGGACTTCACCTTCGTCAATATCCCCAGCAGCAAGCAGCTCGTCGATAGCGGTCAGGTAAAGGCGCTGGCGATTACCAGCGCAAAGCGCTTTTCCGCCGTGCCGAATATTCCGACCATGGCGGAAGCCGGCGTCCAGGGCATGGAAGTCGCGACCTGGTATTCGATCCTGGCGCCGGCGCATACGCCGCGCCCCATCATCGAGAAGCTGAACAAGGCGGTGAACCAGGCCGTTTCCAAGCCCGAGTTTCGCAAGCAGCTGGAGGACCTGGGCACCGCGCCGATGACGGAATCCCCGGAGTTCTTCAAGAAATTCCTGGCCGACGAGATTGCACGCTGGCGTGTAATCGTGCAGCAGTCCCACGCCACGGTGAACTGACTACTTCTTGGTATTGCCGCCCAGGCTGCCCAGTCCCGGAGGCGCGGCGGCCGCGCCGGATTGCGAGCTGGCGCCGCTGCTGCTGGATGACGGCGGCGGGGTGTCGGAGGATTTATTGCAGGCGGTCAGGGCCATCGCCATCATCAGGGCTGCAATCGTGGTCTTCATGATCGAGTCTCCTTGCAGAAAGCCGCTCGTGGGCGGCGTGCTCGTCCGTCTGCAAGGGATATGCCGCGCGCTTACATTTCCCTGGCGTGGAACAAGGCGTCCAGATCGAGGGTCAACGCGGGCCGGAAGCCCTCCTGCTCGCCCTTGGATGCGTAGCCCAAGGGATTGGAGACGATGCGGCAGCCATCCTGGACGTAATCGAAGGCGTGGTGCAGATGTCCATGCAGCCACATCCGCGCCCGCGGGATCAGTTCGTCCAGGCTGTTGCAGAATCCCGCCGTCCCGGGCGTCAAGCCATAACGCGGATCGGCGCTGGCCAGGGTCGGGGCGAAGTGCGTCACCGCCACGGTCGGACCATCGAACGGCGCGGCCAGGGCATCCCTGAGCCAGGCCTGACACGCCAGCGCCTGCTCGCGCAATTCTTCCGCCAGAAAGGGTTGGCCGCCGCGCGTGGTCCGCGCTTTTTCCAGATAGAAGTTGGCGGCGCGGAAAGCCTTGCCGCGCTTGTTCAAGACCTGCGTCAGCGTATCGCCCGGCCTGGCCATCGCATCGAAATCGGTCCACAGCGTCGTCCCGACCAGACGCACGCCCCCGACGATCACCGTTTCGCGCTCCAGCCAGCCGATACCCAGGCGGTCGCATACCGCGCGCAGGCGATCATGGGCCGCGTCGAAATCCTGGGCGTCGTATTCGTGATTGCCGGGCAGGTAGATCACCGGTACCGGCCAACGGTCGCGTGGGGAAAACATCTCCAGCCCGAAATCGTCTCCCGCCAGCTTCGAACCCGCCTGATAGGAGCCGATATCGCCCGCCAGGATCAACAGATCGGCTTCGGGCGCCGGCGTCGGCGTGAAGTCGGCATTGGTTTCGAGGTGCAGGTCGGAGAGCAGTTGGATCTTCATGCGACTAGCGTACCGCATGCCCGCGAGGGCGCCGGCGGCAGCGCGGCATCCGCGCATGGCTGCTCGCGCTGCTTGCCTGCCGGCGCCGCTCTACGCGCGGCGCATCACCGGCAAACGGAAACCGCCATGCAAACGCCGGGTCAAGGCTATCAGCAGCACCAGGTTCAGCACGTTGGCCGCCAGCCCCAGCGTAAAGGCCGGATCGTAGCTGCCATAGCGGTCGTACAGGAAGCCCGCCACCCAGCCGCCGGCGGCCATGCCGGAGCCGGTCATCAATAGCATGGCAGGCACCCGCCAATAGGCTTCCTGCGGCGGGAATATCGCGCGCACGGATAGGACATAAGCCGGGATCAAGGCGCTGAACCCCAGGCCGTAGACCAGCGAAACCGTAAACAGGCCGAACTGCTGCGTCACGTAGAGATACCCCGACACGGACACCATCTGCATCACGGAGCTGATCAAGGCCGTCCTGACGCCGCCTATCCTATCGGAGATCAGCCCCCAGCCCTGACGGCTCAGGAAGGCAACCGCCAGCAACATCGACAGCATGGCCGCGCCGACCGTGGCCGGCAGGCCGCGATCGGTGCACAACGCCACCAGGTGTCCCTGCGGCATCGCCATGGGGACGCAGCACAGGAAGCCGGCGGCGGCCAGCATGACGAACACCGTGTTGGGCCGCATGCCGGCAATCCTGCCCGTCTGCCCCGCGGCGGCCGGGCCGGCCGACGACGCCGGCGCCGGTGGCGGCCGCAGGAAAACGATGGCCAGTGTGGCCACCAGCGCAGCCTGGATCAGCCCGTACCCCAGCATCGCGGCGCGCCACCCATAGCGATCGATCACGGTTTCGAAAATCACCGGCCAGACGATGCCGGCGACGTAATTGCCGCTGGACAGCAGCGCCAGCGCGGAACCGCGCCGCCGCACGAACCAATGGCTGACGTACACGTACAGCGGCGCGTTCAAACCCGCCAATCCCAACAGACCGATGAACAGGCCATGGCCGAGGTATAAGGCCCACGGTTCGCCGATGGTCGAAATCGCCAGTCCGATGAAGACCGACAAGGCGCCGCCGATGACCGTCCAGCGCACGCCGAAACGATGCGCCACCCGCCCCATCACGATGCCGCCCACGGCGGACCCCAGCCACGCGAGCGAGCTGCCCAGCGCCGGCACCGATCGCGCGCCGCCCATGTCGGCGGCGATGGTCTTCAAGCCGACCACGGAGATCAGCGGCCCGCCGAAGGACATGCCCAGGCAGATCAGCGCCATGGTCGCCACGATCCACGACTGGCGCGAATCCAGCAATCCGTCCAGTGGTGCGCGTGACGGGGCCGCGTGGGCCCCGGACGCCGTTTTCGATTGCCCGTCCTGCCGGACCGAGGACTGTTGCCGCCCCTGCTGTCGTGTCTCCATGGACGCGACTATAACAACGAAACCGGGCTCGAAAATTGCTGACGACGCGCCCCCCTGCTCGGCAGCCGGGAATGCATCTCGCGGCCGTACCGCGGAGGCCGGCGTTGAGGGCAAGGAGGCCACGCCGCCGATGCTATCCTAGCGCTCTGCCATTTCGGCGCCGAGCAACCCACCGCAACGGAGCGATCTGGTGCCGCAAGAACAAACGCTAGCTTCCTCCATGCAGACGGACCTTGACCGCTGCGCGCAGGAACCCATACGCATCCCCGGCGCCATCCAGCCTTTCGCGGCACTACTGCTTCTGTCGGCCGACACGCTGGAGGTGCTCACCCGCAGCGCCAATGTGGCCGACGTGCTGGGCATCGATGTACCGCCCGGACGGCCCTTGCAGCAGGTCATCGATAAAACGGCCTTGAACGAACTCATGCAGGCGCTGCAGGCATGGAAAGGCGATGAAGACGCCACCCTGTCGGCGGCGATGTATATCGGCGACCGCTGCATCCATGTCTCCGGCGCGCGCACGCCGCAGGGCCTGCTGGTGGAACTGGAGCCCGACCGGATCGAACAGGGCGTCACCCTGGACGCGCTCTATCCGCGCCTGCGCACGCTGCTGGACGAAATCCAGCCCGCCGGGCGGCCGGAACTCATTCTTCAGCGGGCCGTGGAAGAAGTGCGGCGGCTGACCGGTTTCGACCGCGTCCTGGCCTATCGCTTCGATACCGACGGCCACGGCACCGTGGTCGCCGAGGACGGCAACGGCGCCCTGCCCTCCTATCTGGGCCATCGTTTCCCCGCCTCCGATATTCCGGCGCAGGCCCGCGCCCTGTACTGCCAGAATCGCGTACGGTTGATTCCCGACGCCAACTACCAGCCGGTCGCCCTCGAACCGGCCCTGCTGGGCGGCGGGCGGGAACCCATCGACCTGACCGCGGCGAACTGGCGCAGCGTGTCGCCGATACACCTGGAGTACATGCGCAATATGGGCACGGGTTCGTCGATGTCCGTGTCGGTGGTCATCGATGGCCACCTGTGGGGCCTGATCTCGTGCCACAGCAAGGCGGCGCGGCTGGTCGGCCCGCAGATACGCGCGGCCTGCGAATTCCTGGGCCGCATCATCGCCCACCATATCGGCTCGCATGAGCGCATCGCCGAACACGCGCACCGCATCGAACTCAAGAAGATCGAGATCGAGCTGGTGGAACTGCTGTCCCGCACGGATACGCTGCTGGAAGGCTATATCGAGGGTTCGCCGGCCTGGACCCGATTGCTGGGCGCCCATGGCGCGGCGCTGGTGTGGCAGGACGACGTGCATACCATGGGCAACACGCCCTCCAAGGCCCAGATCCTGAAGATCGCCGGCTGGCTGCACGCCAATAACGTGGAGCAGTCTTATCACACGGACCGCCTGCCGCTGGTCTGGCCCGAGGCCGCCGAATTCGCGGAGGTCGCCAGCGGCCTGGCGGCGGCCTCGATCTCCAGCCTGCGCACGGGCTACCTGATGTGGTTCCGTCCGGAAGTGATACGCACCGTGCAGTGGCGCGGCGATCCCCGCAAGTCGGTGGATCCCGTGTCGGGCCGGCTGCATCCGCGCAAATCCTTCGAACTGTGGCAGGAAGAACTGCGCGGACGCGCTACACCCTGGCGCCAGTCGGAGATCGACGCGCTGGGGGATTTTCGCACCGTGGTAGTGAACCTGATCCTGAAGCGCGCGGAAGAACGCGCCGAACTCAGCGAACAACTCGAACGCAGCAATGTCGAACTGGAATCGTTTTCCTATTCGGTGTCGCATGACCTTCGCGCGCCCTTTCGCCATATCGCCGGCTTCGCCGAACTGCTGAAGCAGCGCGAGTCCGGCCTGGATGCGACATCCACGCGCTATATCGAAAACATCATGCGCGCCGCCGTCATGGCCGGCAGGCTGGTGGACGATCTATTGCGCTTCTCCCACCTGGGACGCGCCGCGCTGGCCAGCTCCGAGCTGAATATGAACAAGCTGGTGGCCGAGGTCCGCCAGGCGGTCGAACTGACCTTGCCGGACAGAAAGGTGCAGTGGCGGATCGACGATCTGCCCAAGTCCTGGGGCGACCCGCAATACGTCCGCCAGGTCTGGTACAACCTGCTGGAAAACGCGGTCAAGTATTCCGGCAACCGGCCCGAGTCCATCGTCACGGTCACCGGGCAGAATTGCGGTACATTCACGCTGTTCACGGTTGCCGACAACGGTGTGGGTTTCGACATGGCTTATGCCGGCAAATTGTTCGGCGTCTTTCAGCGTTTGCATCGGCTGGAAGACTTTGACGGGACCGGCATCGGCTTGGCTTTGTGCAAACGCATCATTGAAAAGCACGGCGGTTGGATCAAGGGCGAAGGCATCGTCGACCAGGGCGCAAAGTTCTCGTTCGCCCTGCCCAATCCGTGAATATGTAGGGCATAGAAAATAGAAATGAACGATCTGCGGCCTATCCTGCTGGTAGAAGACAATCCCAACGATATCGAGCTGACGCTGACGGCGCTCAGGCAATGCAATATCGCCAACGACGTGATCGTGCTGCGCGACGGCGCCGAAGCCCTCGATTATGTCTACCGGCGTGGCGCCCACGCGGGCCGCCCCCTGGGCGAACCCTCGGTCATCCTGCTCGACCTGAAGCTGCCCAAGGTGGACGGACTGGAAGTCCTGGAACGCATCAAGTCCGACGCCGACCACAAGCAGATTCCCATCGTCATGCTGACCTCGTCCAAGGAAGAAAGGGACCTGGTGCGCAGCTACCAGTCGGGGGTCAATTCCTTCGTCGTGAAGCCGGTCGAGTTCTCGGAATTCTTCGAAGCGATCCGCAATCTCGGCATGTTCTGGGCCATATTGAACCAACCGCCCCCGCCGCGTCGCCGCGATAGCACGCGCGCCGATAGCCGGGAACTGCCTTGATCCTGCTGCTCGAGGACAACGACCTGGACGCCGAATTGATGATGCATCATTTGGCCGACGCGCTGCGCGATATGCCGCTGCGCCGGGTGCACGACAGGCGGTCCTACGGCCAGGCCCTGGACGACGGCGACATCTCGCTGGTCATCTCCGACTTTTCCCTGCCGGACATCGACGGCTGGGAAGCCTTGTCCATGGCGGCGCGCAAGCTGCCCGAAGTACCGTTCATCTTCGTATCCGGCGTCATCGGCGAAGACCTCGCGGTCAAGGCGCTGAAGACCGGCGCCACCGATTACGTGCTCAAGCAGCGGCTGGAACGGCTGGGCGGCGCGGCGCGCCGCGCCCTGTCCGAAGCCGAAGACCGCCGCGAACGGCGGCGCGTCGAAGTCGCCCTGCGCGACAGCGAGGTGCGCTTCCGCGCCCTATCGGATTCCGCGCCCGCGCTGATCTGGGAAACGGACGCGAGCGGCAAGGTCATCTTCGTCAACCGGCACTACGAGGTCATGTTCGGCCTTCCTTCCAGCGAAATGCTGGGCCAGGGCTGGTATCGCATGGTCTACGAGCCGGACATGCCCGCCCTGCTCAAGGCCTTCGACCAGGCCGTGCGGGAACAAAAGCCCCTGCAGCTGGAAATCCGCGTGATCGATGCGCAGCGGCGCCTGCGCTGGCTGGATTGCCGCGGCGTGCCCCGCTTCGACGGCGTGGGCCGCTTCCTGGGCCTGACCGGAACCAATATCGACGTCACGGACGCCAAGCTCGCGCGCGATGAACTGGAACAAATCGTGCAGAGCCGCACCGCCGAACTGCTGCGGACCAATGAGCGCCTGCTGCAGGAGATGCGCCAGCGCGCGGATGCCGATGCCGCGCGCGAGCAGGCCGAAGAACAACTGCGCCAGGCCCAGAAGATGGAAGCCTTCGGCCAGCTGACCGGCGGCGTCGCGCATGATTTCAACAACTTCCTGACCGTCATCCTGGGCAATCTGGAAACGCTGGAGCGCCAGTTGCTGGGCGGGGCCGGAGCGGCCGACGGGGCCGATCCCGGGCGCGTCGAAACCGCGCTGAGCCACGCCAAGCAAGGCGCGCAGCGCGCCGCGGTGCTGACGCAGCGCCTGCTGGCATTCGCGCGCCGCCAGCCCTTGCAGCCCAGCAGCGTCAACGTCAACGAACTGATCGCCGCCACGGCGGAAATGCTGACCCGCATGCTGGGCGAGGAAGTCGATCTGCGCAACGACTTGCAAGACGACATCTGGCCGGCGCATATCGACCCGCACATGCTGGAAAGCGCGCTGCTGAACCTTGCGGTGAATGCGCGCGACGCCATGCCGGACGGCGGCCAGATCCTCATTCAGACCCGCAACACCGTGCTGGACGAACGCACGCCCGGCCTGGGCGCCCAACCCGGGGATTACATCCGCATCAGCCTGTCGGATACCGGCGTCGGCATACCTGAGGACCTGATAGAAAAGGTCTTCGAGCCCTTCTTCACGACCAAGGATATAGGCGTGGGAACGGGACTGGGCCTGAGCCAGGTCTATGGCTTCGTCAAGCAGTCCGGCGGCTATGTCGCGATAGACAGCAGCGTCGGCGTCGGTACGACGGTTCATATCTACCTGCCACGCCAGGTCGGCGCCTGGGCCGCCGCCAGCGAACGCGCCCACGATGGCGCGCTGCCCGTGGCGGCACGCGGCGAAACCATCCTGGTCGTGGAAGACGACGAGGCGGTCCGCGCGCATTCGGCCTCGGCATTGACCGAGCTGGGGTACAAGGTCCATCAGGCGGCCGACGCCATGACCGCCTTGCGGCGCCTGCGCGAAAGCGACGATATCTCGCTGCTGTTCACGGACGTCGGCCTGCCCAGGGGCATGAACGGGCGCGACCTGGCGGAAGCCGCGCGTGCCGTCCGGCCTGGTTTGCGTGTCCTGTATACCTCCGCCTACGCCGAAGGCACATTGACCCATGACGGCAAGCTGCCGCCCGGCGTCGCGCTCATTCCCAAGCCTTTTACCTTCAGCGCCCTGGCGCAGCGCGTGCGCGAAGTTCTCGATCGGGCCTCGCCGAACGCGGCCGCGGCCACTGGCGCGGGTTCATCGCCACTGCCGGCCCAAGCCGGACAGGCGCCCGCCGTGGCCGCGCCAGGGGTGCGCGGCGCCCGTGTGCTGATCGTGGAAGACGACAACCTGGTGCGCGAACTGACGTCCGAAGCACTAACGGATTTCGGCTATGAAGTCGCGGAAGCCGGTACGGCCGCGCAAGCCCTGTCGACCATGGAGAACAACGCGGCAGGCGTCGGCGCGGCCATCGTGGACCTGGGCCTGCCCGATATGCCGGGCAAGGAACTCATACGCAGGCTGGCAGAACGGCATCCCGGACTGCCCATCCTCGTGGCGAGCGGCTACGGCAAGGTCGAGCTGGACGAAGGCATGCCGGCCGCGACGCGCGTGGCCTTCATCCAGAAGCCTTATGAACTGGACGGGCTGTACGCCGCGCTCAGGGACCTGGGCGTTACGCCGTCCTGATCTGACCCTGGCGGCGCAGCCAGTCCGCCAGGGTATCGAAAGCATCCCGGGCCCCGGCGGTGGCTTGCTCGACATCCCGCTCGCTTTTCAGTTCTTCGGCCAGAAAGGCCATGAAGTCCTTCCACAACGGGCCGAGCTCCGCCCCATAGCCTTCCATGTATTCGAACTGGCGGTCGGGCCAGGCCTGGCGCAGGCGCTTGGCCATCATGCGGCCGCCGAGTTGCGAGCCTTCGATGACGTACATGACACCGGCGTCATAGGCGCGCGACTTTCCGACGGCCGGCAACATGCCGCAGGCGGGCGTCGCCGGCGCCCGCTCGCCCACCGCGCGGGCCGCCGCCAGATCCTGGTCGATCCGCGCCGACTTGTCGCGCCGCAACCGCGGCCGCAGCGATGCGGGCCAATCCCGCGCCCACAAGGCCTCTTCCACGGGCCGCAGCCAAGCTTCCAGCGCGGCGATGTAGGCCACATAGTCGGCGTAGCCGGCATCGGGCGAACCGATGCGCAGCGAACTGTCCAGGCGCTGGTGGCGCTCCTGCGTGGCGGATCTCAGGGCGGCGTGTACATCCATGAAGCAAAAATCCTGCTGCGATATCGACAGCAGCCATGATAGCGGACGAGCACGGCCACGCTTCAGGGTGCGTCCCGCTCGACCTCCGGCGCGAACAGGTATCCGCCGCCACGCACTGTTTTGATCATGACGGGCGCCCTGGGCTGGTCGCCCAGCTTGCGGCGCAGACGGCTCAGCTGCACGTCTATGGTGCGGTCGAACGGGCCCGCGGATCGCCCGCGCGTCCAATCGAGCAGCTGTTCGCGGCTCAGCACGCGCTGGGGATAGGTCAGGAAGACCACCAGCATGTCGAACTCGGCCCCGGTCAACACGACGGCGGCGCCATCCGGACGCCGCAACGTGCGGGCACCAATGTTCAATGTCCAGCCGGCAAAGCGATAGATGTCGGGTGGTACCGCCATCGGCGCCTTCAAGGGATAGGCGTGCATGTTCGCGCGTGCGGTAAGGAGACGGGGATCGATGCAGTCTACAGCGGCCCAGCCGCGTGGACAATGCGGCCGTCCTCTCCCCGCCATGCAGGAATGCAGCGCGGTGCCTCTGGTACGGGCCGCGTATTGCGCGCCGCAGGTGTACGCCGGGCAGCGCGATACCGGGGATGTAGCGGCGACGTGGTGGCGACGTGGTGGCGACGTGGTGGCGACGTGCCGGCGACGCTAGTGCGCTGACCGGCCGGGTCGGACGCAATGCGCCAGCCGTGAAGGCATCGGCGGCGATGCGACAATGGCGGCATGGCTGCTCTCATCTGGTTTCGTACCGACCTTCGCGCACAGGACAATCCGGCCTTGACGGCCGCGCTGGACGACGGCCCGGCGATCGCGCTGTTCATGCCCGCGCCCGGCCAATGGCGCATGCATGGCGACGCGCCGGCCAAGATAGACTTCTGGCGCCGTAATCTCGAAGACCTGGGCCTGTGCCTGGCGGCATTGAATGTCCCGCTGAAGTTCTGTGCGATCGAAGACTGGTCGCGAGCGTCCGAGGCCTTGGCCGGCTTCTGCCGGCGGCATGATGTCCGCGCCGTGCACGTCAACGCCGAATGGGGCGTAAACGAACGGCGGCGCGATGCAAGCGTTGCCGAGCGCCTGGCCCGCGATGGCATCCAATGGACCACGCACCACGGCGCCACGCTGCTGCGGCCGGGAACCATCACGACCGGCAAAGGCGAGTGCTACAAGGTCTTCACGCCCTATGCGCGTGTATGCCGCGAGCGCCTGGCGGCCGCGCCTCCCCGCCCCGGGCCGGAGCCGCGACCACAGTCGCGGATGCCCGCGCCGCCCGACCCGATACCGTCGCTGAACGCCATGCTGGGCGACGCGGCAGACGCGCACGGTGCGCCACGCGCGCAGCCAGGCCACGCACCGCGCCCCGACGAGGCGCGCAATGCCGTAGCGGGCGAGACGCCACACACCGGCGACGCGCTGCGGGCCCTGTGGCCCGCCGGCGCGGACGCCGCCGCGCGCCGCCTGGACGACTTCATCGAGGTATCCATCGACCGATACCAGGAAAATCGCGACCTTCCGGGCGTGGACGGCACCAGCCGCCTGTCGCCCTATCTCGCGGCCGGCGTCATTTCCCCCGGCGCATGCCTGCGTGCCGCGCTATCCGCCAATCATGGCGAAATGGACAGCGGTCGCGTCGGCATACGCGGCTGGATCACCGAACTGCTTTGGCGCGAGTTCTATCTGCATCTGCTCGCCGCGCATCCCGCGCTGTCCATGCATCGTCCGATGCGGCCGGAAACCGAAGCGATACCCTGGCGCGACGCGGACGACGATTGGCAGGCCTGGCGCGCCGGCCGCACAGGTTTTCCCATCATCGACGCGGCGATGCGGCAACTGGCCGCCATGGGGTGGATGCACAATCGTCTGCGGATGATGACCGCCATGTTCCTGAGCAAGAATCTATTGCTGGATTGGCGCAAGGGTGAGGCCTGGTTCATGGCGCATCTGATCGATGGCGATCTGGCATCCAACAACGGCGGCTGGCAATGGAGCGCATCGACGGGCACCGACGCCGTGCCCTACTTCCGCGTTTTCAATCCCGAAACGCAGTCCAGGAAATTCGATCCGCGCGGACGTTTCCTGCGTCACTGGCTGCCCGAGCTGGCCGACCTGGACGATCGCGACATACACGCCCCATCGGACGCCCAGCGCGCGGCCCGCGGCTATCCCGCGCGGATCGTCGACCTGCGGGCAAGCCGGCTGCGCGCCATCGAAGCGTATGCCGGTGTATCGAAGAAAGCGGGGGGATAGGCAGCGCCCGCTCCGCGCGTGGCGGGACACCGGCCGCGCATCGCGGCTGCCATGCAGCGAACCTCATTCTCGCCCGGGCGTCCGGGGCTTGCGCCTCGGGCGGCCAGGCTTGCCTTGCACCGGGATGCCCAGGCGCGCGGCACGGCGGCGCAGATTGGCGCGGTCCACGCCCAATTCACGAGCGGCGGCGCTCCAGTTATTGCCATGGCGAGCCAGGCAGGACTCGATGGTGGCCTGTTCCACCGCTTGCAGGGTGTGCTGCAAGGACGGTGGCCGGGCGCCCGCGGCCATGGGCTCGGGTTGGCCGCCATTCGCCGTATGCTCCGGCCCGGCGCCGGGCCAGGCTGGCGATGCGCCGGCCGGCAGCGCGCCACGGTGACCGCCAGGCTGTTCAATATCCATATCGTCCGCCGTCACTGTCAGAATGCGCGGCCGCTCGGTCTGGCGCCCCAAGGCCTTGAGCACGCCGCGGCTGACGACGTGCTCCAGCTCCCGCACGTTGCCCGGCCAGGCGTAGCCTTGCAGCACGGCATGCGCCTCGGGCTGCAGCCTGACCCCGCCCAGGCCCAGACGGGCACGGTTTTCCTCCAGGAAGGTCCCCGCCAGCAGCACGACATCGCGGCCCCGCTCGCGCAGCGGTGGCACGCGCAGCGGATATACGCTGATCCGATGGTAGAAGTCGGCCCGCATGCGGCGCGCGCGCACTTCTTCGGCCAGGTCGCGATTGGTCGCTGCGATCAGCCGCACGTCCACCTGATGTTCGCGATCGGACCCGACGCGCTGCAATTGCCCGCTCTGCAACACCCGCAGCAGTTTGGCTTGCGCGCTCAGGGGCAGTTCGCCGATTTCGTCCAGGAATAGCGTGCCGCCGTGCGCCAGTTCGAATTTGCCGCGCCTGTCCTGCACGGCGCCGGAGAACGCGCCGCGCACGTGGCCGAACAGTTCGCTTTCGATCAGGTTGTCGGGCAAGGCCGCGCAATTCACGCTGATCAAGGGCTTGGCGGCGCGCGAAGATCCGGCGTGCAGCGCCTGCGCCACGAGTTCCTTGCCGACGCCGGTTTCGCCGGTGATCAGCACCGTCAGGTCGCTGGCCGCGACCATCTCCACGTCCTTGGCCAGGCGGCGGAATGCGATGCTCTGGCCGGTCAGGCGACGCGTCGTCTGGGTGACGGCCAGCCGATAGCTCTCCGCCCGTTGACGCTCGTCCTCGGCGGTGACCGCGAGTTGCTCGATACGGGCCGCCACGGTGACCGTGGCCGCCGCCAGCCCGGCGAAGACGTCCAGCACCGCCAGATCGTGCCGCGAGAAACGGCCCGCCTTCAGCGCATCCAGGGTCAGGAGTCCCCATTTGCGCTGTCCCACCGTGATGGCGCAGCCCATGCAATCGTGCACGTGCAGATCCCCGCCATCCTGCACCAGGCCGTCATAGGGATCCGGCAGATCGCTGTCGGGCGGGAAACGCATGGCCCCATCGGCCCGCAGCAAGGCGTGCAGGCGCGGGTGCTGGTCAAGGCGGAAACGCCGGCCCATGGCGTCGGCGCTCAGGCCCTGCATGGCCAGCGGGATCAGCGCATCGCCTTCCAGCCGCAACAGCCCGATGGCGTCGCAAGGCAGCAAAGCGCGCAAGGCCTCCAACAGGCGGCGATAGCGTTCCGCCGGAGCCAGGTCGCGCGCCAGATCGGCCACCAATGGAATAACGGCGGCGAGCAGCGGGTTCTGGGATTTGGTCGATTCCGGCATGCAAGGAGCATATCGCATCCGGATCGATTCAGAGTCATTACGACTTCAATTTGTATTAATAGAGTCTTTAAAACATATTTCTATAGATCGATCGACATGGCCTTCCCCGGGAAGCAAGTTGGCATGGGTGTTGCATTGAGACATGGCGATCCCATCGCGGGACGTCCGCCGCCCGCCTGCGAAGCACGCGCGCGGCCAACCAGGAGTTTCATGACATGCTCGATTCGAACCAGCTCGCCATCATCCGCGCCACGGTACCTCTACTCGAAACAGGCGGCGAGGCGCTGACCACGCACTTCTATAAGATCATGCTGGCGGAGTATCCCGAGGTTCGCCCCTTGTTCAACCAGGCGCACCAGGCCAGTGGCGCGCAGCCGCGCGCGCTGGCCAACGGCGTTCTGATGTACGCGCGCAATATCGACCGGCTGCAGGCCCTGGCGCCACTGGCCAGCCAGATCGTCAACAAGCACGTTGCGCTGCAGGTTCTACCCGAACACTACCCCATCGTCGGGACCTGCCTGCTGCGCGCCATACGCGAAGTGTTGGGCGCCGAGGTGGCGACGGACGAAGTCATCGCGGCGTGGGCGGCGGCCTATCAGCAATTGGCCGATCTGCTGATCCAGGCCGAGGGCGCGGTGTACGACGCGCAAGAACAGGAAACCGGCGGCTGGCGCGGCGCGCGCCCCTTCGTGGTCGCGCGCAAGGTCGCGGAGAGCGCCGAGATCACTTCTTTCCATCTGCGCCCGGCCGATGGCGGCGCACTGCTGGCCTACCGTCCCGGGCAGTATCTGGGCCTGCGCCTGGATATCGATGGCCAGGAAATCCGCCGCAATTACTCCTTGTCGCGCGCCGCGGACGGCAGCCAATACCGTATCAGCGTTAAGCGCGAGCCGGGCGGCGTGGCGTCCAACTTCCTGCACGACCGGATCCGGGAAGGCGACACGCTGGATGTCTTCCCGCCCGCGGGAGACTTCGTGCTGGAAGATGGCGAACGGCCCTTGGCGCTTATCAGCGCCGGCGTCGGCGTCACGCCGGTGCTGGCCATGCTGGAGGCGGCCTTGAGCCGTGGCGACCGGCCGGTCCACTTCATCCACTATGCGCGCAATGGGCAGGTCCATGCGTTCGGCGACTACATCGACCAGCTTGCCGCGCGCCATCCGCAGCTGCGCCATTATGTGTGCTACGAAGCCGCCGAAGGCGCGGCGCGCCGGCCGGACGGCGTCGGGCGGGCGCGGGAGGAACAGCTGCGGGAGTGGCTGCCGGCGCCGGGCGACCTGGACGCCTATTTCGTCGGTCCCAAGCCCTTCATGGCCTATATGAAGAAAACCCTGGCGGCCCTGGGCGTGCCGGACGCGCGCAGCCGCTACGAGTTCTTCGGCCCGGCGGCCGCGCTGTAGTCGCTGTAGTGCTACGCCGGCGCGATTCCTTGGCCCGGCAGCGGCGCCGTGGTGCCGCGGCGCCGGGATACTTCGGCCGGCACTGTAGTTCCGCGGCGCCGGGCCCTAGGCCGCTTACATGGCAGCGCGGCCGATCGATCAGGCGCGGCGAGCGGAGCGCCGCCGCGGCCGGGCATGCGCTTCCTTGTTCCACAGCCGCAACAGCGTGCGCGTCTGCTCGCGCACCGTTTCCTTGACCAGCGCCACCCGCTCGGCATCGATATCCTGCCATCCCAACAGCGACAGCGCGCCGCGCTTGGCCGTATGGAAGATCACCAGCTGGCCATGCAGCGTAAAGACACGCACCATGGTCTTGGGATCGTCCACATTCGTGCCGGCGATGCGCGCGATCAACGCGGCGCATACGTCGCCCAGGGGCTTGCGCACCCGTTCCCGCAGGATGTCCGATGCGATCGGCGGCTCATGCCCGGCGTGTTCGCGCGCGAAGAACAGGCGCTGGTCCGGGCCGCACGATGCCTGTAAGGCGCGGTCGGCCATCAGATCCTGAATGCGTATGAACGCGTCGATCAGCACCTCCGCATCGGCGTCGGCATCCAGCGCCGCCCAGGCCGCATTGATGGCGGGGTCGAAACCGGCCCGCGCGCTGTCGGCGATGTGTTCGGCGCAGGCGCGATATAGCCCCTCCTTGCTTTCGAAGTAGTACTGCAAGGCCGGCGCGTTGACGCCCGCGTGCGCGGCGATGTCGCGCGTGGAGGCGCCGTCGAAACCCAATTCCCCGAACCGCTCGATGGCCGCCTCGATGATGCGCAGGCGGGTCTCGTCGCCACGGGCATAGCCGCTGCCCGGCGGCCGCCGGGTGCGCTTGGTGTCGTTCATATCCTGTCTCCGCAGTGTCATCCGCGGTGCGTGGTCCGCCGCTTCCTTACCCTAGCAAGGCCAAAATATAGCACTTGCTAAATTTTTACCGGGCGATAAAAATATACCGAACGTTCAAAATTCAACGATCAACGCGCCCAGCCGACATGCCTTCTTCCGCAGGATCGCCCGATATTCCCGCCACTTCCCTCGCCGCCGGCAGTCCGTCCGCGGCGGGTTCATCACCGAACAATAGTCAGCCCGCCGGCATGGATGGCCATGCGGCGCCCGCCCGGGCGCCGGCGCATCCCGCCAAGGGAGGTTCGCGCCGCCGGCGTGGGGTGCTGTTCGGCGCCGGCGCCGTGGCGCTCGTCGCGGCGCTTGCCTGGGGCGCGCATTGGTGGCTGGTGGGCCGCTTCATCGAAAGCACGGACGACGCCTATCTGCAGGCGGACAGCGTCACCATCGCGCCCAAGGTCAGCGGCTATGTGACACAGGTCTACGTCGGCGATAACCAGCCGGTGCATGCAGGCGATCCGCTGGTGCGCCTGGACGACCGCCAATACCGCGCGGCGCTGGACCAGGCACAGGCCACCATCGATGCGCGGCAAGCCGATATCGACCGCGCGCAAGCGGAAATCCGCCAGCAGAACGCCAACGTCGCGCAGGCCGAGGCGCAGGCGCGCGTGGCCGGCCTGAACGCCAGGCATGCGGAAGACGAAGTGCGGCGCTACCGGCCCTTGGCGGCCACCGGCGCGGAGACGACCGAACGGCTGTCCAACCTGGCCAACCAGCGTGACCAGGCCACGGCCACGCTCGCGGCCAATCAAGCCGCCGTACAAGCCGCCCAGGCCCAGATCGCCGTCAGCACCGCGCAAATTTCGCAAGCCCGGGCGCAATTGGAAGCCGCGCAGGCAAGCGCGCGCCAGGCCAATCTGGATCTGCAGGACACGCTCGTGCGGGCGACCCTGTCCGGGAATATCGGCGACCGTACCGTGCGCGTGGGCCAGTATGTGCAACCCGGCACCCGCATGATGACGGTGGTGCCTGTCCAGGACGTGTATCTGCAAGCCAATTTCAAGGAAACGCAGATAGGCCGCATGCGGGCGGGCCAGGCCGTGAGCCTGCACGTCGATGCCCTGCCCGATCGGGAACTGCACGGCGTGGTGGACAGCTTCGCGCCGGGCACGGGCGCCCAGTTTGCGTTGTTGCCCCCGGAAAACGCGACGGGCAACTTCACCAAGATCGTCCAGCGGGTGCCGGTGCGCATCCGGGTCGACACGGACGCGGATACCCGCGGACTGCTGGTGCCTGGACTGTCGGTGACGGCCGAGGTCGACACGCGGCGTACGCCGGCCACGACCCGTACGAGCCCGGCGGACGATGCGGGCAACGCAGGCAACGCAGGCAACGCAGGCAACGCAGGCAACGCAGGCAACGCAGGCAACGCAGGCAACGTGGGTCATCATGGCTGACACGGCGTATCCCTCCGCCGCGCCGCGGCCGTCCGGCAGCGCCGAACCCCGCGCCACCGCGGCGGACTGGGTGGCCGTGGCCGGCGGCGCGCTGGGCGCATTGATGGCGACGCTGGACATCTCCATCACCAACTCCGCGTTGCCGCAGATACAGGGGTCCATCGGCGCCACCGGCACGGAAGGTACGTGGATATCCACCGGCTACCTGATGTCCGAGATCGTCATGATTCCCCTGGCGGCATGGTTGACGCGCGTTTTCGGCATGCGCAATTTCCTGCTGGGCAATGCCGTATTGTTCGCCCTGTTTTCGGTGATGTGCGGCCTGTCGCACAGCCTGCCGCAGATGATCGCCGGACGCCTTGGCCAGGGATTCACCGGCGGCGCCATGATCCCCACCGCGCAGACCATCATCCGCACGCGCCTGCCGCGCTCGCAGATGCCGGCGGGCATGACCCTGTTCGGCCTGATCGTGCTGCTGGGCCCTCTGCTGGGGCCGGTGGTAGGCGGCTGGCTGGCGGAAAACATCAGCTGGTCCTGGTGCTTCCTGGTAAACCTGCCGGTATGCCTTGCCCTGGTGGCGCTGCTGTTGGGCGGCCTGCCGCCCGAACATCCGCGCTGGCCGGAATTCTTCAAGGCCGACTGGCTGGGCATCGTCGGGCTGGCCATCGGCCTGAGCAGCCTGACGGTGGTGCTGGAGGAAGGCCAGCGCGAGCGCTGGTTCGACTCCCGGATGATCGTCACCCTGACCATCGTCACGCTGGTGGGCTTCGTGTTGATCGGGATTTCCCAGCTGACCGCCGCCAAGCCCATACTGCGCTTGAGCCTGCTGCGCAATCCGCACTATGCCAGCGTCATCATCATCGTCGTGGCCATCGGCGCGGGGCTGTACGGGGTTTCCTATCTGGTGCCGCAGTTCCTGAGCCTGATCGCCGGCTACAACGCGCAGCAGTCCGGCGCGGTGATGCTGCTGGCCGGCCTGCCCTCCTTCCTGATGCTGCCGCTGCTGCCCCGGCTGCTGGGCAAGGTCGACTTCCGCATCCTGGTCATCGGCGGCTTGCTGATGTTTACCGGCAGTTGCCTGCTGGACATAGACCTGACGGCGCAAAGCGTGGGCCACGACTTCTACGGTTCGCAATTCCTGCGCGGCATCGGCCAGGTGCTGGCGATGTTTCCGCTCAACCAGGCGTCGATGGCGGCGGTCTCGCGCGAGGAATCCGGCGACGCCGCGGGGCTGTACAACATGGCGCGCAATCTGGGTGGGTCGGTGGGCCTGGCCTTGATCGGCATCGTCATCGATCGCCGCAATACTTTCCACGACCATATGCTGCGCGAATCGCTGACGGCCAATTCGGTGTTGGGCCAGGACCGCATCGCCGCCAACGCGGCCAACTGGTTCACGCAGACCGGCGATATGGCGTACTCGCATATGCGGGCGCTGGGCCAGCTGGCGGCGCAGATCCAGCAGCAGGCGGCGGTAATGACTTATTCCGAAACTTTCTATCTGCTGGCGCTGGCCCTGCTGGCCTGCGTGCCGCTGGCCTTGCTGCTGCGCACGCCGCGCGGCGGCGGCGCGCCCGGCGCCGGCCACTGAACCCTGCCATTGAACCCGGCCCATTGAACCCGGCCCTTTGACTCCGGCCACTGAAACTTATGTACAGGCACGACGTTATGCATGCAGAACCCGGGACCATCCGTACGGTGGCCGTCGCCGTTATCGCCGGGCTGGCGCTGGCCGGCTGCACCGTTGGTCCTGATTACCACGGCGCCCCCGACGCCGCTCCGGACGCCCTCGCCCGGGCGGCGTTCGTGCGGACGCCAAGCGTGGCGGTCGCCACCGGTCCGGCGATCAGCAAATGGTGGCTGGCCTTGAACGACCCGCTGTTGAATACCCTGGTCGACCAGGCCTTGGCGCACAACCCCGACGTGCATGCCGCGCAGGCCCGCCTGCGGGCATCGCGCGCGCAATTGCAGCAGGCCACGGCCAACGGCATGCCCACGGTAGGCGCCGTGGGCGCCGCCGTGCGCACACGCGCGCCGGACACGTCCGCCCTGACACAGGGATCGCAAGGCAACGGCGACGGTTCGAACAACGGCTCGTCCGGGCGGGGTCCGGTCCAGTTCTACACCGCGGGCTTCGATGCTTCCTGGGAGCTGGACCTGTTCGGCGGCACGCGGCGCGCCGTGGAAGCCGCCTCCGCCGAAGCCGATGCCGTGCGGGCGGACCTGGCCGATACCCAGGTGTCGCTGGCGGCCGAGGTCGCGCAAGCCTATATCAGCCTGCGCGATCAACAGCAGAGACTGGCGCTGGCCCGCCGCTCCGCCGAGCTGCAGCAGCGCATGCTCGACCTGACGGAGCAGCGGCGCGCGCGCGGCACGGCGGCCGATGTCGACGTACAGCGCCTGTCCACGCAGGTCTCGACGACGCGGGCCACGCTGGTGCCGCTGGAGGCCCAGATCGACGAATCGCTGGACCGCCTGGCCGTGCTGACCGGTCGCGAACCCGGCGCGCTGGACCAGGAACTGAGCGCCAGCGCGCCACTGCCGGCCCTGCCGGATCGCGTCGCGGTCGGCAATCCGGCCGCGATGCTGCGGCAGCGCCCGGACATACGCGGCGCCGAACGGCGGCTGGCCTCGGCGAACGCGCAGATCGGCGAACACGTGGCGGACCTGTTTCCCAAGGTGACGCTGTTCGGCGACATTAGCTTCAGCGCGTCCACGCTGGGCCATTTGGCGCGCAAAGAAAACTTCAGCTGGGTGGGCGTGCCCTATCTGCAATGGAACATTCTGGACTTCGGCCGCACGCAAGGCGCCATTCATGCGGCCGAGGCCTCGCGCGATGAGGCCGAAGCGCGCTATGCCCACACCGTGCTGGCCGCGCTGCAGGATGCCAACACCGCCCTGTCGCGCTACGGTCATCAGCGCGAACACCTGGTGCGCCTGCGCCAGGTGCAAGACTATGCGCAACGCTCCGCCGACCTGACGCGCCAGCGCTACAGCGCCGGCGTAGCCACGCTGATCGATCTGCTGGACACCCAACGCAGCGAATTCGCCGCGCAGCAGGACGTCGTCGCCGGCCAGGCCGAACTGCTGCAGGATTTCGTGTCCTTGCAAAAGAGCCTGGGCCTGGGCTGGCAGGCGGGTTGAACATCGGGCGCGCGATCCGTCGGGCAATCAAAACGAATCCGCGGTTTTTGAACAGGCCTTCTTCGCCGTTTCACTAAGCTTCCCGCCATGCCCGGTCTCCGCGCAAACGGGAAAGGCCCATGAACCGCAACGGTTGCCGTGAATGAAACGCCTGCTGCTCTCGTCAATAGCCGCACTTTTCTTCGCCGCGCCGGCCGACGCGCAGACGATGTCGACAGTCCCGTTTCTGCATGACTGGAGCGGTCACATATTCAGCGCAATCGACGCCTACAACCATCAGCTTCGCATCTACGTCGATCCGACAACTTCCTACATGGAGTTCGATGTGAACGGCGGAGCGGTCGGCGTGGACTGGAGCGCCAAAATAGATGAAGCGATCGCCGAGTGGAAGGCCGCGTTGGCGGACATCGTGGGCGTGCTGCAGATCACCCGCGTCGATGATCCCAGCCAGGCCAATCTTGTCGTCACCGTAACGGACAATCCATCCAGCGTCCCGCAAGTCCTCGACTACGCGGGCACATCCCTGATAAACGGCAATATTCCGACCACGATCAAGATCTACAGGAACGAGTGGTCAAGGGCCATTACCAGCAGCAATTGGGCCGCGCACTCGCGCTTCATGCAAGGGGGCGGAGACAGCTCCGCCCCGCTGTTGAATTTCATGACCCGATTCACGGCGAAACACGAACTCGGCCATGCCCTGGGTCTGCAGCACGACGGCGTGAATTCGGATTTCTCGGTGCGAGTCCCGATCAGTCCCGCGGATCTGATGGTGCCTGTCATGACCGCGGATGGCTCCTTCTTTATCCGCCGGCTATTCGCGGAGCTGAACAATCTGGCCGAGGTCCCCGATGCGAATTTCCAGCCCGCCGCCGGGCAGCGGCTGGTGACCGCGGACGACATCGCGATCGCGACACAGGAAGCGTCGGCGATCATGGAGCTGAATGCGACCGAAAGCGCTGTTTGCGGTTCGGTGCTGATGTGCATCAAGCCGCCGTATATCAATGACGGTGGCCCGTCGCACGATGAGAACTGACGCACCGCTGTGCGCAAGACACAACACGACCCCGGGCACCGGCAGAGGCGTGCTGCCGTCGCCTGCTCAACGAACACCCAGGAGCTGGACCATGACAAAGAAAATACGCTTCTTCGCGCTGGCCGCGATCCTTATGTCATTCTCGCGGCTCGCAAGCGCGAACTGCGATGAAAACACAGGACACGTGGAGTACATCAGCTACTTCGGCGCCCAGCCTTTCTTCGCCTTGGTGGAATTTCCGGGAAACAACTACACCTTCGACCCGAACTTCACGCCGGAACAGCGCCGGATCGTGCTGAATCTGCTTCAGATCGCCATCACGACGGGCAAAACGGTCCAGGTCATGTGCAATACCACCACCAATCCGCCCAACGTCGGCGGGGTCAGCGTCAGGACAAACTGACACGCACGGCGACGGCATCGACATGGATACCCTATCGGACGGAAGGAACACAAATCACCCGCCGAGCGCCACTCGGTGGACCGCCGGAGCGACACGATGAAGAAAAACACCTGCCTTTTCGCGATGGCCGCGGTACTCACGTTCTTCTCCCGCCTGGCCAACGCCGACTGCCAGCCGAATGCGGGGCAGGTGCAGTACATCAGCTACTTCGGCGCGCAGCCGTTTTTCTCCCTGGTCGAATACCCGATGAACTATACGTTCGATCCCGGGCTCACGCCGGAGCAAAGACGCATCCTGCTGGATCTGCTCCAGGTCGCCGCCGTGAATGGGACGCGCGTGCTGGTGCTGTGTAACACCACGACCAATCCCGCGAGCGTCATGGGCCTCAGCATCAGGAGGGATTGACCGCCGCCGCGCCGGCGAAGCGCCCGTGGCGTCCATCGCACGGCTCGCGTAGCATCGCAGGTTTGCGTGCCACGACGAGAGATGATGGCTCTATTCCAGCGTAGGCTGGCCGGCATGTGCCTGGCGGCCGCTTTGTCATGGTTGGCCGGCTGCGCCACCAGGACATCTGAACCCGTGCCGCGGGGACCGGACCAGGTCCGCGCGGAAGTCGCCCGCCGCCTGCCGGCCGGTATCGCCGATCCGGCGGGATGGGCGGGCGACATCCAGGTCGCCCTCGATGCCCAGGATATTCCCGCGACACCGGCCAACCAATGCGCGGTCATTGCCGTCATTGCCCAGGAATCCAGCTTCCGCGCCGACCCGGCGGTGCCTGGATTGCCGAAGATAGCGCGCGCCGAGATCAATCGCCGCGCGTCCGGCATGCACATCCCCGGTCTGCTGGTGGATGCCGCGCTCGGCCTGACCTCGCCCAACGGCAAGACTTATAGCCAACGCCTCGACGCCGTGCGCACCGAGCGCGATTTGAGCGATATATACGAGGACTTCATCGGCATGGTGCCCATGGGCCGGCAATTGTTCGGCGGGCTGAACCCGGTGCACACCGCGGGTCCCATGCAGGTCAGCGTCGACTTCGCGCAAGCCCACGCGAAGGGCTATCCGTATTCCCTGGACCAGGGCGTGCGCAAGGAGGTCTTCACCCGCCGTGGCGGCGCGTATTTCGGCACCCTGCATCTGCTGGGCTATCCCGCTCATTACGACGCCATGATCTACCGCTTCGCCGACTACAACGCCGGCTGGTACGCCAGCCGCAACGCCGCCTTCCAGAATGCCGTCAGCCGCGCCACCGGCATCCCGCTGGCATTGGACGGCGACGTGCTGCGCGAAAACTCCGTCGAGCCGGGCGAAACCGAGCGCGCCTTGCGCGCGCTGCGCGGCCGCCTGGACATGAGCGAAGACGCCATCCGCCGCGACCTGCGCGCGGGCGACCGCCAGGACTTCGAAAAAACCATGCTGTACCGGCGTGTCTTCGAGATCGCCGACAAGTCCGCCGGTGCGCCCCTGCCCCGCACCGTGCTGCCGCGTATTACCCTGCAAAGCCCGAAAATCACCCGCCAGCTGACCACGGCATGGTTCGCCGAACGCGTCAACACGCGCTGGAAAGAATGCATGGGGCGGGATGGGTGAACAGGATGGCGGCGGGCGCGTGTGCCAGTAAGCACACAAAGGGCCGGGCCAATACCCTTTATATCCACATGGGATATTCAGCGGCGCTGACCAACATCCGAGAAATATGCTTAGGGTAATTTCTTAGTTAGCACGGAGCCCGGTCGTCCATAGAATGGGGGTGTTGTAGACGCTTTTCATTGCGTCTGTGAGCTGCTCACGGATGCAATGAAGCCCCACCACCATGCTCACGTCATCCTCTCGCGCCGCGCAGGCCCCTTCCCCGGAACCCTCACTGAGTTCCGGCGACGACGCCTATGCGCGCATCCGCCGCGATGTACTGTCGTGCCGCCTGGCGCCGGGCGCCTTCGTCACCGAGCCCGAATTGATGGAGGCCTACGGCATCCGCAAGACCAGTTGCCGGATCGCGCTGGTGCGGCTGGCCCATGAAGGCTTCGTGCGTTCCAGGCCGCGCAAGGGCTACCAGATCACGCCCATCACCCTGCGCGACGTGGAAGAAGTCTTCACCCTCCGGGTCCAGGTCGAGCCGCTGGCCGCCCGCCTGGCGGCCGGCCGGGTCGATATCGACCTGCTGCGGCGGTTGGAGGCGGCATGCCGTGTGCCGCATCCCGTCCTGCAGCTGAGCGACCAGATCGACGTGTTCATGGACGCGAACAAGGCCTTTCACCTGGCCATCGCCGCCGCCTGCGGCAACGAGCGGCTGTATCGCCTGCTCAGCCAGCTGATGGACGAGATGTCCCGGCTGGTCGCGCTGGGTTTCGGCGTGCAGCGGACCAAGCCTGAAATCAAGCACGATCACAACGCCATGATCGACGCCCTGGCCGAAGGCGATGGCAAGCGGGCGGAAACCATCGCACGCCGGCATATCGAGACCTTCCAGGTGATGACGCTGGAAAAGCTCTATGCCAGCCTGGCGCAAACCGGCGCGGCCATTCCCGTGCCCGCGGCATTGAACGGGAGTAGACGATGAACCTGGCCGCCGTACAGCCGCGAACCGATACGAACGCCGGCACGATGCCCGGGCCCGGAAACACGTCGGCGGACGGCCACCCGCACGCCGTGGACGTGCGCCATGTGACCAAGCGCTTCGGCGCGCTGGAAGCCCTGCGCGATATTTCCTTCGCCGTGGACCACGGCGAAATCGTCGCGCTGCTCGGTCCCTCCGGCTGCGGCAAAAGCACGCTGCTCAATATCGTCGCCGGACTGGAGCCCTATGACAGCGGCGACATCCTGTTGGCGGGACAGCCGCTGGCCACCTATGGGCAATGGCGCCGCATGGCCTATATGTTCCAGGAAGACCGCCTGCTGCCCTGGCGCACCGTGCGCGACAACGTCGGCTTCGGGCTGGAAGCGGGCAACACGCCCGCCGCCGAACGCCGCCGCCGCGCCGACGCGGTGCTGGAAATGGTGGGCCTGTCCGGATTCAGCGACGCCTGGCCGCACCAGCTTTCCGGCGGCATGCGCAGCCGCGTGGCGCTGGCCCGCAGCCTGGTGATCGAACCGGAAGTCCTGCTGATGGACGAGCCGTTCTCCAAGCTGGACCCGCAGACGCGCACGCAGATGCACGAAGAAGTCCTGCGCATCCAGGCGCTGAAGAACATGACCATTCTCTTCGTCACGCACGACGTGGAGGAAGCGGTGATTCTCGCCGACCGCATCGTGTTGATGGCGCCCCGGCCCGGCCGCATCCGCGAAATCGACACGGTGGCGCTACCGCGCCCGCGCACGCCGACGGACAAGGACGTGGCCGAACATACGCGCCAACTGCGCATGAAGGTACATCAATGAGCAACGGAGCGGACAGCGGCGCGGCCGGCCGGAGCGCCGTAAACGACAAGAGCCTGGCCGTCGGCGCGGCCGATCTGGATGCGTCCAGCATCAGCCTGTCACGCCAGGAAGCGCCTGACGGGATGTGGCGCGGGCTGGGCTGGCTGTTCGCGCAGCGCGCGGCGTTGACCATCGTTTTCGTGGTGCTGTGGTCGCTGGCGGCATCCCACGTCCCGGCGTTCGTGCTGCCCGGGCCGGAAAAAGTGATCCAGGCGCTGGTGAACCTGGCCCGCTCGGACACCTTCGCGCACGATGTCCTGACTACCCTGATGCGCATCCTGATCGGCTTCGTGCTGGCGACCGCGGTGGGCACGCCGCTGGGGCTGGCATTGGGCTCCAGCCGCGTGTTGGCAACCTTCTTCGATCCGCTGCTGGCCGTGATGAACACCGTCTCGTCGGCGATCTGGGCGGTGTTCGCCATCATCTGGTTCGGTATTTCCAACGCCACGACCATCTTCGTGGTTTTCATGACGGCGATGCCGCTGATCCTGACCAACGTCTGGCAGGGATCGCAGAACGTCGACAAACTGCATGTGGACCTGGCGCGCAGCTTCCGCATGTCGCGCGCGCAGATCCTGCGCAAGATCTATCTGCCGACTATCCTGCCCTACTTCTTTTCCGGCGCGCGGCTGGCCTTCGGTTTCGGCTGGCGGGTGTCGCTGGTGGCCGAAACCCTGGGCTCATCGGACGGCATCGGTTACCGCCTGCGCCAGGCGGCCGACCTGGTGCAGACCGACCAGGTGTTCGCCTGGACCCTGCTGCTGGTGGTGCTGATGCTGATCTTCGAAGGCGGATTGCTCAAGCCGCTGGAGCGCCGCCTGTTCCGCTGGAAGCCCGTCTGATCCGCGTACACCTTTCCCGTCCCCTGATACACCCAGACCCTGGAGCCCTATCATGCAATGGAGAAAACCCCTCTACGCCGCGCTGCTGGCCCTGGCCGCCATCGCCGGCTCCAGCGCCGCGCACGCGGCCGACAAGGTGCGCATCGGTTACTGGAGCAGCGGCGTCAGCCTGGGCTTCGGCGCCGTGCTGGAAGCCACGCCCTTCCTGAAGCAGCAGAATCTGGACGTCGAGTTCTTCCGCTTTCCGGACGTGAACGCGCCGCTGCGCGCACTCGCGTCGAATTCCATCGATCTGGCCTACGGCGCACCCGCCGCCGGCGTGTTCAGCAGCGCCGCCGAAGGCGTGCCCTTGAAGGTGTTCGCCGCCACCCAGCCGGCCGATGTGCAATTCGTGGTTCCGGAAGGCTCGCCCATCAAATCGCTGGACCAGCTGCGCGGCAAGAAGGTAGGCATGTCCCCCGCGGGCAGTTCGGTGGCGGTCATCGCCGGCGCCATCCTGGCGGGCAACTACGGCATCAAACCCAACGATTTTTCGCTGGTGGGCGGCAACGAGTCGCGGCTGGCGCAATTCCTGGTGCAGAAACAGGTCGACGCGGCGGCGCTGCGTTCGGTCACCGTCGCCCAGCTGAATGACTTGAAGGTCACCAAGCTGGGCAGCTTCGCCAGCGAATGGGGCAAGCTGACCAAGAGCCAGTCGGTGCCGTATATCGGCATCGGCACGGTGCGCGCGGAATACGTGCAGGCCCATCCCGAGGTCGTCGCGCGGGTGCTGGCCGCCATGCGCAATGCGCTGGCCTGGGCGCAGACGCACCAGCCGGAAGTCATCGCCATCCTGCAGAAATCAGCCAATCTTCCCGAAAACGACGCCAAGGTCTACGCCGGGCTGTGGAACGACATGTACCGCATTTCGTTCGAGCAGGCCGACATCGATACGCTGAAGCGCGAACACCAGGTCTTTACCGAGACCGGTGTCATCAAGGGCGCCCTGAACGACGACCTGTTCGTCACGGGCCCTTGGCAGCAATCGAAATCCATCAAGTAATCCGTTATCTCGCACCAAAGGAAAGCATCCATGAGCAAAACCATGAAAGCCCTGGTCCTGGACCAGCACGGCGGAATCGAACAGCTGCGCGTCGTCACCGACAAGCCGGTTCCCACCGTGACGCCGGGCCACGTCGTCATCCGCGTGCGCGCCTCGTCGTTCAACTACCATGACGTGTTCACGGTGCAGGGCATGCCGGGCATCAAGGTGCCGCTGCCGGTCGTCATCGGCCTGGACATGGCGGGCGAAATCACCGAGATCGGCGAAGGCGTGGAAGGCTGGAAGACCGGCGACCGCGTGCTGGTGAACCCGCTGAACAAGGCCAAGGGCCTGATGGGCGAGATGCTGGACGGCGGCATGGCCGAGTACTGCCTGGTGTCGGCGGGCCAGCTGATCGCCATGCCGGACAACGTCAGCTTCGACGACGCCGCGGCGCTGCCCGTGGCCTACGGCACGGCGCATCGCATGCTGATCACGCACAACACGGTCAAGGCCGGCGACAAGGTGGTGGTCCTGGGCGCCAGCGGCGGCGTCGGCACGGCCTGCGTCATCCTGGCCAAGCAGCTGGGCGCGGAAGTCATCGCCTGCGCCGGCAGCGATTCCAAGCTGCAGGCGCTGAAGGAGCTGGGCGCGGATCACCTGATCAACTATCGCGAAACGGATTTTTCCAAATGGGCCATCGGGCAGTATGGCAAGCCGCAGCGCCGCAACTATGACGGCGGCGTCGACGTCGTCATCAACTTCACCGGCGGCGATACCTGGGTGCCATCGCTGAAGTGCCTGAAGCGTGGCGGCACGCTGCTGGTGTGCGGCGCCACGGCGGGCCATGATCCGAAGGAAGACCTGCGCTATGTGTGGAGCTTCGAACTCAACATCAAGGGCTCGAACAGCTTCTACGACGAGAACCTGAAGGCCTTGCTGGACATGGTTGCCGAGGGCACCGTCGATCCCCTGATCGACCGCGCCGTGCCGCTGGAAAAGGCCGCCGAAGGGCTGGCGCTGATCCGCGACCGCGAAGTGCTGGGCAAGGTGATCGTCAATCCCTGAGGCGCCCGCCGCGGCGTCCCGGCTCGATGGGCCGGGTGTCCGCGCACACGGCGCATGCCGATATACCCGGTACACAACCTATCAAGATTTGGAAACTCCCATGACTGAAAAAACCCTCCCCACCAAGGAAGACATCCAGGCGCGCCTGCTGCGCGGTCCCTATCACCAGTGGCTGGGCATCGAAGTGCTGTCCGTCGGCACCGGCGAGATCGAACTCAAGGCCAAGTGGCGCGAGGAATGGGTGGTGAATGCCGACAAGGGCTATACCCACGGCGGCATCCTGGCCGCGCTGGTGGACCTGACCGCCGACTGGGCGCTGGTTTCCAGCACCGGCCGCGGTGTGCCGACCATAGACTTGCGCGTGGATTACCACCGCGCCGCGTTCCAGGGCGACCTGACCGCCAAGGGCAAGGTGATCAAGTTCGGCTCGCAGGTGTCGGTGGCGGAAGCACAGGTGTTCGACAAGGACGGCAAGCTCGTCGCCAGCGGCCGCGGCGTGTATTCGACTCAGGCATAGCCCACCCCCGAAGCGCTGCGCGCTTCCCCCCTCCAGGGGGGCGACGCTGGCGGACCGGGGGGACCCGGATCCGCGGCGTCCCCGATCGGCTAGACCGTCTCAGCTATGTAGCAATGGTATTTAGCGATTGATATGCACACACCCTACAACCTTGGCGACCTGATTGATCCGTCGGCCGATCCGGCGCGCATTGCCATGATCGGCGTGGACGCGGAGCTGCGCGAAACGCCGTGTACCTACGCCGAGCTGGATGCGCTGGCGGAAGGCGTGGCGCAGGCGTTGCGCCAGCGAGGTTATGCCGTCGGCGACCGCATCGCGCTGCTGTCCGCGAACTCCGTGCGCTATGTCGCGGCGGTGCTGGGCATCATGCGGGCGGGGCTGGTGGCCGTGCCGGTGAACTTCAAGTTCCCGGCATCCACCATTGCCTATGTCCTCGAAGACAGCGGCGCGCGGCTGGTGTTGTTCGATGAAGCGCGCCGCGGCAGCCTGCCGGCCAGCCTGGAAGCGATACCCATGGACGCACCCGCGGCGACAAGCCCGGCGGCCACGGCAGCGGCAGCAAGCCCGGCGACCGCGACCGCCAGCGGAGACCCCTTCCTGACCTTCCTGCGCCCCGGAAAACAAGCCCCTTACCGTCCAAAGCCGGACGACGTGGCGCTGATGCTGTACACGTCGGGATCCACGGGCAAGCCCAAAGGCGTGCTGCTGTCCCACGCCAGCCACCTATGGATCGTGCAGGCGCGCCGCAAGGCCACTCCGCTGGACGATGAACGCGCCCTGATCGCCGCGCCCCTGTATCACATGAACGCGCTGGCGCTGGCCTTCCTGTCCGTCGGCAGCCACGCGACGACCGTATTGCTTCCGCAGTTCACCGCCCAGGCCTACATCCGCTGCATCGAGCGCTATCGCTGTACCTGGCTGACCGCGGTCCCGCCCATGATCGCCATGATGCTGCGCGAGCGCGATCTGCTGGCTCGCACGGACCTGTCGTCCGTCAAGGTCATCCGCATGGGATCGGCGCCGGTTAGCGCCAGCCTGCTGGCGCAGATCCACGCCATGCTGCCCAATGCCCGGGTCATCAACGCCTTCGGCACCACGGAAGGCGGCCCTGTCGTGTTCGGCCCGCATCCGCAAGGCCTGCCGACGCCGACCACCTCGGTCGGCCATGCGCATCCGCAAGTCTCGCTGCGGCTGGCGCCGGGGCCGGGCGACGGTCCCGACCAGGGCATCCTGGAAATGAAGAGCCCCGGCCTGATGCTGGGCTATCACCAGCGGCCCGACCTGGCCGATCCGTTCACGCCCGACGGCTATTACTCGACCGGCGACGTATTCCGCCGCGATGCCGACGGCTTCTATACCTTCGTCGGCCGCCGCGACGATATGTTCGTCAGCGGCGGCGAAAACATCTACCCCGGCGAAGTGGAAAAAATGCTGGAGCAGCATCCCGCCGTGCAACAGGCCGCCGTGGTGCCGGTCGAGGACGAGATCAAGGGCCAGAAACCGGTGGCCTACATTGTCCTGCGCGCGGGCCATCACGCCGACGCCGAGGAAATCAAGCGCTATGCGCTGGACCACGCGCCGGCCTACCAGCATCCGCGGCACGTCTGGTTCGTCGACCACCTGCCGCTGGCATCGACCAACAAGATCGACCGCAACCAGCTCCTGCGCGACGCCGCGTCGCGCCTGGGCTGACGCGGCATCCCCCTCCTGAGGACTTTCCATGCGTTTTCCGACTGTATTTGCCCTGGGCGGACTGATCGCCGCACTGGCCGCGGCGCCCGCCCATGCCGTGGATGAAGTGACCGTGGCGCTGGCCATCCCGCCCGCCGTGCATGACGGCGCGCCGTATGCGGCGGCCGACGAACTCGGCTATTTCAAGCAGGAAAATCTATCGGTCAAGACCATCGTCTTCCAGGGCGCGGGCGCCTTGCTGCCCCAGGTCGCCAGCAAGCGCGTCACCTTCGGTTATCCGACTTCCGAACCGGTGATCTCCAGCTACTTCAGCGGCAAGGACATCCTGCCGTTGCGCTACTTCTATAACGGCGTGCCGGGCAACACCATGGAGTTCGCCGTACTGGCCAGTTCGCCGGTGAAAACCCTGGCCGACTTCAAGGGCAAGCAGATCGGCGTCGGCGCCCTGACCTGGGGCACCATTCCCGGCGGCCGCGCCGCGCTGCGCACCGCCGGCCTGACCCCGGGCAAGGACGTGGACTACGTCGCCGTGGGCGCGCTGGCCGCCGGCTTCCAGGCCCTGAAAACCGGCAAGGTCGAAGCGCTGAACTTCAACAGCAGTTGGAACGACATGCTGGAGATGTCCGGCACGCCCATCCGCCGCATCGCCTACCCGTCGGTGTTCGCGGAAACCGCCGGCAATGGTTTCATCGCCCATGTCGATACCTTTCGCGATCATCCGGACCTGATGGTGCGCTTCGCGCGCGCCTATACCAAGGCGCAGATCGCCTGCGTCGCCAATCCGGAGTTCTGCGTGCGGGCGTTCTGGCGCGCCAACCCGCAATCCAAGCCGGCCGGCGACGAAGCGCAGGCACTGAAGGACCAGGCCACGCTGCTGAGCCGCCGCTTGCAGCGGGTGCTCTACACGCCGTCGGGACAGCCGCGCGTGCCCGGCTATTACGATTTGAAGGCCATCACGGCCGGCATCCAGGCCATGGCGGCCGCCGGCGAATATCCCTCGGCCGACGTACCGGTGGACAAGATCTTCTCCAACGAGTTCATCAAGCAGATCAACGATTTCGATGCCGACGCGGTGCGCGCGCAGGCCAAGGCCGCCAAATGAGCGGTAATCAAGGTAAAGGCCATCCCACGCTGCGGGTCGAACCCGTCGACGCCGCCGTCGACGTCGACCGCCGCATCGTCCTGACAGGCTTTCCGGCGGGCCCGCTGCGCCTGCGCGCCGAACTGCGCCATCCGGACGGCAGCGTGTGGCAAAGCTCCGCGACTTTCACGGTCGGCGCGGACGGCACGGTCGACCTGGATGATCAGGCGCCGGACAGCGGCGACTGGGACTGTGCCGACGCCATGGCCGTCGTCTGGGCCATGCAACGCACGCAGCCGCCGACCCACTCCGAACGCACCGATGAAGTCGACACGCTGGCCATTGCCATCGACGCCGAAAGCCTGGCCACGCCAAACGCGGGCTCGTCCGCCGACGCCGCGGCCCCGGCCAGCGCCCATGCCACGCTGGTGCAGCGCTACGTCGTCAACGGCGTCGCGCGGCAGGAGGTCAACCAGGACGGCCTGGTGGGCACGGTCTTCCGCCCCGCCGGCGGGGCGCCGCGCCCTGTGATCATCGTGCTCAACGGCTCGGGCGGCGGCATTCCGCGCCAACGCGCCGCGCTGTACGCCGCGCATGGCTATACCGCTTTCGCGCTGGGTTATTTCAAGGCGCCCGGCCTGCCGGCGCACATCTCGCGCACGCCGCTGGAGTACTTCGAAAAAGCGCTGCGCTGGACACGCGCGAACCTGGATCCGGCGGGCGGCTTCGTCGCCGTGACGGGCCAGTCGCGCGGCGGCGAACTGACGCTGCTGCTGGCGTCGCGCTTTCCCGAGCTGGTCAACGCCGCCATCGCCTATGTGCCCAGCGCCGTCGTGCATGGCACGCTGCGCGCCGGCGCCCCCGGCGAAGCACCGGATTCGCCGACCTGGACCTGGCAAGGCCAGCCGCTGCGCAATGTGTGGCAGGGCAATTCCCAGGCCGATTGGGCGGCGTTCAACCAGGCACCCGTCGACGGGCAGCCGGTGCGGCAGGCCCCGGCCTTCCATACGCCCTTGCGGGACGCCGCCGCCGTCGCCGCGGCGCGCATCGCCGTCGAGAAGATCCAGGGACCGGTCATGCTGGTCTCCGGCACGGACGACGGCTTCTGGCCGTCCACGATGTTCAGCGAACAGATCGCCGCCACGCTGAAGGAGCATGGCCATCGCTGGCCCGTCGAACATGTGTGCGGCCAGGGCGCGGGCCACGCCATCGGCCTGCCGAACGTGCCGACCACGCTGATCGCCAAATCCCACCCCGTCGCCGGCGTGGTGTTGACCGGCGGCGGTACGCCGCGCGCCAATGCACGGGCCAACCGCCAGTCCTGGGACGCCGTGCAGCGGTTCCTGGCCGCGGCCGCGGCGGCGCATGGAGCCGGTGCATGAGCGCGGCATTGAGCTTCAAGCGCGTCGGCCTGACCTATCCGACGCGGCGCGGCCGGATACAAGCGCTGGCGGACATCGATCTGGATATCGCGCCGGGCGAATTCGTCGCCGTGCTGGGCCCTTCGGGCTGCGGCAAATCGACGCTGCTGAAACTGGCCGCCGGACTGCTGCATCCCACCGAGGGCGAAGTGAGCCTGGGCGGTGAAACGGTGGCGCGGCCCAGCCGCCGCGCCGGCGTGGTCTTCCAGAAACCCAATCTGCTGCCCTGGAAAACCGTGCTGGACAACGTGCTCTTGCCGGCCAGGACCATGAACCTGCCCGCGGCGCCGGCGCGCGAACGCGCGCAATCGCTGCTGGAGCTGGTGTCGCTGGGCGGCTTCGCGAGCAATTATCCCGGCGAACTGTCCGGCGGCATGCAGCAGCGCGTCGGCATCGCCCGCATGCTGCTGGCCGATCCGGACCTGCTGCTGATGGACGAGCCCTTCGCCGCGCTGGACGCCTTGACCCGCGAGGCGCTGACCCTGGAGCTGCAACGCATCTGGAGTACGCAGCGCAAATCGGTGCTGTTCATTACCCACAGCATTCCGGAAGCGGTATTCCTGGCCGACCGCGTGCTGGTCATGTCGCCCCGCCCCGGGCGCATCATCGAAGACTATCGTCCCGAACTGCCGCGTCCACGCACCCTGGAAACGCTGGGCGACGCGGCCTTCAATGCCGCCTGCCAGCATCTGCGCCGCCATTTCACCCATGCCCAGGCCGATACCGCGGCCGCAACCCAGGCCGCCTGACCGCAGGCCGCCCGATCACCGCGCCGCGCGGCCCATCCCTCCATGCTGAAACGCCTAGACATTACCTCTTTCCTGTACCCGTTGATCAGCGTCGCCGTGCTCGTCGCGGCCTGGCATTGGGCCATCCAGGCCTTTGCCATACCGGATTATCTGCTGCCGCCCCCCGGCGCGGTGTTCCGCGCCCTGTACGGCGGATTCGCCGACGGCACGCTGTGGCCGCACATCTGGGCCACCCTGGCCGAGTCGCTGGCCGGCTACGCCATCGGCTGCGGCCTGGCGGTGCTGCTGGGCGCGCTGCTGGCCGAATCGCGCACCTTCGAACGTTTTCTGTACCCGCTCCTGGTGGGCCTGCAAGCCATGCCCAAGGTCGCGCTGGGGCCCATCATCCTGGTGTGGTTCGGCTTCGGCATGTCGTCCAAGGTGGTGCTGGTCGCCCTGGTGTGCTTCTTTCCGCTGTTCGTCAACACCATCAACGGCATCAAGCGCACGGATACCGATCTGCTGGACGCCTGCCGGGCGTTTTCCGCGACGCGCGCCTACCTGCTGCTGCACGTGAAATTGCCCGCCGCGGCGGGCGATATTTTCTCGGGCCTGCAGATAGGCGTGGCGATGGCGCTGATCGGCGCCGTCGTGGGCGAGTTCCTGTCCGCGCAGCAGGGCCTGGGCTACTTGATCGCGTCGGCCTCGGTCAGCATGAGCCTGGCCACCATGTTCGCCGGCGTGCTGCTGCTCGCCGTGATCGGCCTGGCGGGATCCATGCTGATGCGCCAGATCCATCAGCGCGTGGTGTTCTGGGAATCGCGCGGCGATCGCGAAGCGTCCTGACGCAGGTGTATGCCGGTGCCGTACTGCCCCGGCGCGATCTCCGGCCGCAAGGTCAGTTCGGGGATCAGGTAATCGCCCGCGTTCTGCCTGCGGTACGGAATGGGGTCGGTCGTTGCCAGCGTATCCAATCGCCGGCCCAGTTCCTCGCGGATCCGGGCGTAGCCCGCGGCGTCGATGCGGCTGGTGCGATAGACGACATAAGGCGGCAGTACCTCGAAGCCCGGATAGAACAGGATGCCGTGCTGGATGGGAAACAGGATGTCGTCGATCGGGCCGTTGATACCGCGCGGCGCATAGTGCGAAGCCCAGCCGCCGGTCGTCACGACCAGCATGGCGCGCTTGCCGGCCAGGCTGCCTTCGCCATAGCGATCGCCCCAGTGCGTATCCGAGTGCTCGCCGACGCCATAGGCGAAGCCATAGGCGTAGACGCGATCGACCCAGCCCTTCAGTATGGCCGGCATCGAAAACCACCATAGCGGGAATTGCAGGATGACCGCATCGGCCCAGCGCAGCTTTTCTTGTTCGGCGGCGATGTCGGCGCGCTGCGTGCCGTTTTCGTAGGCCTGCTTCGAGTCCATGGAAGGATGGAAGCGCTCGCCCGTGCGCGGCGCGGTGTTGTCGTCGGCGTCCACGACCGCCTTCCAGTTCATGGCGTACAGGTCCGAGACCTGGACCGCGTGTCCCGCCTGGCCCAGCCGTTCGACGGCGAAATCCTTGATGGCGCCGTTCAGCGAGCGTGGCTCGGGGTGCGCGTAGACGATAAGAACGTTCATGACGGGATGCTCCATAGGCTGATGAATGCGTATGGGCACACGATAGGCATCCTTCGGGTATATTGGAAATGAATTCCTGAAATCCCAGGTATTGCCATGACCAATTCCTTGCGCCGCCTGGACCTGAACCTGCTGGTCACCCTGGATGCCCTGCTGGCCGAACACAATGTGACCCGCGCGGCGGAACGCCTGCACCTGTCGCAGCCCACGGTCAGCGTGCAGCTGGCCCGGCTCAGGGAGATATTCGGCGATCCGCTCTTGCTGCCCGGTCCGCGCGGGATGCGGCCTACGGCGCGCGCCGACGAATTGCGCGAGCCGCTGCGCCAGGCCCTGGAGGCGCTGAACCAGGCCGTCGCGCCGACACGCCCCTTCGATCCCGCGCTGGCCGACCAGACATGGCGGGTGGCGGCGACGGACTATGGCGGATCGACCATACTGCTGCCGGCGCTGGCGGCGCTGCGCGCGGCCGCGCCGGATATGCGCCTGGCGATGCTCGGGTTAAATCCGCCCGCGCTGGCCCGGCAGGCGGAACAAGGCGACGTGGACCTGGCCTTCCATATCAGCGCCGGGGCGCCGGCCGCGCTGCGCAGCCGGCCCCTGTTCGTTGAACGTTATGTGCTGGCTGGCCGCAAGGGACATCCGCGGCTGAAGCGCCGCCCCACCCTGGCGCAGTTCTGCAAACTGGACCACGCCATCGTCTCGGCGGACGGCGGCGGCTTCCAGGGCGTGACGGACGCGGCGCTGGCGCGGCTGGGCATGGCGCGCCGGGTGGCGTTATCGGTGCCTCACTTCCTGTTCCTGGCGTCGGTGCTGGCCAGTACCGAGATGGTGGCCTTGGTGCCGTCGCGGCTGGTGCGCGGCAACAGCGCGCTGCAGGTCGTCGAACCGCCGCTGGAGGTGGCCGGCTTCGAGATGGTCATGCTGTGGCATGAACGATTGCACCGCGATCCCGCGCATCAGTGGTTGCGCGACGTGATCGCGCGATCGGTGTGACCTGCCGGTCGGGCCGCAAGCCCGGCCCGGCCCGGCCTGCGCGGCGCGACCTGGTTCACTTTTTGGCCGGCGGATTCGCCACGCTGTCGAAGGCCCGGTCCAGATTGTCCTGCGCGGTGGTCAGGCGATCGCGCGCGCTCTGCACCCAGGTCATGTCCACCGAGAGGCGCTGCTTGGCGTCGGCCAGCATGCGCGCGACTTCGGCCGGCTGCGGCCCGCCCTGCCCCTTGCTGGAGGCAATCATGTTCTGCGCGGTCAGCACCTGCCGGAAACGCGCTTCGTCCAAGGGCAGCTTGGCGTTGTCCACGCCATTGGCCTTGCCCGAGGCCGCGTAGATCCGCTGAGCTTCCGCATACGGAATATCGGCCGGCTTCAGGTTGTTCTGGCGGCCAAAGCTGACCAGCTCGGAGGCGAAATGGTGGCCGATCCGGAACGGCACGTTGGCATCGCGCTGCAGGACGTCGGCCAGCTCCGTGGTGGTCGAATAATCGGCGTCGACTTCGGCCAGCGCCCGTTCGCGGTTCAGCACCAGTCCGCCCAGCATATCGTCCAGCTTCAGGTACATATCGGTGGCCGCATCCACGGCGTCCTGGGCCTGGCCGCGCTTGTAGTCCGGCATGCCGGGCGTCACATTGTGCGCGACCACCAGCGCCGCCATCGCATCGCCGACGGTTTCGCTGGCCGCCAGGCGCACGTCGTTCAGGGCGTAGGGGTTGCGCTTCTGCGGCATGATGCTGCTGGTGCCGGTCAACTTGCCTTCGGTGAGCATCAGCCAGGGCTTGGGCTGGTGGTACTGCGTATGGATGTCCTGCACGAAGGCGCCCACGCTCAGCGCCATGGTGCTGGCCAGGCTGGCGGCCTCCGCCCCTATATCGATCTGGGAAAACTGGGCGGCGTCGTAGGAATTGTCGACCACGCCGTCGAAGCCGAGCAGGTCGGCCAGGCGCTTGCGGTCGATCGGGAAACTGGAAGTGCCGAGCGCCGCGGCGCCCATGGGGCTCAGGTTCACCCGGGCGTACACCTGGCGCAGGCGCGCCGCATCGCGGTCCAGCACGCTGGAGAACGCCAGCAGGTAGTGGCCGTAGGTGGTGGGCTGCGCCTGTACGCCATTGGTATAGGCCGGAACGATGGCATCGGCGTACTTCTCGGCCAAGGCGTTGACGGAAGCGTGCGCCTGGTTCAGCGCCTCGTACAGGTCCAGCAGGCGATCGCGCAGCATGACGCGCCGCGTGGTGGCCAGGATGTCCTGGCGGCTGCGGCCGGAATGCATGCGGGTGGCGTCCGGACCGGCGATCTTAGTGATCAGCGGTTCCAATTGCAGATAATCGCCGGGCCGCTTGCCGCCGGGCTTGTCGCCTTCGGCGATCACCTGGGCGACGGCGCGCGCGGTTTTCTGGGCGATGTCCGGCGGCACGATGCCTGCTTCCGTCGTCATCACGATGGACGCTTTATTGAACTGGCCCAGCCAGAAGAAGTTGTCGTGCAAGCCGCTGGCGCCACCGTTCGCGGCATCGGCGCGTGCGCACGCCAGGGCCAGCGCAAGCAAGCCGGCGACGGCAAAACGGCGCGAGCCGCGGCGCGCGCGGCGGGCCTCGGGTGTGGCGACGGTCATGGGTTCTCCTTGCTGTGCATCCATCGGTCCGGGCGCGCTGCCCGGAAAACCGAGATGATACCGTCGCTGACCCCGCGCCATCACGCCCCTTGCGGCGCGACCTGCTCCCGTATGGCCGCCGAGATTCCCGCCAGACCGTCGCGCAACTGCTCTTCGGTCACCCAGGCGTAGCCTATCCGCATGTAGCGGCGCGGCATGTCGAACCAGTGGCCCGGTCCCACATAGGTGCCATGGTTCTCGAGCAAGCCGCGGTAGAAGCGGTCCAGGTCGAAGGAAGCCGGCACTTTCAGGCGCGGGAAGCAGACCACGCCGCCCGCCGGCTCCACCCATTCCATATGAGGTTCCCCGGCCATCCATGTCCGCACGATGTCGCGATGGCGCAGATTGCGCCGATTGCTGGTCTTCAGCCAGGCGTCGCGTTGCGCCAGCACGGCCGCGCCCACCGCTTCGTCCAGCACCGAACCGCAGATGCCGATCTGTTCCTTGGCGGCCAGGAACAATTCGTACAGCGACGGCTTGCGCGTGATCAGCCAGCCGGTGCGTATTCCCGGCGTTCCGTAGGCCTTGGACAGCGACGATACGGCGATGAAGCGATCGCTGATGCTGGCCGCCGTCGGGTACGGCTCGCCATGGCTGAGGTCGCGATAGGTCTCGTCCACCAGCACCAGGCAGCCGTGGCGCCGCGCGATGTCGTCCAGGCGCAGCAAATCGTCCCAGGACATCATCGAACCGGTCGGGTTGTGCGGGCAGGTCACGCTGATGTAGGCGGTGTCCGGCCGCACGGCGCGTTCGATGGCGTCGATATCCGTCTTGAAACCGGTATCGAATGACAGATCGATATAGCTGATCGCGCAGCCGATCGCTTTCGGTGTCTCGATATTGGTGGCGTAGTTCGGGCGCACCACGACCAGGTGCGAGTCCGGCTTCAGCAAGGCGCTGGCGACGATGAACAAGGCCCCCGCCGCGCCGGCGCAAACCAGCACGTCTTCCGGGTGGACCGCGGCGCTGCCGCTGTGCCGCGCGATCTGCCCGCGCAGCGCCGCATCGCCGCGATGCTCGCCGTACAGCAAGGTAAGGTCCGACAGGTCCACGCCGAGCTCGCCCAGCTTGCGGTCGGCGATGGCGCTTTCCGACAGATTGTTCCGTATGCGGCCGTAGCCGACTTCTTCCGGCGCCTGCGCCTCGATCGCCATGCGGGTGTATTTCAAGTTAGCCCCTCGTCCGAATCCAAAGAGGCTAATGATGTCGGCTAGGCCGGCGGCGCGACATCCTCCCCGGGGAGGAGGCGGGCCGTCTTCAGGAACAGCGCAAGCAACTCGGACTGGGTGGAGATGCCGAGCTTGGCATAGGCGTTCTTGCGATGGGTCTTGACCGTGGTGATGGAGATGTCCAGGTGCAGGCCGATGGATTCCGACGAATGGCCTTGCAGCACCATGCGCATGACCTGGGCCTCGCGCGGGCTCAGGCGTGGTTTGCCGAAGTCGTCGAAGACGGCGTCGATGCGGCTATCCGGCGGCGTCATTGCGCTGGCGGCCGCCGCCGCATTGCCATGCTCAAGCCAATACCGCGCGACGACCGCGGCCATGATGGGATGCAGCGCTCGCAAGTGCTGGAGGTGCGCATCGCTGAATCCGCCAGCCGCCCGCGGACGCAGCAACCCGATCTCGGCGGCGGCGTCCCCGGGCAAGGGAACCAGGGCCAGGACCTCCGCGCGATTGAGCGGCCAGCCGAGGGTGACATAGCCGATTTCCTCGTCGTCGGATATGGCGACCGGCACGGCGCCGCCGCCGCTGCCCGCTCCGCTTCCGTCATTGACTACCGCGCCGCCGCGGTGCGCCTGCCCGCCGCGCGACGCATCGGCGGGCAACGCCGCGCCGCCGGAGAGCAGATCACGTATCCGCATCACCCCGCCGCGCAGGCCACCCAGATAGGCCTGATAGCAAGGGTTCAACACATAGGACAGCCGCAGATAATTATCCAGCCCCTGCCGATGCGCCGGTTCGCCGAAATTGTCATACAGCAAAACCGGCCGCCCCCTGCCCCGGTATACCAGCACCGATACCATTTCGAACGGAACGACGCCCGCCAGCGCATCGAACAGGACATCCAGCGAAGCCCGGCTTCCCGCCTCGCCGATCAGGCGGGCAATGGTGTCCCACGGCAGACAGGAATCGGAAGACGCAAGCGAAACGTTGGGCATGACGAGATGGCAAACAGGGTCATGCCAGAGTTTAGTCTGGACAGCCGCCGGAACCCGACTCCCAGAGCTCCGGGGACTGCCGTGTTTCCCAACGACGCCCAGCCCCGCGCGCGCGTCTCGGCCACCAATTCCATCATTCTTTCAACCCCTTGCTGACCACGACCACCTGCACCGGATAACGGCCAAGCTCTCGATGGATGCACAGAGAATCGCTTCTATGGCGAGCGGCCAGGAACACCGAGTCGCCGGTCGCATCACTGAGCCGACGCAATACCGGCCGCAATCGGGCGACTATGCCCGCATAAGGATTTCGCCGATACGGAAAGCCGTCATGGATAAAGGCATCAGGATCCAGGGGATTCGTCTCAATTTTCCGCGTTCTCCAGTCCTCTTTAGTGAACTCCCTAGCATCGGCCCCCGCGTGCCGGCCGGCTGGCGCGCGGGGGCCGAATCTCAGAACAAAAGGAGTCTCTTGATGTACAGAATCCGTACGCACGTGCTTGCATTCCTGCTGTTGGGCGGAATGCTTCCTGCCTCGTCGTCCGCCTGGGGCGATACTGCCAATGACTATCCGCGAGGCCCGATTACCCTGGTCCTAGGGTATGCCCCAGGCGGAGCGACGGACACGATCGCCCGCCGGTGGCCAATGTGGGCGAATACATCGCCCATGCCAAGGCCAACCCCGGCAAAGTCACGTGCGCGTCGTCGGGGCTGGGATCGTCCATTCACCTGTCCTGCGAGCTTTTCAAGCTGCGGACCGGGACGGACATCCTGCATGTGCCTTATCGCGGTGCGGCGCCCGCCGTCAGCGCATTGCTGGCCGGCCAGGTCGACTCCATGTTCGATAATCTACCGTCGGCCTTGCCGCATATCCGGACAGGAAAACTCCGTCCCCTGGCCACCACCAGCGCCCTACCACCGTCCGCCGCTCCGGAGATCCCGCCGATGTCCGCGGCGGGGCTGGGCGGTTTCGAGATGGAATCTTGGTTTGGATTAATGGCGCCCGCGGCGACGCCGCCGTGGATCGTCGCGCGCCTGAACGCGTCCCTGAACAAAGCCCTGTCCAGCCCGGCGCTGGCCCACGCTTACGCCGAACGCGGTTACGAGGCCCCCGCCGGCGGCAATTCGCCCGAGGCCTTCGGGCAATTTATCGGGACGGAAATCGACAAGTGGAGCGCGGTCGTCCGTGCGGCCGGCCTGAAGGCCGACTGAAGCAAGGGATGTGGCCGCCTATCGTCACCTTTGCGTGTCCTCGCCGCCATCCGGCCGCGGCGCCAGGGTCACGACCAGCTTGCCGCGGTTGTGGCCTTGCTGCAATTGGCGTTGCGCCCGCTCCAGTTGCGAGAAGTCGAATACACCGCTGACGTGCACGCGCACCTTTTCGCGGTCGATCAGGTCGGCGATCTGCGCCAGCTGGCGGCCGTCGGGACGGGCGGTGTAGCGCGCGGCGCGGGCGTTTTTCTGCCTGGCGCGTTCCTGTGAAGGCTCATTCAGCGTGGAGATCAGCGCGCCGCCTTCCTTCAGCACGTTCCAGGAACGTTCCTGGGTCTCGCCGCCGATCAGGTCGAACACCACGTCGATGTCCCCGACCGCTTTCTCGAAGTCCTGCGTTTTGTAGTCGATGACCTTGTCCGCGCCCAGGGAGTCCAGGAAGCCGGCGCTGTCCGCCGAAGCCGTGACGAGGACTTCGGCGCCCTTGGCCTTGGCGAACTGCAGGGCAAAGTGCCCGACGCCACCGGCCGCGCCATGGATGAGCAGGCGTTGGCCGCCCTTGAGTCCACCGTGGTCGAAGATGCCCTGCCATGCCGTCAGGCCGGCCAGCGGCACGGCCGCCGCGGTGGCGAAATCCAGTGACAGCGGTTTGCGGGCGATGCCTTCCAGCGGTGCCGTCGCGTATTGCGCATAGGCGCCCTGCCCTTGTCCCAGGAAGGCATATACCGCGTCGCCGGGCTCGATCCCGGGCACGCGCTGGCGCGTTTCCTCCAGCACACCGGCGCAATCGCGACCCAGGATGTAAGGCAGGCGGTCGGCGCGCACCAGGGGATACCTGCCTTCCCGCGTCTTGAAGTCAACGGGATTCAGGCTGGCCGCCAGGACGCGTATCAGCCCCTCGCCTTGACCGGGCTCCGGTACGTCGACCCACTCTTCCTGCAGGACCTCCGGTCCGCCGAAGCGATGGATACGATAGGCTTGCATGCGGCTCATGACGGTCTCCTGACGGCGGTGCGAAACCGACCCCAGCCGCAAACGCTATGCCGCGCGCTGGTAATACAGGTTCTGCGGGTGCCGGGCCTCGGCGAAGAAGTACCACCGTTCGGCCAGCAGGCCCAGGTACTGAATGATAAAGGCGGCGGCCAATACAGCGACGGAGGCCGCCGCGGCCGAGCCGAACATGACCAGGATGAACGGGATGACGAAGGCGCCCATCAGGAACCCGGCCTTGACCGTCGCCAGCATGGCCGGGCTTTTGCCGTGGAAAAACTCGCGCATATTGAAGGAGCTGGAGGTGAAACCCTGCGACTTCTGCACCAGTTTGTCCGACCGGATGCCCGTGGCGCTCTGCAAGGTCGACTTGGGGTGCAGGCGGGCATTGCGCGCCAGCGACGCCATGCGCGACATGCAGCCGGCCGCGATCAGGATGCAGGCGCAGGGCCCCAGCACCAGGACCAGCGGAGCGGCGCAGGCCGCGGCGATCAGCGTGGCGAGCGTGAAGCCCGACGCGCAGCCCAGCAGCACGAAGTTGACCAGGGTAAACGGGCTGGCCCATTCCTGCAGGAAGCGCAGGCAGGCATAGATCATGGCGGTGCACACGAACAGCACCGCCGCCGCGCAGACGGCCACGAGACCGAAAACCAAGGTATAGGGCAGCGCCAGCGCGTGGGCCAGGCCGTACAGGAAGGTCAGCAGCAGGAAAGCCGGCACGGCCAGGCATTCGCGCGACAGCCAGGACGTCCGCCACATGGCGATGGCCCGCCAGGCGCGCTCCGGATGCCCCAGGTGGAAGAACGACGCCACCAGCCCCAGCGCTCCCAGTACACAAGAGATCGCCGCGCCGGCGACGAAGAAGGCCTGTGGCGGCATGGCCAGCGCGCCGGCCGCCGCGGCCAGCTCCATCGCCACCAGGGCGATCAGCAGGCCCTGCGCGGCGCCGCACAGCGTCGTCAGAAAAACGACCGAAAATGGTGGCCGCATGAATACTCCTTGTTGTTGAGCTTGCCGCTATGCCGGTTATCGATATCAGCGTGACGAGGCAACGGCGGCAAGGTCCAGTTGCCCGCGCTCGAGTTGCGCATGAATGTCCGCCGCCGCGCGCGGATTGGCCGGCGCCTCTGTCGAACCGCAGCCGCAGGTGCCCGAGCCGCAGCCCTGCCCGCCGCCGGTGGCCGCCTCGGTCTTGCGGCGCGGCAGGTAATGATTGGCCGGCTGTGTACCCCATTCGGGCATCAGCTGATAGCCGCCCCGTTCGCGGATCGCCTGCGACACCTCGGAATCGGGGTCGTGGATATCGCCGAAGAGGCGCGCCGAGGTCGGACAGGCCAGCACGCAGGCCGGCTTGCGGTCCCGTTCGGGCAGCGCCTGGTTGTCGATGCGATCCGAACACAGCGTGCACTTGGTCATTTCCTTGCGCTGCGGATCGAGTTCGCGCGCGCCGTAGGGACAGGCCCATGCGCAGTAATTGCAGCCTATGCATTTGTCGTAGTCGACCAGCACCAGGCCGTCGGCCTCGCGCTTGTAGCTGGCCCCGGTCGGGCACACCGGCACACAGGGCGGGTCTTCGCAATGCAGACAGGACTTGGGAAAGTGGATCGTATCCGTCAGCGGAAACTCCCCGGCTTCGTAGGTCTGCACCCGGTTGAAGAAATTGCCGCTGGGATCGGCGTCGTAGGCTCGTTCATCGGCCAGGCTGCCCGCCTCGCCCGAGGTATTCCATTCCTTGCAGCTGGTGACGCAGGCATGGCAGCCCACGCAGACATTCAGGTCGATCACCAAGGCCATCTGGGTCATGTCGCTTCCTTGCTTATTTGTTCGAGGCGGCGCAGCGCAGGCGGGCCAGGAATTCGCCCTTGCCGGCAAAGTAGGTCTGGACCACGCGCGTAACGACGTTCGTGGAACCGGGCAAGGGCTTCATGGGCGCAAACTGCGGCAGCGTGAAGTCGGCATCGGCCTCCGCCGGATAGATGCGTACGCGCAGGTCGTACCAGCCTGCCTGCCCGGTGATGGGATCGGAATTCGATACCCGGCCCGGCACGCCATCCCTGCCGGCCGGCAGTTCGTCGGTGATCAGGTGGTTCAGCAGGAAGCCGCGGCGCGACTCGTTGGCCTCCGGCCCCAGGTTCCAGGCGCCGGCGGCCTTGCCGATGGCGTTCCAGGTCCACACCGTGCCCGGCTCCACGGCTTCGCTGTAGCGCGCCATGCAGCGGACCTTGCCCCAGGGGGATTCGACGTAGATCCAGGCGCCGTCTTCAATACCCTGCGCGCCGGCGGTGCGCGGGTTCACCATCAGGTAGTTCTCGCCATGGATCTGCCGCAGCCAGGCATTCTGCGAATCCCAGGAGTGATACATGGCCATGGGGCGCTGCGTCACGGCGGCCAGCGGGAACGCCTGGGTGTCGGTGACTTCGCGTTCGATCGGCTCGTACCAGAACGGCACCGGGTCGAAATAGCGCTCGACGCGGGCGCGCAGATGGTCGGGCGGCTGGCGTCCTTGCGTTTTGCCCTGCGCGGCCAGGCGGAATTTCTGCATGACGTCCGAGTACAGCTGGATCACGATGGGCGTGCCGAACTTGCGCATGCCGTTCTCGACCGACCACTTCAGGTACGGGCCATTGCAGTTGCGCATGTACTGCATGTCCTCGGGCAGGACGTAGTGGTAGTGGCAATTGTTCTCGGCGTACTGTTCCCATTGGCGCGGATTGGGCTCGCCCACCAGGGCCTTGTCGCCGTCCTTGCCGCGCCAGCCGATCAGGAAGCCCACGCCCGTGTCCGGACCGGTCTGGAAGTTGACGACAAAGTCCTTGTAGCCGCTGAACTTGCGGCCGCCGTCGGGGCGGGTGAAGGCGGGAAACTTCAGGCGGCCGGCCAGTTCGACCAATACGTCCTGGAAGGGCCGGCATTCGCCGGTAGGCGGGACTACGGGGATACGAACGGAGTCCACCGGGCCGTCGAACTCGGAAATGGGCCGGTCCAGCATGGACATGGCGTCGTGCCGTTCCAGATAGGTGGTGTCCGGCAGGATCAGGTCGGCGAAGGCCGTCATCTCCGACTGGAACGCGTCGCAGACCACCAGGAAGGGAATCTTGTATTCGCCGTCTTCGCGCCTGTCGGTCAGCATGCGGCGCGTTTCGACGGTATTCATCGACGAATTCCACGCCATATTGGCCATGAAAATCAGCAGCGTGTCGATGGGATAAGGATCGCCGCGCCAGGCGTTCGTGATGACGCTGTGCATCATGCCGTGCACGGCCAGCGGGTACTCCCAGGAGAACGCCTTGTCGATGCGCACGGGTCCGCCCTGCTCGTCGATGAACAGGTCTTCCGGCGCGGCGGGCCAGCCCAGCGGGCCGTTGGGCAGCGGCGTATTGGGCTGCACATCGCTGGCCTTGTTGGGCGGCTTGGCCGACGGCGGCACGGCGCGCGGGTATGGCGCCTTGTGACGGAAGCCGCCCGGGGTGTCTATGGTGCCCAGCAGCGACATCAGGATGGACAGCGCGCGGATGCTCTGGAAGCCGTTGGAATGCGCCGCCAGCCCGCGCATGGCGTGAAAGGCGATCGGCGCGCCTCGCACCGATTCATGCTCCACGCCCCAGGCGTCGGTCCAGCGTATCGGCAGCGCTATCTTCTGTTCGCGCGATACCTGGATCAGCTCGCCGGCCAGACGGCGGATCGTCTCGGCCGCGATGCCGGTGATGCCGGCTGCCCATTCGGGCGTACAGGAGGCCACGCGTTCGCGCAGGCGCGTGAAGGACGGGGTCACGGGTGTGCCGTCATCCAGCGTGTACCGGCCATCCAGCGCCGGCTCCACGCCCGGTGCGTGGTTCACGACGGCGCGGTTGGCGTGCTTGTCCCACCACATGCGGTTCTGCGGGAACAGGGCGTTGACCTCGGGGCTGGACGGATCCTGCACGAACAGGCCGAAGGTGTCGCTGTCCTCGCGCAAGTCGATCAGTTCGCCGGCATTGGTATAGCGCGAGACGAATTCGTGGTCGTAGGCATCCTGTTCGATCAATTCATGGATCAGGGCCATGAACAGCGCGCCATCGGTGCCGGGGCGGATGGGTATCCATTCGTCGGCGACCGCGGCGTAGCCGGTGCGCACCGGGTTGATGGCGATGAAGCGGCCGCCGGCGCGCTTGAACTTGGAGATGGCGATCTTCAGCGGATTGGAATGGTGATCCTCTGCGGTGCCTATCATCAGGAATAGCCGGGCGCGATCCAGGTCCGGACCGCCGAACTCCCAGAACGACCCGCCTATCGTATAGATCATGCCGGCCGCCATATTGGCCGAACAGAAGCCGCCGTGCGCCGCGTAATTAGGGGTGCCGAACTGCTTGGCGAACAGACCGGTCAAGGCCTGCATCTGGTCGCGGCCGGTGAACAGCGCGAATTGGCGCGGATCGGTGGCCCGCAGGTGGGCGAGCCGCGTCTCCAGCTGCGACAGGGCCTCTTCCCAGGAAATCGGCTCGAACTGCGCCGTGCCGCGTTCCGCGCCGGGCTTGCGCCGCAGCGGCTGCGTCAGGCGTGCCGGCGAGTACTGCTTCATGATGCCGGACGAGCCCTTGGCGCAGATCACGCCCTGGTTCAGGGGGTGTTCCGGATTCCCATCGATATAGCGCACCTCGCCGTCACGCAAATGCACGCGGATGCCGCAGCGGCAGGCGCACATATAACAGGTGGTGTTCTTGACTTCGAGATTCTCGCGCTGCGTGCGATGTCCGTGTTCCATTGGGGGGCGGGCTCCTTCCCTGTCGGACGGCGTCCCGGCAGGACGCCTTTTGGGGACCGATGATACGAAGCTGACCGGTGGAACAAAAATTGTGATTTCGTATTCTGGTTATAAGCAAATCCGATAAAGTAATGAAGCGGGCAGCCAACCCAAGGGAAAACCCTTGGTCGACTGCGCGCCCGTGCGTGCTTTACGACTTCGCTCTATTTAAAGAGCGCGCCGGGGTCGTTGGAACCGCCGCCGTAGGCGCCCTCGCCGTAGCCGCCCTGCACGTCTATCTTCACCGACGACGGATCGACCTGCGACTGGTCGCCCTTGTAGTGCATCACCATGGCCGGCATCAGCATGACCATCGCCACCATCAGCAGCTGGATC
>NZ_CBCSCA010000009.1:0-290210 GCF_965137885.1 Bordetella sputigena
TTCCATGACCGGGGAGGGGGCGGGCAGGGGCTGGAAAGACCACCGGGAGGCACCGGTCGGCCTTGCCACATCGCCAGCGATGGTATCACCGAGGTCTTGATTTTTAAGCCAAATGTCAGAAACAAAACGTTAGCCGAACGTTAGCTGCTTAGTCGCTGGGCGTGACCACGCCGGCGCCGGTCCCCGCCTCGTTCCGCGCCGCCGGAAGGGACGCCCCGCGGCAGAGCGCCGAACCGTATATGCCGCGACGGTTCGCCCGACAGTCGGCGGGCGCCGCAAAGAAAAACGCCGCGGTCCCGAAGAACCGCGGCGTTGGCCTGCCATCCGAGCACGGCGGCCTGGCCGCCGGCGCGCGTCCGCCAGGATCAATCAGCCCAGGTCGACCAACTGCGTATGCTCCACCACCGGCGGGGCGACGAAATACGGGCTGACCAGCTCGCGCCATTTGGCGAAGTCTTCCGAGCCGCGGAAATCCACCGTGTGGTTCTCCAGCGTGGCCCATTCGACGAACAGCCGATAGCGGTTGGGAAACTCCACCGAGCGCTGCAGCGCCACGCCGTGGCAGCCCTTGGCGCGCAGGAATAGCGGCTTGGCCTTGGATACGCCGGCTTCGAAGTCGGCGTTCGTGCCGTCCTTGATGTCGATCTGCGCTATTTCGAGATACATCGTGGCTCCTTGCCGATACGGCCGGCGTATCAGCGTTTGATATGTTCCAGCGCCACCGGATTGGTCGCGCCGGTTTCCGTCAGCGTGCGCGTGGCGTGGACCGACGCGTAGATCCAGAGGATCTTCATGGGCTGCGTGTCCGACATATTACGGAAGCGGTGCGACACATTGGGCGGAATCCATGTCGTGTCCATGGGTTGCAGCCGGTGTTCTTCGCCATTGATGTCGAGGATGGCGTCGCCTTCCAGCAGCATGACGCTTTCTTCGCAGTTGTGGCTGTGGAAGGGGATCTTGGTGCCGGGCGCGAATTCCGTAATGCCGTTGATGAAGGCGGTGGCGCCATCGCCGGCCGTCACCAGCGGGATGGTGCGCGCGCCGCCGCCGCGTTCATAGGCGGTCAGTTCCGACGGGCGGAAGATTCCCGGCTTCGGGGTGCCGTTCTGCGTGGTATTGCTGGTGGTCATGTTTGGACTCCTCTAACAACCTGGCGGGCGCGGTGTTCAGCGCGCCGGACCGGTCCAGACCGATTTGATATTGGTGAATTCCTTCAGGCCGTAGCTGCTCAGTTCGCGGCCATAGCCTGATTGCTTGATGCCGCCGAAGGGCAGGCGCGGGTCCGACGCGACGGTGCCGTTGATGAACACGGCGGCGGCTTCGATTTCGCGGGCCAGGATATCGGCGCGGGCCAGATCGCCCGTCCACAGCGCCGCGCCCAGGCCGAAGACCGTGTCGTTGGCGATGCGGATCGCATCGTCGACATCCTTGCAGCGAATGATAGCCGCGGCGGGGCCGAAGGTCTCGTCACGGCCGGCAACCATGTCGGGCGTAACGCGGTCCAGGACCGTGGGCTCGAAGAAGTAGCCCTTGCCTGCGCGCGGCGCACCGCCGACGAGCAGGCGCGCGCCCGCGGCCACCGTTGCCTGCACCTGCTGGTGCAGGTCCACGCGCAGATTGTCGCGCGCCATCGGCCCGACCTCCACGCCGGTATCGCGCGGATCGCCGACCTTGAGCGCACGGGTGTGCGTGACGAAGGCCTCGACGAAGGCGTCCGCCACCTGGTTCTCGACGATGAAACGCTTGGCCGAAATGCAGCTCTGGCCGGTATTGTGGAAACGCGCCTTGACGGCCGTACGCGCGGCCAGATCGATGTCGGCATCGGCCAGCACGATGAAGGGATCGGACCCGCCCAGTTCCAGCACCTGTTTTTTCAGCGCGGCCCCGGCCTGCGATGCGATGGTGCGGCCGACGGGCGTCGAGCCGGTGAAGGTGACGGCGGCGATGCGGTCGTCGGCGATCAGGTCCCCCACGCGCGATGAATTCACCAGCAGCGTGGAAAACACGCCCCTGGGCGCATCGGCCAGGTCGAATACCTTGGCCAGCGCCAGCGCGCACTGCGGCACATTGTTGGCGTGCTTGAGCACCGCCGTGTTGCCCGCCAGCAGGGCCGGCGCGGCAAAACGCATGACCTGCCAGAACGGGTAATTCCACGGCATGACCGCCAGCACCGTGCCCAGCGGATCGAAGACGACCTTGCTGTGCGTGGCATTGCTGGCCACGATTTCGGGTGCCAGCAGGCGCTCGGCTTCGTTGGCGTAGTACTCGCAGTTGATCGCGCACTTTTCGACTTCGGCGACCGCCTCGTTGATGGGCTTGCCCATTTCCGCGGTGATCAGCGCCGCGTATTCGGCCTTGCCGGCGCGCAGCACGGCCGCCAGGCGGCGCAGCAGGTCCTGGCGCTGGGCCAGGCTGGTGCGGCGCCAGTCGCGCTGGGCGGACCGGGCACGCGTCAGCGTGGCTTCGATGGTCGCGGCGTCATGCTCGCCGAACGTGGCGAGCGTGGACTCGTCGAAGGGATTGATGGAATGAATCATGTATCTCTTCTTGGCACCGGCGTGCCCTTACTCCGCCTGGATGTTGTTGTCCCGAATCAGCTTGCCGTACACGGCGTAGCCTTCCGCGGTGCGCTTGCCCAGTTCTTCCGGCGACGACCCCACCGGATTAGCGCCCTGCGAAGCCAGCCTGGCCCGAACCTCGGGCTTGGCCAGCACTTGCTTGATCGTGGCGTTCAGTTTCTCGATCACCGCGGGCGGCGTCTTGGCGGGCGCGACGATGACGAACCACGACGAAAAAACGAAGCCGGGCGAACCCGATTCGGAAATCGTGGGCGCGTTGGGATATTCAGCCAGGCGCTTTTCGGAGGAAATCCCCAGCAGATCCACGCGCTTGCTGTCGATCAGGCTCTTGGACGTCGCCAGCGCCTGGAAGGCGACCTTGGCTTCGCCGCCCGCCACGCCCAGCGCCGCCGGCGTCGCGCCACGGTAAGGGACGTGCACCATATTCAACTTGTTCTCGGAGGCGAACAGCGCCATGGCGATGTGCTGCGGGCTGCCGATGCCGCCGGAAGCGTATTCGATGCGCCCGGGCGCCGCCTTGGCCGCGGCGATGAGGTCGCCGGCATTCTTGTAGAGGCCCGGCGTGCCGATCAGGCTCCATTCGAAGGTGGTCACCAGGGACACCGGCGCGAAGTCCTTCAACGGATTCCACGGCGTTTTCGACAGGTTGGGCACCATGGTGAGGATGCTGTCGTTGAAGGCGCCGATGGTATAGCCGTCCGGATTGGCGGTGGCCACGCGGTTCGCGCCGATCGCGCCCGCCGCGCCCGGCAGATTCTCCACGACGATGGACTGGTTCAGGATCTTGCCCATTTCCTGGGCCACCAGCCGCGCCACGTTGTCCACCGCGCTGGCGGTCGCCAGCGGGATGATCATGGTGATGGGGCGTTCCGGGTATTCCGCGCGGGCCTGCTGGGCCACGCCGCCCGCCAGACAGAGCACGGCGGCCACTTGCGCGGCCAGCCGACATTTATTCCATGCCTTCACAGTGTTCTCCTCGATGCTGGTTATGCCTTGTAACCTTGCCCGCGACACTCTAGGCAGGCGGCTCGCCCATGTCCAATGGCGATTTTCTATTTATTGCATCGAAAGCCGCCATAATTCGTTACGCTTACGCCTGCCCGCCGCAACCCGGCGCGGGGCGGGCCGCCTAGGGGCCGGTTGCCGATATGACGAATAAATCCGGAATCAAGCTACGCCAGCTGGAGTATTTCCTGGCCATCGCGGACACGCTGCATTTTTCGAAAGCGGCGGAAAAGCTGTTCGTGACGCAGTCGACCTTGTCCCATCAGCTGGCCGAACTGGAGGCCCATCTGGGCAAGGCGCTGTTCGACCGGTCCGGCAAACACATCCGGCTGACCCAGGAAGGCCAGGTTTTTCATGCCTATGCCCGGCGCACGCTGGACGAGCTGGCGGCGGGCTGCGCGGCCGTGGAAGAACTGGACGCCCTGCGGCGCGGCCATTTGAGAATCGGCGCCAGCCAGTCCTTCATGCGCAAGCTGCTGCCGCCGGTCGTCGCCGAGTTCATGCGTACCTACCCGGACGTCCGCCTGACCGTCACCGAGATGATGGCGCCCATGATCGAAGCCCAATTGGCCGCCGGCGATCTGCATCTGGGCATCGCCTTCATCCCGGCGCGCCTGGAAGAAACCGATGTCGAATCGCTGTTCACCGAGCGCCTGATGCTGGTGGTGGGCATGGGGCATCGCCTGGCGGCGCGCAAGCGGGTGCGGCTGTCCGACCTGGCGCGGGAGCCGCTGGTGCTGATGACCCGTGACTACTACACGCGCTCGCTGGTCGACCAGTATTTCGACCAGCGCGGGCTGGCGCCGAATATCGTCTGCGAGACCAATGCGCTAAGCCTGATGATGGACCTGGCCGCGGATTCCCAGGCGGCCACGCTGCTGCCGGAAAGCTCCATCGACCCGTCGGGTCGTGTGGCGGTGATTCCGGTCTATGAACCGGTGCCCATACGCGTGACGGCGCTGCTCTGGTCCAAGCGCCATCATCGGACGACGGCGGCCGCGACCTTCGCGCAGTTGCTGCGCCAGCGACTGCATGCCGCCGATCCGGCATTGCGGCGGGCCATGGCGGCCGTTACGCAATGAAGCACCCTGGGAGCGTCCGCCCTGGCGGCCTATCTACAATACAGGCTTCGGCCATGGAGGCGCAGTCCTCGGCCCGTCCCAGGAGATACCCCGATGCCGCTTCTTTCCTTGACCCGTTGCACCGTATTGGCGATCGCCGCAGCCGGCCTGGCGGGATGCTCGACGACGACGGGACAGGCGCAAGCGCAGGGGCCTGGCGCGGCGCAGGCCGCGACGACATCGGATTCGCTGGCGCAGACGCATTGGCGGCTGGTTCGCTGGCAATCGCCGGACGGATCGGACTACCCGCTGCAGTTGAACCAGATCTACCCGCCCTTGAGCATAGGTTTCATGGCCAGGAACCGCGACTACCGGGTTTCCGGCTTTTCCGGCTGCAATGAGTTCGCCGGCACCTATCAGTTGCAGGGCGGCAAGCTGAGGATTACGCTGCCGTCCACCCGTACACTGCGCTGCAGCACGCCGGAACTGGGCGAGGCCGAGCGTGCCTATCTGTCGGCGCTGGCGCACATCAGCTCGTTCACCTTGGATAGCGGCGGCGCCCCGCACCAGATGACCTTTACCGTACGCAACGGCGATGTCCTGACGTTCCTGCGCGGCCAGGATATACCGGCGCGTTGACCCAGGAGTTTTTCCCATGTTTTTTCCCCGCATGCGCCGCATCGCCTGCTTTTTTTCGTCGGCGGCCGCGCTGGCCGCATTGGCCGCGCTCACGGCCTGCGCCCGTCCCTTGCAGCCGGACCTGGCGCAGGCGCGCTACCAGCCTGCCTATGCTTCCGATTTCCTGGCCCAGACCAATTGGGTGCTGGCGCGCTGGACCCGCGCCGGCGGTACGCTGCGCACCATTCCGCACAACGATGGCCGCGAGCGGCCCATCACCATGGGTTTCGTCCATGAAGGTCCCCAGCTGCGCGTGGCGGGGTTCGCCGGCTGCAACAACTACAGCAGCGACTACACGGTGGCCAACGGCAATCTGATCATCAGGACGGCGCCGGTGGCGACCCGCATGGCGTGCGCGCGTCCGGAGCTGAACCAGGTCGAACAGGATTTCCTGGCGTCGCTCACGCGCATCCGGGCCACGTCGGTCGACAACATGGGCGATCCACGCCGGCTGTCGCTGTCCTTGGATAACGGCGAGGTCCTGGATTTCGCGCGTGCCGATGCGGGGCGTTGAGCGATTCATGTCCAAGATCGTCAATATCGCGGCCTACAAGTTCGTTACGCTGGACGACGCCCCGGCGCTGCGGGAACGGATACGGGAATGCGCCGCGGCGCAGGAGCTGAAAGGCACGGTGCTGCTGGCGCAGGAAGGCATCAACCTGTTCCTGTCGGGCGGCGAAGCCGCCATCGCTGCTTTCCTGGGATGGCTGCGGGCGGACGCCCGCTTCGCGGATCTGGAAGCCAAATACAGTTATTCCGACGATGTGCCTTTCCGCCGCCTGCTGGTCAAGGTCAAGCGGGAAATTATCCGCATGGACCACCCCGCCATCCGTCCCGAAGCCGGGCGCGCGCCCGGTGTGGACGCCCGCACGCTCGCGCGCTGGCTGGCGCAGGGTAGCGACGATGCGGGGCGGCCCATCGTCATGCTGGATACACGCAATGCTTTCGAAGTCGATGCCGGCACCTTCGACGGCGCGGTGGATTGGCGCATCGAGCGCTTCACCCAGTTTCCGGCCGCGCTGCGCGCGCATCGCGCCGAACTGGAAGGCAAGACCGTGGTCAGCTTCTGCACCGGCGGCATACGCTGCGAAAAAGCCGCGCTGTACATGGCGGAGGAAGGCGTGCGCGATGTTTACCAGCTGGAAGGCGGCATCCTGAAGTATTTCGAGGAAACCGGCGGACCGGGTTTCAAGGGCAGCTGTTTCGTGTTCGATGAACGCGAGCTGCTCGGGCCCGACCTGGCCCCGGCGGCCTCCACCGCTTCTTGCTGAGGGCGATCATGTCGTCAGCGCCTTTGGGCATCATGGCCGCCTTGCATGACGAGATCGCCGGCTTGCTCGCGCATATGGGGCCGGGCGCGGCTTGCCGGCGCATAGGCATGCGCGATTACTACGTCGGCGAGCTCTACGGCCAGCCTTGCGTCGTGGTGCTCGCGCGTATCGGCAAGGTCGCCGCCGCGGCGACGGCCGTCGCCCTGATCCGCGAATTCGACGTGCGCGCGGTGCTGTTCACGGGCCTGGCCGGCGGCGTCGCGCCGGGTGTGAACGTCGGCGACGTGGTGATTGCCGACGCCTTGCTGCACCACGATCTGGATGCGCGCCCCTTGTTCCCGCGGTACGAGGTGCCGCTGCTGGGCGTCAGCCGGCTGCCCACCGACCCACGCATGAATGGCGTGCTGGCGCAGTGCGCCGCCGATTACCTGGCCCTGGCGCTGGGACGCGATGTGGACGCCGCCACGCGCGACCTGTTCGCCATAGGCGCGCCCATGCTGCATCGCGGGCTGATCGCCAGCGGCGACCGGTTCATCAGCGATGCCGACACCACCGCCGACGTGTTGAATGCGTTGCCGGACACGCTATGCGTGGAAATGGAAGGCGCGGCCGTGGCCCAGGTGTGCCACGAGTACGAGATCCCCTGCGCGGTGCTGCGCACGATCTCGGACCGCGCCGACGCCGCCGCGCCGGTCGATTTCGCGGGCTTTCTGACGCATATCGCCAGCCATTATTCGAGCGGCATCGTCAGCCGGTTTATCGAGGCTTATACGGACTGACGTGCCGGCGTCATTCAGCTGACGCGCATTCCGGGCTGCGCGCCCGAGCCCGGCTCCAGGACATAGATCCCGGGATGGGTCGATTCGTCGGCATGGCTGGCGGCCAGCACCATGCCTTCCGATATGCCGAACTTCATCTTGCGCGGCGCCAGATTGGCCACCATGACGGTCAGCTTGCCGATCAGGTCCTGCGGCTTGTAGGCGGACTTGATGCCGGAAAACACATTGCGGTGACGGCCTTCGCCGACATCCAGCGTCAGGCGCAGCAACTTGCTGGAGCCTTCCACCTCCTCGCAGTTCACGATGCGGGCCACGCGCAGGTCGATCTTGGCGAAGTCATCGATGGCGATCGTGCCGGCGATCGGCTCGCCGCCGGGCGCCGGACCGTCGCTTGCCTTCTCGCCCGCCTGTCCCGCGCCGGATTCGGCCGGCGCATCCACCAGGGCGTCCAGCATGCCGGGATCGACGCGCTGCATCAGATGCTTGAACGGCGCGATGCTTAGCGGCAGCATGGCCGCGTCCTGCCAGACGAATGCGGCGGGCTGGCCGAACAGCTCGCGCGCCACACGGTCGGCCAGTGCCGGCAGCACCGGCGCCAGCATCACCGACAGCGCCTTGAAGCCGGCCAGCGCGCGCGAGCAGATGTCCTGCAGCGTCGCTTTCTGTTCCTCGCTTGCCGTGGCGATGCCCTTGGCCATGACCCAGGGCTGCGCCGCGTCGAAAGCCTGGTTGATGCGATCCGCATACGCCATGATGTCGCGGATGGCGCGCCCGTATTCACGGGCTTCCAGCGCGGCCTGTACCGTGGCGGCCTGTTCCGCCAGCTCAGCGGACAGGGCCTGCGTATCGCCCTGATAGGCCAGCGCGCCGCCGAAGTGGCGGGTGATGAAGTTCGCCGCGCGGCTGGCGATATTCACGTATTTGCCGATGAGATCGCTGTTCACGCGCGCGATGAAATCTTCCGCGGTGAAATCGACGTCCTCGACCTTGGCGTTCAGCTTGGCGGCGATGTAATAGCGCAGCCATTCCGGGTCCATGCCCACGTCCAGATAGCGCAGCGGGGAAATGCCGGTGCCGCGGCTCTTGGACATCTTCTCGCCGCTGACCGTAATGAATCCATGCACGTTCAGCGCGTCGGGCGTCTTGCGTCCGGCGAACTTGAGCATCGCCGGCCAGAACAAGGCGTGGAAGTAGATGATGTCCTTGCCGATGAAGTGGACCTGTTCGGTCGGCCCCGCCGGATCCAGCAGCGCGTCAAAGTCCAGCCCCTGCTTGTCGCAATAAGCCTTGAGCGAGGCCAGATAGCCCACGGGGGCGTCCAGCCATACATAAAAGTACTTGCCCGGCGCGTCCGGGATTTCGATGCCGAAGTACGGGGCTTCGCGCGAAATATCCCAATCGCCCAGCTTGGCCTCGGCGTCGTCGGCGCCCAGCCATTCGCGGGTTTTCGCCAGCACTTCGGGCTGCAGCCGCCGCGCGCCGACGGCGTTGGTGCCGGCCGTCCAGTCGCGCAGGAAGGCCACGCAGCGCGGGTCCGACAGCTTGAAAAAGAAATGTTCCGAGCTCTTCAGTACCGGCGTGGCCTTGGTCAGGGTCGAATAGGGGTTGATCAGCTCGGTGGGCGCGTAGACCGCGCCGCACACCTCGCAGGAATCGCCATACTGGTCCTTGGAATGACAGACCGGGCATTCGCCCTTGATATAGCGATCGGCCAGGAACATGCCCTTGACCGGGTCGTAGAACTGCTCGATGGTGCGGGTTTCGATCAGGCCCTGGGCCTTGAGCGCCCGGTAGATCTCCTGCGACAGCGCGACGTTTTCCGGCGTATCGGTGGAATGCCAGTGATCGAAGCGGATATGGAAGCCGTTCAGGTAGCGCGGCCGCTCGGCGGCGTAGCGCGCCACCAGGTCGCGCGGCGTAATGCCTTCGCTTTCGGCCTTCAGCATGATGGGCGCGCCGTGGGCATCGTCGGCCCCGACGAAATGCACCGTGTGCCCGGCCATGCGCATGGCCCTGACCCAGATATCGGCCTGGATGTATTCCATGATGTGGCCAATGTGAAAAGAACCATTGGCGTAGGGCAGGGCGGTGGTGACGAACAGGGTGCGTGACATAACCGAAGGGCGAAGTAAGAAACCGGACCCGGCATTTTAGAGCCAGTTCCGATGGCCGCCCCCGGAATGCGGTCAGCCGCACGCGGAACGCATCCACGCGGCAGCGTCGATGCGTCGAGCGGGTATGGGAAAGGACGGCCGCCAGGCAGCGCGGCCGTGGACGCCAGCGCCGTGGCGGCGCTTAGCGGACTTCGCGCACTTCGACGTCGATGACGTCCGGGCGTACGCCCTGGAAGGGGCTGGCGGCGGGGCCACGGGAGGCGTTGCGCTGATGCCAGTAGGCTTTTACGCCGAACGGGCGGCCACGAACCCTGGCGACCACGTACAGGATGCCGACCGCGATGGCGGTGGAAACCATGAAGACCAGGGCCATGACACCGCCGATAAGGGCAAGCACCGTGAAGGCAAGGGCGCGAACGAAGCGTGTAAGAGCGTTGTCCATGCTAGAAATGACGCATAAGGCGGCGAAAAGTTCCTGCGGATTCCGCTATCCTTGCAACAATGCAGGAGCGATATAGGCCGCACGGTGCTGAAAAAACAGGCTGATACCGGGGCAGGCTCGCCAAAACCCGGCAATGCCTGTGGGAATATAGTGACATGAGTTTGACGATCCAACAAATAAAGGCGGTCCTGGAAGGTGTAACGGACCCGCTGACCGGCGCCAGCATCGGAAAATATGTAAAAGAGCGCGACATCCACGTGGATACCCATCCGCCGTCGGTTGCCGTAGAGCTGGGCTATCCGGCCCGCACCCAGCAACAGGCCTTGCGGCAGGCGGTCATCGACGCCCTGGCCGCGGCTGGGGCGCCCGGCGCACAGGTATCGGTTACCTGGAAAATCGCCGCGCATGCGGTGCAACGGGGCCTCAAGCCGCTGCCGAACGTCGCCAACATCATCGCGGTGGCTTCGGGCAAGGGCGGCGTCGGCAAAAGCACCACCGCCGTCAACCTGGCGCTGGCCCTGGCGGCCGAAGGCGCGCAGGTGGGCGTGCTGGACGCGGATATCTATGGTCCCAGCGTGCCCACCATGCTGGGCATTTCCGGGCGGCCGGTCAGCCATGACAACAAATCCATGGAGCCCTTGCAGGGCCATGGGCTGCAGGCCAATTCCATCGGCTTCCTGATCGACGCCGATTCGCCCGCCATCTGGCGCGGTCCCATGGTCACGCAGGCGCTGGAACAACTGCTGCGCCAGACCAACTGGCGCGCGCTCGATTATCTGATCATCGATATGCCTCCGGGCACCGGCGATATCGCCCTGACCCTGGCGCAGAAGGTGCCCGTGGTGGGCGCCGTCATCGTCACCACGCCGCAGGACATCGCGCTGCTGGACGCCCGCAAGGGATTGCGCATGTTCGAGAAGGTGGAAGTGCCCATCCTGGGCGTAGTGGAAAACATGTCCATGCACATCTGCAGCAATTGCGGCCATGCCGAAGCCATCTTTGGCGAAGGCGGCGGCAAGCGCATGGCGGAGCAATACGGCGTGGCCTGGCTGGGCGGTCTGCCGCTGACCATCGACATTCGCGAACAGACGGACGCGGGCAATCCCACGGTGGTGGCCGATCCTGGCAGCGAAGCGGCCGGCTTGTACCGCGACATCGCCCGCCGCGTCGCGGCGGCGGTGGCCGGGCTGCCGCGCGATATGGCGGGCAAGTTCCCGAACGTCGTCGTCCAGCAACCCTGACGCATGCGGTGGCTTGCGGGCATTCTGCTTGGCGTCCTCATGGCGCTGTCCGGAACCGCCCTTGCCAAGCCCGAAGTGGTCATCGACCCCGGCACGGTGGACCCGTCATCGATCAAGGCGGTTCGTGACGCGGTCGAGGTGATCGCCAGGCTGGCGTCGGACCAGGACGGCGGCGAGGCCGACCGCCTGCGTCGCCGGGCGCGCGACGCGGCCTTGGCGGCGCTGGCGACCCAGGGCTATTTCCAGGCCAAGGTTACGTTGAAGACCGGTAGCGAGGTCAATGGCGGTACCTGGCATATCGCCATCGACGCCGGCGTGCGGGCCAAGGTCGTGGCGGTCGATCTTTCCTTCACCGGCCGCATCACCCAGCCGCGCTATGCGGGCCGCATCGCGGTGCTGCGCAAGAACTGGTCGCTGCCGGCGGGACGCCCCTTCGTCAACGAAGACTGGAACAAGGCCAAGTCTTCCCTGCTGAATGACGTCAGCAACCACGATTTCCTGCTGGCGCGGATCGCCGCGTCATCGGCGGACGTGCAGCCGGAGCAGGGCGAGGTGCGCCTGAAGGTGGTCATCGACAGCGGTCCGGCGGTACGCATGGGCATGCTGGAAATCCAGGGCCTGGAGCGCGTGCCGGCCTCGCTGGTGCGGCGCTATGTGCGCTACAAGCAAGGCGAGGCCTACGACCAGGACAAGCTGAACAACTGGCAGCAGGCCTTGCAGGGCACCTCGTTTTTCCGCGGCGCCTTCGTGTCCATGGTCCGGCCGGACGGGACGCGTGAAACGCCGCCCGAGCAGAATCCCGCCACATCCACGCCGCAAGGCGACCCCAGCGTGGCGGCTGGCAGCCAGCCGGCCAAGGCAGGGGACAGCGAGGGTGAGCTCACGTTGCCGGTGCAGGTGCGCCTGGTGGAGGCGCCACCCAAGCGCTTTTCCGCGTCGCTGGGCGTGGACAGCGATGTCGGGGTGGGCGTGGAGGCCTTGTATCGCCAGCAGGTGGTATTCGGCCAGCCGCTGACCATGGAGTCCGGCTTCGGCGTGAACCGCCTGCGTCAGCGCGTCTATACGGACTTCTATCTGCCTCCCGACGGCCGCGGCAACAAGGACAGCATAGGCGTGCTGGCCGAGCATTCCGACATCCAGGGGCAGGAAGTGACGCGCTTCGCGCTGGGCGCCACGCGGTTGCAGGAGCGCCACGGTTCCGGCAACGTGGACTATGAAACCCGTTGGGGTTTGCTGGCGGCGCACGACAGCGTGCGCATCGAGGGCGCCAGCGACTACGACCTGCCCAGCCTGACCGGCACCGTCGAATGGTTGCGGCGTGACGTCGACGATAAATACAACCCGCGCGACGGCAACCTGGTTTCGCTGGGCGGCGGCCTGGGCGTCACGCTGGACACCGGCAGGCCTTACAGCCGCGCCAGGGCGCGCGCGCAGCGCTGGTGGCCGGTGGGCGAGCGCGATGTGTTCACGGTGCGGGGCGAGATCGGCAAGGTATGGTCGGACAGTACGCGCGTTCCGCCGGACTTCGGCTTTCGCACCGGCGGCGCGCGCAGCATACGGGGCTATCCCTATCTGAGCATAGGCGCGGATCGCGGGGACGCCGTGGTGGATGCGCCGACCTTGCTGGTGGGCAGCGTCGAGTACGACCATTACTTCGACGAACGCTGGGGCGTGGGGTTTTTCGTTGACGCAGGCGACGCGGCGCAGTCGTTCGGCCAGATGCGCATGGCGGTCGGTTATGGCGTCGGCGCGCGGGTGCGCACGCCCGCCGGGCCGTTGTTCCTGGATGTCGCGTATGGCCAGCGCGACCATTCGCTGCGGCTGGCGTTTTCGCTGGGGATCGCGTTTTGAAGATCCTGGCCAGGCTGCTGCGCAATGTGCTGGTGTGGTGGATACCCACGCTGTTGCTCTTTTTATGCGCGGCGGTCGCGGCGGTGGTGTGGCTGGCGGGCAGCCAGGCGGGCGCGCAATGGCTGGCGCGTACCGCGCTGCCGTATGCGGGCGGCCAGGCGGAGGATGTCAGCGGCTCGGTGTGGCGGGGCTTGCGTATCGGTCATCTTGTCATCGACACCGCGGGCGTGTCGGTCGATGCGCGTGACGTGTCGCTGCGGGTGGCATGGCCGGAATTGCTGCGGCGGCGCCTGCATGTTCACGAATTGGCCGCCGCCAGCTTGAATGTGGATATAGGTCCGGCTTCGGGCGCTGAGCCGGCGGCGGCCGGACCGTCGGACCAGCCGGTCTCGATCCCGCTGGATGTCGTAGTGGAGCGCCTGGCTCTGGGTGAATTCACGTTGCGGCAGGACGGCGTGCCCTTGCCTGTCGCCCTGGGCGGCCTGCAGGCGGCATTGCACGCGGGGGCAGGCGGCGCGCAATTGCGGATCGATAGCCTGCATGTCGGCCATGCCGTGGCTGACATGGATGTCCAGGGCCAGGCCGACCTGAAACAGTTGGCCGCGCCCTGGCCCCTGGCCGCGCAGCTGCATGTGGCCGCCCATGGGCGCGGGCCGGATTCGCCTGTGTGCGTGGGACGGTTGGTCGCGGACATGACGCCCGCGCCCGCCAAGCCCGCGGCCGCAAAGCTGCCGCCTGCCGAGCCTTCGTCCAAACCGGCGGCTTCGAATGCGGCGAATTCGAAGCCGGCGGCAGCGCTCCCCGACCCTTGCCTGATCGACGCGGATATCGGCGCCGACGGCTCGCTTGACGGCATGTCGGTCACCGTCGCGGCGCAGGGCGCGGGCGCGGTGCTGTCCGCGCGGGCGCAACTGGCGCCGCGCGATGTCCTGCCCGTACGGTCGGCCGACGCGTCGCTGCGACTGCCCGACGGTACTTCCGCGGCCGTCACCCTGACGGCGGGGCCGGGCGGCGATGCCGCGCAGGGGCTGCGCCTGCAGGGCACCATCACCGCCGACCGGCTGGACCTGGCTCGCCTGTCCGGCAATGCCGTGCCGCCGGCGGTGCTCACTACCCACGGCGGTTTCAATGTCCTGCTGACGGAAGGCTACGTGCTGCGCGACGGCCAGCTGGATCTGGCCATAGACCAGGGCAGCCGCTGGAACCGGCAGCCCTTGCAGGGCACCGCGCGCGGCCGCGTGACGACGGCGGCCAATGACAGTCCGTCGGCGGACTGGACCACGGCCCTGGCGGACGTGCGCGTGCAAGGCCTGGCGGTGGATCTGCGGCTGGGTCCCAACCGGCTGCAGGCCCGTGGCGACATCAGTCCAAGCGCCGGCGCCATCACGATCGATGCCGGCGCGCCCGCGCTGGCCGCCTTCTGGCCCGGCCTGGAAGGTGCCGCCAACCTGCAGGCCAGGCTGACCGGCACGCCGGCCCGGCACCGGCTGGAACTGCGCGGCGGTTACACGCCCGCCCGCTCGCGGCCCGGCATATTGGGCAGTGCGCCCATGCAGGCGGCCCTGGATGTCAGCGGCGGCTACGGTACCGGCCAGGGCACCGACGCCGCCGCGCGCGAGCCGGGATGGCGCGGCACGGTTTCCCGGCTCATCTTCACCCATGCGGGCTTCGAAGTGTCGGCGCCCGGACCGGTGACCGTGGCCTGGCTGCCGCGCGCCAACGCGCCCTTGTGGCAATGGCAGGCCGGTGCGGCGCGCATCGAACTGAAATTGCCGGGCGGCGACCATTTCGTGCTGGACCACGCCGGCTCGCGCGGCGGCCCCGGCCGCTGGGAAACGGCGGGCCGCGTGGATGACCTGGTCCTGACACCGGCCATGGCGCGCCGCATCCAGCGGGCGCTGGGCCGGGACGAGCCGGGGCAGCAGGCGCCGGATCGGCCCCAGCGCGTCAATGCGCGCGTCCCCGCCAGCCAGCGGCGCATCGCCGTGGATGTGTCCTGGGACCTGCGCTATGCGGGCGCCCTGACCGGCAAGGCCCGCGTGGCGCGCCGGTCCGGCGATCTGCTGATTCCCGGCGATCCGCCTATCCCGTTGGGCTTGCGCGATCTGGTCCTGGATCTGAACGCCACCTCGGCGGGCGGACGCAACAGCCGCGTCGATGCCACGTTGCGGGTGGATACGGCAAGCATGGGTTCGCTGCGCGGTACCGGCACTGTCATGCTGGCGGCGACGCCCGACGGCGGCATAGGCCTGGCGCCGCGCCAGCCGATGCGGGCATCGCTGGACGCGGACATCTCCGACCTGAAATGGGTGGAGCTGTTCACCGGCGACAGTACCGATATCGGCGGCGCGCTGAAGGCCAGCATCCAGGCGCAGGGCATGCCGGACGGCGCCTGGACGGCCAGCGGCACGGTGCGCGGCACGGGGCTGCGCTATGTGCGCATCGACGACGGCGTGCGGATGGTCGACGGCACGCTCTCCGCGCGCTTGCAGGAAGACCGGCTGATCGTCGAATCGCTGCGCTTTCCCGCGGTCCTGCGGGTACTGCCTACCGAGGCGCGCACGCGCGACTGGGTGACACGCGATCCGGACGCCAAAAATGGCTACATCGATGCGAGCGGAAGCTGGCGGCTGGCCGACGCGGCCGGGCAGGTGCACGTCGTCCTGCGCCGGTTCCCCGTCATACAGCGCGCGGACCGTTTCGCCATGATGTCCGGCGCCATCGACATCGACGCCGCCCTGCCGCGCCTTTCTATCCGGGGCAACGTCAAGGCGGACGCCGGCTGGGCCAGCCTGGAAGTCCTTAGCGAAGTGCCGTCGCTGGACGGCGATGTCGTCGTCCACCGGCCGGGCGCCGACAATCCCGCGCCTTCCACGCCGCTGCAGACCGATATGGATCTGAACGTGGACCTGGGTTCGCGGTTTTACCTGACGGGCATGGGCCTGGACGCCGCGCTGGGCGGCTCCATCCGCATCCGCTATGTCGACCATCGCCTGTCGGGCACGGGCGCGCTGCGCACGCGGGCGGGCCGTATCGACGCCTATGGCCAGCGGCTGCAGCTGCGGCGCGGGACGGTGACCTTCCAGGGCGCCCTGGACAACCCCCTGCTGGATATCGAGGCGCTGCGCACGGGCGAGCAGGTGGAAGCCGGCGTGCGCGTCAGCGGCACGGCGCAGCGGCCGCGCATCGACCTGATTTCCTACCCGGATGTCAGCGACGAGGAAAAACTCTCCTGGCTGGTGCTGGGCCGCGCGCCAGACGCCAGCGGCAACGATACGGCGCTGCTGGTATCGCTGGGAACGGCGCTGCTGGGCAACGGCGAACCCTTCTATAAGAAATTCGGCCTGGACGATGTGACGGTGCGCAATGGGACGCTGGGCGGATCCAACAGCCTGCTGCCCGACCAGACCGTGGCGGGCAATGTGAACCAGGACGCCAGCCAGACCCTGGCGACGCAATTCGTCGTGGCAAGCAAGAACTTCGCGGACGGCGTAACGCTCAGCGTCGAGCAGGCGCTGGCCGGTTCGGAAACGGTGGGACGACTGAGCTACCGCCTGTCGCGGCGCTGGTCGGTGGATCTGAAGGGCGGGTCGGTCAACGGCCTGGAACTGGTATATCGGACATTTCTGGGCGATTGACCAGCCGGGCCGGAAGGGCCATGGGGGCTAAAATACCGCCCACTTCAAATCGAGGCTTTCTTTCCATGAGCATCAAAAGCGACCTGTGGATCCGGCGCGCCGCGGCCAACGGCATGATCGAACCTTTCGAGCCCGGCCAGGTGCGCGAGTCGAACGGCGGCCGTATCGTCAGCTACGGCACCAGCAGCTACGGCTACGACGTACGCTGCGCCAACGAATTCAAGATATTCACGAATATCAATTCCACCATCGTGGATCCGAAGAATTTCGATGAAAAGTCCTTCGTCGATTTCACGGGCGATGTCTGCATCATTCCGCCGAATTCGTTCGCCCTGGCGCGCACCGTGGAGTATTTCCGGATTCCGCGCAGTGTCCTGACGATCTGCCTGGGCAAGAGCACCTACGCGCGCTGCGGCATCATCGTCAATGTCACGCCGCTCGAACCCGAATGGGAAGGCCACGTCACGCTGGAGTTCTCGAACACCACGCCGCTGCCGGCCAAGATCTATGCGGGCGAAGGCTGCGCCCAGATGCTGTTCCTGGAAAGCGACGAAGTCTGCGAAACCTCGTATCGCGATCGCGGCGGCAAATACCAGGGGCAGCTGGGCGTCACGCTGCCCAAGACCTGACACGCGACCGGCCGGTTTCCCGGCGGGCCGTGCTGCGTGGTCCCGCCGCCCGGCCTCCCCGGCGAGTTTTACTTCCCGAGCCTTACTTCGCTTGATACTTATCCAGGATGGCCTTGCCGTCCGCACCCGTGCTGGCCTGCCAATCGGCCACCGCACCGGATGCCGCCGCGCGCAGCGCCTGCTGGACCGGCGCAGGTACGCTGGATTCGATCGTCACGCCGTTCTTGCGCATGTTGGCGCGGTTTTCCTCCAGCCGGCCCTCCATGCGCTTCCACTGCTCCGCTTCGGTGGCGGCCGCCGCCCGGTCCACGGCCTGGCGGCCGTCGGCGTCCAGCGCCCGATAGGCATCCAGGTTCATCGTCGCGATCGACAGGGGCATCGCGTAGTTCACTTCGGTGAAGTAAGTAAGGTACTGCCAGAGTTTGCGACCGGCGCCGCCGTCACCCGATGAGAGTACGGCGTTCACTTCGCCGGACGCCAGACGCGGCATGGCGTCGGCGAAGGATATGTTTACCGCCTTCGCGCCCGCCCGTGTCATGGTGGCCTGGGAGACGTCGTCGTACGTGCGGATGGAAAGCGCCTGCAGGTCCGCCACTGTTTTGATGGGCGCCTTGGACCAGATGCCGGACGGCGGCCACGGCGTGGTGTAAAGCAGTTTCTGGCCGTGCGCGGCCAGGAATCGCTCATACACGGGCCGCGCCGCGTCGCGCAGCGCGCGGGCCTTGTCCAGGGAATCGGCCAGGAAGGGCAGCGAGGACACGCCGAAGATCGGATATTTATTGGCCAGGCCGCCCGCGAAGGCATCCGCGGCGTCGACCTTGCGCGCCTGGACGGCGTCCACCATGTCGGCGGATTTGAACCCCTTGGAGGCATCGAAACTCGTTTCGACGACGATGTTTCCGTGGGACTTTTCTTTGACCTGCGCGGCGAAGGTCGACACGCCCAGTCCGGGCATGGAGGTGGCCGGATACTCCGTGGTCATTTGCAGGGTCGTGGCGGCTTGCGCCGACACCGTGGTCAGCATGGCCGCGGCGAGCAGGGCGGCGAGGTGGGCAAGGCGGGCGGCGGAAGGCCGGGAAAGTGCGGGCATGGAGGTTCCTGGAAGTTGCGATGGAAGCCGCGCGCGCCATCCTGTGCGCACCGCGGCGCAGCCGTAGCCTGCCACGACGCCGAGGTAAACGGACTTCGGCCTTACCCTAGGATGCCGCGCGCACCCGGCTGCCGATGCCGCCTGGCGCGCTGCCCGCGACCTGCAATCCGCGGTCGACAGCGTGCAAGCGGCCCGGTGTCAGCCGTCCGACCCGCGCGGCGCCCTTTCGTAGTAGATGTCCCAGGCGTCCTGGCTGGTCTCCACGAAACCATGCCGCCGATAGAAGCGGTTCGATGCGCTATCGCGCAAGGCGCCGACCCGCACGGGCAGTCCGAGCGCATCGGCCCGCTCGAACACCCGCCGCAGCACCGCGGCGCCCACGCCCGCGCCCTGATGGCCCGGTGCGATGTACAGGTGATCCAGCTTGAGCGCGCCGTCATCCCGCCGGAGTGTGTAAAAACCGATCCGCTGCCCGTCCCGCAGGATCGCCAGCGTGTCCCGCGGCGCGTACGTCGCGCGCAGCCGCTGCCGCGCCCGCTCGGGATCGAAGCGCCCGATCTGTTCAAGGCTGTCACGCATGGCGGCGACGCGCAGGTCCGCCAGGGCATCGAAGTCCCCTTCGTCGACAGCGGCATATGCCAGGCCGCGCGTCTCCAGGGCCAGCGTCATCAGGTGCTCGTCGTAATACGCGCCATCGACCCACAGGGCCTCGATTTCACGGCCATAAATTGCGAAGCCCAGGCGCCGATACAGGGCCAGCGCGGCCTGATTGCCGACAGTGACGGATAAATTGATGCGCCGAACGCCGTCCATGCCACGCGCCAGCTCGATCGCGGCCCGGATCAGGCGGGAGGCCACGCCGGCGCCACGATGGCCCGGCGCGACGTAGACCGACACCAGCGACGCCTTGTGGGCTTCCTTGCGCCCGGCGGCGCGTCGCACGCAGGCCATGCCGACCAGGTTTTCCCCGTCGAAGGCGCCGATGCCGCCTCCGCCCGCCGGATCCGCCGGTGCGATCCAGCCCGCGATGATGTCCAGCGTATAGCGACGCTCGTCTTCCAGATGGGCGCCGAAGGCGGTCGGCGATTCCTGCAAGGCATGCAGCCGCAAAGACTGGAAGGCGGCCGCATCCTGGGCGGCGAGACGGCGGACAAGGAGGGCGGGTGGCGCTATCGGCATGGTGCTCAACTGTAACGCACGGCCGGGTACGCAGGATGCTTCCCCGGCCGGGTCCGCCGGCCCATGCGGCGGCGCAACGCTCGTGTCGCGTGTCCGCAGTACACTCGCGTCGGCTTTTGGCCCTACCCCGCAGGAGTCCCCCCGCATGAAATTCCGCTTTCCCATTGTCATCATCGACGAAGACTACCGTTCCGAGAACGCCTCGGGGCTGGGCATACGCGCGCTCGCGGCGGCGATCGAGGCTGAAGGCGTGGAGGTGCTTGGCGTCACCAGCTATGGCGACCTGAGCTCGTTCGCCCAGCAGCAAAGCCGGGCCAGCGCCTTCATCCTGTCGATCGACGACGAGGAGTTCGACGTCGATTCGCCGGAGGACGTGGCCAGCGCCATCAAGAACCTGCGGACCTTCATCGGCGAACTGCGGTTTCGCAATGCGGACATCCCGATCTACCTGTACGGCGAAACCCGCACCTCGCAGCACATTCCCAACGACATCCTGCGCGAGCTGCACGGTTTCATCCACATGTTCGAGGACACGCCGGAGTTCGTGGCCCGCCACATCATCCGCGAAGCGCGCGCCTATGTGGACAGCCTGCCGCCGCCGTTCTTCCGCGAGCTGGTCAAGTACGCGCAGGATGGTTCATATTCCTGGCATTGCCCTGGCCATTCCGGCGGCGTGGCCTTCCTGAAAAGCCCGGTGGGCCAGATGTTCCACCAGTTCTTCGGCGAAAACATGCTGCGCGCCGACGTCTGCAACGCGGTGGACGAACTGGGCCAGCTGCTGGATCACACCGGCCCCGTCGCGGAATCGGAGCTCAACGCCGCGCGTATTTTCCACGCCGACCATTGCTACTTCGTCACCAACGGCACGTCGACTTCCAACAAGGTGGTGTGGCACGCCAACGTGGCGGCCGGCGACGTGGTGGTGGTCGACCGCAATTGCCACAAGTCCATCCTGCACGCCATCACGATGACGGGCGCGATCCCGGTGTTCCTGCGGCCCACGCGCAACCACCTGGGCATCATCGGGCCGATTCCCATCGAGGAATTCGAACCCGAAAGCATCATGAAGAAGATCGAGGCCAATCCGTTCGCGCGCGAAGCGAAGGACAAGCGGCCCCGCATCCTGACGCTGACCCAAAGCACCTACGACGGCGTCATCTACAACGTCGAGATGATCAAGGAAAAGCTGGGCGACTACGTCGACACGCTGCATTTCGACGAAGCCTGGCTGCCGCACGCGGCCTTCCACGAGTTCTACCAGGATATGCATGCGATCGGGCAAGGGCGCCCGCGCAGCGAATCGGCGATGGTCTTCGCCACGCACTCCACGCACAAACTGCTGGCCGGCATTTCGCAGGCCTCGCAGATCATCGTGCAGGAGTCCAAGACCCGCAAGCTGGATCGCAATATCTTCAACGAAGCCTACCTGATGCATACGTCGACCTCGCCGCAGTACGCGATCATCGCGTCCTGCGACGTGGCGGCCGCGATGATGGAGCCCCCGGGCGGCACCGCCCTGGTCGAGGAAAGCATCCGCGAAGCCATGGATTTCCGCCGTGCGATGCGCAAGGTGGAATCCGAGTTCGGCCGCAACGACTGGTGGTTCAAGGTCTGGGGGCCGAACCGGCTGGTGCCCGACGGGATCGGCAACCGCGACGACTGGCTGCTGGAATCGGGCGACCATTGGCATGGCTTCGGCGATATCGCCGACGGCTTCAACATGCTGGATCCGATCAAGGCCACCATCATCACCCCGGGCCTGGATATTTCGGGCAGCTTCGGCGAAACCGGCATTCCGGCGGCGCTGGTCTCCAAATACCTGACCGAGCACGGCGTGGTGGTGGAAAAAACCGGCCTGTATTCGTTCTTCATCCTGTTCACCATCGGCATCACCAAGGGCCGCTGGAATACGCTGCTGACCGCCCTGCAGCAGTTCAAGGACGACTACGACCGCAACCAGCCGATGTGGCGCATCCTGCCCGAATTCTGCCGCGACCATCGGCAGTACGAGCGCATCGGCCTGCGCGATCTGTGCCAGCAGATCCACGAGGCTTATCGCGAAAGCGACGTGGCGCGCCTGACGACCGAGATGTACCTGAGCGATATGGTGCCGGCGCTCAAGCCTTCCGACGCCTTCGCGCGCATGGCGCACCGCCAGGTGGAACGCGTGGCGATCGAAGAGCTCGAGGGACGGGTTACCGGCGTGCTGCTGACGCCTTACCCCCCCGGCATCCCGCTGCTGATTCCGGGCGAACGCTTCAACCGCACCATCGTGCAATACCTGCAGTTCGCGCGCAAATTCAACGAACGCTTTCCCGGCTTTGAAACCGACATCCACGGCCTGGCGGAGGACGTCGATGCCGACGGCCAGGTGCGTTACTACGTCGACTGCCTGAAGGAAGACCAGGACCAGTAAGGCGCGCGCATGTTCGACGTCGCCATCATCGGCGCCGGCGCGGCGGGCATGATGTGCGCCGCCGTCGCCGGCCAGCGCGGCCTGCGGGTCGTGCTGATCGACCACGCCGACCGGCTGGCGGAGAAAATCCGCATATCCGGCGGCGGCTGCTGCAATTTCACCAATACGGGCACGGGGCCGGCGAATTTCCTGTCGGAGAACCCGCATTTCTGCCGCTCCGCGCTGGCCGGCTATGGTCCGCGCGATTTCCTGGACCTGTTGCGCCGCCATCGGGTGGCCTGGCACGAGAAGCACCGCGGGCAGTTGTTCTGCGACGATTCCAGCGAGTCCATCATCGACGTCCTGCGCGCGGAGTGCGACGCCGGCCAGGTGCAGTGGCGCATGCCCTGCACGGTGGCGGAAATCGCCCGCGTCGCCGATGCGGGCTTTGAACTGCGCACCACCGGCCATGGCGTGCTGCGCGCCGCCAAACTGGTGCTGGCCACCGGCGGCATGGCGATACCGCAATTGGGCGCCACCGATTACGCCTTGAAAGTGGCCCGGCAGTTCGGCCTGAAAGTGGTGGAGCCACGGCCGGCCCTGGTGCCGCTGACCTTCGATGCCGCCCAGTGGGCGCCCTTCGCCTCTTTGTCGGGCGTGGCGTTGGAGGCCGGCGTGCGCAGCGGGCAGGGCGAATTCCTGGAAGACATCCTGTTCACTCACCGGGGCCTGTCGGGGCCCGGCATCCTGCAGATCTCCAGTTACTGGAATCCCGGAGCACCCATTACGCTGGACCTGGCCAGCGGGCGCGATCTGGCGCGCGAGCTGATCGAGGCCAAATCCGGCGGGCGCCAGCAGTTGGGGACGGCGCTCGCGGCGCTCTGGCCGCGCCGACTGGCCGAACAGTGGCTGCATGGCGTCGTGGACGGGCGCGGCCAGCCGCTGGCGGGCGCGCGCCTGGCCGATATTCCGGACAGGATCCTGCGCGAACTGGCGCGGAATATCCACGGCTGGACCCTGACCCCCGGCGGCACCGCCGGCTACAAGAAGGCGGAAGTCATGCGCGGCGGCGTCGACACCCGCGGCCTGGACCAGAAGAGCATGCAGGCGCGCGGCGTGCCCGGCCTGCACTTCATCGGGGAGGCCGTCGACGTGACGGGCTGGCTGGGCGGCTACAACTTCCAGTGGGCCTGGGCCTCCGGCGTCGCTTGCGGCCGGGCGCTCTGACCGGGGCTGGACGTCCAGGCCTGGCGTGCCGAGGCCCGCGCCGCGCGACTCGCGCTGTCCGAATCCCTTCCGCATGAGCGGATTCTTCTGGATCCGGCCAATCTGGTGCCGTTTCGTACCGCTCGCCCTTGTTCCCTCGGCACGCGTAGTGGAAACTGAACGCCAGCTGTCCGGCGCGGCGCGTTTTTTGCTCTCTGGGCGACCACGCGGGTCGCCACCCAGACCACCACGCGTGCCATGCGAGCAAAGAAGATGCGCACGCCACGCGCATCACGGGAAAAGGGACGCAACATGAACACGCACATACGTTCGCTGGCCGGCGCCGGCGCCGGCAAGGCCTTGATGGTCGTCGTGCCGCTGCTGGCCGCGATCGGTGCCTGGGCGATATGGCTGTCCCTGGAAGACAGCCATCCGCAGATCGCCAACGCCTGGCTGGGCGGGCTGATCGCGGCGGGGGCGACGGCGGCCGGTACCTTGCCGGTCATGTTTTCCCAGCGCCTGTCCGAGCGGGTGCAGGACACCATGTTCGGTTTCGGCGCCGGCGTGATGCTGGCGGCCAGCGCGTTTTCGCTGGTGGCCCCGGGGATCCAGGCCGCGCGCGACCTCGGCGCCGGCCCATGGGGCGCCGGCATGACGGTGGGCGCGGCTATCCTGCTGGGCGGCGCGGCCTTGCTGTGGCTGGAGCGCTGCGTACCGCACGAGCATTTCATCAAGGGCCGGGAAGGACATGACGCCCGCATGCTCAAGCGCACCTGGCTGTTCATTTTCGCGGTCATGCTGCACAACCTGCCGGAGGGCCTGGCCATCGGCGTGGGCTTCGGCGGCACCGATCCCATGCGCGCCGGCGCGCTGGCCACCGGCATCGCGATCCAGGACGTGCCGGAAGGCCTGGTCGTCGCGGTCGCCCTGCTGGCGGCGGGCTATGGCCGGGCATTCGCCGTGACCCTGGGCATGGTGTCCGGGCTGATCGAGCCGATCGGCGCGCTGGCCGGCGCCGCGGTGATGGCCTGGTCAACGGTACTGTTGCCCTGGGGCCTGGGTTTCGCCGCCGGCGCCATGCTGTTCGTCATCAGCCACGAGATCATCCCGGAATCGCATCGCAAGGGGCACGAGGTCTATGCCACGGGCGGCCTGATGCTGGGCTTCGTGCTGATGATGCTGCTGGACACCGCCCTGGCCTGAGTTGTATTCTTCGCCACGCTGTCACGCATCGTGCGGGAGAGAGCGGCACGCCCCCCGGCGCGCCGCCGCCGAAGGCGCAATTCGCCCGGAATCGCTCAGGCAACCCATACCGCAGCATGCCTTGCCCGGACCGCGCCGCATTCGGCGCCCGGACGAACACAGCGCTCTGGAGAGAGCCGGCCGTCCGTTACACGCGATGCGCCCGGACGCCGAAGGTGCAAACCCGCCATCCACATGCGCGGGGCAACTCTCAGGCAAAAGGACAGAGGGGCGGAAACACGGCCGGTCTTGGGCGCTTTCCGCATCCAGGCCGGTATCCGCCGCCCTAACGGTACCCTGATGGCCCACTATCGGCCCCCTACCGCCGCTGTCCGGAGCTTTTTGCCATGTCGCACCCCCTGAAGAACACCCCCCTGGCGCAAGCCCATATCGATGCCGGCGCGCGCATGGTCGACTTCGGCGGCTGGAACATGCCGCTGGCGTATGGCTCGCAGCTGGAAGAGCACCACGCCGTCCGGCAGGATGCCGGCATGTTCGACGTGTCGCACATGCTCAACGTCGACGTCACGGGCGCCGACGCCATGGCCTTCCTGCGCCGCCTGATCGCCAATGACGTCTCCAAGCTGACGGCCACGCCCGGCAAGGCGCTGTACAGCTGCATGCTGAATCCCGAGGGCGGCGTGATCGACGACCTGATCGTCTATTTCTTCGCCGCCGACCGCTGGCGCGTGGTGGTCAACGCCGCCACCGCCGACAAGGACGTCGCCTGGATGCAGCGCATCGCCATTGCCGCCCGGCTATCCGTCTCCATCGCGCCGCGCCGGGATCTGTCCATGGTGGCCGTACAGGGGCCGAATGCGCGTGCCAAGGTCTGGGCCGCGCGTCCGGCCTGGAAGGCTGATACGGAAAGCCTGACGCCGTTCACCGCCGCGCGCTTCGAACCCGACACCCTGGTGGCGCGCACCGGCTACACCGGCGAGGACGGCTTCGAGATCGTGCTGCCCTCCACGGAAGTGGTCGCCTTGTGGAACGACCTGGCCGCGCAGGGCGTGCGTCCCTGCGGCCTGGGCGCGCGCGACACGCTGCGCCTGGAAGCCGGCATGAATCTGTACGGCCAGGACATGGACGAAGTCACCCAGCCCGCGCAGGCCGGGCTGACCTGGACCGTCTCATTGAAGGATCCGGCGCGCGCCTTCATCGGCCGCGCGGCCATCGAGGAGTTCGCCACGCCGGCCGCTTTCCTGGGCCTGAAGCTGAACGAACGCGGCGTGATGCGTGCCCATATGGCGGTGCGCACGTCGCATGGCGATGGCGAAATCACCAGCGGCACGATGTCGCCGACGCTGGGCGTGTCGATCGCCTTCGCGCGCATGCCGGTGGGCGTCAATCCCGGCGATACCGTCGAAGTGGACATCCGCGGCAAGTGGGTGCCGGCGACCGTGTGCAAATTGCCCTTCGTCCGCAACGGCAAAGCCATCGAACAACCGTAAACTGGCGATGCCCATGCCGGCGCGTACCGCATGGGCGGGGCGCGCATTACCTCTCTATTCATCCTTGCCACGATTTTTGAATTCTTAGGAGCTCCTTCCATGAGCCTGCCCACCGATCGCAAGTACACCGAATCGCATGAATGGGTGAAAGCCGAAGGCGACGTCTTCGTCGTCGGCATCACCGACCAGGCCCAGGAACAACTGGGTGATCTCGTTTTCGTCGGCGACGTCAAGGTTGGCGCCAAGCTGGCCGCCGGCGATACGGCCGGCGTGGTGGAGTCGGTCAAGGCCGCATCGGACATCTATGCGCCGGTGGCGGGCGAGGTCGTCGCCTTCAACGACGCGCTGGAAGCCGATCCCGCGCAGATCAACAGCGGCGCCTACACCGCCTGGATTTTCAAGATCAAGCCGGACAACTCCGCCGATCTGGACAAGCTGCTGGACGCCGCCGGCTACGAAGCCCTGTAAGGCCACTTTCAAGAGATACCATGTCGCGCCCCCTCGACACGCACACCGATTTCATTCCCCGCCATATTGGTCCTTCCGATGCCGACCAGGCCGCCATGCTGCGCGCGCTGGGCGCGGACAGCCTGGAAGACCTGATCAGCCAGGTCGTGCCGCCCGCCATACGCACCCAGGCGCCGCTGGCGCTGCCGCCGGCGCGCAGCGAGCCGGACGTGCTGGCCGAACTGCGCGACATCGCGCGCGGCAACCAGGTCTACCGCAGCTATATCGGCCAGGGCTATTACGGCACGCATACGCCCAACGTCATCCTGCGCAATATCCTGGAGAATCCCGCCTGGTACACGGCGTATACGCCTTACCAGCCGGAAATCTCGCAGGGCCGCCTGGAAGCGCTGCTGAACTACCAGACCATGGTGGCGGACCTGACCGGTCTGGACATTGCCAATGCGTCGCTGCTGGATGAAGGCACGGCCGCCGCGGAAGCCATGACGCTGGCCCGCCGCGGCGCGAAGTCGTCCAGCAATGTGTTCTTCGTTTCCAGCCACTGCCATCCGCAGACCATCGAGGTCGTGCGCACCCGCGCGGAAGGCCTGGATATCGAAATCGTCGTTGGCGATGAAACCGCCGGGCTGCCCGATTGCTTCGGCGTGCTGGTGCAATACCCGCGCAGCCTGGGCGGCGTGGACGACTATCGCGCCCTGGCCGAAACCGCCCACGCGCGCGGCGCCGTGGTGGCATGCGCCACCGACCTGCTGGCGCTGGCCCTGCTGGCCCCGCCGGGGGCCTGGGGCGCGGACATCGCCGTGGGTTCGGCGCAGCGCTTCGGCGTGCCCTTCGGTTTCGGCGGCCCGCACGCGGGCTTCATGGCCTGCAAGGACGCCTACAAGCGCAATATGCCGGGCCGCCTGGTCGGCGTGTCCAAGGATGCGCAGGGCAACAACGCGCTGCGCCTGGCGCTGCAGACGCGCGAACAGCACATCCGCCGCGAAAAGGCCACGTCCAACATCTGCACGGCGCAGGTGCTGCTGGCTGTGATGGCGGGCATGTACGCCGTCTGGCACGGCCCGGCCGGCATCCGCCGCATCGCCCAGCGCGTGCAGCGCGCCACCGCCATCCTGCGCGCGGCCTTGAGCGACCTGGGCGCCAAGGTCGTCAACGAGACTTTCTTCGATACGCTGCACGTGCGCACGGGTTCCGCCACCGCGGCGGTCCTGGCGGCCGCGGACGCGGTGCGCATCAATATGCGCGCGGTGGATGGCGAGCACGTCGCGGTATCGCTGGACGAGACCGTCACCGACGCCGATCTGACGCAGCTGGCGGGCGTGTTCGCCAGCGGGCTGGGCAAGACTGCTGCCGCGATCGATATCGACGCGCTGGACCCGCGCGCCGGCGCCGGCATCCCGGCCTCCCTGGCGCGCCAGGGCGAAATCCTGGCGCATCCGGTCTTTTCCAGCGTGCAGTCCGAAACCGATATGCTGCGCTACCTGCGCAAGCTGGCGGACAAGGATCTGGCGCTGGACCGTAGCATGATCCCGCTGGGCTCGTGCACCATGAAGCTGAACGCGACGGCCGAGATGATTCCCATCACCTGGCCGGAATTCGCGCACATCCATCCCTTCGCGCCCGCGGCGCAGACCGCCGGCTATCGCCAGCTGATCGACAAGCTGTCGGCCGCGCTGTGCGAGATCACCGGCTACGACGCCGTCAGCCTGCAGCCGAATTCGGGCGCCCAGGGCGAGTACGCCGGCCTGCTGGCGATCCGCGCCTACCATGAGGCGAATGGCCAGCATCAGCGCAACGTCTGCCTGATTCCGTCGTCGGCGCACGGCACCAATCCCGCGTCGGCGCAACTGGCCGGCATGCAGGTGGTCGTCGTGGCCTCCGACGCCAACGGCAACGTGGACGTCGCGGATCTGCGCGCCAAGGTGGCGCAGGTGGGCGATCGCCTGGCGGCGCTGATGATCACCTATCCGTCGACGCATGGCGTGTTCGAAGAGGCCGTCACGGAGATCTGCGACATCGTGCATCAGGCCGGCGGCCAGGTGTATATGGACGGCGCCAACATGAACGCCATGGTGGGGCTCGCCAAGCCCGGCAAGTTCGGTTCCGACGTGTCGCACCTGAACCTGCACAAGACCTTCTGCATTCCGCACGGCGGCGGCGGTCCGGGCGTGGGGCCGGTGGCGGTGCGCGGGCATCTGGCGCCCTATCTGCCCGGCGTGGTGGATGCGGCCGGCAAGCTGCCGGAAGGCGCCAAGGTCGGGCCGGTGTCGGCGGCGCCGTTCGGCTCGGCGGGCATCCTGCCGATTCCCTACATCTACATCGCGCTGATGGGGGCGGAGGGCTTGCTGCGGGCGACCGAAGTGGCCATCCTGAACGCCAACTACATCGCCCATCGCCTGCGCGAGCATTATCCCGTGCTGTATTGCGGCCGCAATGGCCGGGTCGCGCACGAGTGCATCCTGGATGTGCGGCCGCTGAAGGACAGCAGCGGCGTGTCGGCGGAAGACATCGCCAAGCGCCTCATCGACTACGGTTTCCATGCGCCCACCATGAGCTTCCCGGTCGCGGGCACGCTGATGGTGGAGCCCACGGAATCGGAAGGCCTGGCCGAACTGGATCGCTTCGTCGACGCCATGATCGCGATACGCCAGGAAATCGCGCTGATCGAGCGCGGCGAGCGGGATCGGGACGATAACGTGCTGAAGAACGCCCCGCATACCGCCGCCACCTTGATGGCCGACGAATGGCATCACGACTACACGCGGCGCGAGGCCGCCTATCCGCTGGAGTCGCTGAAGGACGGCAAGTACTGGCCGCCGGTGGCGCGCGTGGATAACGCCTATGGCGATCGCAACCTGGTGTGTTCGTGCCTGCCTGTCGAGGCGTATGCCTGAAGCGAAAAGGCCCGGCGCTCGCGCGCCGGGCCTTCTTATCGCCAGATAGTCCCCCATGTGCGGGTCCCGCGCCTTGCCGCCCGGGCCCGCTGCTGCCACCGCCACGCGCAGCGCGGCGGTGGGTAGCAATAACTACTTCGCCACCGGCATGGTGAATTCCGCGCCCTTGGCAATGCTGTCCGGCCAGCGCTGCATCACGCTCTTGTAGCGCGTATAGAAGCGCACGCCTTCCTCGCCATAGGCGTGGTGGTCGCCGAACAGCGACCGCTTCCAGCCGCCGAAGGAATGCCAGGCCATCGGCACCGGAATCGGCACATTGATGCCCACCATCCCTACCTGGATCTGCCGCGCGAAGGCCCGCGCCACGCCGCCATCGGACGTGAAGCAGGACACGCCGTTGGCGAACTCGTGCTCGTTGATCAGCTTCACCGCCGAGGCGAAGTCCGGCACGCGCACCACGCACAGCACCGGGCCGAAGATCTCCTCGCGGTAGATGTTCATCGTCGGCTTGACGTGATCGAACAGCGTGCCGCCCAGGAAGAAACCCTTCTCGCTGCCCGGCACGGAAATATCCCGCCCGTCCACCACCATTTGCGCGCCCGCGGCGATGCCGTCTTCGATATAGCCGCGCACCTTGTTGCGATGCTGCGCGGTGACCAGCGGGCCCATCTCGGCCTGCGGGTCCATGCCGTCCAGCACCTTCAATGCACGCACGCGCGGCGCCAGGCGTTCCACCAGCGTGTCGGCCACGCTGCCCACCGCCACGGCCACCGAGATGGCCATGCAGCGTTCGCCGGCGGAGCCGTAGGCCGCGCCCATCAGCGCATCCGTGACCTGCTCCAGGTCGGCGTCCGGCATCACCACCAGATGGTTCTTGGCCCCGCCCAGTGCCTGCACGCGCTTGCCGCGCGCCGTGCCGTGCGCGTAGATGTATTCGGCGATCGGCGTCGAACCGACGAAGGACAGCGCCTGCACGTCCGGATGGGCGATCAGCGCGTCCACGGCCTGCTTGTCGCCATGCACTACATTGAACACGCCGGGGGGCAGCCCCGCTTCGGTCAGCAGTTCGGCCAGCCGCACCGATGCCGATGGGTCGCGCTCCGACGGCTTCAGCACAAAGGTGTTGCCGCAGGCGATCGCCACGGGGAACATCCAGGCCGGCACCATCATCGGAAAGTTGAACGGCGTAATGCCGGCCACCACGCCCAGGGACTGGCGCATGCTCCAGTTATCGATGCCGCCGCCGATCTGTTCGGTGTACTGGCCCTTCAACAGGTGCGGAATGCCGCAGGCGAATTCGACCACCTCGATGCCGCGCGTGACTTCGCCCTTGGCGTCGGAGAACACCTTGCCGTGTTCGCGCGTGATCAGTTCGGCGAGCTCGTCCTGATGCTGGTCCAGCAGCGCCTTGAAGTTGAACAGGATGCGGGCGCGCTTCAGCGGCGCCGTTTCCGACCAGGCGGGAAACGCCTCGCGCGCCGCGGCTACCGCCAGGTTCACGTCTTCCACGCTGGCCAGCGGCACGCGGGCGGCGATTTCGCCACGCGCCGGATTGAAGACATCGCCGTTGCGGCCGCTGCGGCCGTCGAAGTGCTGGCCGTTGATGTAATGGGGAATGGTCGTCATGGTCAGGCGATTTCCTTCAGCACCGAGCCGATGGTCTGGAAAATCTGCTCGATCTGTTTCTCGTCGATGATCAGGGGCGGCGATACCGCCATGATGTCGCCGGTGTAGCGCACCAGCAGGCCGGTGTCGAAGCAGCGCTGGAAGGCCTCGGCCGCGCGGGCGCCCGGCGCGCCGGGCCGCGGCGCCAGTTCGATGCCGGCCACCAGGCCGATGTTGCGTACGTCGATGACGTGCTGCGTGCCTTTCAGGCCGTGCGCGGCCCGTTCGAACGCCGGTGCCATTTCGCGGGCGCGGGCGAACAGATTGTCGCGGCGGTAGATGTCCAGGGTCGCCAGTACGGCCGCGCAGGCCAGCGGGTGGGCCGAATAGGTATAGCCGTGGAAGAACTCGATGCCGGCCGGGCCGCTTTCCACGATAGCGTCATGCACGTCGCGCCGGACCGCCACCGCGCCGCACGGCACCGCGGCATTGCTGATGCCCTTGGCCATGGTGATCAGGTCGGGCGTGACGCCGAAGAATTCGCTGGCGGTGGCGGCGCCCACGCGGCCGTAGCCGGTGATGACTTCGTCGAAAATCAGCAGGATGCCGTGCTTGCTGGTGATCTCGCGCAGGCGTTCCAGGTAGCCCTTGGGCGGGACCAGCACGCCGGTGGAGCCCGCCATGGGTTCGACGATGACCGCGGCGACGGTCGACGGATCGTGCAGCGCAAGGATGCGTTCCAGTTCATCGGCCAGGTGGGCGCCCCAGTTGGGCTGGCCCTTGGAAAAGGCGTTCTGCTCCAGGTTGTGCGTGTGGGGCAGGTGATCGATGGCTGGCAGCAGGGCGCCCGAGAAAGTCTTGCGGTTGGGCGAGATGCCGCCCACCGAAATACCGCCGAAGCCCACGCCGTGGTAGCCGCGCTCGCGGCCGATCAGGCGGGTGCGCTGGCCTTCGCCACGCGCGCGATGATAGGCCAACGCGATTTTCAGCGCGGTGTCGACCGACTCGGAACCGGAGTTGGTAAAGAAGATGCGGTCCAGGCCCTGCGGCATCAGCCCGGCGACGGCGCTGGCCGCCTGGAATGCCAGGGGATGGCCCAATTGGAAGCCGGGCGCGTAGTCCAGGGTGCCCACCTGCCGTGCGACGGCCTCTGTGATTTCCTCGCGGCAGTGGCCGGCGTTCACGCACCACAGGCCGGACGTGCCGTCCAGGATCTGGCGGCCGTCCAGCGACGTGTAGTACATGCCTTTGGCGGAGGCCAGCATGCGCGGATTGGTTTTGAATTGCCGGTTGGCCGTAAACGGCATCCAAAGGTGGGACAGATCGGTAGACGTGTGCGGCGCGTTCATGATGGCTCCGGGATGGGAATAGGGCGACAGCCGGACCGGCGGTGCGGTGCTGTCCGCCGGACGGGAGTCCGGCAGCCCGACGTTGCGGGAATCAGCTGGCATTCTCGGCTTACCGCCGCGCCCTGCAAATACACAATCCGTGCAAAAATGATCGACCGTACAGGTGAATTCTGGACAACTGTACAGGTTCCTACATGGCCGATCTTCCCCTCGATTTCCGACCTCTGCGCGACCGTGCGCAGGCGCCCACGCTGGTGCAGCAACTGATCGATGCCGTCGTGCACGCCATCGAGGCGCGCGCGCTGGCGCCCGGCATGTCGCTGCCGTCGGTGCGCGAATTCGCGCGCGCCTACGATGTCAGCACCTTTACAGTTGCCAGCGCCTACGCCCGCCTGGTCGCGCAGGGCTGGCTGCAGGCGCGGCCCGGCTCGGGATACCGGGTGGCGGCGCGGGCGCCCGCGGCGGCGCCGGCGCCGGTGCCCGTACCCCGGCCGTGGCAGCCGCCGACGCCTGGCGCCGAATGGCTGCTGTCCGATGTATTCGCCGACCACTCCATTCCGGTCAAGTCGGGCTGCGGCTGGCTGCCGGGTGAATGGCTGAACGAAACCGGCCTGCATCTGGGACTGCGCCACGTCGCGCGCTTGCCGGGCGCGCGCATCGCCGGCTATGGGCATCCCTACGGCTACGTGCCGCTGCGCGAGGCCATCGCCACGCACGCCGCATCGTTGGGCATGCCCGTCGATACCGAGCAGGTGCTGTTAACCCAGGGTGTGACGCATGGGTTGGATATCGCCATACGCACACTGCTGCGCCCCGGCGACGCAGTGATTGTCGAACAGCCTTGCTACGCCAACCTGCTGGCGCTGCTGCGGCTGGCCGGGCTGCGTGCCGTGGCGGTGCCGCGCACGGTCGACGGCCTGGATATCGCCGAGCTGGAGCGCGCGGCGCAGGCGCACCGTCCGCGCGCGATGATCGTCAATACCGTGCTGCAGAACCCCACCGGCACCAGCCTGACCATGGCCAACGCCTACCAGGTGCTGCGCATCGCCGAACAGCATGACTGCTGGGTCATCGAGGACGACATCTCGCGCGAACTGGCGCCGGGCGTCGCGCCGGTGCTGGGCGCGCTGGACGGGCTGCGTCGCGTGATTTACCTGAGCGGCTATTCCAAGGTCATCAGTCCATCCGTGCGCGTGGGCTATGCCGTTGCCCATCCGGACGTCGTGCGGGACATGGCCCGCACCAAGATGGCGGTGGGGCTGACCTCCCCCGAAATCATGGAGCGGGTGGTGCACGAAGCCTTGCGCGATAGCCGCTATCGTGCGCATGTGGCGGGGCTGCGGGAGCGCTTGGCGCTGGCGCATGTGACGGTCGCCCGCTGCCTGGCCGAACACGGCATGCAGGTGCACGCCGAACCGCGCGCCGGGCTGTTCCTGTGGGCCCGCCTGCCGGTCGACGCCGGCGACTTCGGCGCCAACGCCCTGGCCGAACGGGCCTTGCGCGACGGCATCTGGCTGGCGCCGGGCTCCTACTTCGACGCCGAACAGCGCGACGTGCCCTGGATCAGGCTCAACGTGGCGTACTCGGACGACGCCAGGCTGTGGCGATTCATGCGCGACGAAGCGCTGCGCGCCCGCCGCGCTTGAGGATAATCACCGCTCGCCTTGCTTGATGTGCCACGGACGCGTTGTGGCTGGGCGTCGTAAGAGCCTTTCTTCGATAGGCGCGGGCGTGGCGCTCAGGCTCGCTCGTACACGACGAAGTCGTATTCGTAGCCGTTTTCGGCCGGCTGCGGCTGGCGCGATACCTCGCGCCAGCGGAATGCCGGCAGGTGCGGAAACCAGGCATCGCCGTCGATATCCGCCTTGATCTCGGTGGCGATGACGCGGTCCGCATGGTCGAGCACCGCGCCGAAGATCTGCGCGCCACCGATGATGAACACTTCGTCCGTATCGCCGCTCGCGCGCAGCGCGGCATCGATATCCGGCACGATGATCGCGCCGTCGGCGGAATAGCCCGGCGTGCGGCTGATGACGATATTGCTGCGGCCCGGCAGCGGCCGGCCCAGCGATTCCCAGGTCTTGCGGCCCATGACGATGGGGTGGCCCAGCGTCGTGCGCTTGAAATGCGCCAGGTCTCCCGGCAGCTTCCACGGCAAGCCGTTATCACGTCCGATCACCCGGTTGGCCGCGTACGCCACCACCAGGGTCAACCGCGGCCGCTCGTGCGCGGAACCGGAAACGCTTGCTGATTTCCCATGGGCGGATTCGCCCATGGGACGGCCCGGCGCGCTCATACCGCCACCGCCCCTTTGATATGCGGGTGGCTCTGGTAGCCGACCACTTCCAGGTCTTCGTATTCGTACTCGAAGATCGACGCCGGCTTGCGCTTGATATTCAACCTGGGATACGGATACGGCTGGCGCGACAGCTGCAGTTCGACCTGTTCGAAGTGATTGCTGTAGATATGGCAATCGCCGCCCGTCCAGATGAAGTCGCCGACATCCAGGTCGCACTGCTGGGCCACCAGATGCGTCAGCAAGGCATAGCTCGCGATGTTGAACGGCACACCCAGGAAAATATCGGCGCTGCGCTGGTAAAGCTGGCAGGACAACTTGCCGTCGGCCACGTAGAACTGGATCAGCGCGTGGCAGGGCGGCAGGGCCATGCGCGGAATGTCGGCGACATTCCAGGCCGAAACGATCAGCCGGCGCGAGTCCGGGTTGCGGCGGATCTGATCCAGCAATTGCGTAATCTGGTCGATGTGGCCGCCGTTGGGCGTGGGCCACGAACGCCATTGCACGCCGTAGACCGGTCCCAGGTTGCCATCCGCATCCGCCCACTCGTCCCAGATCGTGACGCCGCGCTCCTGCAGCCAGCGGACATTGCTGTCGCCGCGCAGGAACCACAGCAGCTCGATGAAGATGCTTTTGGTATGCAGCTTCTTGGTCGTTACCAGCGGAAAGCCCTGCGACAGGTCGAACCGCATCTGGTAGCCGAACACCGAGCGCGTACCGGTGCCGGTACGGTCGGTCTTGGTGACGCCGTGTTCGTAGACATGGCGCATGAAATCTTCGTATTGGCGCATGGCGTTCCGCTGCCGGTCAGTTCGGGTTCGTGCTTGCGCTCGCGGCTTCGGGCGCGCCGGCCTCCACCACGTCCACGGAAAACGTAAGTTCCGCCGTTTTCGCCAGCATCGCCGACGCCGAGCAGTATTTCTCGTGGGACAGCTGCACGGCCCGCTCCACCGCGGCGCGCGGCAGTTTGTGCCCCGTCACGGTGAAGGCGAAATGGATGCGGGTGAATACCTTGGGGTCGGTCTCGGCCCGGTCCGCTTCCAGCTTGACGCTGCATCCCGTCACGGCGTGGCGGCCGCGCTTGAGGATCAGCACCACGTCATAGGCCGTGCAGCCGCCGGTGCCGGCCAATACCATTTCCATGGGGCGCAATGCCAGGTCATGCCCGCCGCCGTCCACGGCGCCGTCCATGACCGCGACATGACCGCTACCCGAAGTGGCCACGAACATCATGCCAGACGGGCCGCCCCAATCGATCGTGCATTCCATGTCGAAATCCTGATTCGTCATCGCAAACGGGGATCATAGCCCGATCCGGGCGCGCTCTTTGCAGTCCTTACAATGGGAATGTCCGAGTCCAAGGAGTCTTTCATGTCGTATCCGCAGCAGCCTTCTTCCGCAATTCCGCCGCTGGCCCGCCGCAAGAGTCCGCTGGACGCCCTGCTGGGTGAGGCGGATCGCGCCCTGCGGGTGCTGGCTGGCGTCTCCAGCGCCGGACGACCGTATCCGGCCGGCCCGGAAACCTCCGAAACGCTCAGTCCGGCCGAACGCCGGCATGCGGCCGGGCTCATGCGGGTGAATCACGTCGGTGAAATCTGCGCCCAGGCCTTGTACCGGGGCCAGGCGCTGGGCTGCTCGGACGCGGCTACCCGCCAGATGTTCCACCAGGCCGCCACGGAAGAGGTCGACCATCTGGCCTGGTGCGAGCGGCGCCTGGGCGAGCTGCGCAGCCGCCCCAGTTTCCTGAACCCGTTCTGGTATGCCGGGTCGTTCGGCCTGGGCCTGCTGGCCAGCCGGGCCGGGGTGCGCCGCAATCTGGGTTTCATGGCGGAAACCGAACGCCAGGTGGAAGCCCACCTGGACAGCCATCTCAAAAGCCTCCCCGCGCAGGACCACCGTTCCCGCCAAGTGGTGGATCAGATGAAGCAGGATGAGATCAATCATCGCGTCAGCGCGGAACGGGCCGGCGCGGCGCCGCTGCCCTGGCCGGTGCGAGGCGCCATGCGGGCGCTTTCGCGGGTGATGACCGGCACCGCCTATTGGCTGTAGACGCGGCTCGCCGCCGGCGGGACCGGGCCGCGCGCTGTCCGCCGGCCCTGGCCTTTTCGGCCCGCTGCATACTGTTACAGGGTTAACCCCGTCCGACGTTCGCCCGACTCGGGCGGGGCGGCATGGCCGTTGCTACTCCCCGTCGGCGCGCCGTCGCCAGTGCGCCGGGCGGTCGGGCGAATTAATGCGATGCACAAAAGCAACAGTTTGCGGCCCGTTGAATTGCCCCAAAAAATCTTCTTGCATCGCACAAAAAGTTTGGCTATGATTTGTCCATCGGATGTCGAAACGCAGTCGGTGCGGTGAAAACCCCGACAGCAGACAGAGTACCTGGGAGGGTACTCCAGGGTTAACCCTCTGCGACATGCCACGGTTGTCTCCTCCACCCTCCTCCTTTGGTGGATTTAGCCCGAGATCGTCAGATCTCGGGCTTTTTTTTATCCAGATTTCGCCGCCGCGACCAAGATGGTCGCATCGACGCGCCGTATCGGCCGGGCAGGCCGGCCCCATCCACTAAAATCGTCCTATCTATAGCGGCAGGAAATCCGTCATGTTGGGTATACGGGATGTGAAGTTGGCCATCGTCGGTCTGGGCTACGTCGGCTTGCCCCTGGCCGTGGAGTTCGGCAAGAAGCGTCCCGTACTGGGCTTCGACATCAACACGGATCGCATCGAAGAACTACGGCGCGGAAGCGATCACACGCTGGAAGTCGAACCCGGGGAACTCGCCGCGGCCACGCAGCTGTCGTTCACCGCGGACGCCGCGCAGCTGGCCCAGGCGAACGTCTACATCGTCACGGTACCCACGCCTATCGATGCCTACAAGCAGCCCGACCTGACGCCGCTGCGCAAGGCCAGCGAAACCATCGGCCGCGTGCTCAAGCGCGGCGATATCGTCATCTACGAATCCACGGTCTATCCCGGCGCCACGGAAGAAGAATGCGTGCCGGTGCTGGAACGGGTTTCCGGGCTGGTGTTCAACCGCGATTTCTATGCGGGCTACAGCCCCGAGCGAATCAATCCGGGCGACAAGACACATCGCGTCAACACCATCAAGAAGGTCACCGCCGGCTCGACGCCGGAAGTCGCCGGCCTGGTCGATGCCCTGTATGGGGAAATCGTCACGGCGGGCACCCACAAGGCCGCGTCGATCCGGGTGGCCGAAGCGGCCAAGGTCATCGAGAATACCCAGCGTGACGTCAACATCGCGCTGATCAACGAACTCGCCCTGATCTTCAACAAAATGGGCATCGATACCGAAGCGGTGCTGCAGGCGGCGGGCACCAAATGGAATTTCCTGCCTTTCCGCCCGGGCCTGGTGGGCGGCCACTGCATCGGCGTCGATCCTTATTACCTGACGCACAAGGCGCAAAGCCTGGGCTACCACCCCGAGATCATCCTGGCGGGCCGGCGCTTGAACGACGCCATGGGCAGCTACGTGGTATCGCAGCTGGTCAAGGCCATGACCAAGCGGCGCATCCATGTGCAGGGCGCCCGGGTTCTGGTCATGGGCCTGGCCTTCAAGGAAAATTGCCCGGACCTGCGCAATACGCGGATCGTGGACATCGTGCGCGAGCTGAGTGAATACGGGGTCGAGGTCGACGTCTACGATCCCTGGGTCGATCCGGCGGAGGCGCGCGCGGAATACGGCATCGACCCCGTCGCCGCGCCGCGGGACGGATGCTATGACGGCATCGTTCTTGCGGTAGCTCATCGGCAGTTCGCCGAGCTGGGTGCCGCGCGTATCCGCGCCTATGGCAAGCCCGAGCACGTGCTGTACGACCTGAAGTATGTGCTGCAGCCCGAAGAATCGGACCTGCGTCTGTAATCCCGGTTTCGTAATCCGAGTTTGGTCATCCACGTTTGAAAAGGGCAAAGCATGTCGCAACGCTATCAACAAATCACCGAAGATCTGCGCAAGTCGCCCCGCGCCTGGCTCGTGACCGGCTGCGCCGGATTCATCGGCTCGAATATCGTGGAAACGCTGCTGAAACTGGACCAGACGGTGGTCGGGCTGGATAACTTCGCCACGGGGCATCAGCACAATCTGGACGAAGTCATGGAGCTGGTGTCGGCCGAACAATGGGGCCGCTTCACCTTCATCGAAGGCGACATCCGTGATCTGGAGACCTGCCGCAAGGCCGTCGCCGACGTGGACTTCGTGCTGCATCAGGCGGCGCTGGGTTCGGTGCCGCGCTCCATCCAGGATCCCATCGCCACCAATTCGGTGAACATCGATGGCTTTCTGAACGTGCTGGTCGCGGCGCGCGATGCCGGCGTGCAGGGCTTCGTCTACGCGGCTTCCAGTTCCACCTATGGCGACCATCCGGCCTTGCCGAAGGTGGAATCCGCCATCGGCAATCCGCTGTCGCCCTACGCGGTGACCAAGTACGTCAATGAGCTGTATGCCGACGTGTTCGCCCGGACCTATGGCTTCGGCGGCGTGGGGCTGCGCTACTTCAACGTGTTCGGCAAGCGGCAGGATCCCAACGGGGCTTATGCCGCCGTCATTCCGAAGTGGATCGGCGCGATGATCCGCGGCGAAGACGTGGTGATCAACGGCGATGGCGAAACCAGCCGCGACTTCTGCTTCGTGGAGAACGCCGTGCAGGCCAATCTGCTGGCGGCGCTGGCGCAGCCGGAGGGGAAGCACCAGGTCTACAACGTTGCCTTCAATGCCCGCACCAGCCTGAACGACCTGTTCGCGCACCTGAAGCGGCTGCTGGCCAAGCATGGCGTGCAATACGACAAGGCGCCCATCTACGGCGATTTCCGTCTCGGCGACGTGCGGCATTCGCAGGCCGATATCGCCAAGGCCTACGACCAGCTGGGCTACACGCCCATGCACGACATCATCGAGGGCCTGGAAGTGGCCATGCCCTGGTACACGCAGTTCCTGCGCTAGGGGGAATGCGCGGTTTCCGCCGGTGCGGCGCGTCCGGTCGGGCGCGCCGCACCGGCGGAAACCGCCCAGCAAGAAAGCCGCCAACAGGGGCGGCTTTTTTTCGAGCGACGCCAGGAATGCCTGGGGCATTGCCTGGCGTTTCTTTAGAACGGCAGCTTCACGTCCGGCTTCAGCGCCTGCAACTGCTTGCGGAAGTCGTCCTGGATGCGCGCCAGCGCGGCGTCGTTGTCCGCCTCGAAGCGCAACACCACGACCGGCGTCGTGTTCGACGGCCGGGCCAGGCCGAAGCCGTCGGGGTATTCGGCCCGCACGCCATCGATGGTGACCACATCGATCGCACCGTCGAACTTGCCTTTTTCCTGCAGGGCCTTGACCAGTTCGAAGGGCTCGCCTTCCTGCATTTCCAGCTTGAGTTCGGGCGTGGACATGGCCTTGGGCAGGGCTTCCAGCACGGCCGACGGGTTGGCGTCGCGCGATACGATTTCCAGCAGGCGCGCGCCGGTGTACAGGCCGTCGTCGAAGCCGTACCAGCGCTCCTTGAAGAAGGTATGGCCGCTCATTTCGCCGGCCAGCGGGGCGCCCGTTTCTGCCAGCTTGGCCTTGACCAGCGAATGGCCGGTCTGCCACATCAGCGGCTGTCCGCCGGCTTCCTTGACGGCCAGGCCGACGTGGCGGCTGCACTTGACGTCGTAGATGATCATGGCGCCCGGATTGCGGGACAGGACGTCGCGCGCGTACAGGATCAGCTGGCGGTCGGGCCAGATGATCTCGCCGGACTTGGTGACCACGCCCAGGCGGTCGCCGTCGCCGTCGAAGGCCAGGCCGATCTCGCAATCGGTGGTCTTCAGGCAGTGGATCAGGTCTTCCAGGTTGTGCGGGTCGGCCGGGTCCGGGTGGTGGTTGGGGAAGTTGCCGTCCACCTCGCAGAATAGTTCGGTCACCTCGCAGCCCATTTCGCGGAACAGCCTGGGCGCGATGGCGCCGGCCACGCCGTTGCCGCAGTCGATGGCGATCTTCATCGGGCGGGCCAGCTTGACGTCGCCGACGATGCGCTCGATGTAGCGGCCGACAATGTCCATGGTGCGGCGGCGGCCGGGGGTGACGCCGGCGGGCGCCTGGCCGCCGGCGGCGTCCATGGCCACGCGCAGGTTCTGGATGTCCTGGCCGTACAGCGCGGCGCCGCCCATCATCATCTTGAAGCCGTTGTACTTCGGCGGATTATGGCTGCCGGTGACGGCCACGCCCGAGCCGGTTTTTTCGGTATAGGCGCCGAAATACACCAGGGGCGTGGGCACCTGGCCGATGTCCAGGGTGCTGATGCCGCCGGCGTTCAGGCCTTCCTGCAGCGCCAGGGCCAGTTCTTCGCTGCTGAGACGGCCGTCGCGGCCGATCACGAGTTCCGGAATGTTCTTCTCGCGCGCCACGGCCGCCAGGGCCAGGCCGAGTTCGCGCGCGAAGCGCGTGTTCAGCAGGTCGGGCACGGTGCCGCGTATGTCGTACGCCTTGAAGATAGAAGCCGGGAAAGACGACGCATTACCCACGGTGGTTCCTTTGTGGTCAGTGATTCGGTAGACACGGAAGGGCGATTATCCCCGATAAGCGGGGCCGGACCGCTCAGGGCGCATGGCCTAGTGACTATGCCCTAGTGCGGGGGCCGGCGCGGCGGTTGGCGGGCCGGCCTTCCATGGGAGCGGCATCGCGGCATCGCGCGGCCTGGCCGCCAGGGGCCCGGCGGGATGGTGCATGCCGGATGGAATTGTGGCATGGACGCCGGGACGCCGAATGTGTCCGATCTCGACAATCCTGACCGGGTGTTGCCGGCATCGCTTCAGTCCTACAATAGCCCCTCCCGCCCGGCTGCGTATCGGGCGTTCTACACATACGGTGGACGATGACTTTCCTTGCCGAACTTCAAGCCCTGCTGGGCGCCGATCATGTGTTGACCGGCGCTGATACCGACTCCTACACGCTGGACTGGCGCGGACGGTATCGGGGCCGCGCGCTGGCGGTGGCGCGCCCGGACTCGGCCGACGCGGTGGCGGCCGTGGTGCGCCTGTGCGGCCGCCATGGGGTGCCGCTGGTGCCGCAGGGCGGCAATACCGGGCTTTGCGGTGGCGCCACGCCGGCGGACGACGGCAAGGCGGTGCTGCTGTCGCTGGCGCGCATGAATCGCGTCCGGGCCATCGATACCGACAACGACACCATTACCGTCGAAGCGGGTTGCATCCTGCAGGCCGTGCAGCAGGCCGCCGAGCAGGCCGGTCGGCTGTTCCCCCTGAGCCTGGCGGCGGAGGGCAGCTGCACCATAGGCGGCAACCTGGCCACCAATGCCGGCGGTACGCAGGTACTGCGCTACGGCAATACGCGCGACCTCACCCTGGGCCTGGAAGTCGTGACGCCGGACGGCGAGGTCTGGCACGGCCTGCGCGGCCTGCGCAAGGACAATACGGGCTACGACCTGCGCGATCTGTACATCGGCAGCGAAGGTACGCTGGGCATCATCACCGCCGCCACGCTGAAGTTGTTCCCGCTGCCGGTCGCCCGCTGCACCGCCTTGCTGGCGGTGCCCGACGTGGAGTCCGCCGTGCAATTGCTGGGCCGTGCGCGCCAGGGCTTCGGCGCGGCGCTTACGGGTTTCGAATTGATGGCGGGCAACTGTCTGCAAGCCGTGGTGCGGCTGTTCCCGCAGCAGCGCCTGCCGTTCAGCGACGAATCCGCGCGGTCTCCCTGGTTCGCGCTGCTGGAACTGTCGGATAGCGAAAGCGAAGCGCACGCCCGCGAGCGTTTCGAAACCGTGCTGGGCGAGGCCATCGAAGCCGGCCTGGCAAGCGACGCCGCCATCGCGGAAAACATCACGCAGAGCAAGGCGCTGTGGCATCTGCGCGAAAGCATCCCGCTGGCCGAGGCGGAACTGGGCAAATCCATCAAGCACGACGTGTCGGTGCCGATTTCGCGCATCGCGGATTTCGTGCGGACGACCAACGCGCTGCTGCAGGAACGCTTCCCGGGCATCGGCCACGTCATCTTCGGCCACCTGGGCGACGGCAATCTGCACTACAACGTTACCCGCGCGCCCGGCCAGGAAGAAGCCGCGCTGCTGGCGCTGCAGCCGCAGGTCTACGGCGTCGTGCATGACAGCGTCCATGCGCACGGCGGCTCCATCAGCGCCGAGCACGGCGTCGGCCAGCTCAAGATAGACGAGCTGCCGCGCTACAAGGATCCCATCGAATTGGCGCTGATGCGCCGTATCAAGAAGGCGCTGGACCCTGCCGGCATCATGAATCCCGGCAAGGTCGTGCGCGCCTGACCGGACCGGGACCCGCCCATGGCAGCCGCGCCCTTATCCGCCGCGCATCACCGTGTATTGATTGTTGAAGATGACGCCACCATCGCGGGCAATCTATACAGCTTCCTGGAAGCCCGCGGCTTCGTACCCGACGCGGCCTACGACGGCCGCGCGGCCCTGTCCATGTTGACGTCGCAGCATTTCGACGCGGTGATCCTGGACGTGGGACTGCCGGGCATGGACGGCTACAACGTGCTGCGCGCCATGCGGACGGAGCACATGCTGTCCGTGCCCGTGCTGATGCTGACGGCGCGCGACGAACTGGCCGACAAGCTCGCCGGGTTTTCACATGGCGCGGACGACTACCTGACCAAGCCTTTCGCGTTGGCGGAGGTCGAGGCCCGGCTGCACGCGCTGATCCAGCGTGCCAGCGGCGCGGTCGGCACGCCGGTCAGGCGCTGGGGGCCGTTGAGCTACGACAGCCGCACGCGCGCCGTATCCGTCAATGGACAGCCCGTGCACCTGACGCGCAAGTCCTGCATGATCCTGGACGCCTTGCTGCGCGATCCCGGTCGCGTGGTGCCTCGTCCCGAGCTGGAGACGCTGCTATGGGGTAGCGAGCCGCCGTCGTCGGACGCGCTGCGCAGCCAGGTGCACCTGTTGCGCAAGGCCCTGACCGATGCCGGCTTCGACGGCATCGAGACCGTGCATGGCACGGGCTGGCGGCTGGTGGACGTCGCGGACGGCGCGGCATGAAGAGCGGCGGTACGCTGACCCAGCGGGTCGTGTGGGCGCTGACGGGCACGGTGTCGATCTTCGTGTCGGTGCTGGTGGTCCTGGCCTATCTGACCTTCGACCAGATGGAAGACGATCTGGTCAACGATATCCTGACCACTGAAACACAGCGGCTTATCGAGCGGATCAGGAGCGGCCAGGAAACGCTGACTGAGCTGGGCTCGCACGAAGTCGGCGGCGCCATGCGCGCCTGGGTGCAGCAGCCGGGCGTGCCCAACCCCGCGATACCCAAGGAAGTCGACAACCTTGCCGTGGGCCTGCACTTGCTGGAACCGGGTACGGAGACCTGGCATGTGGTGGTGGCCAATGTCGATGCGCAACGGCGTTTGATCGTGCTGTACGACGCCACGGACAACGAAGACCGTGTATTCGACTTCGGCCTGATCGTGCTGGGGCTGGGGGTGATATGCATCGTGGCGGCCTATGGCGTCGCCCGCAAGGTCGCCTACCTGGCCGTGGGCTCCATGCTGACCCTGACCGATCGCCTGTCCACCTGGGCACCCGGATCGCCCGACCTTGCCGTGGAGCGCAACGACGAGGTGGGACGCCTGGTGGAAGCCTTCAACCGTGTGCAGAACCAGGTGGACCGGTCGCTGGCGCGCGAACGGGAATTCGCGGCCAATCTGAGCCATGAGGTACGCACGCCGCTGGCGGCCATCCGCAGCGATGGCGAGCTGATGTTGCTGGCGCCCGCGGTGACGCCCGACCAGCAGACCCGCCTGACCCGCATCGTGAAGAACGTCGATAGCGTTGCGGCCGCCCTGGAAAGCGCGCGGGCCATGGCGCGCGACGAACGGCGCGCGCCCGAACCCGTGGATCTGGCCGAATTGCTGGCCGCGGCCTGGCAGGGCCTGGAAGCCAATGCCGAACAGGCAGGGCTGGACCTGGATCACCAGGTGCCGGCCGGTACGGTGCGCGAGCTGGATCGCTATGCCCTGCTGACGGTGCTGCGCAATCTGATCCGCAACGCCATCGAACACGCCGCGCCGGCCACGCTGACAGTCCGGGCGATCGGTTCCCAGTCCAACGCCGGTCTGGAAATACGCGACAACGGCAAGGGCATCAAGCCGGATGACCTGCCTTTCGTGTTCGACCGCTATTACAGCGTGCGCCGCCGCGACGCCAACGGCGAGGTGGACGAGGCCCGGGCGGCCGTGGAACTGGACCGCGGCTTGGGACTGGCCATCGCCAAGCGGGTCTGCGATATGCAAGGGTGGAGCCTGACCGTGGAATCGTGGGTCGGCGTGCCCGCTCACGGGACGTGCTTCACGCTGCGTTTCAACGGTACCGAAGAGATTTGACAAATATTCGATACCCCCTCGGGTAGTGTGCCGGGGTCTTTTTCCCTGGCTCGCCCATGCGTTTCCATGTTGCCGCGTCCGCCAAGGCCGCCGTTCGTCTCGATACCTATCTGCTGACCCATGTGTTCGGTATCACCCTGCTCCTGGCCTTGCTGGCCGAAGCGGTCAATCGTTCGGGGCTGGACCTGGCCTTGTCCCGCTACTTCTACGACGCGGCGGCCGGTACCTTTCCGTGGCGCGCGTCGCGCGCGCTGGAGATACTGGGGCACCGTGTCGTCCTGGTGCTGCCTATCGGCGTCGCCGTCGCCGCGACCGCGGCGGCGATCGCCAGCCATTGGTTCCCGGCGCTGCGTCCGTGGCGCGGGCCTTTATGGGGCATCGCCGCGACCTGCCTGCTGGGACAGGTCATCATTTCGCAACTGAAGCACTACACCGCGCTGCCGCGCCCTTATGCCCTGAGCATGTTCGGCGGCTATGCCAACTATCCTGCCCACTTCTGGGCGTCCAGCCGTCGTGAAGGCGGCGGCGCGCTACCCAGCAATCATGCGGGCGCGGGCTATGCGATGCTATCGCTGTACTTTGCCGGATGGGCGGTGCGTCGCCCCGAATGGCGCTGGGGCGGCCTGGCCATCGGCGTGGCCGCCGGACTGGTGTTTTCGCTGGTACGCGTCATGCAAGGAGCCCATTTCCTCAGCCAGACCCTCTGGGCCGCCTGCGTGATGTGGGGCCTGGCCAGCATCGTGTTCGGTCCGCTGCTCGTGCGCCCGCGGTCGGCGCTAGCCGTTGCCCAGCAGAACGCCCGGTAGCCATAGCGAAAACGCCGGTACGTAGGTGACCAGCGCCAGCGCGGCCAGCAGCGCGCCATAGAATGGCCAGATGGTGCGCATTACCGTGCCCACCGAGACTTCGCCGATGGCGCAGCCGACGAACTGCGTGGTGCCCACCGGCGGCGTATTCAGGCCCAGCGCGCAGTTCAGCAGCATCACCATGCCGAACTGCACCGGCCCCATGCCGTATTGCATGCATATGGGCAGGAAGATAGGCGTGCAGATCAATATCGTGGCGGCCATGTCCAGGAAGGTCCCGAGCAGGAACAGCACGATATTGACCATCAGGAAGATGGCCCACGGGCTGGTGGAGATCGACGCCAGCAGGTCGCCGGTTTTTTCGGCTACGCCGTAGAAGCTGATCAGGTAGCCGAAGGTGGCGGATATGCCGATCAGCAACAGCACGACACCGGTCGTCTTGACCGCCTTGGCGGCCGCGCGCACGAACTGCGTCCATGTCAGCGTGCGGTACACCAGGATAGTCAGGGCCAGCGCGTAGACCACCGCCACCGCGGCCGATTCGGTCGCGGTGAATACGCCGCTGAGGATGCCGGCGATGATGACGACGACCACGAACAATCCCGGCGCCGCCGCCACCAGCGAGCGCAACACAATGCGCCAGCCGGGGAATTCGCCGGCCGCATAGCCGCGATGGCGCGCGACGAAGTAGGCCGCCGCCAGATTGCATACCGTCAGGATCAGCGCCGGCAGCAGACCGGCCGCGATCAGGGCGGCGATCGATACCTTGCCGCCCGCCGCCAGCGTATAGATGATGATGTTGTGGCTGGTCGGCATGAGCGCGCCCACCAGCGCGGCATGCGTGGTGACGTTGACCGCGTAGTCGGCGTGATAGCCTTCGCGCTTCATCATCGGGATCATGACCGAGCCCATGGCGGAGACGTCCGCCACCGGCGAGCCCGACACGCCGCCGAACAGCGTGCACGCCACCACATTGGACATGCCCAGTCCGCCGCGCACGTGGCCGACCAGCGACCGCGCGAAATTGACGATGCGGTCGGCGATGCCGCCGTACAGCATCAATTCGCCGGTGAAGATGAAAAAGGGGATGGCCAGGAACGAAAAGGCGTTCATTCCCGACGTCATCTGCTGGAAAGCCACGGCGATGGGCAGGTCTTCGTAAAGGATGGCCGCGATGGAGGACAGGCCGATGGCGAAGGCCACCGGCACGCCTATCACCAGGAAACCCAGGAAGGAGACGGAAAGCAGCGTCAGCGCCATGCGGGGATGACCTCTTGATTGCGCAGCAGCGCGACGATGTGTTCCACCGAGAACAAGGCGATGAGGCCGCCGGACAGGGTGGCGGGCAGGTACTTCCAACCCTCCGAAATACCCAGGTTCGGCATCATGTAATCCGCGACGGATTCGGCCAGGATGGCGCAGTTCCAGGCCATCATCGCGCCGAACAGGCAGACCAGGGCATGGATGAAGATCTCCATGCGCCGCTTGCCTGCCGGCGGCAAGGCTTCCAGCAGGGACTCGAAGCCGATATGCCCCGCGTCGCGCACGCCTACCGCGGCGCCCAGCATGGTCACGTACAGCACCAGCAGCATGGCGATGCTTTCCGCCCAGGTGGGCGTGCGGTTCAGCACATGGCGGCCGAATATCTGGAAAGCTACCGCCGCGATCAGGCAGGTCAGCCCGGCAACGCTGACCCACATGCAGATGCGGGCCAGCAGCCGGCAGCAGCGTGTGTAGGTATCCAGCAGCCGGTGCCCGCCGGGCCGGTCGGGGGCCGCCGTGGTTCGTTCCCGCGAACTCGCCAGCATGGCGTCCTCACTGCACCGCTAGGATGCGCTGTACCAGGTCTTTCATTTCCGGCGTGGTGACGAAGCGTTCGTATACCGGCTTCATCGCCGCCTGGAAGGACGCCTTATCGACCTCGATGATCTGCGCACCGGCCTTTTCGACGATCGCGCGGGATTTGGTCTCGCGCTCTTCCCACAGCTTGCGCATGTAGGGCACCGACTCCCTGGCCGCGTCGCGCAGGATTTTCTGGTCTTCCGGCGGCAGCTTGTCCCACTGGCGCTTGGAGAAGATCAGGATCTCCGGCGTCATGCTGTGCTCGGTCAGCTCGTAGTACCTGGCGACTTCGTAGTGATGCGCGCTTTCGTAGCTGGGGAAGTTGTTTTCCGCCGCATCCACCAGTCCGGTCTTCAGCGAGGTATAGACCTCGCCCATGGCCATGGGGGTGGCGTTCGCGCCCATGGCCTCGACCATGGCGACCGACAGGTCGGATTGCTGGACGCGGATCTTCAGACCCTTGGCGTCGGCCAGGGTCCTGATCGGCTTGTTGCGCGTGTACATGGAGCGCGAGCCGCTGTCGTACCAGGCGAGGCCGACGAAGCCGGCGCCTTCGCAGGCCTTCAGCAACTGCTCGCCGATGTCGCCGTCCAGCACCTTGTGCAGATGGTCGACGGAGCGGAACAGGAAAGGCAGCGAGGGCACGCGTGTATTCGGGCAGATATTGTGCATGGCCGCGCTGCTGACGCGCGCCATGGTCAGCGCGCCCAGCTTGACCTGCTCGATGGAGTCGTTCTCCGATCCCAGCTTGCCGCCGGAAAAGACGCGGATGGTCATTTTGCCGTTGGAGCGTTGCTTGACCAGGTCCGCCATGTGGCGCACGGCCAGCACGGTGGGATAGTCGTCGGGATGGATGTCGGCCGAGCGGAATTCCGCCGCGTGCACGGTCAGGGCCGGGGCGAGCAGCGCGGCCAGGGCGAGGGCGCTTTTGGCGACGGCCGCGCCGACGGGGTGGAAGGCGGTGCGTGCCGGGCGGATGGGCCCGCGCGGCAGCAGCGGCGTGGTGTGCGGCATCGTTGTCTACCTCCATGGAGTGCCGCGGGCCGCGCTTGTGGCGCGATACGCGGCGAGCCTGTTATCGGGCTTTTTTTGTGGCGCTTGGTGCTGCTGGTTCTGACTGCAGGTGTGCTCTGTTGGTCGCGGCTCCTCAGAACGGGCCGGCCTTCACGAAGGCGCCGCCCTGATAGCGGGCGGCGGGATCGTCTGGCGATAGCGGGGCCTGGGCTTCGGCCTTGGCGCGGAAGGGCTCCGACGTATCCTTGGGCTGGAAGCCCAGATGCGCGGCGCGCGAGTTGTCCCACCAGCTGTCGCGGTTCGCCGACGCGCCGTACACGATGGTATGGCCGACGTGCGGCGTGAACAGCGACTGCGCGATCAGATGGGTCAGGTCGTCGTAGCTGAGCCAGGTCACCAGCATGCGCCTGTCCTTGGCTTCCGGAAACGACGAGCCGATGCGCAGGCACACCGTTTCGATGCCGTAGCGGTCGAAGTAGAAGCGCGAGAGGTTTTCGCCGAAGGCCTTGCTGATGCCGTAATAGCCGTCGGGCCGCACCGGTACGTCCGCATCGATGACCTGGCCCTGGCGGTAGAAGCCGATGACGTGATTGGAGCTGGCGAAGACCACGCGCTTGACGCCATGCTTGCGCGCCGCTTCGTACAGGTTGTAGACGCCCTGGATGTTGGCGGGCAGGATTTCGTCGAAAGGACGTTCGACGGACACGCCGCCCATGTGGACGATGGCGTCCACGCCCGCGACCATGCCGTCGACGAAACCCGCGTCGGCCAGGTTGCCAAGGGTGATTTCCTCGCCCGGCTGCGCGGGACCCAGGTCGGCGATGTCGGAAAGCCGCAGCACGTCGGCGTAGGGTTTCAGGCGTCCGCGCAGGACTTTGCCCAGGCCGCCGGCCGCGCCGGTCAGCAGCAGGGTGGAGACGCGTTGCGTCGGGGAAGATGCGGGAATAGCCGGAAGGCTCACGACGTTGTCTCCGTACTGGCGAGGCCGGTATTTACACCGCGCCGGATTGGGTGCTCAAATCGGCGGCTTATAGGTCATCGTACAACGCGTGGGCAGTATAATGACGGCCCGAAATACCCGTCAAGCGCCCGTCAAGCGGAGCCGGCGACCAGGGAAAAATACTATGACGACCACGTCCATGTCCGCCGAACTCCCCATGCGCCGCCGCCCTCGCAGCCTGGCGCAGGAACTGGTCGACAGCCTGTCCAAGCAGATCCGCGGCGGGGAAATCCGCCCCGGCGATAAGCTGCCCACCGAATCGGAGATCATGCGCACCTTCGGTGTCAGCCGTACGGTCGTGCGCGAAGCGCTGTCGCGGCTGCAGGCGTCGGGGCTCGTCGAAACCCATCATGGGGTGGGCACGTATGCGCTGAAGCCGAATACAGGCGGCGACTTTCGCGTCGATCCGGCTGACATCGCGACCGTGCGGGACATCCTGGTCATCCTGGAATTGCGCATCTGCCTGGAAACCGAAGCCGCCGGCCTGGCGGCCTTGCGGCGCACGGACGAGCAGCTGGCACAGATGCGCGAGGCCCTGGATCAGTTCCGCGCCGCCCTCGATCCCGGCGGCGATACCGTTACGCCGGACTTCCGCTTCCATCTGTTGATATCCCAGGCGACCGGCAACAAGTATTTTGCCGATCTGCTATCGCACCTGGGCGCCGCGATCATTCCGCGCACGCGCATCAATTCGGCCAAGTTGGGCGATGAGGACCGCGAACCCTACCTGGCGCGCGTGAATCGCGAGCACGAGGACATCTTCGAGGCCATACGGCGCCAGGATCCCGATTCGGCGCGCGCCGCCATGCGGACCCATCTGAGCAACAGCCGGGAACGGCTGCGCCGCGCGCAGGAGCGCTGAGGGCCGGCCGCGTGGACGGCTTTTGTCGTCAGACGTATGATGACGAGCCCTTATGCCAGCGCCGGCAGCACCCGTCCCACCGCGGCGCCCCACGACAGACGCGGATAGCCCGGCTTGACGCATTCGGCGCTGATCGCGACTTCGTCGCCATCCTGCAGAAAGGTACGCGTCTCGCCCCAGGGCAGGGTGATGGGCGTCTTGCCGCCCTGGCTCAATTCCAGCAGTGATCCCGCCTGGTCCGGCTCCGGACCGGACAGCGTGCCCGTGCCCAGCATGTCACCCGGCTGAAGATTGCAGCCGTTCACCGTATGGTGCGCGACCAGTTGGCCGATGCTCCAGTAGGCATCGCGGAAATTGCTACGCGCCAGCGTGGCGCGCGCGGCGCCTTGTTCGCGCGATTGCGCCGTGCCCAGTTCGGTGCGCAGGCGCACGTCGAAGGCCCCGCTGGCGCTGTTGTGCGCGGACGAAAGATAAGGCAGCGGCTGCGGCTCGCCCTCGCCGCGCCGGAAGGGCACGCGGAACGGCGCCAGCGCTTCCAGCGTGACGATCCACGGCGAAATCGTGCTGGCGAAGTTCTTCGACAGGAAAGGCCCCAGCGGCTGGTACTCCCATGCCTGCAGATCGCGCGCGGACCAGTCGTTCAGGATCGTCAGTCCGAAGATATGGGCCTCGGCGTCGTCCAGGGCGATGCGCCGGCCCAGCGCGTTGCCGGTGCCGATGAAAACGCCCAGCTCCACTTCATAGTCCAGCCGCGCGCAAGGCCCGAAGCCCGGCGTGCCGCCTTCCTGCGCCGGCCGCGTCTGGCCCACCGGACGATGGAAGTGCTGGCCTACCCCGATGCTGGAGGCGCGTCCGTGATAGCCGATGGGCACCCATTTGTAATTGGGCAGCAGCGGGTTGTCGGGGCGGAACTGCCGGCCCACCGCGGTGGCGTGGTGGACCGAGATATAGAAATCCGTGTAGTCGCCGATGCGCGCCGGCACCGAAAACTCGGCATCCGCCTGGGCCACGAGCAGGGGGGCGATGCGATCCCGCAATGGTGAACCTTCGCGCAGCGCGCGGGACAGGGCCAGGCGCAAGGCCGACCAGGAACTGGCATCCAGCGCCATCAAGGCATTCAGGTCCGTGCCCTGGCATGCCGCCAGGGCGCGCGCGGCGTCGCCGGTGAACGGTTGCGCCTGAGCCAGCGCGGCCAGATCCAATATCTGGTCGCCGATGCCGACGCCCGGTCGCCAGGCTTGCGTCGAACCGGCGCGCCGGAAGACGCAATAGGGCAGGTTTTGTACCGGGAAACCCAGCGCATCGTCGTTGGCGCTATGCAGCCAGCCGCGCAGCGCGGGATCGTGGGTTTCGTTGAGCTCGGTCATGAATGTCGTATCCGGATAGGAGGGCGAAGCCCGTTGATTCGAAGGCCGCGACCGCGGAGCGTTGGAACGCGTCGGTCGCGTCGCGTCGCGTCGCGCGTTTGTCCTTTGGGAAAGGCGCGGCGTTCCACGCCGCGCCATGCAATTCCGCGCCCGCCGCTACGGCCGCGCCGGGTCGAAATGCTTGCGCAGTCCTTGCCAGCAGGCATCGTAGTCGGCCTGCAGTTCCGGCCAGGCCAGCGCCGCTTCGGTCGGACGGATCACGCGCCGCGTTTCAAACATGAAGGCCATCGTATCGCGGATGTAATGCGGCTTCGATGTGTCGGCATTGGAGGCCTTCTCGAAGGTCTCCGCGTCGGGGCCATGCCCGCTCATGCGATTGTGCAGGCTGGCTCCGCCCGGCACGAAACCTTCCGCCTTGGCATCGTAGACACCCTGGATCAGACCCATGAATTCGCTCGCCACATTGCGATGGAACCAGGGCGGCCGGAAGGTATCCTCCATGGCCAGAATGCGCGGCGGGAAAATCGCGAAGTCCATATTCGCCGTGCCCACCGTATCCGTCGGCGAGGTCAGCACCGTGAAAATGGACGGGTCCGGATGATCAAAGCTGATCGACCCGATGGTGTTGAAGCGGCGCAGATCGTATTTATACGGCGCATGATTGCCATGCCAGGCCACCACGTCCAGGGGCGAATGCCCCAACGGCGCGCGCCAGAAGCGCCCTTCGAACTTGGCCACCAGCTCGAAATCGCCCTCGATGTCTTCGTACCAGGCGACCGGCGTTTCGAAATCGCGCAGGTTGGCCAGTCCGTTCGAGCCTATGGGGCCTTTTTCCGGCGGCCGCAGCGGCGCGCCGAAATTTTCCAGCAGATAGCCGCGCGCCGTGCCGTCCGGCAGGGTGACGCGAAACCGCGTGCCGCGCGGGATGACGGCGATTTCCAGCGGCGCGACATCCATGCGGCCCAGCTCGGTATCCACCCGCAGACGTCCGGCCTGCGGCACGATCAGCAGTTCGCCGTCGGCGTCGTAGAAATAGCGGCCGCGCATCGGCGCATTGGCCGTGTACACATGGATGCCCACGCCGTTGTCCTCGTCGGGACCGCCGTTGCCGCCGATGGTCGCGATGCCGTCGATGAAGTCGGTCGGTGCTTGCGGGATCGGCCGCGCGCTCCATCGCAGGCGGTTCGGCGAAACCGCCTGCGCGCCGAAGCGGCTGGCCCAGCCGCCCGCCTGCGTGCATGCTTCGAAGGCGCCCTGTTGCGCGGACGGCCGGATGCGGTACAGCCAGGCGTGGCGGTTTTCCGCGCGCGGCGCGGTGAACGCCATGCCGGAAAACTGTTCGGCGTACAGGCCGTAGGGGCACCGGGTGGGCGAATTCCGGCCCACCGGCAGCGCGCCAGGCAGGGCTTCGGTGGCGAAGGTATTGCCGAAGCCGGTCATGTAGCGCGGGGCCGCATCATTGGCGGCAGCGGGCTGCGAGCTCATGGGATGTCTCCGTTGGTCTATGGGCAAGGTGCGCCGGGCGGGCGCGGCGACGCAATCCGACGCGGCCCTACGGCGATTTTCCCCCGACCCCTGGTGTCTCCGCTAGGTGAATGGAAAAATATAGACCATAAATTTCATGAATATCAGGGGATAATAGGCGGCATGCCCGACCTGCGCGCCCTGGACCTGAACCTGTTGATCGTCTTCCAGTACCTCATGGAAGACCGCAACCTGTCGGCCGTCGCGCGGCGCCTCGGCATTACGCAACCGGCGGCCAGCAATGCGCTGCGCCGGCTGCGCGCCACCTTCGACGACGCGCTGTTCGTACGCACGGCCCAAGGCATGTTGCCCACGCCGTACGCGCAACATTTGGGCGGCGCGGTGGCGGAGGCGCTGAGCACCCTGGCACACGCGCTGGAAGCCCCGCCGCGCTTCGATCCGTCGGCCAGTACGCGGCGCTTCCGCGTGGCGATGACGGACGTGGGAGAGATCCACTTCATGCCCGCCCTGATGGAGCATTGCGCCCGCCAGGCGCCGGGCGTACGGGTGGAATCGGTGCGCCTGCAAGGGGCCGACTTGCAGCGCGAAATGGATGCGGGCCGGGTCGATGTGGCGCTGGGCGCCTTTCATGGATTGGCCGGCGGTCTGCTGCAGCGGATGCTGTTTCGCCAGGGCTATGCGACGCTGTTCCGGCGCGATCATCCCACCGCCCACGAAGGCATGGGCCTGAAGGCCTTCCGCGCCGAACGGCATTTGCTGGTGTCGCATGCCGCGCCTTATGGGCAGGTGAACCAGGCCCTGGAAAAGGCCGGCCTGGCGCTGGCGTCCCATTTCAGCGTGCCGCACTTCGCCGCGGTGCCCTATATCGTCAGCGCGACCGATCTGCTGGCCACGGTCCCGCGCAAGCTGGCCGACAGCGCGGCGTCGCGTTTCGGCCTGGGCATCCTGACGCCGCCGATCCGCGTGCCCGCTTTGCAAAGCAATCTATATTGGCATGCGCGTTTTCAACGGGACGGTGGCAACCAGTGGCTGCGCGCCTTGATCGTCGACACGTTCGCGCAGCGCTAGGGCCCGGTTGCGCATCCAGCGTGCGGGCAGCGCCGCTTTTCCTGGTGTCGGGACCCGGGGCGCGGGTTCAGGCGCGCTGGCACTTGACGCAATAGTAGGTAGCCCGCTGGCCCTGCACGATGCGGCGGATCGGCGTCCCGCAAACTCGGCACGGCTGCCCGGCGCGCTCGTAGACGGCGGCGTGGATGTCGAAATAGCTGCCGGGTTCTCCCCCTGCGCCGACATAGTCGCGCAGCGTGCTACCGCCGGAATTCAGGGCATCGGTCAGCGTCTGGCGGATCGCCTGCGCCAGGCGCTCGCAGCGCGCCGGCGACAGCCGCCGTCCCGGCGCGGCGGGATGTATACCCGCGCGATACAGGCTTTCGGATGCGTAGATATTGCCTACGCCGACCACGGCTTCGCCGGCCAGCAGCAGCTGCTTGACCGGCGCCGCCCGGCCGCGGAAGTGGTCATACAGCCATTGCCCGCCGAAGCGCTCGTCGAAAGGTTCTATGCCTAGCCGCGCAAGCAAAGGGTGGAACTCAACCGGCCCGGCATCCATGGGATGCCACAGCACCGCACCAAAACGGCGCGGGTCATGCAGGCGCAGCGTCGCGTGTTCGAATATCCATTCCACGTGGTCATGGCGGCGGGGGGCTTCCCCTTCCATCACGCGCCTGAGCGATCCCGACATACCCAGGTGCACGATTTGCGTACCATGGTCGAAACGCAGCAACAGGTATTTACCGCGACGGCCGCATTCCAGGACCGTGCGGCCGGACAGGGTGTCGGAAAGATCGGCCGGGACAGGCCAGCGCAGGCGAGGTTCTCTTACGACAAGCTGGACAAGCCGCCGGCCCGTCATGACAGTCGCGATTCCCCGCCGAGTGGTCTCGACTTCGGGCAGTTCAGGCATCAGCCAGTGTAAGATGATCAGTTGCGTGTACAGATTGTGCCATTTATCGGACGGGACGCGTGAAGTCGTCGCATATGCATATCAAATATGGGTTCGCCGCGCTGATGCTGGCGCTGGCCGGCGCGTATTCCTTGCCGGCTCCGGCCGCGGAAAGGCATACCGCCGATGCCATCGCTCCGCGCGTGCAGCGGGCGCCACGCCAGGAACCCGATGTCATCCGCCTGCGTGAAGGCCAACTGCCTTACGTGCGTCTGACCTCCGGCATCCTGTACCGGATCCTGGCTTCGGAAATCGCCGCCCAGCGCGGCATGTACGGCACGGCCGCCTCGACCATGCTAAGCCTGGCCAACGACGTCGCCGACCCGCGCGTGGCGCGCCGCGCGCTGGAGTTCTACCTGGCCGGCGGCAACCTGAAAGGCGCGCTGGAAGCCGCGCGCGTCTGGTCGCGCCTGGCGCCGAACGACCCCGAAGCCGGCACCACCGAACTGGCCCTGGCCGCCGCCAATGGGCAGACCGCCGGCTTGGGCGAAGCGCTGCGCAAGCGCATCGACGCGGCGCCGGACAAGACCGCCGCGATCGCCCAATCCCTGGCGGTCCTGGGCCGCATCAACGATCGCAAGACCGCGCTGGCCATCCTGGATCAGGCCCTGAGTCCATCCGTGCGCAAGCTGCCCGCGGCGCATCTGGCGCTGGCCGACGTGGCGCAGGCCGCCGGCGACAACGCCCGCGCGCTGCAGGAAGCGCAGTTGGCGCAGCAGGCCGATCCCAAGTCGGAAGCCGCCGCGCAACGCGTCCTCGAATACGGGATGAGAGTGGACCCGCGCCAGGCCACCGCCGACGCGCGCGCTTTCATCGCCAGGCATCCCGATGCGCGGCGCCTGCGGCTGATGCTGGCCAGCCAGCTGTCCGACATGGGCGACTACGACGGAGCGCTGGCGGAATTGCGCGCCATGTCGCGCCGCTCGCCCGAGGACTTCGACCTCATGTTCATGCAGGCGCAGCTGGCCTACAAGGCCGGCCATCTGGATGACGCGCGCGGCTTCCTCGAACAGTATCTGGATGTGCAGAACCAGCGCCAGCGCGCGCTGATCCCCGGCACGTCGGACGCCCCCGGCGCGGCCGCCGATGCGCGCATCCTGCTGGCTCGCATCGCCGAAGACCAGGGCAGGTACAACGACGCCATCGCCGAACTCGGCAAGATCGACGACCCGGCGATGCGCTACCAGGCGCGCATGCGGCAGGCCACCTTGCGCGCCAAGCAGGGCGACATCGATGCCGCCCTGAAAATGGTCGACCAGGCCAACCCGCAGGATGAGGAAGAACGCGTCCTTGGGGTGCTGACCAAGGCGCAGATCCTGCGTGACGCCAATCGTACCGACCAGGCGGTGGCCTTGCTGTCGGGCGCCGACAAGGCGATCCCGGACACCGTGGAGATCAAGTACGAATTGGCGATGCTGTACGAACGCCAGGACAAGATCGCCGACCTGGAGCGCCTGCTGCGCCAGGTGATCGCGCTCGACCCGGACCATGCGCACGCCTACAACGCGCTCGGCTATACCCTGGCCGACCACAATATGCGTCTGCCGGAAGCACTGGAATTGATCACCCAGGCCCTGGACCTGGCGCCGGACGATCCCTACATCATGGACAGCATGGGCTGGGTGAAGTACCGGATGGGCGATAACGACGCCGCGCTGACCTACCTGCAGCGCGCTTATTCGCGCCGGCCCGAACCGGAGATCGGCACCCACCTGGGCGAAGTCCTGTGGGCGCAGGGGCGCAAGGACGAGGCGCGCGCCATCTTCGCCGCCGCCGCTCGCAAGGACCCCGGCAACAAGACGCTGCGCGACACCATCAAGCGCCTGGGAGTCACGCTGTGATGTTGTCGCGCTGGCGCGCCGTCATGATGGCGGCGCTCTGCCTGATATTGACCGCCTGCGTGACGCCCGGCCGCATCGCCGGCAGCGGCGGCGCGGGGGAGTTTTCCCGCGTCGGCCGCTTCGCCTTGACGGTCACCCAGGACGACGGCAAGCAGGACGCGCTGCAGGGGGGCTTTTCCTGGCTGGACGACGGCCGCCGCTACGTTCTGGACCTGACCAACCCGCTGGGCGCGACGCAGGCGCGCGTGGAAGGCCAGCCGGGTATGGCCGTGCTCACGAAATCCGACGGCACCCGCTTGCGGGCCACGGATCCCGACGAACTGGTGGCCGATGCGCTGGGCAGCAGCATTCCCGTGTCGGGACTGCGCGACTGGCTGCGCGGGCGGCTGCCCCAGCAGCCGCCGGCGGCGCAGGTGCGGCGCGACGACTCGCAGCGCCCGCTGTCTTTCGATCAAGGGGGGTGGCAGGCCAGGCTGTCGCGCTATGACGACCTGGGGCCGCAGGTACTGGTGCTGGAACGACGCGAACCGGATCGCCGCATCCTGCTGCGACTGGTCGTCAATCCTTCCTGAGCCATGAATCTGTACGATGTCCCGGCGCCCGCCAAACTGAACCTGTTCCTGCACATCGTCGGCCGTCGTGCCGATGGCTATCACCTGTTGCAGACGGTTTTCCGCTTCATCGGCCTGGCCGACACCCTGGATTTCGAATCGCGTGCCGACGGCAGGATAGAACGCGTCGATCCACTGCCGGGGGTGCCGGCGGAGAGCGACTTGACCGTGCGCGCCGCCCGCGCGTTGCAGGCGGCCACGGGTACGCGGCAGGGCGTTTCCATCGCGCTGGAAAAGCGCATCCCCATGGGGGGTGGCCTGGGTGGCGGCTCCAGCGACGCCGCCAGCACGCTGATGGCCTTGAATCGCTTGTGGAACACGGGCTTGTCGCGCGCCGAGCTGATGCGCCTGGCGCTGCCCCTGGGCGCGGACGTGCCCGTCTTCGTGTTCGGCCAGTCGGCCTTCGCGGAAGGCATAGGCGAAGCGCTCACCGCCGTGCCGCTGCCCGAGCGCGCCTATGTGGTGGCGCAGCCGGATGCCAGCGTGCCGACGCCCGTCGTGTTTGGCGATCCCGATTTGACAAGGGATACCGCATGTATCACAATAGCGGACTTTCTCGCTTCGACTGATTCCGGTGCGCTGTTTGGCCGGAACGACATGGAGCCTGTGGTCTACAAGCGTTTCCCGGAAGTCCTCCGGGCCGCTGAATGGCTGGCAAGCTCCGATGGTGGAATCGTTGCGCGGATGTCGGGTTCCGGTGCGTGTCTGTTCGCCGAGTTCCCCGATATGCCGGCGGCGGTTTTGGCGGAGCGAAAAATAGCCGCTACAATGCGCGACGCCGGTAAAATGGCGGATAAGTCGCAGGCAGATGAGCCGCCTGTGCGGTTCCGGTTGGTGCAGGCGAGTCCTGGGTTGATCGAGCATCCGTTGCGGCACTGGATTGCAAGCTAGTGGGGAGTCGCCAAGTTGGTTAAGGCACCGGATTTTGATTCCGGCATGCGAAGGTTCGAATCCTTCCTCCCCAGCCCAACATATATATATAGAAAAAGCTGTTGAACACGCCCGCCTTGCCGGCCCAGGTTCAGCAGCTTTTTTTGTTCGTCCGAAACGAACCATTCGACACGACCCGTTCGGAACGACCTGTTCGAAACGACTTAGCGTCTGCACCATGACAAAAGACAGTTTCATGATTTTCACCGGCACCGCCAACACGCGGCTGGCCGTGGATGTGGCCAATCATCTTGATATGTCGCTGGGCAAGATGACCGTGGGCCGTTTTTCCGACGGCGAAGTCATGGTGGAAATCAACGAAAACGTCCGCGGCAAGGATGTCTTCGTGCTGCAGCCTACCTGTGCGCCGACGAACGACAATCTGATGGAAATCATGGTCATGGTGGATGCGCTGCGCCGCGCGTCCGCTGGCCGGATCACCGCCGCCATCCCGTATTTCGGTTACGCGCGCCAGGATCGCCGTCCGCGCTCCGCCCGCGTGGCCATTTCGGCCAAGGTCGTGGCCAACATGCTGCAGGTCGCCGGTGTCGACCGCGTGCTGACCATGGACCTGCATGCCGACCAGATCCAGGGTTTCTTCGATATCCCGGTGGACAACATCTACGCCGGTCCCATCCTGCTGGGCGATATCTGGCGCCGCAATTTCGCCAACCTGGTCGTCGTGTCCCCGGACATCGGCGGCGTGGTGCGGGCGCGCGCGCTGGCCAAGCAGCTGGAAGCCGACCTGGCGATCATCGACAAACGGCGTCCGCGCGCCAACGTGTCGGAAGTCATGAACATCATCGGCGAAGTCGACGGCCGTACCTGCATCATCATGGATGACATGGTCGATACCGCCGGCACGCTGTGCAAGGCCGCCCAGGCGCTGAAAGAGCGCGGCGCCGGCGCGGTGTATGCCTATTGCACCCACCCCGTGCTGTCGGGCGGCGCCGTGGACCGCATCCAGGCCTCCGACCTGGACGAGCTGGTCGTCACGGACACCATCCCCTTGTCGGAGCAGGCGCGCGCGGTCGGCAAGATCCGCCAGCTGTCCTGCGCCGGCCTGCTGGGCGAAACGATATTGCGTATTTCGAACGCGGAATCGGTCAGTTCGCTGTTTGCCGACTGAACGCGTTCAGGTCTTTTGCTTCCTCGCTGGTCGCGGCGCGGAAGCGAAGCCACGGTCCGCATGGTGCGGCCGTGTTTTTTCAGGGACACCCAGGTGTCCCCATGTTTGGAGTTATCCATGAAATTCAACGCCACTGCGCGTAGCGTCCAGGGTTCGAGTGCGAGCCGCCGCCTGCGCCGCGCGGGCCGGGTTCCCGCCATCGTTTACGGTGCCGGCAGCCAGCCCCTGAACATCGAACTCGATCACAACGAGATCTACCACGCCCTGCGCAAGGAAGAGTTCCACTCGTCCATCCTCGACATGCAAATCGAAGGCGGCAAGGGTGAACAGGTGCTGCTGCGCGCCGTCCAATGGCACGCCTACAAACAGCAAGTGCTGCACGTCGATTTCCAGCGCGTGGATGCAAGCAAGGTCCTGCACACCAAGGTGCCGCTGCACTTCATGAACGCCGAAGTTTCGCCGGCCGTGAAGCTGAGCAGCGCGATCATCACCCACGTGCTGAACGAAATCGAAGTCGCCTGCCTGCCGGGCGACCTGCCGCAGTTCATCGAAGTCGACCTGTCCAAGCTGACGGGCGGCGCTTCGCTGCACCTGTCGGACGTTCAACTGCCCAAGGGCGTGACCTACCTGGCCCACGGCGGCGACACCAATCCGGTGCTGGCCTCCGCGCTGGTCAAGGGCGGCGCCGCTGACGCTGGTGAAGAAGCCGAAGGCGGCGACGCCACGCCGGCCGCCTGATAGCGCAAGTCGCGTCAGCCGGGCGCTGTAGGCCGGGCTGCGCACTACGAACCCCGCGTGTGGAATACCATACGCGGGGTTTTTTCTTTTCAGCATCGCGATCCATCCGTCATGTCCACACCCATCCGCTTGATCGTCGGCCTGGGCAATCCCGGCCCTGAATATGAAACCACCCGCCACAACGCGGGTTTCTGGCTGGCCGACCATATCGCCGACGATCTGCGCGCCAGCTTCGCGATGGAGAAGGGCTTCAACGGTTTCGTCGCCAAGGCTCGCCATGGGGGCGAGAATGTCGTGCTGCTCAAGCCCATGACGTATATGAACCGTTCCGGGCAATCGGTGGGCGCGCTGGCGCGGTTCTTCAAGCTGACGCCGGAGCAGATCCTGGTGCTGCATGACGAACTGGATCTGATGCCGGGCCAGGTCAAGCTGAAGCAGGGCGGCGGCCATGCCGGCCACAACGGCTTGCGCGATATCCAGGCCGCGCTGGGCAGCCCGGCGTTCTGGCGGCTGCGCATCGGCATCGGGCATCCGCGTACGCTGGGGCTGACGCAGCAGGTGGCGGATTTCGTGCTGCACCAGCCGCGCCGCGAAGAGATGACCGCCATCGAGGCCGTCATCGACCGCTGCCGCGCCGTCATCCCCTTGCTGCTGGACGGCGACTTCACGCGCGCGACGCAACAGCTGCATCGCGCGAACGAGGCCTGACCATGGGGCGACACATCGGCGGCACCCTGCCGCGCCTGCGGGCCGATATCGCGGACTTCTGGCGCTTCCTGCGTCGTCCGTCGCTGCGCCGCTTGCCGCCCCGGCGCCTGGGCCGGGCGCCGCGCGCCGACTGGCTGCCGCCGGTACGGTTGCGTCGCCTGCTGGCCTGGGTATCCATGCTGTGGGCCATCAACCTGTTCGCGCTCGGCCCGCTGGCCGTGGCGGTGGCGACCCTGGGCGGCGCGCATCACAAGCTGGAGATGGGCGCGATCCCGTGGTTCACCGCCATCGTGTGGGCGCCGGTCGTCGAGGAAATGCTGTTCCGCTACGGCCTGCGGCGGCCGGTGCAGGCCCTGTGGGTGGTGCCGCTGATGATCTGGCCGCTGCTGCGCGGGCCCAATGTCTGGACCGCGGCGCTGGTGGTGCTGGTCCTGGTGGCCATCGCCTGGACCCAACGGCGGGGCGGCGCGTCGCGCCGCGAATGGAGCTGGGATTGGCGGCGGCGCTATGTGCGCTACTTTCCGTGGATCCTGCATTCGGCGGCGCTGGTGTTCGCCGGCATGCATCTGGGGAATTTCTATCTGAACCATACGCCCTTGTGGCTGACGCCGTTGCTGGTGCTGCCGCAATGGCTGACGGGGCTGGTGTTGAGCTGGATGCGTACGCGCCGGGGCATAGGCGCGTCGATCATGATGCACGCCATGTTCAACGCGGGACCAGTGCTGCTGGTGCTGGCGCTGATGAAGTGGGCGCCCGAAGTCGTGTCGTAAGTGGCCTTGGTTCGGTTGTCTTGATTTGCCTCGCGGTGGCGCGGCGCCGTGCCGCTTGCGTTGCGGGAGCTTCGTGGCAATGCGACGGTTTGTCACGCCGGGAGCCTGCTTGCGTCGCGTCGCAACGGGCGGTCGGGGTCTGTAACCGGACGACATGGGCAGGCGCGGATGGGCACGTACCATCCGGTTATCTGCAACCGGGGATGCATACGCCATGAAAAAACTGATCGTTGCCGGCCTGTTCGCTTGCACCTTGCTGCCACTCGCCGCGGCCCATGCGGATCGCGATAAAAACGAATCCGGCCAAGGCTATGTCATCGCCGACGGCCGCGAGTACAAGGGTGACTACAAGGACAAATTCCACGATGGCGATTGCGAGGTCAAGCGCAAGTGGAAGAAGAACGGCGAGTACCAGGAAAAGCGCAAGTGCAAGCCGCCCCGGTATGTCGAGCCGGTGGTGGTGCCCGCGTATCCGGTTGCGCCGGTAGGGCCCGGGATCACGATCAACGGGACGGCGGTGATCCGGCCGTAAGAGGCCGTCGCCTGGATCAGCTCCGCAGCCAGCGCACAACACCCCGCGCGGTAGCACGACCGCTGGCGATGCAGGCGGTCAGCAGGTAGCCGCCGGTCGGCGCCTCCCAATCCAGCATCTCACCGGCGCAGAATACGCCGGGCAGGTTATTCAGCATGAAGTTGTTGTCCATGGCATCGAAGCGCACGCCGCCGGCGGTGCTGATCGCCTCATCGACGGGACGGGTGGCGGTCAGGGCCAATGGCAATGCCTTGATGGTCCGGGCCAGCCGGCCGGCGTCCAGCATCGCGTCCTTGTCCAGCACTTCGCGCAATAGCGCCGCCTTCACGCCGGTGATGCCGACGCGGCTTTGCAGGTGCGATGACAGCGAACGCGCGCCGCGCGGATGCGAGACGTCCGCCAGGACACGCTCGGCGCTTCGGTCGGGCAACAGGTCCAGCGTCAACGTTGCTTGGCCTTCGCGTTCGAGCTGATCCCGCAACGCCGATGACAGCGCATAGATCAGGCTGCCCTGCACGCCATGCTCGCTGATCACGAATTCCCCGCGACGGCGCGGGGCGGCGCCGCCGCCTGCACAGCTCGCCACGACGTTCTTGACCGGTTCACCCGCGAACTTGTCCCGGAAGATTGGCGACCACGCCACGTCGAAACCGCAGTTCGACGGTTTCAGCGGCTCGATCGCGACGCCATGATCGGTCAGCAGCGGGATCCATGCGCCGTCCGATCCCAGCTTGGCCCAGCTGCCGCCGCCCAAGGCCAGAATGACCGCGGCCGCGTCTATCGTCTTTTCCCCATCGGGCGTGGCAAAGCGCAGGCGGCTGCCGTTCCTGGCATTTCCGGCGCTCTCCGGGTGCTCGGGGTTTCCGGCGTTTCCAGCGTCGGCCCAGCCGACCCAGCGATGCCGCGCGTGCGTCACCACGCCATGCTCGCGCAGGCGATGCACCCACGCCCGCAACAGCGGGGCGGCCTTCATCTCGCGTGGGAATACGCGGCCGGAGGTGCCGACGAAGGTCTCGATGCCCAGTCCCTTGGCCCACTCGCATAGGGCGTCTGGATCGAATGCCCGCACCAGCGGCGCCAGCTCGCCCTGCCGGGCGCCATAGCGCGCCAGGAAGACGTCGAGCGGCTCGCTATGCGTCAGATTCAGCCCGCCCCGGCCGGCCATCAGGAACTTGCGGCCCAGCGAAGGCATGGCGTCGAACAGATCGACGCCGATGCCGGCGTCGGCAAGGACCTCAGCGGCGGCGAGCCCGGCGGGGCCGCCGCCGATCACGGCGACACGAGTAGAGAGAAGCGACATGCCGGGAAGTGTAGACGCTTGGCTGCGTGTAAGCAGTTTCGTGTATCGTGCGAGGCGCTTTTTTATTACGGAGACACAGAGCGGGACGTGGAGGCGCGGTGCCTTCGGAGTCGCGCCGGCATAAGCCATGGATACGTTGCAATCAGCCGCCGACGCATTATTCATCCTGATCGGCGCCATCATGGTGCTCGCCATGCATGCGGGCTTTGCGTTCCTGGAACTGGGAACCGTGCGCAAGAAGAACCAGGTCAATGCCCTGGTCAAAATACTGGTGGATTTCGCGGTGTCCACCATTGCTTATTTTTTTATCGGCTATCAGATCGCCTATGGCGTGCAGTTCTTCACCGGCGCCGAGGCCCTGGCCGCGAAGAACGGCCATGAGCTGGTGCGGTTCTTCTTCCTGCTGACCTTCGCCGCGGCGATACCGGCGATCATCTCCGGCGGCATCGCGGAGCGCTCGCGCTTCAATCCGCAACTGGCGGCGACCTTCTTTCTGGTTGGGTTCGTCTATCCCTTCCTGGAGGGGATCGTCTGGAACGGGCACCTGGGGCTGCAGCAATGGCTGGAGCAGGTCGCGGGCGCGCCCTTCCATGACTTCGCCGGTTCCGTAGTGGTCCACGCCTTCGGCGGCTGGGTGGCGCTGGTGGCGGTCTTGCTGCTGGGCGCGCGCCGCGGACGCTACAAGGACGGCCGCATCGCCGCGCATCCGCCGTCGAACATTCCCTTCCTCGCCTTGGGCGCCTGGGTACTGACGGTCGGCTGGTTCGGCTTCAACGTGATGAGCGCCCAGCCGCTGGACAAGATCAGCGGCCTGGTGGCGATGAATTCATTGATGGCCATGGCGGGCGGGACGTTGTCGGCCTGGCTGGTGGGGCGGAACGATCCGGGCTTTACCTATAACGGCCCGCTGGCCGGCCTGGTCGCCGTCTGCGCGGGATCGGACCTGATGCACCCGATCGGCGCCTTGATCACCGGCGCCGTCGCCGGCGTGCTGTTCGTCTACATGTTCACCCTGGTCCAGAACAAATGGCGCATCGACGACGTGCTGGGCGTGTGGCCGCTGCACGGCCTGTGCGGCGCCTGGGGCGGCATTGCGGCGGGCATCTTCGGCATGCGGGCCCTGGGCGGGCTCGGCGGCGTGTCGTTCCTGGCGCAGGTCGCCGGCACGCTGTTCGGCGTGATTGTTGCACTGGCGGGCGGCTTCGCCGTATACGGAGCGATCCGCGCCGCCGTCGGCCTGCGGGTCAGCGCCGAGGCGGAATTCAATGGGGCGGACTTGTCCATCCACCGGATTTCGTCCACGCCGGAGCGGGAGACGAACTGGTAGCGGCGGAAGCGGGGACGTTGACCGCGGGCCAATCCGCCGACCGGTTAAAATCCCCGGTTTCCTGGCGGACGAAACCTGGGAATCCCGCGTTTCGCACCTGTGCGCCACCCCACATGACCGCTGCCGGATTACCGGCGCGAATCGGGCAGACCCGCCTTGCCCGCATGGGCATGCGGCGCCTCGATACTTTTATAGGTTCTCCATGGCTCTGCAATGCGGCATCGTCGGCCTGCCGAACGTCGGTAAATCGACCCTTTTCAACGCCCTGACCAAGGCGGGCATTCCGGCGGAAAACTATCCCTTCTGCACCATCGAGCCCAACGTGGGCGTGGTGGAAGTGCCCGATCCACGCCTGCAGAAGCTGGCGGAGATCGTCTCGCCCGAGCGCATCCTGCCGGCCACGGTGGAATTCGTCGACATCGCCGGCCTGGTCGCCGGCGCCAGCCAGGGCGAAGGCCTGGGCAACCAGTTCCTGTCGCACATCCGCGAGACGGACGCCATCGTCAACGTGGTGCGCTGCTTCGAGGACCCCAACGTGATCCACGTGGCGGGCAAGGTCGATCCCATCGCCGATATCGAGGTCATCGAGACCGAACTGGCGCTGGCCGATCTGCAGACCGCGGAAAAAGCCCTGCATCGCTATAACAAGACCGCGCGCTCCGGCGACAAGGAAGCGCAGCGCCTGGTGGCGGCGCTGGAGAAGTGCATCGCCCAGTTGAACCAGGCCAAGCCGGTGCGGTCGGTGGATCTGACGCAGGAAGAACGCGCGCTGATCGGGCCGCTGTGCTTTATTACTTCCAAGCCGGCGATGTATGTGGGCAATGTCAGCGATGACGGCTTCACCGACAACCCCCTGCTGGACCGCCTGACCGAATTCGCCAAGTCCCGCAACGCGCCGGTGGTGGCGATCTGCGCGGCCATCGAATCGGAAATCGTCGACCTGCCGGAAGAAGACCGCGCGGCCTTCCTGGCCGATATGGGCATGGAAGAGCCGGGCTTGAACCGCTTGATCCGTGCGGCGTTCAAACTGCTGGGCTTGCAGACGTACTTCACCGCTGGGGTGAAGGAAGTGCGTGCCTGGACGATACCGATAGGCGCCACCGCGCCCCAGGCGGCGGGTGTGATCCATACCGACTTCGAACGCGGGTTCATCCGCGCGCAGACGATTTCCTATGAGGATTACATCGCCTGCAAGGGCGAGCAGGGCGCGAAGGAAGCGGGGAAGATGCGGGCGGAAGGCAAGGAATATGTCGTGCAGGACGGGGATGTGATGAACTTCCTGTTCAACGTCTGACCCGATCAAGCCATTTCAGGGGACTTCACAAGCTTGCACAAAGATCCCTGAATTGCTCCAGAGCCCCGGTTTTACCGGGGCTTTTCGTTTCTGGACCTTGCCCGATGACAGCACAGCACTTCATTTTCGCAATACCATCTGTCCGCTGATCACACCGGCAACCGTTGGGACAAGCGGAGAAGAGGAGCTGGGCAATGGAGACTGCAACACCTCGCGCGCGGTGTAGACGCGCGTTCCTGAAGCATGCGTCGATAGCGACGGGCGCCGCGGTGATGGCGTCGTTGATGCCCTGTATCGTGCGAGCCGCCGATACGGTGGTCGAGACATCCAATGGCAAGGTCCGTGGCACCTTCGACGAGGCGGTGCATGTATTCAAAGGGCTGCGCTATGGCGACACCACAGGCGGCGAATATCGCTTCATGCCGCCCAGGCCGCCTCAAAAATGGGCGGGCATCCAGGACGCCACGCAATGGGGCGCGTCCTGTCCGCAAGTGGCGGAAACGCAGGATCCTTTCTACGCCTGGTACACGACCATACAGCCGACGAGCGAGGATTGCCTGTTCCTGAATGTCTTCACGCCCGGCGTGAACGACAACAAGCGCAGGCCGGTCATGGTGTGGCTGCACGGCGGGTCGTGGTCGAGCTGCGCCGGTACCGCGCCGGGGTTCGACGGGACCAACCTGGCACGTGCGCAGGATGTCGTGGTCGTCACGGTGAACCATCGACTGAACGCCTTCGGTTATCTATGGCTGGACGACAAAGATGAACGTTTCGCCGATGCGGGTAGCGCTGGTGTACTTGATGTGTTGCAGGCCTTGCGATGGGTACGGGACAACGCCGCGGCCTTCGGCGGCGATGCGAACAACGTCACGGTCTTCGGGCAGTCAGGTGGGGCCGCCAAGGTGATCGCGCTGATGGGCATGCCTGCCGCCAAGGGGCTGTTCCACAAGGCGATCGTGCAGAGCTGCTCGGGTGGCATGCGGATCGACAGCCCGGATGAGGCGGCGCGCCAGGCCCACGCGCTGGCCGCCGCGTTGGGCATGCAGTCCGTCAGCGGCGCCGCCTTGCAGCAGGTGCCGATGGACAAGCTGGTGGCCGCGCTGAAAAGCGTTGCGGATCCTTTCCGGCCCGTGGTGGATGGGCGCAATTTCCTGCGCGATCCCTTCTATCCGGATGCGCCGGCCATGTCGGCGCATATTCCGGTTCTGATAGGCAACGCCAATACGGAAAGCACCTATTACCTGCAGGTCGACCCGCGCAACTTCGCGTTGGAGACAGCGGACGTGCAGCGCAGGCTGCAGCGTTTCCTGAAAGCCGATGCCGCGCGCGTCGATGGGTTGATCGAGGCGTATCGATCCGAATATCCGGCCTACGATCCCAGCCAGATTCTGATGGCCATCACCACGGATTACCTGTTCAAGCGCAATACGCTGAAGGTGGCCGCGCTGCAGGCCACGGCAGGGAAGGCGCCTGTCTACGCCTACGTCTTTACCCGGCAGACGCCCATCCAGGGCGGACGCATCCATTCGCCGCACACGGGCGAGGTACCGTTCATCTTCGGCACCGCCAAGGCGGCGGAGGCGCAGGTGGGCAGTGGCGCGGACATCAAGCCGATGACCCGATGCATGATGGCCACATGGGCCACGTTCGCGCGTACCGGCAATCCGGACAATCCGACGCTGCCGCATTGGGAGCCGTTCCGCGATGCTGATCGCCTAACGATGGCGCTGAGCATGGATAGCCAGCTTCTGAAGGATCCAGGCGGCGCGGCGCGCGAGGCGCTGGAGGGCTTGCCTTATTACGAGTACAGCATCTCCCGGGCCGCGTTCGTAAAAGGCTGAGCCTGCCGCGGTGGGGATGGCGGCGTCGGCGCCCGGCGGGCGCGTCCGCGCAGTGCGGCGAATGGGATTCTCATTCGCCGCATAATATGCGGTGAATATTTGCCATTGCGGAGAATCAGCCGCATAATCACCGCGTGAATAGCGGCGATTATCTCTACATCTGGCAGGTACCGGACTGGCCGGCCTGGCGCTACGATGTCGCGGCCCTGGCGGCGCCCATGGCCCGTGTCAGCCGCGCCCAAGGCCTGTTGCTGGGCAGACTGGCCGATGTCGATCTGGGGCTGCGGGATGAAGCGAGCCTGGCGGCATTGACGGACGATGTGGTCAACACCAGCGAGATCGAAGGCGAACATCTGAATGTCGCATCGGTGCGTTCGTCGATTGCGCGCCGTCTGGGTGTGGACATCGGGGCGTTGGCCCCGGTGGATCGCCATGTCGAAGGCGTCGTCGAGATGGTGCTCGATGCCACCGCCAACCATGCCGCGCCGCTTACGGCGGAACGCCTGTTCGCCTGGCACGCCGCGCTTTTTCCGACCGGCTATTCGGGGATGAGCCGAATCACCACGGGAGCCTGGCGGGATGACGCGCATGGGCCCATGCAGGTGGTGTCGGGGCGGGTGGATCGTCAAAAGGTGCACTATGAAGCCCCCCCAGCTGCCCGTCTGACGCGGGAAATGAAGCGCTTCCTGACTTGGCTGAATACCGCCACGCCACCGGAGCCACCGCTGATCCGCGCGGGGCTGGGGCACTTATGGTTCGTGACGCTGCATCCTTTCGATGACGGCAACGGCCGTATCGCGCGGGCGGTCGGCGACCTGCTGTTGGCTCGCGCGGACGGCGGTCCGCAGCGCTTCTATAGCCTGTCGGCCCAGATCCAGCGCGAGCGCAAGGCTTACTACGACATCCTGGAAGCTACGCAGAAGGGCAACCTCGACGTGACGGCGTGGCTGCTATGGTTTCTGGAGATGCTGCACGCGGCGGTGGACCAGGCACATGGCACGGTGGACGCCGTGTTGCGCAAGGCACGCTTCTGGCAACGCGTGTCGGGAGCCCGACTCAACGAGCGGCAGGTCAAGGCGCTCAATCGCCTGCTCGATGGCTTAGAGGGCAAGCTGACCAGCGGCAAGTGGGCGGCCCTGGCCAAATGCTCGCCAGACACCGCATTGCGGGACATTAATGAATTGGTGCTGCTTGGCGTGCTGCTACGTTCGGAGGCCGGCGGGCGCAGCACAAGTTACGAGTTGGTGGACCCGGAAGTGCTGCGCATACCTTGACCTTCCAGTTCAGGCCTTTGCCACGTCCCGCACCGCCAGCCGCCGCCGCGTGGCCAAGGCCACCATGGCGATGACCAGCGGCGGGAAGGCGATCCAGCAGACCATGTCCCAGCCGTAGTTGGCCAGTACGCCGCCGGACGAGAAGGACCCCAGCACCATGGTGCCGAACACCAGGAAATCGTTGAAGGCCTGGACCTTGTTGCGTTCCTCGGGCCGGTGGCACTCCAGCACCAGCGCGGAAGCGCCCACGAAGCCGAAATTCCAGCCCAGTCCCAGCAGGATCAGCGAGGTCCAGAAATGGCCGACCGTCAATCCCGCCAGGCCGGCCACGGCGGACGCGCCGGTCAATATCAGTCCGGCCATTACCACGCGGCCCGCGCCGAAGCGGCCTATCAGGCGCCCGGTGAAGAAGCTCGGGCCGTACATGGCGATCACATGCCACTGCAGGCCAAGGTTGGACGCTTCCTGCGGCAAACCGCATAGCCGCATCGCCAATGGCGCGGAGGTCATCAGGAAGTTCATCAGGGTATAGCTGATGACGCCGCAGATGACCGCGACGATGAAGGCCGGCTGGCGGACGATCTGTCCCAAGGGCCGGCCGGCGGCGCTTTCCGCGGCGCTGGGGATGGGCAGCTTGACGCCCATCAGGATGCCCGCGCTGAGCAGCGCGACCACCGCCTGGGCAATATAGGTGACCGCGAACATGTGGGGCGGCCATACGTACATGGTGTAGGTGACCAGCTGCGGCCCCAGCACGCCGGCGACCACGCCGGCCGCCATGACGGTGGACAGGGCCCGCGCCCGCTGCGGCGCCGGCACGCATTCGGCGGCGGCGAAGCGGAAGGACAGCACGACGGCCGCATAAGCGCCGCCGAACAGCATGGCGAAGCAGAAAATCCAGAAGTTGCCCAGCAGGATGGCCAGGGCCGAAAGCAGGCCTACCAGTACGCCGCAGCCCGTGCCGCCCAGGAACGCGGCGCGCCGTCCGTAGCGCTGGGCGACCGCGCCGGCCGGCAGCGTGGACAGCGCCATGCCGACGACGAAGATGGAAATCGGCATGGTGGCCAGCGATTTGTCCGGCGCCAGCGTGTTGCCGATGATCGCGGCGGTGGCGTACACCACCGTGGTATTGGCGCCGGCCAGCGCCTGCGCGACGGACAGCCGCGCCAAATTGCCTTGGAAGAATGTGCTGCGCAAAACGGTGGTCCCCATCCCTGGTGCTGCCTGTGGGCGGATGCCGCTGTCGCTGCTATGCGGCCTCCCGGGCTGCCCCGGGAATCGATGCCCCTGTAATCGGGTCCGCCGCCGTACGGCGTCGTGCCGTATATGGCGTGGCTCGCCCCTTGATGCTGCTCAGCCGGCACGATACCTTATTTCTGTTTCTTATATCTTTATGACCCTGGTTGATTTAGGGCTGGGCGGCCGGTCCGACTGCGGTTTCCGTCCCTGCGGGAGCGGTGCCGTCGCCGCCGCCGACGGATTTGTAGACGGCGATCAGGCGCGTGAACAACTGATGGTTGCTGTCCGAGAGGTCGCGGCGGGCCTGGATCCACGTGCGCTGGGCATCGAGCTCGACCAGGAAGTCCGTCAGGCCGCGGGCATAGCGCGCACGGGCCAGATCGTAGGCTTCGCGGCTGGCGGCCTCTTTGGCGCGCAGGCTGGTGTTGCGGCCGCGTTCGGCGTCGTAGCCGGTCAGGGCATCGTCGATCTCTTTCCACGCCTTCAGGACCGTCTGCTGGTAGTTGACCGCGGCCTCCTGCTGGGCCAGCTGGCGCAGCACCACGGTGGCGCGGCGGCGGCCCTGGTCGAAGATCGGCAGCGATAGCGAGGGGCCGACGCTCCACGCGCGCGTGCCCCATTCGCCGAAGCGGCGGTCTTCGTACGATTCGTATCCGAAGCTCGCGCCCAGGGTGATGCGCGGATAGAGGTCCGCCACGGCGACACCGATGTCCGCGGTGGCGCTATGCAAGCGTGCTTCGGCTGCGCGTATGTCCGGACGCCGCAGCGCGACCTGGGACGGCAGGCCCAGCGACAGGTCGGGCAGCCGGGCGGGCAGGGCGGCGAGCGAGGTGGCGGGCCGCGCGGCCAATGTCTGCGTCAGTTCGCCAGGCCGTGCATCCACCAACAGGCCGATCTGGTTCATCAGGGCGGCTTCCTGGGCGTTCAGCGCCGGGAGGCGGGATTCCAGGTCCGCCAACAAGCCGCTCTGGCGGCTGACGTCCAGTTCATCGATCAGTCCGCCGCGGGCCCGCGCCTGCAGCAAGGACAGGCTGTCGCGGGCGGCCGCCACGTCCTGGTTCAACAGGTCGCGCTGCTGTTGCGTCAGCCGCAGTTCGAAGTAGTCGCGGGCCAGTTCGCTGGCCACGGCCAGGCGTACGTCGTCGAGCAGGGCGGCGGCATTGCCGACTTCCGCGTCGGCCGATTCGATGGATCGCCGCACACGGCCCCACAGGTCCAGCTCCCAGGATGCATCGAAGCCGCCCTGGTACAGGGTGAAGGGCGAGCTTAGGACGGAGACCAGTTCTTCCCGATTGGCGGGCGCCACCGCGTTGGCCAACCGCGTGCCGGCGGAGTATTCGCTCTGGCGCTGGCGGGTGACGGCGCCGGTGGCGTCCAGGGTCGGCCCGCGCTGGGCGGCGACGGTGATGCGCCGCATGCGGCTTTGGGCAAAGCGCAGCGCGGCAGTGCGCAGGTCCGGGCTGGCCTGCGCGGCGCGCGCCTGCAACTGGTTCAGCGTGGGGTCGTCGAACAGCGTCCACCACTGCGCGGGGAGGGAGGCCGTACCAGGCGTGGCGGTGGTCGATGTCCCCGCGCTTCCCGCCGTCGCCGCGGCGGCAGCGGCCGTTGCCGCGTCTCGTGGCTGGCTCGCGCCCGATGCGGCGGTGGGCGGCGCCGCGGGCGTCGCGGCCGGGGCGGCGGGACGCGGCGCGCTGCGCCAATCCTGCCAGGACGCCGGCGCCGAGGCGGTCGGCGCGTCGTAGTCGGGCCCGACCGCGCAGCCCGCCAGCATGACCGCAACGAGAAAGGAAACAGGCGCAAGACGCAAAAAGGGAGGATAAGAAGTCGGCATGGCGCGGCTCTTCAAGCAAGGCGATGGCGGAACAGCCAGGCCGCCAGCGGCAGGGTAACGGCGGCGATGCAGGCGAAAGGGATCAGGTCGTGCCAGACGTTGGCCAGGCCGGCGCCCTCCAGGTATACGCTGCGCACCAGATCCACCGCGAAGCGCAGCGGATTGGCATACGTGGCGATCTGGAACCCTTCCGGCATGTTGCGCACCGGCGTGGTCAGGCCCGACAGCAGTACCAGGGGCATCAGCAGCACGAAGTTGTAAAGCATGGCCTGCTGCATGGTGGTCGACACGGCCGATATCGACAGGCCGACGCCGACGATGGCGATGGTGAACATCAGCGTGCCGGCGAGCAGCACCGCCAGGCTGCCCGCCATGGGAATGCGGAACCAGAACAGCGCGATGGCCAGCACCAGCGAAGACTGCAGCAGACCAATCGCGATGGAGGGCAGCGCCTTGCCGAACATGATGGTGATGGGCCGGTAGGGCGTGACCAGCAACTGGTCGAAAGTGCCTTGTTCACGCTCGCGCGCCACCGACAGCGCGGCCAGGGTCATCGTCTGCAGCATACTCAGCGTGGCGATCAGCCCCGGTATGATGCTCCAGCGTGTTTCCAGATTGGGGTTGTACCAGGCGCGCATCTCCACGCTGACCGGCGCCGGTCGGGCGCCAGGACGACTGGCGTTGTAGGCCGTGACGATATCGCGGATCTGCCCCGCGGCCGTGTTGGCCGTCGTCGAGTTGCGGCCGTCCAGGACAAGCTGCAGCGGCGCCTGGCCGCCCGCCGTCAATGTGCGTTCGAAGTCGTCGCCGAAGTGCAGCACCAGCAAGGCATCGCCGGCGTCGATCATGGGCGCGATTTCGTCCGCCGACCGCAGGGTCGCCACGCGTTCGAAGACCCCCGTGCCGTCCAGCCGCGCCAGCAGTTCCGTCGATGCCTGCCCGCGCGACTGATCCAGCACGGCATAGGGCACATGGGTCAGGTCGAAGGTGGCGGCGTAGCCGAACAGCAGGCTCTGCAGTATCACCGGCACGACCAGGACCACGCGGCTGGTGGGATCCTTCAGCACGGCCAGGAATTCTTTCAGGCATAGATTGCCCAGCGGACGCAGATAAGCCAGGAAGGTGTTCATGATGTGTGCCCCGGTGTGACTGTCGGCCTTGGTGTTTGCCTCATGGTTGCTCCGCCTATCACCGGTCCAGCGTCTTGCGCGTCAGGCGGCCCACCCATGCCAGCAGGCCCACGGCATAACACGCCAGGATGGCGCAGTCCTTCAGGATCAGCGGCCAGTAATCGCCCGCCAGGAACACGGTTTTAACCAGCTCCATGAAATACGTGGCGGGCAAGGCATGGCCGACGATGTTCACGATGGCCGGTACGTTGCGCAGGTCGAAGACGAAACCCGACAGCATCGTCGCCGGCATGAAGCTGGCCAGGATGGCGATCTGGCTGGCCAGGAACTGATTGCGCGTGACGGCCGAAATCAGCAGTCCGATGCCCAGCGCCACCAGCATGTACAGCGTGGATCCCGCCAGCAGCGCGGCCATGGAGCCCTGCAGCGGTACCTGGAACAGGAACAGCGCCGCCATCAGGCACAGCGCCAGGCCGACCATCCCGACGCAGAAGTAGGGAATGATCTTGGCGAGCAGCACTTCAACCGGACGCACCGGCGTGACGAACAGCGCTTCCAGCGTGCCGCGCTCCCACTCGCGCGCCATGACGAGGGCGGTGAGGAAGGTACCGATCAGCGTCATGATCAGCACGACGAGGCCGGGGACCAGATACCAGGTGCTGTCGTTGGCCGCGTTGAACCACATGCGGTCCACCACGATCACACTGCCATTCCCGGTCAGGGACAAGGCCGCGCCGCGGTCCGCCTGCTTCTGCAGCCAGATGGCGACGGCGCCTTGCAGATAGCCGCCCACCACCAGCGCCCGCGTCGGATCGCTGCCCGAGACCAGGGCCTGCACCGTCGCGTTGCCGGCGACGTAGCGGCGCGAGAAATCGCTGGGGATGCGCAGCACCGCGTCGGCATCGTGCGCGGCCAGGGCCCGCTCGGCGTCGTGCCATGAAGGCGCCTGCGCGCAGGTCAGATAGGGGGATAGCGCGATGCTGGCGGCCAGGTCGTGGGCCTGCGGCGATGTGTCTTCCATGACGACCAGCACGCGGGCGTTCTTGACATCCAGCGATAGCCCGTAGCCGAAGATCAGGATCAGCGCGATGGGCAGGACCAGGCCGATCAGCATATTGGCGCGGTCGCGGAACAGCTGGCGCACTTCCTTGCGCGTGAGCGAAGCGACTCGGCGCCAGAAGCCGCTGTGGGCGTGGGAGCTTGGCGCGCCGCTCATGGGCGGGCCTCCGCGTCGCCAGTGGGCGGCTGGCCGGCAACGGCCGCGCCGGCCGCCCGGGTTTCGGTCGACGAGCCGGCCGTTGCGCTGGTCGACGCGCCGTTGCGTCCGCGTTCGACGATGCCGATGAAGGCGTCTTCCATAGTCATCGTGCGTTCTGCCGTGGCGCCCGCCTGCGCGCGTACTTCATCCGGCGTGCCCAGGGCCAGCAGTTTGCCGGCATCCTGGATCACGATGCGGTCGCAGTACTCGGCTTCTTCCATGAAGTGCGTCGTAATGACGATGGTGGTGCCCGTCTGCGCCAGCGCGGTGATGCGGCGCCAGAACGCACGGCGCGCGAGGGGATCGGCGCCGCTGGTCGGTTCGTCCAGGAACAGGATATCCGGTTCGTGCAGCAGGCCCACGGCCATGGCCAGCCGCTGCTTGATGCCGCCGGGCAGCTGGCCGGCGGCCTGGTCCAGATACTGGCGCAGGGCGAACTGTTCCGTGACCGCTGCGATGCGTTCGCGCAGCCGTGCGCCGTGCAGACCATAGGCGCCGCCGAAAAAACGCAGGTTTTCGGCGGCGGACAGGTCGCCATAGAGCGCGAAGGCCTGCGACACATAGCCGATGCGCGACCGCGCCTGCGCGCGCGCCGTGCGCATATCCATGCCGGCCACGCGCGCCACGCCGCTGCTGGCCGGCAGCAGGCCGCACAGCATGCGAAAGGTCGTGGTTTTGCCGGCGCCGTTCGGACCGAGCAGGCCGAAGATCTCGCCGCGGGCGACGGTGAAGGTGGTGCGGTCCACCGCGGTGAAGTCGCCGAACTTGCGGACCAGGTCCTGGACTTCGATGGCGGGCTGGCTGGATTGCGCCCGCTCCGGTTCGACCGTGCCGCCTCCGCCAGCCGCGCCGTCCGCCAGGGCGGCCGCGCCCTCCGCGAATGTCGAGGCGCCGCCCACGGAGGATGCGTCGCCCAGGGGTGCCGATGTCCGGGGGGCGGCCGCGCCGTCCACGCGGTCCGCATCGTCCGCCTTATCGACCCGCGCCCGCAGCAGCACCATGAAGCCGTCCTCCAACCGCGCCGGCGCCGCGGCCGCGCCGGCGGCGTCGTCTCCCAACGCGCCGACGTCGGCGCCGGGACGCACGATGAACCGTACTTCGCCGCCGCGCGGGACGGCGTCGACGACCTGGTCGCCGCGATCCAGCAGGCGAGCCTGACGCGCGCGCGGCGCTTCGCCCGGCCCGGCCGGGACCACGAAGCACAGCCCTTCCGCGCGCGCGGCGATTTCGGCCGGCGCGCCGCCGGCCAGCAAACCGCCTTCATGCAACACGTGCACGCAGGCGCAGCGTTCCGCTTCGTCCATATAGGCGGTGGCCACCAGCACGGTCAGGGACTCATCCCGCACCATGCGGTCGATGATTTCCCACAGCTCGCGCCGGGACAGCGGATCCACGCCGACCGTGGGTTCGTCCAGCAGCAGCAGATCGGGCGAGCGCACCAGCGTGCACGCCAATCCCAGCTTCTGCTTCATGCCGCCGGACAGCTTGCCCGCCAGGCGGCCGGTAAAGCGCGCCAGGTCGGTCATCTCCAGCAGGCGGGCATAGCGTTCGCGGCGCGCATCGGCGGGCACGCCATGCAGGTCGGCATACAGGTCCAGGTTTTCCTGCACGCTGAGGTCCGTATACAGGCCGAAGCGCTGCGGCATATAGCTGATGCGCTCCTGCACGGCCTGGGCCTCGCGGGTGACGTCATGGCCCAGTACCCGCAGCTGTCCCGCGTCCGGGCGCATCAAGCCGGCCACCAGGCGCAGGAAAGTCGTCTTGCCCGCGCCGTCCGGGCCGACCAGGGCGGTGACGGTCCCGCGCGCCACGTGCAGCGTGACGCGGTCCAGCGCCTGCACCGTGCGACGCGCCGCCTTCACGGCGAACCGCTTGCCGATGTCCCGCGCGTCGATGACCAGGCCGTCGCCCTCCATCAGCGCGCGGCTCCAGCCGTGCCGGGATCCAGCGCGATGGTCACGGTTGCCGGCATGCCCAGGCGCAGGCGGTCCTGAGGGTCGTCGACCAGCACGCGCACCTCGTACACCAGGCTGGTGCGCAAGGTTTCGGTCTGTACGTTCTTGGGCGTGAACTCCGCCACCGAAGAGATATAGCCCACCTTGCCGGTGATCGGCTGGCCGGGATAGCTGTCGGTGACCACCTGCGCGGCCATGCCCATTTTGACGCGGCCCAGGTCGGTTTCACCGACATAGGCGCGTATCCATTTGGGGTCGTACACGGCCAGTGTGTAGACCGGCCGTTGCGGCGAGGCCATATCGCCCGGCTCCAGCAGCCTGGCCCGCACCACCGCGTCGCGCGGCGCCTTCAGTTCCGCCAGGTCCAGGCGATGTTGCAGCAGATCCGCCTGGGCGCGCGCGGCCTGCAGCGCGGCTTCGGCTTCGGCGATGTCTTCCTGGCGCGGCCCCACCTTGGCCAGGCGCAGGCCCTGCTTGCGATTGTCCAACTGCGCCTGCGCCACGCGCAGGCGCGAGGCGGCGTTGTCCAGATCGTCCCGGCTGACGCCACGGCCCGACGTATCGCCGGCCACGCCTTGCAGGCGCTTCAATTGCCGGGCCGCGAGGTCGGCGTCCGCCTGGGCGGCGAGCACCTGGGCCTGGGCCTGTTGCACTTCCTCCGGCCGCGAACCGTTGCGCAGGCGCAGCAGCGATTGCTCGCGCACGCCCACTTCGGCGCGCGCCTGCGCCAGTTCCAGCGCCAGTGTGCGCGTGTCCAGCCGCGCCACGACCTGGCCGGCGCGTACGCGATCGCCTTCTTCCACCTTCATCTCGGCAATGCGGTCGCTGCCGTCGAAGGCCAGGGCGATCTGGCGGATATCGACGTTGCCGTAGAGCGTCAGGCGGTTCGGATCGGACGGGCCGCGATTCAAGGCCCAGTAGATCGCGGCGGCTGCCGCCAGCAGCACGACGACGGCAAGGATGGCGGTTTTCTTCTTCATGATCGGCATCGGTTCCAACGTAGCGGCCGGGACCAGTGGCCTGGCGGTTCTCTAAATCAAATTAGAATTTGAGATAAACTATACCCACATTTTTGCCGCATTGCACACGGCGCGCATTGCGCTGGGTCATGCCTCCGAGCCCGTCCTGATGCCGTCCAAGAGCCCGCCCACCGCGACGCCGTCGCCCGCGCGCCCTCGCGCCGACGGCGAGGCCACGCGCGTCAATATCATCGAAGCCGCGGGCCAGCTGTTCGCCGAACGCGGCTACGCCGACACCACCAGCAAGGCCATCTGCGCCCGGGCGAAGACCAATATCGCAGCGGTGAATTACTACTTCGGCAGCCGCGACGGGCTGTATCTGGCCTTGTTGCGTGAAGTGCACACCCATGTGATGAGCATGGCGTATCTGCGCGAGCTCGCCGACAGCCCGCTTCCCGCGGAAGAGAAACTCGGCGTATTCATGGAGGGCCTGGTCAGCGCCGTCGTCGACACAAGCAGTTGGCATACCCGCCTGTGGGCGCGCGAGATCCTGACGCCTTCCCCGCTGCTGTCGCAGGTCATGCGCGAAGAGGCCATGCCCAAGTTCCAGGTGCTGAGCGGTATCGTCGCCGAAATTACCGGTCTGCCGGCCGGCACGCCGGCGCTGACCTGTTGCGTGCTGAGCGTGCTGGCGCCTTGCCTGGTGCTGCTGGTGCTGGACCCGGGTGTGGATTCGCCGCTGCGGGAACTGTTCGACCGCCCCGCCGGGCAGCTGGCGGCACAGATGCGGGTACTGGCTTTGCAAGGATTGCGCGCCGTGCGCAACGGCGCGCCGGCCGCCTAGCGGGCCCTTTGTTACCATTGCCATTCGTAGAACCAGCCATCACAGGACACCCGGGAAGATCGGCTTCCCGGTCGCTGAATACCCATGAAGACGTGGACCAAACGCATATCGATAGGCGTGGCGGTAGTGCTCGCCCTTGCCGTCGCGGCGGTGGCGGTCTTTCTATTGACCTTCGATCCCAATGCCTACAAGGACAGGCTGCAGGCCTGGGTGCAGGAGCGGTATCACCGCACGCTGACCATAGAGGGCGACATCGACGCCACGCTGTTTCCCAGCCTGGGGCTGACGCTGCAGGGCGTTTCACTCTCGGAGCCGAATAGCAGCGAAACTTTCGCGTCGATGGAAACCGCGCGCATGTCCGTAGCGATATGGCCGCTGCTGTCGCGCCACATCGTCCTGGACCATGCCAGCTTCAGCGGCGTCAAGGCGCGCGTGGTGCGCGACAAACAGGGACGGCTGAATTTCCAGGATTTGCTGGGCGAGCCCGCCCAGGCGCAGAAGCCGCCCGCGGATTCCGCCGGCAAGGACGACCGGCGCGGCCCCGCGCCCACCATCGACATCGCCGGGCTGGATATCAAGGACGGCGAGATCCAGCTGCAGGACGACGCCCGTGGACGCGCGCTGCTCATCTCGCAATTGAATGCGCGGACCGGTCGTGTGCGCATCGACGAGCCCTTCGACGCCAGTGTGTCGGCGCACGTGCAGGGCGCCAATCCGCGCTTCGACACGGACATCGCCGGCAAGGCCACCGTGCGCATGAATCCGCAGGCCCAGCGCTACGAAGTACGCGGGCTGGATTTGAAGGCATCGGGACAGCTCCCCGACGCCGATGCCCGCAACCTGACCGCGCGCGGCAATCTGACCTATGACGGCCAGACCGGCGCCGTGGACGCCAGTGGCATCGAGGTCGTGTTCCAGGGCGATATCGCCAATGTGGACGGCGGTACCGCCAGTGTCGACGCCAGCCTGGCGGCGGAGCGGCTGCGTGCCGATCCGGCCAGCGGGGCTATCCAGACCTCCAAGGTGGCCGTCCGTGCCAAGGGGACGCTGCCGCGCGGTCCGTTCGAATTCGCCGCCGATGCGCCCGCCCTGGATATTTCGCCCACCGCGGCGTCGGGCGATGCCGTCAGCGCGCGCGTGCGGATCGCCGGGCCCGATGGCGTGGATGCGCGGCTGGCTATCGATGGGATCAGCGGCAACAGCAGCAATCTTGCCATTGCCCAGGCCAGACTCGCCGCCGAGATCAAGCAGGGGGATCGCGGATGGAATGTCAGCGCCGCGTCGCCCGTGACGCTGGATCTGCGCCAGCGCGCCGGTGCGATGCCATCGATGGCCGGCGAAGTCGTCGTTGCCGCGCCGGGCCTGCCGGGCGGCGCCATGCGCATTCCGTATACGGGTGCGCTGCGGGCTGATCTGGCGAAGAAGTCGGCCGATATGGCGATCGATGCGCAGGTCGAAGGCGGCAAGCTGACGTTGACGGCGGATGCGACCCAGCTGGGGGCCAGGCCGGCCGTGCGTTTCGCATTGAATGCCGACGCCCTGGACCTGGACAAGCTGTTGCCGGCCGACACGCAGCCGGCCGCGGCCAAGCCGGGGACGGCGGGTGGCGGCAATGCAGCCGGGAATACGGCCGGTGGGGCCGGCACTGCCGCGCCCGGAAGCGGCAAGCCCGACGGCGGCAAGGGCGCCCAAGCTAGGCCTGGCGCGACGGGAGCGGGCGCCGAGGCGCCGGGCAGTACCGCGGCGTCGGCCGCGAACGACGCGGCGTCCGCCGCGGCTGGTAAACCGGTCCCGAACGGCGCCGGCGCCCCAAGCGCGACGGCATCCGGCGCCGCCTCGCCGCCCGCCTCGGCCGCCGCGCAGCCGGGCGCCATCGACCTGTCCGCCCTGATCGGCCCGACTGCGCAGGGCACCGTCAAGGCAGGCCGGCTGGTCGTACGCGGCGTCACCATGCAAAACCTGTCCGCCACCGTCAAACTGGCGCAGGGCAAACTGGACGTGTCCCCGCTAGCCGCCAACCTTTACAACGGCAAGCTGGCCGGCAACATCACGCTGGACGCCACCCGCGACAACGCAGTGGCCACACGCTTTACGCTCGATGGCGTGGCCATAGGACCCTTGCTGACCGATCTGACCAAACGATCGTCCCTGACCGGTGTGGGTAGCGTGGCCGCCAATCTGACCACCCACGGCGCCCAGTCCACCGCCATGCGCGACAATCTCGCGGGCACCCTCCAGTTGCGCCTGCGCGAGGGCGCCATCAAAGGCTTCGACGTCGCCCGCTCGCTGCGCGATTTGAAGCAATTGATACTCGGCGGCAAGGGCGGCGCCAGCGACAGCGTGCCCGCCGATACGTCGCGCGAAACCACCTTCACCCGCATGGATGCCGATCTGAGCCTGGCGGCCGGCGTCGCCACCATCAAGAAGCTGGACGTCGCATCACCGGTGATACGCGTCAGCGAAGGGTCGCCCGCCATCATCGACCTGCCGAAAGGAACCCTGGACGTCGTCGCCAATGTGCGGCTGGCGGAGCCGCCGCCGGTGGACCTGCGCGAACTGCGCGGCGTGGCCGTGCCCGTGCACGTGGCCGGACCGTACGACCAGCTGCGCTATCGCGTCGACTGGAGATCCGTGGCGGGCGACGCCGCGACGCGTGCGCTGGAACGCGCGCTGGGCGGCAAGGGCGCGGACCAGCAGGACAATGAATCGCGCCGGGACCGCATACGCGACCTGGGCCGGATGCTTAAGGGGATAACCGGAAAATGAGCACTCAATACCATCCCGTCGCGCAATGCGGCGGCCTGGACGACCCGCGCGCCGCCGACTACGACCGCCGCTGGCTGGTGGTGAATTCCGGCGGGCAATGGGTCACCCGTGACGCCTGCCCGGCGCTGGCGGACATCACGGTCGAACTGCGTTTCGGCTATCTGGTTCTGCGGGCGCCAGGCATGCTGCGTATCGATATCCCGCTGGACGTCATTGAAGACGACGACAGCGTGCGCAGCGCGGTGCTGGTCGGCCAGCAGGCCGTGGACGTCGTGGATGAAGGCGAGCTGGCAGCGGCGTGGATATCCAATTACACGGGGATTCCATGCCGCTTGATGAAGGTGCATCCGGAGATGGGGCCGGTCCACTGGCCGGATTGAATATCGCCCGCGAAGCGTTTGCCGCTTGGGGTACTCCGCTTGGGATACTCGGCCTATCCCGCGCAAGCGTTCGCCGCTTCGGGTATTCAGGCGTTCCGGACGCGGCTCATGAACGCATGCGCGACCAGGCCGGCCGCCAGTCCCCAGAACGCGGAACCCACGCCCCAGAACGTCATGCCCGAAGCGGTGGCCAGCAGCGTGATCAGCGCCGCTTCGCGGCCCTGTTCTTCGCGCATGGCCGCCGCCATGCCGCCCATGATGGGCCCCAGCAGGGCCAGGCCCGCCAGCGCGGCGATCAGGGCCGGCGGCAAGGCCTGGAAGAACACCGCCACCGCGCCCGCGGCGATGCTCAGGACAACATAGGCCGCGCCATAGGTAACGGCCGCGACGTAACGCCGCGCCGGGTCGGGATGCGCTTCGCGTCCCGCGCAGACCGCCGCGATGATGGCCGCCAGCGTCACGCTGTGGGCGCCGAACGGCGCCGCGACCAATCCCATGCCGCCGCTGACCGCAATGATGCGCGACGCCGGCACGTCCCGGTAGCCCGCCGCTTGCAGCACCGCGAGCCCCGGCAGGTTCTGTGATGCCATGCCCACGACGAATAGTGGAATGGCCAGGCTGATGACGCCGCGCCAGGTAAAGACCGGCGTGGTCCATACGAATTCGGTCAAATGCCATTCGGCGCCGCCGAAATTGAGCAGCCCCTGGGCGCCGGCGGCCGCCAGTCCGATCGCCAGCACGGCCAGAATGGCATAGCGGGGCGCGTAACGCTTGAAAACCAGATAGGCCAGCGCCATCGGCAGCACCAGCGCGGCTTGTCGCCCCATGGCGCCGAAGACGCCGATGCCGAAGTTCAGCAGTACCCCGGCCAGCATGGCGGAGGCGATCTGCGGCGGAATCCGGCGCGCGATCGGGTCGACCCAGCCCAGCAGCCCGCACACCAGGGCCAGCGCGGCCGCCACCACGAAAGCGCCGACGGCTTCGGCGAAGGGCACGCCGGCCAGCGCGGTAATCAGCAAGGCAGCGCCTGGCGTGGACCATGCCAGCACGATGGGCAGCCGGGTACGGATGCTTAGCCATACGCCGCCCAAACCCAGCGCCAGGCAGATCGATCCCAGCCAGGAACCGATGCGGGCCGCGTCCAGGCCCACGGTGTGGCCAGCCTGCACCATCAGCACGGCGGTGCCGCCGAAACTGACCACCACGGCGACCAGACCGGCGACGATGGCGGACAGCGACAGATCGCCGCGCAAGCCGGCGGCATGGGAGGGGGAGTTCGTTGGTATCGGCGTATCTGGCATGTGAGCCCGGTCAGGTACTGCCTGTCAGGTGCGGCCTGTCAGGTGCGACCGGTCAGGTGCGGCCGGTCAGGTGCGGCCGGTCAGGCACGGCCGGTCAGGCGGCGGTATTTTGCCATCAGCGCTTCCTGGCCTTCCTGCCACTGCGGGTGGATCTCTATGCATTCGACCGGACAGACCACCTTGCACTGTGGCTCGTCATAGTGCCCCACGCATTCCGTGCACTTGTCGGGGTCGATGACGTAATAGTCATCGCCCATCGAAATGGCTTCGTTGGGACACTGCGGCTCGCAAACGTCGCAGTTGATGCATTCTTCAGTGATCTTCAGAGCCATGGCGGAGGCGGCGTTACAAGCCGCTCGGGCGGCGCGCGGCGCGCGCGGATACGCCCATTGTAGTGCCGCGATGCAAGCGGCCGGCGCCGGCGCTGCGCTGGGCGGTCAGTGCGGCCAGCTCTGCTCGCGATGTTCCTTGGCTTTTTCCTGCAGCCAGCGCTCGACGGAAGGGAAGACGAATTTGCTGACGTCGCCGCCCAGTTGCGCGATCTCGCGCACGATGGTGCCGGAGATGAACTGGTATTGATCGGACGGCGTCATGAACAGCGTTTCAACGTCCGGCAGCAGATGGCGATTCATGCCCGCCATCTGGAATTCGTATTCGAAGTCGGAGACCGCGCGCAGGCCGCGCACGATGACACGCCCATTCTGTTCGCGCACGAAATCCTTGAGCAGGCCGCCGAAGCTTTCCACGCGCACATTGGGATAGTGGCCGAGGACCTCGCGCGCGATCGCGACGCGTTCCTCGATATTGAAGAAGGGCTTCTTGTTGCGGCTATGGGCAACGCCAACCACGACCTGGTCGAATAGCGCGGCGGCGCGCCGCACCAGGTCCTCGTGACCGCGCGTGAGCGGGTCGAATGTGCCGGGGTAAACAGCGATGATCATGCGTCCTCCCTTGATTTATGGGTATGTCACCTCTCCGAACCGAGGATTATTGATCTATTTCCGCATTGCAGCAAACCGGAGTAGCGCGTAATGGACAGCGCCGGCGCGATCTTTACGCAACATTTCGAATTGTGCGGCGGGCTGCCCCAGCGCCGGCGCCGGGATCTCTGCCGGGGACTGCGCATGCGTCGCGCCCGACAGGACGTCCGGCGATATCTCTGCCTCGCTTTCCACGTAGACCAGGGCATCGTCGGCCAGGATGCCCGGCAACAGGGGGCCGACGCGCTCCAGCCAGCCTTGGTTGAATGGCGGATCCAGCAACACCAGGTCATAGCGCGACGCGTCCATGCGGCGCAGGACCTCCATGGCGTCGCCGGCGTGGATACGTATCTGGCTCGCGCCCAGTTTGTCGCGGACGGCGCGCAGGGCGACTAGCGCGGCCTTGTCCCGTTCCACCATCTGCACGTGGCCGACGCCGCGCGAAGCGGCCTCGAAGCCCAGCACACCGCTGCCGGCGAACAAATCCAGCACGCTTTTGCCGGCGAAGTCGCCATCCCAGAAATAATGCAGCCAGTTGTAGAGGGTTTCGCGAACCCGGTCCGGCGTCGGCCGCAGCCCGGCCGCATCGATCACCGCAATAGGCGTGCGCCGGTATTGGCCGCCGACGATGCGAATATACTTGTTCGTCATGCTGAATTTCTTCAAGAAAAAACCCCCCGCGCCCGCCCCGGAGCCCGCGCAGGCGCCCAAGCCTGCCGAGCCGACCGGCCGCGACGTCCAGAATCCCGCTCCGCCTGCCCCGGCGCCTGAAGCGCCGCCGCAACGTTCGGATGAGCAGGCGCCCTGGCCATCGGCCAGGGTGGAACCCACCATCGACCTGGGCGGCGCATCGGCGCGCATTCCGGGTGCCGGTCCCGCTACGTCCGGCGTGTCGCCGACCGATGCGCCGGCGCCCGCCGTGGACGCGCGTGGCGCACAAGCCGGCGCGGCCCCGCAGGCGGTGCCGGCAACGCCGCCCATCCCGCCGTCCGCCGCCACACCGGCTCAAACCACGTCCGCCGCCGCGGACGCCGCCGAGCAGCCGGGGAAAAAATCCTGGCTGCAGCGTCTCAAGCAAGGCCTGTCTCGCACCGGCCAGAGCATCGGCGGCCTGTTCGTCGGCGTCAAGGTCGATGAAAACCTGTTCGAGGAACTGGAAACGGCGCTCATTATGGCCGATGCCGGCGTCGAGGCCACGGAAGCCCTGTTGACCGCGCTGCGCGCCCGCGTCAAAAAGGAGCGCATCGAAGACGCCGCCAAGGTGCGCGAGGTACTGCGCCAGATCCTCGCCGACCATCTGCGGCCGCTGGAGCGCCGCTTCGAGCTGGGCCGCGCGCGTCCGCTGGTCATCATGATCGCCGGCGTGAACGGCGCCGGCAAGACGACGTCCATCGGCAAGCTGGCCAACACCTTCCAGCGCCAGGGCGCGAGCGTGCTGCTGGCCGCGGGAGACACCTTCCGCGCGGCCGCCCGGCAGCAGTTGATGGAATGGGGCGCTCGCAACAACGTCACGGTGATCGCCCAGGAAGGCGGCGACCCGGCCGCGGTGGCGTTCGACGCCGTCAACGCCGGCCGCGCCCGCGGCGTGGGCGTGGTGATGGTCGATACCGCGGGGCGTCTGCCGACCCAGCTGCACCTGATGGAAGAGCTCAAGAAGATCCGCCGTGTCGTCGGCAAGGCCGATGCGGCCGCGCCGCACGAAGTGCTGCTCGTGGTCGACGGCAATACCGGCCAGAATGCGCTGGCGCAGATACGGGCTTTCGATGCGGCGATCAATCTGACCGGCCTGGTGGTCACCAAGCTGGACGGCACCGCCAAGGGCGGCACCCTGGCCGCGGTGGCGGCCGGCAGCCAGGGCGTGCGGCCGATTCCGGTGTACTGGATAGGCGTGGGCGAAGGCCTGGAAGACCTGCAACCCTTCGTGGCCGACGAGTTCGCCGCGGCCTTGCTGGGCATGTCCAACTGAACGGGCGGGCGCAATCCGCCGCTCACCGCCTGCCGCCTGCCGCCTGCCGCCTGCCGCCTGNNGGTCACCGCCCGCCTGCTCCCTGGCGTGCGACGTGACGGTGTGCCCGCCGCGCAGTGCGCTGGCGCGGCCGCGCCGGGCGTAACCCGAGCGGCCGGCCGCTAATTCACCTCCAGAACCTCACTTCCAGAACCGCTTCGCCGCGCCCAGCTTGGCGAAGGCGCGCTGCGCCTCCCCGGTCAGCTTCTCCTGGCGCGCGCTGATCCATCCCAGGGCGAACCACGCCTGGGGATGGCGGCTGCTCCACTGACGGTACAGGTCATGCGCGACCGACAGGTCGTTCATTTCGCCCAGCACGTCCTGCACCGCCGCCAGGCGGCGCCGATAGTCGCGCATCTTGTTCGCCGGCAGCAGCGATTCGGCGAAACTCAAGCCGTAGCGCAGCCGCTTGGCGCGTTTGCGCAGATCGTGCCGCGACGGGATATCCAATTCGGCGAAACGCTGCCCCTCCGTCAGCACCTGCTGGTGCCACTTGCGCAGCCGGCGCGCCAGCAAGGTCTGTAGATCGCGGGGTTCGCGCGGGGTCAACGGGATGATGGTGGGATGGATGATTTCCAGGGCCTGGGCCGACGTCCCGGGCGCGAAGCCGTTGGCGTTCGCCCTGCCCGCGCCCCGGGGATCGACGCTTCCCGTACTGGCGTTTCGCGCCACGATGTGGCCGGCTTCCTTGTCTTTGATGCCTGCGTCGGCGCCGCCATCCTCCATGGCGCCGTTATCCCCACTGTCGCGAGGCAGCTGGCCGTTTGCCCGCTCGTCGCCGCCGATGTCCGCATCGGCCGCCACGGCGCTTTCCATCGCCTCCGGCGTGGGGCGTACATCCAGCGTCCATTCCAGCATATCCAACAGCCAGCCCTGGAACGCCTTGCCGGCCGCGGTTTCGCGTGCCGCCACGGGTGTCGTGTCGCTCTCCGGGATCGGGAACGTCGGCATCCCGGCTTTGACGAGAGCCGGGATGATGGATTCCTGCAGGACGTCCTGATCGCGGTTGGCCCCGAAAGCCGCGAAGTAGTCGCGCAGGGCGTTCTGCGCGTCATCCGGCGGCAGTTCGGCCCAGCCGCGGAACAGGCGCCAGGCGGATCGCAAGCGGCGTATTCCCACTCGCAACTGATGCACGTGTTCGGGCTGGCCCGCGCCATAAATGTCGAGCGTGTCCACCTCGGCGAGTACCGCGGCGTTGCGCATGATCTGGTTCAGGCATTCGCCCGCCACCGCCGCCAGCCCTTGCGGCGGCGTCATGCCGGCGGACAGCGCAATCGGCTTGGCGAGACGCGGCCCCCAGAATTCCGCGATCGCCGCCTTGCGGGCGTCTTCCGCCAACCCCGGGCGCGCCAGCGTGTGCGCCAGCTGCGCCAGGCTATCGCCGCGTTCCGACTTGCTGCGCGGATCCAGGATCAGACCATGGCGCGGCAGCCAGGCGCGCGCCGTGGCGAAAATGGCGGCGGGGCGGCCGGACATCAGTTCGAATTCGACTTCGGAGATGGGCAGCTCCAGGTCGCCGGCGCGCAGCACGCCGTGGTCGTAGGCGATTTCGACCGTACCCTGGCGCGTGCGGGTTTTGCGGACCAGGCGGATGACGTCCGTCTCGTAGCGCAGCTCCAGTTCGCCCTTCAACGCGGCCAGCGCGTCATGGACTTCGGTGCCGGCATAGACCGACAGATCCAGGATAGGCCCGGGACGCGGATGGTTCATCTCCACCCGGGTGATCGCGTTGGCCCCCGGCGTCTTCAGGGTCTGCACCCAATTGCGCCCTTCGCGGCGCAGGCGGATGGCGATCCGGGCCCGCGCCAGCTCGCGTTCGGGGGTATCGAAATACATCGCGTGCAAGGGCACGCGTTCCGCGCCTGCCTGTTTGAGTTCTCGTTCGACGGCCGCCCCGGCCGCCGCAGGCACGTGCAGCTTCAGTTCCTGTTCCGACATGACGTTCCGCAAAACAAAGTGACCCGCGATAGTACCCATCCGTTAGTCGGATAGTGATGACTTGTCATAAATGAGTCATTTGGCCCCGGAGCGGTAAAATCCGGTTTTTCCGCCCGATGCCGCACCCGCCTTCATGTCCGCCCAGCTTACCTCCGCCGCGTCCGCCGTCGAAACCGAATCCTTCGGCATCGCTTCGGTAGCCGAAATCATCGCCGAGCTGCGCGCCGGGCGCATCGTCATTCTGGTCGACGAAGAAGACCGCGAAAACGAAGGCGATCTGGTCATGGCGGCGGAATTCGTGACGCCGGAAGCCATCAACTTCATGGTCACCCACGGCCGCGGCCTGGTGTGCCTGACGTTGACCGAAGAGCGCTGCCGCCAGCTGGACCTGCCCTTGATGGCCACCCGCAACGGCACGCGCTTCGGCACCAATTTCACGGTATCCATCGAGGCCGCTGAGGGCGTGGAAACCGGTATCTCGGCCGCCGACCGCGCCCGCACCATACGTGTGGCCGTGGCGCGCGACGCCAAGCCGGCGGATCTGGTGCAGCCCGGCCATATCTTTCCGGTGCGCGCCGTCCCCGGCGGCGTCCTGGTCAGGGCGGGCCACACCGAAGCCGGCTGCGACCTGACCGCCATGGCGGGCCTGACCCCGGCGGCCGTCATCTGCGAAATCCTCAAGCCGGACGGCACGATGGCCCGCCTGCCGGACCTGGTCGCGTTCGCCAAGGCCCATGACCTGAAGATAGGCACCATCGCCGACCTGATTCAGTACCGCAGCGAACACGAGTCCATCATTCAACGGCTGGGCGAGCGCGCCATGCGCACGCCCTGGGGGGCGTTCCGGTCGGTCGCCTATCGTGACACGGCCACCCAGTCCATACATCTGGCGCTGGTGCATGGCGAGATCGATCCGCAACGCGAGACCCTGGTGCGCGTGCATGAACCCGCGTCCTTGCTGGACGTCCTGGACATGGGCGCCAGCCAGCACAGCTGGGGCGTGGCGCAGGCCCTGCAGACCGTGGCCGCCGCGCCGGCCGGCGTGGTGGTGCTGATGAACTGCCAGGCGGGAGGCGAACACCTGTCCGAACAGATCGCCGCCTGGGACGAGCCCGCCGGCAGCGCCAGGGATGAATCCCGCGGCGACCGGGTGGGGCTGCGCACCTACGGTATCGGCGCCCAGATTCTGCGCGATCTCAACGTCGGCCAGATGAAACTGCTGGCGCGTCCGCGCAGGATGCCCAGCATGGCGGGATTCGCCCTATCGATTACAGGTTACGATTGCGACCCTCCCGCGTCCCCGGTACGCTAGGCACACAGGCTTCACTGGCGGGTGTCTCCCGACACCCCCCGCTTCCCTCTTTTGCGACCACCGCCGCAACCCTATAAGGCAGTCATCGATGAATCCCTACACCTTATCCCCCGACATGAACGGCGAGGGGCTGCACATCGGCATCGTCCGCGCCCGTTTCAACGAGGAGATCGGCCAGACCGAACTGGAAGCCTGCCTGGAAGAACTGGCCAAGCTGGGTGTCGACGAGCGCGACGTCATGCTGGTTTCCGTCCCGGGCGCCCTCGAACTCGGCGTCACGCTGGCGCGCATGGCCGAAACCTATGAATTCGATGCGCTGATCGCGCTGGGCGCCGTGATCCGCGGCGAGACCTATCATTTCGAAGTCGTCAGCAACGAAATGGCCGCCGCGATTACCCGCATTTCCGTGGAAACCGGCATTCCCATCGCCAATGGCGTTTTGACGGTCGACACCGATGAACAGGCCGAAGCCCGCGCCCCCGGCAAGGGCCGCGACTGCGCCCAGGTGGCCGTGGAGATGGCCAACCTGATCGCCGCCCTCGAACCCGAAGCCGACGACGAAGACGAGGACGAGGACGAAGAAGACTACGAAGAAGAAGAAGACGATGACGACCGCCGCTGATCACGCCGCCCAGGTACGCGCGAATGCGCGCAGCGCACGCCGCCGCGCGCGTGAGTTCGCCCTGCAGGGGGTCTATGCCTGGCTGCTGCGCGGCGGCGAAGGCACGCAGGATGCCGGCGAAATCGACGCCCATCTGCGCGATGCCGAGGATTTCTCGGAAGCCGACGCGCAGTGGTTCAAGACCTTGCTGCATGGCGTGCTGCGCGAGGCGCCGGATCTGCGCGAGCGCTTCACGCCCTTCATCGACAGGCCCTTGAACGAGCTGTCGCCGGTCGAGCATGGCATTCTATTGATCGGCAGCTACGAGCTGGTGCATCACGTGGAAGTCCCGTACAAGGTCGCCATCAACGAAGCCGTCGAGCTGGCCAAATCCTTCGGCGGCACCGACGGGTTCAAGTTCGTGAATGGCGTGCTGGACAAACTGGCGGCGGACGTGCGCGCCAAGGAAGTCGCCGCGGCGGCGCGGCGCTGAGCCAGGCGCCGCCGGCGCCATCCAGGGGTCCGCGTGGCTTCCGAATTCGACCTGATAGACCGATATTTCAAGCGCCCCGCGCCCGCGGGCATGCTGGGCGTCGGCGACGATTGCGCCTTGTTCGACGTGCCTGCCGGCATGCAGGTGGCGACCAGCACCGATCTGCTGATCGAAGGCCGGCATTTCTTTGCGGACGTGGATCCCCGCGCGCTCGGCCATAAATCGCTGGCGGTCAATGTCTCGGATCTTGCCGCAATGGGCGCGCGCCCCATCGGCTGCCTGCTGGGCCTGGCGCTGCCGCGGGCGGACGAATCCTGGGTGGCGGCCTTCGCCCAGGGCTTCCACGCCATGGCCGATCAGGCCGGTTGCCCGCTCATAGGCGGCGATACCACGGGCAATCCCGGCGCGCTGGCGATCAGCGTGACCGTATTCGGCGCTGTCCGGCCGGATGCCGCCTTGCGCCGCGCCGGCGCGCGTGTCGGCGACGATATCTGGGTGTCCGGCACGCTGGGCGACGCGGACATCGCCTATCGGCTCATGAGCGGCCAGATGCCCGCCGACGATGCGCTGCTGGCACGCACCCGCACCGCGCTGGAATGGCCGCAGCCGCGTTTCACCCTGGGCCCGGCCCTGGCCGGTGTCGCCCATGCGGCCATCGACATTTCCGACGGCCTGCTGCAGGACCTGGGCCACATCCTGAAGGCGAGCCGCGTCGGCGCGCGCCTGTACCTGGATGCCATGCCGGTTTCCGCCGCGCTGGCGGACGTCGCGCCGGCACGCGTTCGCCATGCCGTGCTGGCCGGTGGCGATGTTTATGAATTGTGCTTCACGGCTCCGCCCGATCGCGCCGCCGCTATCCGCGGTATAGGCGACGATTGCGGCGTTGCCGTCAGCCGCATCGGCGTTGTCGAGGCCGGCGGCGAACTCGCGGTGCTGGATGCGGACGGCACCCCCTTGCGCGATCTTCCCCGCGGTTTCGATCACTTCCGTTCCTCATGAACCAAACTACGCCGGATCCCGAATCCGCTTCCATGCGGGCACGCGCCCGCGTTGCCTATCCGTCTTTTTCGTGGATATCGAAAACGCCCAGCCGCTTTATCGCCTTCGGCCTGGGATCGGGCCTGATCAGGCCGGCCTCCGGCACCTGGGGCACGCTGCTGGCCTGGGTGCTGTGGCTGCCCGCGGCGCACTGGCTTGGCGACCTGGCGCTGGGCCTGCTAATTGCTCTGGCGATCGTCTATGGATGCTGGGCTTGTCATCGCGCGGGCCAGGAGTTGGGCGAGCCCGATCATGTCGGCATGGTTTGGGACGAGATGGCCGCATTCTGGCTGGTCTTGTGGTTGGTGCCGAGCGGCTGGACGGCGCAGCTTTGCGCCTTTGTCCTGTTCCGGGTTTTCGACATCGTCAAGCCGCCGCCCATCCGCTATTTTGATGCGCGCATGAAGAACGGTATCGGTGTGATGTGGGATGACTTGCTGGCGGCCGCTTATGCGCTGCTGGTCATGGCAATCGCAGTGCGCATGGGAGCATTTCAATGACGACGTTCGACAGCAACACGATCAACCTGGCGGCCGCGCTGGGCAGGGAACTGAAACGCCGCAACTGGATGATGGGTACGGCCGAATCCTGCACCGGCGGGCTCGTCGCCGGGGCCATTACCGCGGTCGCGGGCTCCAGCGCCTGGTTCGACCGCGGTTTCGTCACCTATAGCAACGAGGCCAAGGTCGTCGATCTGCAGGTTTCACCGGACACCCTCAATCTTTATGGCGCCGTCAGCGAACCGGTGGCGCAGGAAATGGCCAATGGCGTGTTGCTGGAATCGCTCGCGGCGCATGTAGCGGTGTCCACCACGGGCATCGCCGGTCCGGAAGGCGGAACGCCGGGCAAACCCGTGGGCATGGTGTGTTTCGGCTTCGCGGTGCGCGCGGGCAGCGGCATCACCACCCGCGCCGCCACGCACGTATTCAGCGGCGACCGCGCGCAGATTCGTGAACAGGCCGTCGCCTTTGCCCTGCTGGGCTTGCTGGAAACGATAGGCGCCAGGGTCGAAGAACCGGCTCCCACGCTGGTGTGATCATCCGCGCGTCTGGGCCAGGCCCGGGCCAGACCCAAACGGCACGGCGTCCACGGCGGCGCCGTGCCGTTGTTTTATCCGCGGGATAAGCCGGGTCCTTGGAAACTAACGCACCGCGTTGATGCTGTCGCGCAGATCCTTGGCCGCCGCCCCGGCCGCTTCCCGCCAATCCTTGCCGCCGGATGCGTACAGGATGGCGCGGGACGAACTGATCAACATGCCCGTGCCATGCGCGTTGCGCGCATTGGTCACCGTGGCCGTCACGTCGCCGCCTTGCGCGCCGATACCCGGTATCAGCAGGGGTACGGTATCGCCGACGCGCTGGCGTACCGCCGCCAGTTCATTCGGGTAGGTTGCGCCCACCACCAGGCCGCATTGGGCCTGGCTATTCCATTTGTCCGCGACCAGCCCCGCCACGCGCAGATAGAGCGGCTCGCCGTCTTCCGTCTTCAGGAACTGCAGGTCCGAACCGCCGGGGTTGGACGTGCGGCAAAGGATGAATATGCCGCGGTCGGTCCAGCGCAGATAGGGCTCGACCGAATCCAGGCCCATATAGGGGCTGACCGTCACGCAATGCGCGTTGTAGCGCTCGAATGCTTCGCGCGCGTACTGCTCCGCGGTGGAGCCGATGTCGCCACGCTTGGCGTCCAGCACGATGGTGCGGTCCGGGTGATGCGTGCGGATGTGCTCGCACAGGGCTTCCAGCTGCGCTTCCGCCCGGGCGGCGGCGAAATACGCGATCTGCGGCTTGAAGCTGCAGGCGTAGGGGGCGGTGGCGTCGACGATGTCGCGGCAGAAACGGAAGATGGCATCCGGTTCGCCGTCCAGTTCATGGGGCAGACGCTGCACGTCCGGATCCAGGCCGACCGTCAGCAGCGATCCGGAGATTTCCCAGGCGGCGTCGAGTTTTTCTTTGAAATTCATCGTCAATGTGGTGATTGGGCGAGTGCGCGACTACGCAGTTTACCGCTGGGGCGGGCAGAGCCCGCCGGGTCCGGGGAAGGGCCTGGAACATAGCCGGGTCACATGTCGATTTCGTGCCGGCCTCGATAGTGTCGACGGAAAGCGACGATATGAAACGCGCGTAAATGACACTATTTGTCGGTGCAGAAAAATTCGGAAATAATCCCGCTGCTCTTCCGTTCTGTGTTCTACCGGCTGGCCGCGGCGACGGATTCCCCCTTCTCACGTCTTTCCCCGCGCTGACGTTTCCAGGTCGGACACCTTTCGAAGCCCCAATCCTGTCCTGGGAGAATGCGCATGCCGGCAAGTGTCGTGAACCGTGCTGTTGATGGCTTGTTCCCCGTACCGGCCGCCTTGCCGGGCTATCGCTTGAGGACATCGGTCCTGGCCTTGGCCATGGCCTTATCGGCCCCCGCATGGGCGGGAAACGGCGGCGCGGGCGGGATAACGCCGGCTGGGAATCTGGCGTTCACCGGCGCCGGCGGCATCACGGGGAATACGGCGCAGGCTCAGGGGGCTGATGCCGTTGTCGGCGGGCCTGGCGCCGATGGCGGAGGTGGCGGCGGCACCGATGTCACCACCGGGTTCGGCGGCAGCGGGGGCATGAGCGTCGCCGGCGGCGCCAGCAACCTGGCGCCCCGCTCGGCCACCGGGCAGGCCGGGGCGATCGGCAGCGCCATCGTCACGGGCACGGTGTCCGGGCAGAATGGCGCCAACGCCGTGCTTCCCGTTCCGAGTACCAATAATGGCGGTGGCGCGGGCGGCGGCGGGGTCGGCGTTACCACCGGCGTCGACCTCGATGTCGTGATAGGGGCTTCCGTCACGGGCGGGGCTGGCGGCAATAGTGTGAGCAGCTCCAGCGGCGGCGCCGCCGGGGGCGGGGGCTCGGGCGTGTTTTCGACGGCGAACGTAAACGTCGCCGCCGGTGCATCGATACGTGGCGGTAATGGTGGCAGCAACGTCGTTCTGGGCGGCGGTGGTGGCGGCGGCATAGGCGTTATCGTTGGCGGCGCCGGCACGCTGACCAACGCCGGTGCGGTGACCGGCGGCAATGGCGGCAACGCCCGGAATACCGGCGCCAATTCGGGGCAGGGCGGTTTCGGCGGCGAAGGTGTCTGGATATCCGACGGCGGCGCACTGGTCAACAGCGCCGGCGGCGTCATCGCCGGCGGGGCGGCGGCGACCGTGACCGGTTCCCGGTTCAGCGAGCCGACGGGTGGGGTGGGCGTCGTCGGGAACAACGCAACCATCGTCAATGCCGGGACGATCTCGGGTGGCGCGAACCGCGCCCCGGGGACGATCGCCAATGCCGTCCAGTTCATCGGCGGCGTGAACGCCCTGGAGCTGCGGGCAGGCTCCACCATCAATGGCAACGTCGTCGCCTTCAGCGTGGCGGATACCTTGAAGCTGGGCGGAAACGCCGATGCCAGCTTCGACGTTTCGACGGTCGGCGCGACGGCGCAATATCAAGGGTTTGGCTTTTTCGAAAAGACCGGCGCCAGTACGTGGAACCTGACTGGGACGTCGACGCAAACCATGCCGTGGACGGTATCGCAAGGCGTGCTCGCCGTCGACGGTTTGCTATCCAACTCGGCGTTTATCGTGAATTCCGGGGCGACGCTGGCGGTGGGCGGCGCCATCGCCGACTCGGTGATCGCGCCGACTTCCGGCACGGTCAATGTGGCGGCCGGCGGCTCGGTCAGCAACTCGCCGTTTTTCTTGAACGGCGACAGCACGCTGACGGTGGCTGGCTCGGTGGATGCATCGCCGGTGACCGCCAATGCCAGTGTGGTGACCGTCGCGTCCTCCGGTTCAGTCGCCGATTCACCGTTCACCTTGAACGGCAGCACGCTGACGGTAGCCGGGGCCATCCAGAATTCTCCCGTGGCGCTGAACGGCGGATCGGCGAATATCACCGGCACGGCGATATCCTCGCCGTTCACCGTCGGCAATGGGGGCGTATTGACGGTCAATGGATCGGCCGGGACGTCCTCGGTAACCGTCGACAGCGGCACGCTGCGCGGCGCCGGCACGGTCGGCGCCACGACCTTGCGGTCAGGCGCCGTCGTCGCTCCAGGCAATAGCATCGGCACGTTGAACGTCAACGGCGCCTACGTGCAGCAGTCCGGCGCGGTGTACCAGGCGGAAGTCGATCCCACCTCGTCGGCGTCCGACCGTATCGCCGTGACCGGCACCGCCACCATCCAGGATGGCGCGGTGCTGAACGTGACGAAGACCAGCCCCGCGCCTTATGTCGCCGGCACGCGCTACACCGTGCTGTCCGCGACGGACGGCGTCAACGGCACTTACACCCTGACCGGCGATACGTCGCTGAGCAGCTTCCTCAGCCTGGCGGGTACATATGACCCTCGCAACGCTTACCTGGAAGTGAAGCAGACACGTTCGATCGCCGACGTGGCGATCACGCCCAACCAGGGCGCCGTCGCATCCGGGCTGGATTCGCTGGCGCCCGGCGCCCCGGCCGCGGTGCCGGTGCTCAATCAGCAGACGGACGCCGCCGCGCGCACGGCATTGGATCAGCTGTCCGGCGAAATCCATGCCTCCGTGCAGTCGGCCATGCTGGAAAGCAGCCATTTCACGCGCGACGCGGTCAGCGAGCGGCTGGGCGATACCTTTACGTGCACGGCCGAGCCGGCCGCGGATCCGCGCGGCGTCGCGTCCGGGCAGGTCGCCGGCGCGTCGGCCTGCGGCGGCGCGCGGCCGACGGGATGGGCGCGCTTCTACGGCAACTGGGGGCATGCGGACGGCGACGGCAATGCGGCCCGGCTGGATCGCTCCGTGGGCGGCTTTTTCATCGGCGCCGATATGCCCGTGGCGGGCACCTGGCGGGCCGGCGTGCTGGCCGGCTACAGCCACGGCTCGTACCGCGTGAACGGCAGCGGCGCGTCGGCCGACAGCGACGATTACCACCTGGGGGTGTATGGCGGCACGCAATGGGGCGCGCTGGGATTGCGCACCGGCGCGACCTACACCTGGCACGACATCAGCGCCGACCGCCGGCTGGCGGTGCCGGGTTTCGCCGATCGCCTCAGCTCGAACTACAACGCGGGCACGGCGCAGATCTTCGGCGAATTGGGCTACAAGGTGCCGCTGGGCAATCGCGCCAACGTCGAGCCTTTCCTGAACCTGGCCTATGTGAACCAGCATGCGGAAGGCTTCGACGAGCGGGGCGGCGCCGACGCCCTGCACGTCGCCAGCCAGGACATGGATACGGGGTTCAGCACCCTGGGGTTGCGCGGCACGTCACACTTCACCTTCAACGGCACGGATTTCCTGTTGAAGGGCATGGTCGGATGGCGTTATGCGGTGGGCGATGTCAGGCCGGTGGCCACCGAATCCTTCCAGGGCGGTTCGTCCTTCGATATTTCGGGGGCGCCGATCGCGCGCAACCAGGCGGTGGTCGACGTCGGCGTGGGCGTGCACATCACGCGCAATGCGACGATCAGCCTGTCGTACAACGGGCAGTATTCGTCGCGCAATACCGATCAGGGCGTGCTGGGCGCGCTCAACATCGCGTTCTGATCGGGGCAGGCACCGCGGATGTGGCCGGCGGCGCCGGCCGCATTCAAGAACACTGCGCAAAAAGTCAGAGCAAGAAGCGGCCGATCGCCACGGCGGCCCAGATGGCCACGGTGAAAATCAGGCAGAGCAGCACGGCCGCGCTGCCCAGATCCTTGGCGCGCCCCAGCAGCGGGTGCATTTCCACGGATAGTGCGTCGGCCAGGGCCTCGATGGCGGAATTGAGCAATTCCGTCACCAGCACCATGGTCACCGACATGATCAGGATGAAGACCTCCAGCACGGACCGGCCCAGCCAGAAGGCGGCCGGGATCAGCAGGATGGCCAGCGCGAGCTCCTGGCGGAATGCGGCCTCGTAGCGGATGGCGGCGCGCAGCCCCTGCATGGAATAACGCAGCGCGTTGAAGATGCGGCGCAAACCGCCGGTGCTTTTGTATGGCGAGTGCTGCGGTGTAGGCGTCATGGCGGATAGGTTGGACCAGCGGAAAAGGCGACGATCGCCGGGGCGGGGCCGGCGGTTCGCGGCAGGCGGACGATAGCGTAAACAAGCGATGGCCGATACCGCGGCGGGGGCCGTATCGCGCGGCAGGCCGGCCGGCCGACCGCCGCAATGATAAGCAGAAACCCTAATTGTTTCATCATGGCGCGGCGCGCAGTATGCGGTCAACTGGTAAGGCCACTTGACCGATCATCCGAATGCCGTTTCACGCCATCGAACCCCGGCGACTGTACCGCCAGATCGCGGACCAGTTGCGGGCCCTGATAGAACGGGGCGAATTCCCGGTCGGCACCCGGCTGCCGCCGGAGCGCGACCTGGCGCTGAAGATGGGCGTTTCCCGGCCTTCGGTGCGGGAAGCCCTGATCGCCCTGGAAGTCGAAGGCCTGGTCGAAGTGCGGATGGGGTCGGGCATCTATGTCCGGGCGCGTGGCGACAGCACGCCGGGCGGCAGCGTGGTGGCGGAAAGTCCGCTGGACACCATACTGGCGCGGCAGTTGATCGAAGGCGAACTCGCGGCGCAGGCCGCGCGCGTCATGAAAGGGGCTGATATCGCCGGCCTGCGGCAGGCGCTGGACGTCATGCGCGAGGAAGCCGGGTCCGGCAATATCCCCGTGCGCGGCGACCGTTTGTTCCATGTGCGCATTGCCGCCGCGACCGAAAACTCGGTGCTGCTGCGGCTGGTGGGCGAGCTTTACGACGAACGCCACAATCCGCTGGCGGTGCAGTTGGGCAGTCATTTCGAGAACGCGGAAAGCTGGGAATCGGCCATCGCCGAACATGAGCGGGTGGTCGAGGCGATAGAGGCCGGCGATGCCGCGGCCGCGCGCGAGGCCATGCGCGAGCACATGGCCCGGTCGCACGACCGCTTCACCGCGCATTGGTCGCCCGCCGATGCGGCGGCCGGCAGGCGCAGGGCAGTATCCAGAACCATGGGCGGCGCGACATAGCGACCGCCCGCAGGAGGAGACAGCATGAACGTGGCGAATGACACGCCGGCGAACCGGCGGCACCGCAGCCTGCCAGATCCGCGGCGGCTTGCTGTTCAGGCAACGACGCCGCATCCGCGCGTCTCCCGCCCGTGTGGCCACGCGATGCTTGCCCTGAGGCAGCGGCCATGAGCATCGCCTGCCGTATTCACGGCGCCCGCGACCTGCGGCTGGAGCCCGACGATCCCGCGCCGCTGGCGCCGCATGACGTAGAGCTGCGCCTGGGCGCGGCGGGTATCTGCGGTTCCGACCTGCACTACTTCCTGCATGGCCGCGTTGGCGCTTTCGTCATACGCGAGCCGCTCATTCCCGGCCATGAGGCTTCCGGCGTCGTCACGCGCGTCGGCGACGCGGTGACGCGGGTCGCGCCAGGGATGAAAGTCGCCATCAATCCCTCGCATCCCTGCGGGCGCTGCGATTACTGCCGCGCGGGCCGCGACAATCTGTGCAGCAATATGCGCTTCCTGGGCAGCGCCAGCGTCTATCCGCACGTGCAGGGCATGTTCCGCGAACGCTTCGTCATGGGCGAACGGCAGTTGACCGCGGTGCCGGAGGACATCTCGCTGGGTGAACTGGCCTGTGCCGAACCGCTGTCCATCGGCCTGCATGGCGTGCGCCGCGCGGGCGAAATGATGGGCCGCACCGTGCTCGTCACCGGCGGCGGCACCATAGGCTGCATGACGGTGATCGCCGCGCGCCTGGCGGGGGCCGCGCGCATCATCGTCTGCGATATCGCCGATCGTCCCCTGGAAATGGCCCGCGCGGTGGGCGCGGACGCGACCCTGCGCAGCGATACCGTCGACGCCCGCGAGCTGGCGGACCTGGCCGATATCGCCATCGAAGCCGCCGGCAGTCCCGCCGCGTTGGCCACCTGCCTGACCGCCACGCGGCGCGGCGGGCGCATCGTGCAGGTCGGTACGCTGCCCGCCGAAGGCCTGCACTTTCCGGCCAACAGCATCATGGCGCGCGAACTGGACTACGTCGGCGCGTTTCGCGCCGGACCTGAATTCGATTGGGCGGTGGCCTACCTGCGCGCGCGCAAGGTGGACGTCCGTCCCTTGATGAGCGCGCAATTGCCGCTGGACCAGGCCGTCGCGGCCTTCGAGCTGGCGGCCGACCGGACCCGCAGTACCAAGGTGCAACTCGTATGTGACTGATGTTCCATTGAACCGACAGGCGGCGCCGCAGAGCGCATCGATGTCCTGAGAAAGAGGAGACACACATGAAGCAAGGCCAGGCAGTCAAGCTCCTGTTCGCCGCGCTGGCGTTCGCCGTATCGGCGGGCGCGACCGCGCAGACCAAGCTGAAGTGGGCGCACGTCTACGAGACGTCGGAACCCTTCCACACGGAGTCCGTGTGGGCCGCGCAGGAAATCGAGAAACGCACCAACGGCCGCTATCACATCGATGTCTACCCGGCATCGCAGCTGGGCAAGGAAAACGACATCAACCAGGGCCTGACGCTGGGCACCGTGGATATCATCATTTCCGGTTCCAGCTTCGCCGCCAAATCCTTTCCGCGCATCGGCGTCACCTACTATCCCTATACCTTCCGCGACCCGCAGCACCTGCTGGCCTACACCAAGAGCGATATCTACAAGGAATTGGTCGAAGGCTACGAGAAAAAGACCAACAACCATATCGTCGCCACCACCTACTACGGTACGCGCCAGACTACGTCCAACCGCCGCATCCAGAAGTGCTCCGATATGCAGGGGTTGAAGATGCGCGTGCCGGACGTTCCCGCGTATCTGGCGATGCCGCGCGCCTGCGGCGCCAACACGTCGCCGATCGCGTTCGCGGAGGTCTACCTGGCCCTGCAGAACGGCACGGTGGAAGCGCAGGAAAATCCGCTGACCACGATCGAGGCCAAGAAGTTCTATGAAGTGCAGAAGTACATCGCGCTGACCGGCCACATCGTCGATCACCTGAACACCATCATTTCAGGGCAGTTGTGGAAGAAGCTGTCGCCCGAGGACCGCAAGATTTTCTCCGACGTGACGCAGCAGGCCGCCGAGCGCGCGTCCAAGCAGATCATCGCGCGCGAACAGCAACTGGTGGAGGAATTCAAGAAGAAAGGCATCACGGTGGACACCGTGAACGTGGCCGACTTCCGCCAGACGGTGCTGGACAAGGTGCCGTTCAAGCAATACGGCTATGAAAAATCCGACTGGGAAAAAATCCAGGCCGTGAAGTAAGCGGAGGAAGCGCCATGGCCACCGATGTACACGTTTCGCCCGTCGGCGTACCGCCGCAGCAGACGACGCAGCATGCGTCGTCCGTCGAAGCCATCGTTTCCAGTTTCGAGGAAGCCGATCACCAGGACGCCGACCTGTCGGGCCATACCTTCGAGGATTGGCTGTGCCTGGGCCTGTTCTGGATCATGGCGCTGCTGGTCTTCCTGCAGTTCTTCACGCGCTATGTGCTGAACGACTCCTTCGCCTGGACCGAGGAGCTCGCCACCTACAGCCTGATCGGCGTGGTGTTCATCGGCGCCGCGATGTGCGTGCGCACCAGCCGGCATATCCAGGTCGATCTGCTGTACCGCTTCCTGCCGCATGTGCTGGGCAGGGTGCTGTCCACGCTGATCGACGTGGCGCGCACGGCGTTCTTCGCCTACGTGTGCTGGCTGGTATGGCGCTACATCCAATTGGTGGGCGACGAGCCCATGACCACCATCGAATGGAACAAGTCGTACGTCTACTGGCTGGCCCTGTTCGGCTTTGCATTGATGGCCATCCGGTCCTTGCAGGTCACCATCGTTAACTGGCGGCAGGGCTATTCCAATCTGGAACGGCCGGAAGCCTACGACAAACTGGACTGAGCCGCCAGGCGACAAAGAAAGGGGCTGGACAATGTGGATATTGATCTGTGCTTTCCTGCTGATGATGATCGTCGGCATGCCCGTGGCGGTCTCCATGGCGGGCGCTTCCCTGCTGTACCTGCTGGTTTCCGGCGATGTGCCGGACGTGGTGGTGGCGCAGCGCATGATCGCCGGCGTGGAGTCCTTTCCGCTGCTGGCCGTGCCCTTCTTCATCCTGGCGGGCAACCTGATGAACATCGCCGGCATTACGGGCCGCATCTATAACTTTGCGGTGGCGCTGGTGGGCTGGATGCGCGGCGGGCTGGGGCACGTGAACATCGTCGGCTCGGTGGTGTTCGCCGGCATGTCGGGCACCGCGATCGCCGACGCGGCGGGCCTGGGTACCATCGAAATCAAGGCCATGAAGGACCATGGCTATAAAACCGAGTTCGCGGTGGGCGTGACGGCGGCTTCGGCCACGCTGGGTCCCATCATCCCGCCCTCGCTGCCCTTCGTGATCTACGGCATGATGGCCAACGTATCCATCGGCTCGCTGTTCCTGGCCGGCGTAGTGCCGGGCGCGGTCCTGACGGTGCTGATGATGTTCACCGTGGCCTACTATGCGCGCAAGAACGGCTGGGGCGGCGACGTCGGCTTCGACTTGCGCCGGCTGGGCGCGGCGGGGCTGGAAGTGCTGATCGTGCTGGCGTTTCCCTTTTCGATCTGGCTGATGACCCGCTATGGCTTGTCGACCAACTGGGCCGCCATCATCGCCTTCGTCGTGCTGCTGGTGCTGGACTGGCGATTCAATTTTTCCGCGGTGATGGCGCTGATGGCGCCGGTCATCCTGATCGGCGGCATGACGCTGGGCTGGTTCACGCCTACCGAAGCGGCGGTGGCCGCCGTGATGTGGGCCTTGTTTCTGGGCCTGGTGCGTTATCGCAGCATGACGCTGCGCCTGCTGGCCAAGGCCACGTTCGACACCATCGAGACGACGGCGTCGGTGCTGTTCATCGTGACGGCCGCTTCGGTATTCGCCTGGCTGCTGACCACGACGCAGGCGGCGCAGGCCCTGACGGACGCCATTCTTAGCGTCACCCAGAGCAAGTGGGTGTTCCTGATGCTGGCCAACGTGCTGATCCTGGTGGTGGGCTGCTTCATCGACACCATCGCGGCGATCACCATCCTGGTGCCCATTCTGCTGCCCATCGTGCTGAAGTTGGGCATCGACCCGATTCATTTCGGCCTGATCATGACCTTGAACCTGATGATCGGCCTGCTGCACCCGCCCTTGGGCATGGTGCTGTTCGTATTGGCGCGCGTGGCGCGGCTGTCCGTGGAACGGACCACCATGGCGATCCTGCCCTGGCTGGTGCCACTGTTCCTGGCGCTGATCGCCATCACCTACGTGCCGCAGATCACCTTGTGGTTGCCGCACGCGCTGGGCATGGGCAACTGATTTCACTGGAGGCGGTAGCAACATCATGGGTCAGCGACTGGCGGGTAAGACGGCGTTCGTTACGGCGGCGGGGCAGGGCATAGGCAGGGCGACGGCGGAAGCCTTCCTGCGCGAAGGCGCGCGCGTGATCGCCGCCGACATCAACCCCACGGGATTGAGCGCGCTGGCGGAGCTGCCCGCTTGCACCGTGCTGGAACTGGACGTGACCGACGCGCGGGCCGTCGAGCGCGCCGTGGCTGACACCGGGAGCGTGGATATCCTGTTCAACGGTGCCGGCTATGTGCATGCCGGCGGCATCCTGGACGCCAAGGACGAGGACCTGAGCTTCGCGTTCGAGCTGAACGTGCGCGCCATGATGCGCCTGATCCAGGGCTTCCTGCCCGGGATGGTGGCCAAGGGATCGGGGTCCATTATCAATATGGCTTCGGTGGCGGGCAGTGTGAAAGCCGTGCCCAACCGCTTCGTCTACAGCACGACGAAGGCGGCGGTGGTCGGTCTGACGAAGTCGGTGGCGCTGGATTTCGTCGGCAAGGGCGTGCGGTGCAACGCCATTTGCCCGGGCACCGTGGAGTCGCCGTCGCTGCGCGATCGCATCGCCGCGCAGGCACGCCAGAACGGTCAATCGCCGCAGGAAGTCGAGGCGTCCTTCGTCGCGCGGCAACCGATGGGGCGGCTCGGCCGCGCCGAAGAGATCGCCGCGCTGGCGGTGTACCTGGCCAGTGACGAGTCGGCCTTTACGACGGGCACGACGCAGGTTATTGACGGTGGGTGGAGTAATTGAGTCCCCCCCCGAAGCGCTGCGCGCTTCCCCCCCGGGGGGGCGACGCTGGAGGACCGGCGGAGCCGGATCCTCGGCGTCCTGGCTTGGCTGGCATGGTTTTATGCGACGATGGGGGCTCGGGACGTGGTTCATTGAATTTACACACGAGGGAATACGATGAAGTTGCTTCGCTATGGCGCCAAGGGCGCTGAAAAGCCGGCCATGCTGGATCGTGAGGGGAAGGTGCGGGATTTGTCTGGCGTGGTGCCGGACATTACGGCGGAGTTGTTGACGCCGCGGGGGCTGGAGCCGTTGGGCAAGGTGGATCCGGCCAGCCTGCCGCTGGTGGTGGAGCCGGGGCGTATTGCGCCGCCGTGGCGTGGCATGGGCAAGTTTGTTTGCATCGGCTTGAACTATGCGGACCACGCGGCGGAGTCGGGGTTGCCGATTCCGGCGGAGCCGGTGGTGTTCATGAAACCGACCAGCTGCGTCATCGGCGCCAACGATCCGGTCGTGTTGCCGCAAGGGTCGGTCAAGAGCGACTGGGAGGTGGAGCTGGGCGTGGTCATAGGCGCGCGGGCGCGCTATGTGTCGGAAGCGGATGCGCTCAAGCACGTGGCGGGGTATTGCATCGTCAATGACGTATCGGAACGCGAGTACCAGATCGAGCGCGGTGGTACGTGGGACAAGGGCAAGGGCTGCGATACCTTCGGGCCCGTCGGTCCCTGGCTCGTCACCCCCGATGAGATCGACGATCCGCAGAACCTGGCGATGTGGCTGGAGGTGAACGGCAAGCGCATGCAGACCGGCAGCACCCGCACCATGATCTTCAATGTGGCGCAGGTGGTCAGCTATGTCAGTCGCTTCATGACGCTGTACCCGGGGGACCTGATCAGCACCGGCACGCCGCCGGGCGTGGGCCTGGGCATGAAGCCGCCTGTGTACCTGAAGGACGGCGACAAGATGCGGTTGGGCATCGCCGGGTTGGGCGAGCAGCTGCAGCCGGTGCATGCCTGGAATCCGGAGCTGATCGACGGTTGATGCGCCGCGCGGCGGCCGCGGGGTGCCGCCGCCGCGCATGCCGCAACGACGCCGCGGGGCAAGCGCGACGGCGGCGGTATCGGGGGGGGGAGAACATGGCAGTGAACGCAATCGATAATCCGGTCATCCGCATTCATGCGGCCGACAACGTCGTCATCGCCCGGCGGCAACTGGTGGGCGGCACCCGCCTGCCGGCCGAAGGCATCGCCGTCGTCGGCCTGATCCCGCCGGGCCACAAGATCGCCGTGCGCGATATCGCCGCCGGGGAGCCCGTGCGGCGCTATAACCAGATCATCGGCATCGCGCGGCAGAACATCGCGGCGGGCCAGCACGTGCATACGCACAATCTGGAGTTCAGCGAATTCCAGCGCGACTATGCCGCCGGCCGCGATGCCCATCCGACCGCCTACGTCGAAACCCCCGCCACGTTCGACGGCATCGTGCGCCCGGACGGTCGCGTGGCCACGCGCAACTACATCGGTGTGCTGACATCGGTGAATTGTTCGGCCACGGTCGCGCGAGCCATTGCCGACCATTTCCGGCGCGACATCAATCCGCGCGCGCTGGCCGATTATCCCAACGTCGACGGCGTCGTCGCGCTGACGCACGGCGCCGGCTGCGCGACCAGCAGCGAAGGCGAACCCTTGAGGGTGCTGCGCCGCACGCTGGGCGGTTACGCGCGCCACCCCAACTTCGCCGGGCTGATGCTGGTCGGGCTGGGTTGCGAAACGAACCAGATCGGCGGCTTGATGGAGCAGGAAGGCCTGCGGCAGAGCCGTCAATTGCAGACCTTCAACATCCAGGACACCGGCGGCACGCGCAAGACGGTGGCGCGCGGCATCGAGCTGGTGGAATGGATGCTGGAGGAAGCCAACCGGGTCCAGCGCACGCCGGTGCCCGCCAGCCACATTACGGTGGGCTTGCAATGCGGCGGCTCGGACGGCTATTCGGGCATCAGCGCCAACCCGGCGCTGGGCGCCGCGGTGGACCTGCTGGTGCGGCACGGCGGCACCGCCATCCTTTCGGAAACGCCGGAAATCTACGGTGGCGAACACCTGCTGACGCGCCGCGCGGTGTCGCCCGCCGTCGCGGAAAAACTCGTGGCGCGGCTGCGCTGGTGGGAAGACTACTGCCGGCGTAACGATGCCGAGATGGACAACAATCCTTCCGCGGGCAACAAGGCGGGCGGCCTGACCACCATTCTGGAGAAGTCGCTGGGCGCGATCGCCAAGAGCGGCACCACCAACCTGGTCGACGTGTACGAGTATGCCGAGCCGGTCACCGCGCGCGGCCTGGTTTTCATGGACACCCCGGGCTACGACCCGGTGTCCGCCACCGGCCAGGTCGCCGGCGGCGCCAACCTGATCTGCTTTACCACCGGCCGGGGTTCGGCCTATGGCTGCGCGCCCGCGCCGTCGCTGAAGCTGTCCACCAATACCGCCTTGTGGGAGCGCCAGGAAGACGACATCGACATCGATTGCGGCGCCATCGTGGAAGGCCGCGCTACCGTCGAAGAAATGGGCGAGCGCATCTTCCGGCTGATGCTGGATACCGCATCGGGGCGCGTCACCAAAAGCGAGGCCCATGGCTATGGGCAGAACGAGTTCGTGCCGTGGCAGCTGGGCGCGGTGATGTAGCGACGGGAATAAGGAGCCCGGGTCCAATGAAGATTACCTCCGCCCGCGTCATCGTCTGCAGCCCCGGCCGCAACTTCGTGACGCTGAAGATCGAAACCGACGAAGGGCTCGCGGGGATAGGCGATGCCACCTTGAACGGCCGCGAGTTGTCGGTCGCCAGTTACCTGACCGATCATGTGATTCCTTGCCTGATCGGCCGCGATGCGCATCAGATCGAGGACATCTGGCAGTACCTGTATCGCGGCGCGTATTGGCGCAAGGGCCCCGTCACGATGACCGCCATCGCGGCGGTGGATACCGCGCTGTGGGATATCAAGGCCAAGGCCGCCAATCTACCGCTTTACCAGCTGCTGGGCGGCAAGAGCCGCGCCGGGGTGATGGTGTATGGCCACGCCAATGGCCGGGACATCGAGGAAACGACGGATGAGGTGCTGCGCTATCGCGATATGGGATACCGGGCGATACGCGCGCAGAGCGGGGTGCCGGGCCTGCAATCGGTTTACGGGGTCGGTCGCGGCCGCATGTTCTACGAGCCGGCCGATGCATCGCTGCCGTCGGAGCACGACTGGTCGACGGAGAAGTATCTGGACCATACGCCCAAGCTGTTCGAGAAAGTCCGTAACGCGGTGGGCTGGGACGTGCATCTGCTGCACGACGTCCATCATCGCCTGACGCCCATCGAGGCTGCCCGCCTGGGCAAGTCCTTGGAGCCCTATCGGATGTTCTGGATCGAGGACCCGACGCCGGCCGAGAACCAGGAGGCCTTCCGCCTGATACGCCAGCACACCGTGACGCCATTGGCGGTGGGGGAGATCTTCAATACGGTGTGGGACTGCAAGGATTTGATCCAGAACCAGCTGATCGACTATATCCGGGCGACGGTGGTTCACGCCGGCGGCATCACGCATCTGCGGCGCATTGCCGACCTGGCGGCTTTGTACCAGGTACGGACCGGCTGCCACGGCGCCACGGATCTGTCGCCGGTATGCATGGGCGCCGCGCTGCACTTCGATATTTCCATACCGAACTTCGGGGTGCAGGAGTACATGCGGCATACGGAAGAAACGGATGCGGTGTTTCCGCACGCCTACTCGTTCGAGGACGGAATGATGGTGCCCGGCGACGTGCCCGGCCACGGTGTGGAAATCGACGAGGCCGTGGCGGGCAAGTATCCGTACCAGCGCGCCTATCTGCCGGTAAACCGGTTGGCCCATGATGGAACCTTATGGAACTGGTAGGAGGCGCGATGCGCCATTGCAATGCCGATGCGCTTGTTGACTGGGGCGCCGCGTGCCTGCGCGCGCACGACGTTCCGCGGGACGATGCGCTGCTGGTGGCGCGCAGCCTCGTGCAGACCAGCCTGTGGGGGATCGACTCGCATGGCATCGCGCGGCTGCCGCATTATCTGAACCGGCTGGCGCACGGATCGATCCTGGCGCGGCCGGCGATCGCGGTACGACGTACGGGTCCGGCGACGGGCCATGTGGATGGCGGCCAGGGACTGGGGATCGTCGTGTCCCATCGCGCCAACAAGACGGCGATGGAGATCGCGGCGGAGAGCGGCGTCGGTGCGGTCGGGGTATCCGACTCATCGCACTGCGGAGCGATCGGCCTGTATACGCGAGAGGCGGCTCGGGCCGGGATGGTGGGGATAGGTTTCACCCATTCCGATGCCATCGCGGCGCCGTTCGGCGGGCATGTGCCGTTTCTCGGCACCAACCCGATTTCCATCGCGTTTCCGCGGGCGGGCGGGGAACCGGTCTGCCTGGATATGGCGACGACGTCGATTCCGTGGAATCGCGTCATGAACGCCCGGCGTGAAGCCGGGGTTCTGCCGCCAGGCGTGGCGGTGGATGCGCAGGGCGCCGACGCGCGGGATCCCTCCGCCGCGAAAGCATTGCGGCCGCTGGGCGGCCCGTCGTATGGGCACAAGGGCTATGCGCTGGCGCTGATGATCGAGCTATTGTGCGGACCTTTGAATGGCAACCCGTTCGGGCCGCATATTTCCCCGATGTACGAGCAACTGGAATTGCCGCGCAGGCTGGGCGCGTTTTTTATCGTGATCGACCCGGCGCGGTTTCCCGGCGGGCCGGCGCTGGCTGGCACCGTGGAACAGATGGCGCGCGAATTGGCGCGGCAACCCGGGGCGCCGCGTATGCCGGGCGACCCGGAGATCGAGGCGCAGGCCCGGCGTGGCGCCGACGGGATACCCATCGAGCCGGGACTCTGGAGCGAGATCACCGCATGGAGCGATCGCCTGCGCGTGCCTTTGCCGGCGATGCGGGATGGGCGGTGAGGGTCGGCTGGATCGGTGGCCGCCGTCCAGCGGACGGTGCCCGTCAGCCGCTCACTGCACGGATGCGCCCCACGCGAACGGCTTGCCTTCCCAGACCGTGAAGCCGTTCAAGCGCTTGCCGACGCCCCAGGGCTGGTTGCCGTTCGACAACAGGATCAACGGCGCTTGCGCCATCATCATGGCATGGAGCTTGTCGAAGATCGCCTGCCGCTTCGCCGTATCAAGCTCGGAGAAGCTCTCATCGATCAAGGCCAGCGCCTGCTTGTCGTCCCATACCTTGCGCGGCTGCTTATCCTTGTCGCCCGAGAACTGCTCATAGCTCAGCGCCGGGTCCAGGCGCGACGAGTAGCTGAATGAACTGATCTGGTAGTTGCCCTTGTTGTAGCGGTCCAGCTGTGTCGCCCATTCCAGTACCTCGATCTGCGCATTGATTCCTACCGCCTGCATCATCGCCTGCGCCATCACGGCCACTTGATAGCTGGGCACATGCGCCCGCTTGTTGGCGTAGATGACGATCTTCTCGCCCTTGTAGCCGGCCTCTTTCAGCAGCTTCTGCGCCAGCGCGGGGTCGTAGTGATAGCTCTGTTGCTGGGCCTTGTCGTAGAAGGCGGAATCGCGCGATACGGCGGATGCGTTCGGCGTACCCAGTCCTTCGGTCGCGGCCTGGACGATTTGCGGGATGTCCAGCGAAGCCGCGATGGCCTGGCGCAGTTTGACGTTCTTGAGCACCGGGTCGCGGGTCTGGAACAGCAGGGTGTGCTTGGCCGAATCGGAGGCGACCAGTATGCGGACGGCTTTCTGGGACTTCAGTTCCGGCACGTCGGTATAAGGGATCTGCCCCGCGTCGATCGCGCCTGATACCAGGCCGGCCTTTACGGTGGACGCGTCCGGGACCACCAGGAACTTGACCTCGTCGACCAGCGGTTTTTTGTTGCCGAGGTAGCCGTCGCCTTTTTCGCCCGGCGGGGAGACGTAGTCCTTGAAGGCCTTGACTACGATGTATTCGCCGCGTTTCCATTCGCCGAACATGAAGGGCCCGGTGCCGATGGGTTTGTCCCAGCTGCCGTCCGCCTTGACCGATGCCTTGTTCAGGATCGCCGTCATGCCGCAATCCGTGCGCGCCAGCGTGTCCAGGAAGACCGCGGACTTGTGATTGAGCTTCATGACGAAGGTCTTGGCGTCGGGCGCGGAGACTTCTTCCACCTTCAGGCCGTTGCGGCCGTCGAATTCGGTACGGCAGCGCCAGTCGGTGGCCGGGTCCATATAGCGTTTCCAGCTCCACATGACGTCGGCCGAGGTCATGGGCTCGCCGTTGTGGAACTTGACGCCGTCGCGCAGCGTGAAGGTATAGGTCAGGCCGTCCGCGGAGACGTCGATGGATTTGGCGAGCAGCGGTCCCACCGTACCGTTGGCGCGATAGCCGACCAGTCCTTCGACCATGTTCAGGACCACGCCGTCGGTCGTGTCGTCACGATTGACGCCGGGGTTGGTGGAGCGGATGTCGGCCGGCTCGGAAATCACATAGGAGGATGCCTGCGCGGATGCCGCGGCGGCGAGCAGCGCCACGGCCATGCTGGCGCGGAATGAGGGGATGGGTTTCACGAGAGCTTCTCCTTACGGCGGCCGCGGGGCTGCGATTTCGGACTGGAACCGAAGGCGCACGCAGGTTCGACAATATTGGCGCCAAAGTTGGGCATTATGGAGAGTCGGCGGACGCGGTGTAACCCGGGACTTTCCCCAGGGCCGCGGCAGGCCTCAGGGCATGGTCTGCATGACGTGTTCGCGGATGATTTTCTGCAGGCGCTTGACGTCCCGCGCCTGCAGCGCGGCAACGATATCGAAGTGCTCGCGCACCGATTTCTCGACGCGGGCGCGCGTCATCCATTGCGTGGCCGGCGCGGCGACGGCGCGGCTGCGCATGTCGTGGATCAGCGCCACCAGTTCGCGGTTGGCGCACATGTCGTACAGGGCTTCGTGAAACTGCAGGTTGACTTCGTACTGCTGCAGCAGCGTGCCGGTCAGTACCAGCTGTTCGAAGCGTTCGGCCATGGCGCGCAGCTGCGCGACCTTGGCGTCGGTGACCTGGGGCATCAGGTCGGCGGCCGCGCCCACTTCCAGCAAGGCGCGGATATCGCGAATGTGGTTCTGGCGCTGTTCGTCCACCGCATGGACGTGGTAACCCCGGTTGGGAACGTGCTCGATGACGCGCTTCTGGGTCAAGTGGTCCAGCGCGCGCCGGACCTCCAGCCGCTTGGCGCCATAGCGCTCCTGCAAATCGATCTGCTTGAGCCAGGCGCCGGTGCCGAACACGCCGGACTGGATATCACGGGCAAGTTGATCGGCCAGCGTAGCCGGGGCGGTGGAGGCTGCCGTCTTCGGCATGATGTCGTTCCGTTATTGGTTCAGGCGGATTTTATGAAATTTGCCTCGACCATGTGCCCCGGTCACGCCGCCGCGGTTGCCGTCGTCGGTTCGGCGAAGCGCCACTTCAGGCGCACGCCGCCGGCGTCCGTCGACACCAGCATGGGAATGGCGGCCAGCAGCCGCCGGGTGTATTCGTGCCGCGGCGCGTCGAAGATCTGGTCGCGCGTGCCCTGTTCGACGATGGCGCCGTCCTGCATGACGATGACGCGGTCGGCGACCTGTTCGACCACGCCCAGGTCGTGGCTGATGAACAGGCAGCTGAAGCCGTGCTTGCGCTGCAGGTCGGCGAACAGGTCCAGGACCTGCGCCCGTACGGTGACGTCCAGCGCGGAGACCGGTTCGTCGGCGATGACGAAGGTTGGGCGCCGGACCACGGCGCGGGCGATGGCGACGCGCTGGCGCTGGCCGCCGGAAAGCTCGTGCGGATAGCGGGCGCCGTGTTCGGCGGACAAACCCACTTCGTCCAGCGCCTCGCTGACGCGGCAGGCCTTGTCGGCGCTGCTCAGGCCCGGCACCAGGCGCAGCGCTTCGCCGACCAGTTGCGCGATGGTCATGCGCGGATCCAGCGACGAATAGGGATCCTGGAATACCATCTGGCAGTTCAGCCGGTAATCGTTCCAGGCGGCGTGGCCGCGCGTCACCGGCTGGCCGCGGAACAGGATCTGTCCTTCCGACGGCTTGACCAGGCCGGCGATGGCGCGGCCCAGGGTGGTCTTGCCCGATCCCGAGCCGCCGACCACGGCCACGACTTCACGCGGGTGGACGGCCAGCGATATGCCATGCAGGGCGCGTTTGGCGGCCGTGCGCGACAACATGCGCCGGCGGCCGGCATAGTCGACCACCAGCTGGCGCACTTCCACCACCGGTGCTTCGCGCGACGGCAGCCGCGCGGGCATGCGCCGCGGCATGGCCTGCAGCAGCTTGCGGGTGTAGGGGTGCTGCGGCCGCGCCAGCAGGTCGGCGGTGGCGCCGCTTTCGACGACCTCGCCCTGCGACATGACGACGACGCGCTCCGTGTAGCGCGCGACCATGGGCAGGTCATGGCTGATCATCAGCACGGCGGTGCCGTGTTCGCGCGTCAGGCCGACCATCAGTTCGAGCACATCGCGCTGGACCACGGCGTCCAGCGCCGTGGTGGGTTCATCGGCCACCAGCAGCGCCGGCGCCAGCAGCATGACGGACGCCAGCATGATGCGCTGGCGCATGCCGCCGGAAAACTCGTGCGGCCACGCCGGCAAGGCGCCTTCCGGATCGCGCAGACCGACGCGGGCCAGCATGTCCAGGATGCGCCTGCGCCGCTCGCCCGCGTCCAGGTCGCGGCGATGCAGGGCCAGTCCTTCTTCCAGCTGCCGGCCTATCGTCATCGACGGATTGAGCGAAGTCATGGGCTCCTGGAACACCATGCCTATCCGCGCGCCGCGCAGCCGCCGCAGCACCGACGGCGATGCCTGCGTGATGTCGGTGCCCTCGACCACGATGCGGCCGCCCACGCGCACCAGCGGCGGCGGCGTCAGGCCCAGGATGGCGCGGGCGGCCTGCGTTTTACCGCTGCCGGATTCGCCGACGATGCCGACCATTTCGCCCGGCGCGATGTCGAAGGACACATTGCGCACGATCTCCCGGCCGCCATGGCCGACGGCCAGGGTCAGCCCCTGCACGCTGACCAGCGCTTGCGCCGCGCCGGTCGGGTCCACCGCGCCGCGCGGGTTCATTGCATCCCCCGCATGCGGGGATCCAGGCGGTCGCGTACAGCGTCGCCCAGCAGGTTGATGCCCAGCAACGTTGCCGCGATGCACAGGCCCGGAAGGATGGACAGATAGGGCGCCTGCGACAGGAAGGGCCGCGCCGCCGACAACATATTGCCCCAGGTCGGCGCGGGCGGCGGTACGCCCAGGCCGAGGAAGGACAGGGCGCTTTCGGCCAGCACCACCCAGCCGAACATCGACGTGGCCAGCACCGTCAGCGGCGCCACGCAGTTGGGCAATACGTGACGCGCCATGGTGTAGAGCTCGGAATTGCCCAGCACGCGGGATGCTTCGATGAATTCCCTTTCACGCAGGGACAGCACCGTGCCGCGCACGATGCGCGTCACCGATGGCGTATACGCCAGGCCGAGCGCCAGGATGATGCCGTACTTGTTGGCGCCCACCACGGCCAGCAGCCCCAGCGCCAGCAGCAGGCCGGGAAAGGCCAGCAGCGCGTTGTTGAACGCCATGATGATGCGGTCGGTCCAGCCGCGCACGAAGCCGGTCAGCAGTCCCACGCAGGTGCCGGCGAGCAGCGCGAAGGCGACCGTCAGCAGGCTGATCCACACGCTGGCCGACGCCCCGGCCATCAGCCGCGACAGTTCGTCGCGGCCGAACTCGTCCGTGCCCAGCAGATAGGCGCCGCCGGGCGCATGCAGGCGCGCCACGAAGTTGATCTTGAGCGGATCGTAGGGCGTCCATGCGACGCCGACGATGGCGGCAATGACGACGATGCCGACCAGGACGCCGCCCACCAGGGCATTGGCTGCCATGCGTTTTTTCATTCGACGGTCACCCTGGGATCGAAGAGGGGATAGCACAGGTCGACGACCAGATTGACGACGACGTAGATCACCGCCACGAACAGCAGGCAGCCCTGGATCACCGGATAGTCGCGCCCGAAGATGGAATCGACCAGCAGCCGGCCCAGCCCCGGTATGGTGAACACGGTCTCCACCACCGCGATGCCGCCCAGCAGGTTGCCCAGCACCAGCCCGATCAGCGTCCAGGTGGGGCCGAAGGCATTCTTGAAGGCATGCCGCATCAAGACCGTGCGCTCCGACAGGCCCTTGGCGCGCGCGTGGGTGATGTAGTCCAGCCGCAGCACCTCCAGCGTGCTGGCGCGCGCCATGCGCATGATGACGCCGATCTCGTGCAGGAACAGGGTCAGCACGGGCATGATCAGGTACAGCAGGCCCGCCTGCCAGTCGCTGGAGACCGACACATAGCCCACCACCGGCAGCCACTGCAGTTTGACCCCGAACAGCAGTAGCAAGAGCAGGCCGCCCCAGAAGGTGGGAATAGACACCAGCAAGGCGGCGCCGGCCACGAGCATGACGTCGGGGAGCGCGTTCTGTTTCCAGGCGGCGATCATGCCGGCCGGCACCGCCACCGCGGTGGCGAACAGCACCGCGGCCAGCACCACCTGCGCGCTGACCAGGAAGCGATCCCATACCAAACCGAGCACCTGTTGGCCGCTGGTGATGGATACGCCCAGGTCCCCATGCAGCATGTTGCGGAACCAGATGCCGAACTGAACCGGCCAGGTCTGGTCCAGGCCCAGGCGCGCGCGCAGATCCGCCAGGCTCGCGGGGTCGGCCAGATCGCCCAGCATCAATTGCGCGGGGTCGCCGGGGATCAGCCGGATCATCACGAAAACCGCCACCGCCACGATCAGCAGGGTGGGCAGGGTCATCAGGACACGGGTCAGCGCGAAGCGCAGCATGGCTACCGTCCTTGGCCGCCGGGCCTATCCGCCGCGGTCCTGCCGCAGCACCTTGGCGAAGAAATCCTGCACGATGTCGACGACTTTGAGGCCATCGTGCGGCACGTTATCGACCACATCCATGTCCACCGTCACGCCCGCGGCCTCGAAAGAGCGGCGCAGCGTAGCCAGTCTTTCCGGCCGCGTGCGGCCGGCATCGTTGCAGCCGGGCATGTAGTACTTGCCGCCGGGCTGGTGCGTGATTTCCCAGGTTTCCAGATCGGCCTTGCCCACCACCATGTGCACGGCGACGCGGCGCAGGGCCTCCAGGTCCAGGCTTTTGCCGAAGCGCGCGGCCATGTCACGCGTGCCCACCCACCAGTCCTTGTCGGCGTCCAGCAGCGTGACCGAACCGGGCGCGCCTATGGAAACCGCGCGCAGCCGTTCCGGATGCAGCAGGGCGAAGCGGTTGACGAACTGTCCGCCGCCGGAATAGCCGAACAGCATGAAGCGGCTGAAATCGCAGCCGTACTTTTCCCCGACTTCGCCCACCATGTCCAGCAGCACGTCGTCGTAGCGGATATCGCCTTCACGCAAATGCTTGAAGCCATCGCGGTTGCCGTCGCCCAGCACTCCGGCCGGAAACAGCGGGCATAGCACGATGCAGTCGTTCCAGCGTGCGAACTCGGCGAAGGAATCCCGGTATTCCACGAAGGCGCGGCCCGTGCCGTGCACGATTACGACCAGTTGCATGGGCCGTTTGGCTTGCGCGATGTGCGGCGGCACGTAGGTGCAATACGAGAAGCGCGGGTCGCCGCGCGAGGCGTAGATGATGCCGGGGCCCAGATCGTAAAGGGCGCGCGCCAGGCTGGCGCTATCGGAGGGAGAGGAATCCTGGGGCATGGGGCGCTCGAAGGGAATACGGCGTGCGACTAAATTGGCGCCAATATTATTGACGGCACGGCGGGGCGACAAGACGGGTAATCCCGTATCGTTGAGGCCCGGCCCGCGGGAACATCGATTGCTGGGCAGCGCCGCGCGGGACATTGCCGGGTATATCCCTGGGTTTCCACGTTGCAGATGCCGAGTTCGCCTATGTCCTATCTCTCTCGTATCCGGGCCACGCCATCCGTGCTATTGCGGCTGCTGATCGCGTCGGGCAAGCAATGGTCGGAACACCGGGCCTCCAGCAAGGGCGCGGCGCTGGCGCTTTACACCATCTTTTCGCTGGCGCCCATGCTGATCCTGGTCATCGCGGTGGCGGGCGCCTTCTTCGGCGAACAGGCCGTCCGATCCGAACTGGTCGGGCAATTGCGTGACCTGATGGGCGACCGGGGCGCCGAAGTCATCCAGATTGTCCTGGCCAGCGCGCACGAGTCCGGCAGCGGCGTGGTCGCCACGATCATGTCGATCGCGGTGCTCATATTCAGCGCGACGACCGCCTTCGCCGAACTCAAGCAAAGCCTGGACGAGCTCTGGGAAGTCCGCGGACAGGGCCGCAGCGGCGTGCACGGCATGGTGCGCAGCCGGCTGCTGTCGTTCGGGCTGGTACTGGTGCTCGCCCTGTTCCTGCTGGTGTCGTTGACGGTGAACGCGGCCTTGAGCGCGGCGCACGATTACTACGGCGAGCTATGGACCAATTCGGCCTTCGCGATGTTGGCCGAGGTGCTGTCCGGCGTGTTCTCCTTCGCGGTAGTGGCCGCGCTGTTCGCCGTGATCTACAAGTTGTTGCCCAACGCCGTGGTCCCCTGGGGCCATGTATTGCCGGGGGCGGTGGTGACGGCGGCGCTGTTCCTTCTGGGGAAATGGGGCATCGGCCTGTACCTGGGGCGCGGCGCGGTGGCGTCGGCCTATGGAGCGGCGGGATCGGTGGTGGCCCTGCTGCTGTGGATCTACTATTCCGCGCAGATCTTTTTCTTCGGCGCGATTTTTACGCGGCAGTATGCGCTGTACATGAGCGGCCCCGAGGATGCCCCGCCGGCCGCCGGGCGTGCCGGCGCGCCGTCCTGAGTATCCCGGGCCCGCCGCGCGGCCCCTGGCTTTCTCCGCCAGCGGTTCAACGTTTTCCGCGCTAATCTGTCCGTCCGTCATCGCTGGAGTCGTCGACCGATGGACACGGAATCACCGGCCGCGTCGCGGCGCTCGCCGTTTTCCTTCGCCCTGTTTCATCTGCAGGATCCACTGCGCCGCATGGCGTTTGCCGTGCGTCACCTGGGTTCGCCCTATCAGCGCTACCGCCATGCCCGCGCCTTGCACGGCATCCGGGTCGCCCTGGCCCTGGTGACGGCGGCGCTGTTGTCGCATGTGCTGGATCTGCCGCATAGCGTATGGGCCAGCGTATCGGTGCTGGTCGTGATCGGCGGCATCCAGCATCACGGCAACATACGCAAGAAGGCGATGGAGCGCGGCCTGGGTACGATGCTGGGCGCGGCGGCGGGCCTGTCGCTGATCCTGCTGGACCAGTTTGGCGTTTCGCGCGCGCTGACGATGGGCGCAATGGCTGTCATCGCGGGGCTGTGCGGCTATTACGCGATCGGTCGCGGCGGCTATATCGCGCTGTTGACCGCGATCACGATGGTCATCGTGGGTGGCCAGGGCGACGATACGATGTCCACGGGACTGTGGCGCACGCTGCAGGTATGTATCGGTATTGCCATCGCGCTGGCCTTTTCGTTCGCCTTGCCGCTGAATGCGAGCTATTCCTGGCGCTACACCCTGGCGTTGAATCTACGGCGCGCGCAAGGCCTGTTGCGCAGGCTGCAGACGGATCAGCCATTCACGCCTGAGGCGCGCAGCGCGATATTTTCGGAACTGAGCAAGCGCTCCATCGCGCTGCGGGGCCTGATGCCGTCCGTTGCGAAAGAAATGAGGCTAAGCAGCGCGCAGATGGAAGCCATCCAGCAGCATCAGCGGGCGATCGTGGCGACACTGGAAATGATATCCAGCGCGCGGCTGCATGCGTCGGCGCAGGATCAATTGGCGCTGTCGCGGGCATTCCGCGGCAGCCAGGGGCGAGCGCTGCGGCGCGGGCTGCTGACGATCGCGCGGGCACTCCGGGCGGGCGATACCTCGGTGCTGGGCCGGAATACGTCCATTGTGGCCGGCGCGGCGGCTGGCGATACGGCCGCCGGCTCGACGGACGCAGGGTCGCAAGAGGCCGGCTGGGTGGCGACCCTGCAAGGGCCCGATTGGGTGATGCGCGAAATGGCCGCGCAGATAGCGCAATTGCGCGAGGCCGTCATGGTCCTGCCCCGGCAGCGTAATTAATCCTTGGATACCTCCCAGGCTCGCGCCCGCTTCAATGCCCATGGCGTATAGCCTTTGACGCTATCCCGGAACGCGCCGACGTCCAGGCCGTTGAACAAGGGCATCATCGGCGCATCCGCCAGGAACAGCTTGTGCAGTTCGTCGAACTGCGCCTGCCGCTGCGCCGTATCCGTGATCTGGGAAGACGAGTCGATCAAGGCCAGGGCCTTGGGGTCATCCCACACCTTGCGTGGCTGTTTGTCCTTGTTCCCCGCCATCATTTCGTAGTTCAGGCTGGGATCCAGACGGGCGGAATACGGAAACACCATCATCTGGTACTTGCCGCTGTTGTAGCGGTCCAGCTGCGACGCCCACTCCTGCACTTCCAGCCGCGCGTTGATCCCTGCCGCCTGCAGCATGGCCTGGATGATCACCGCGGAAGCGTAAGTCTCCGGATAGCGCTTCGTCGCCATCATGACCAGCTCTTGCCCTTGGTAGCCGGATTCCCGTACCAGCTTCCGCGCCAGCGCCGGATCGTACTTCCAGGCTTCCTTCTGCGTCTCGTCGTAGTAGGAAGAGATCAACGGCACCATGGACGTGCTGGGTTGCATCAGTCCGTCGCCCACCGCCGCGACCAGTTGTCCCGCATCGACCGCATGCACGATCGCCTGCCGCAGCTTGACGTTGGACAGCAGGGGGTCCCGTGTCTGCATCAGCAGCGCCGTCAGGCTCATTACCGGCGACGTGGCGACTTTGACGCTCTTGTCGGCCTGCATGGACTTCACATCCGCATACGACAGGTCCTGGATGATGTCGATGTCGCCGCGCTGCAGGCCCGCCTTCGCCGTTGCATCGTCGGGCACGATCACGAAGCGGACTTCCTCCACCAGCGGCCGCTTCGAGCCCGTGTAGCCGTCCAGCTTGCCGTCCTGATTGGCATAGCGCGGATTCCTGGCCAGGCTGATGTACTGCCCGCGCTTCCATTCCCGCAGCATGAACGGGCCTGTTCCGACAGGCTTGTTCCATGTGCCGTCGGGATTCAGGGAGTCGCGATGCACCACGCCGCCGCCGGCGCAGTCCGGTCGCGCCAGCGAAGCCAGGAACAGCCCGTATGGCTTGTCCAGGCGATACACCACCGTATGCGCATCGGGCGCTTCGACCGCCGTCACCTTGGCCGCGCCGCTGCCGTCGAAGTCGCCATGGCAGCGCCACGCCGTTTTCGGGTTCATGAAGTAGTTCCAGCTCCACACCACGTCCTGGGCGGTCAGCGGCGCGCCGTTCTGGAAGGTGACGCCGTCGCGCAGCGTGAATGTGTAGGTCTTGCCGTCGTCGCTGATGGCATACGACTTGGCCAGCAAGGGCTTCAGCTCCGCATGCTCGCCGAAGGCGACCAGGCCTTCGACGATATGCATCACCACCATATCGCTGTTGGCGTCGCGGTTCACGCCCGGCTCGGTGGAGCGGATGTCCGCCGTCATGGCGATGCGCAGCGGCGTGGCGTCCGCCGCATGGGCCCGGCTGGGCGCGGCCGCGCAGCCCAGCACGGTCGATGCCAGCAGCAGGGCGGCGCCCCGGCGGCGGAACTGCGCCTTCGTCTTCATGCCGCGCTCCTTCCCGTCAGCGGGGGGAATAGGTAATGACTTCGGGTTCCGCCTTCAGGCTGTAGCGCGTATAGACGCGGTTCAGCGCCGGCAGCGGTACGACGTCCATTTCGCCGACGGCGGGCTCCATCACGACCATCGCCACCGAGGCCGACAGATTGTCGTGACTGCCCGGACGCGGCGGGCGGCATACCGAATAGGGCGTGCCGAAGTCGTCGAAGAAGGCGGCGCGCAGGTCGTCGCGGGTCAGCGCGTCGCGCTTGTTCAGCAGCCGGCGGACGCGCCAATCGCGGTACTGGCTTTCAGGCGTGCTGGCGCGGCCGGTATCGCGCAGCTTGCACAGCGCGACTTCGCTGACCCAGTGATTGGCATGCACGATCAGGTCGTCCGTGCCGGGGTAGATCGGGAACGCCTCGTCCGTGGTGCATTCGAAGTCGATGCCGAAACCTTCCGCCATGCCCAGCATGATGTTGTTGGAGCAGGACTTGGGCGTGGTCGCCACCGCCTTCACCGCCAGGGCGAAGTGCTGCTGTTCCAGCACTTTGCGGCGGATCAATGACAGCGGCACGCCCAGTTGCTTGAAATCGCGATCCGATTCCAGGTAATTCGCCGTGATCGAAATCCCCTGGCTGTTCAGCCCGCTGCGCGCCAGGCCGCCGGCCTCGACGAAGGTCAGCATGTCGGGACCGTCCTCCTGCCGGATGCGCAGCACGATGGACGTTTCGGCGCATTCGGCGCGCCAGTCCCAGTTCTGGCCGTGCAGCAGGTTGCCGCTGGCCGAGCGCTCCGGCAGGACCAGCGCGCCGGTGCAGCCGTCGCCCGGCTCCAGTTCGGCGGCTTTCTTTTTCTCCGCGCGCGCCTTGGCGACGACTTCCGTGCGCGCGTTGATCATCACGATGTCTTCCAGCGGCACGCCGGCGCCCTCCGCGATGCCCTGCATCTCCTCGATGTAGTGGGGGCCGTAGGCCTCTATCTCCTTGGCGAAGGAAGCGATCAACTGCTTGCGCGCGGCGCCGTCATAGCCCAGGGTCACCAGCGTCTGGCCGTACATGGCCGCGCTTTTGCGCACACGATCCACGGCGGCGCGGCCGTATTGCAGGCCTCGCTCATAGGGTTGTCCGGCGACCGAAATGAAGGGGAATTGCTGCGGTGTGGTGGGCATGGGGTACCTGGCCTGGGGCAGGAAAAATCCCGGCGACGGCGGCGGGCGAGCGACTGCGTCGCGGGGGGAGGGGAAGCGGAAAAAAGTTTATCCGAAATTGGCGCCAAAAATATCAGGGATTGTCCCAGCACGGGATTCGTCCGACGCAGCGCGATTTGATCCGAATGATGGCCGGAGGCGGGAACAGTCCGTCCCCTGTTTGCACGCAAGCGCGGCTTTCTTCCCGAGAGGCATCCATGCAGGTCTCGCTCGACACCCAGATTCCCAGTTCCCTGTACGGTGACAATAGCGGTCCCGCGTCACCGCGGCGGCTCAATACCCGTGATCCGCAACAATATCGACAGGTGGTTTTCGACCAGGTCGGAGCAATCCATCTGGCTCACCGATACGACAACAGCGAGTTGCACGTCCAGATATTCGAGGTGTTCACGCTCTTATCGAGCACGGGTATCGGCAGAACCGTATTGGCGGACCTGAAAGCCCTGTCCGCGCTGGGCGTGCGCATCGCCATCGGTCCGCGCGACGATGCCGACGCCAACAACGTGCAGGTGTCGCCGTATGGGGTGGGCCACACGGTCGACGGCGCGGTCCTGTGGGATTGCGATTTTCCCGGCCATGGACTGAACACGCCGTCGCCGGCGCCGGAAGCATACAGGCGCCTTATCCGCGAACTGGCCCAGGTGCGCAACCTTGCCGCGGAAAGCGTCTGGCAGGGCTGCCCGACGCTACGGCCCGACGACGCGGAATCCGCCTTCATGGCCGAGCTCGCGGCGGCGACCGCGCCGGCCTTCGCCGCGTCGCGGTTTTGCCCGCCTTTTCCCATATGGAGCGCCGAGCCCGACTGGCCGCGAGGACCCACGTATTTCGATCCGCTGGAAACGCTGATGCCCGCCTGGCTCACGGAGGAGGGCAGGTTGGTCCGGGATGAGGTCGTATCCGTACTCCGGCTGGTCCAGGAGACGCCCTGGGGCAGGCGCTTGCTCAATGACATATGGGTGTACGGCCGCTCGCGCGCGGTCACGCTGATTCATTACAGCGCCAGCGGCCGGGAAGGCGTACATAAGGTCAACAACGATACGCCCATCTGGTGCTACAACCGCGCCGCGCTGGAGCGACGCGCGCAATCCGAGGATCTGACCGAACGCGAAGCGCGGGCCAGCGGCGCCTTCGTCGATTTGCTGCGCGTGCGCGGCGCCCTGGCGACGAAACTCGGCATGCTGGAGCACGGCCATGACCTGGCGCCGGCACAAAGGAAATTCGAAGACCAATTGATCGAGACACGCAGGCGGCGAACAGTGCCGCCCGTCGCGCCGCCGCCACCGGCATTGGCCGATCCCGGTTCAGCGCCCGCGCGGCGACCATCCATTCCATCGGTGCGGGCGCCGTCCGGGCCGCCGAGCGCGGCCGCGGACGTCCCGCCGGCGCGGCCCGCGCCGGCGCCCGCGGCGGAGTCCTGGGTCGCGGGGCAGGAGGACATCACCGCGGCCGTCTCGCGCCAGGCGCGCTTCAGCCGCCGGCATCGCATTGCGCGCTGGATGCAGGAGTCGATGCAGTTGGTCTCGGGCCGCGCGCCATCGACGGGGACGCCGCGGGCCGCGGAATCTGCTTCGGCGCATGAGTATGTCAACCAGCCGTCGACTTCGCGCGAACGCGGGTCTTCCTCGGAATACATGCCCGAGCGCCGACCGGATAACTGACGCACGTGCCGCATGGCCGGGAAGAACTGTCGGTCGTCGTGGACACGGGCGCGGTGTGCCCTTGTCGCGGTCCACATTCCTTGACCAGGGGTCATTATGTTTATCTCATCCGAAACCCTACGCACAGGTCAAAGCCAGATCGACCACAGTGCCCATTCGCATAACGAGCGACTCAGTACCAAAGATCCCCTGCATTACGGCAAGGTGTGGTTCGAAGAGGTCGGCGACCTCTGCATGGCCCATGGCTACCGCGACCGTCAGGCGCAGATCGCCGGCATGATCAGGCTGGTGACCGGCACGGGTACCGGCTCGCGCCTCCTGGCGGACCTCAAGGCCCTGTCCACGCAAGGCGTGCGCATCGCGATCGGTCCGCGTGACGACATCGCTCCGGACGCGACGCATATTCCGATGAACGCCGTGTCCACCACCGTCGACGGCGAAGTGCTATGGGATTGCAACTACCTGGGCTTTCTACGGGATGTCGCGCATCCCACGCCGGATACCTATAAAAAGCTGATCGGCGATCTGACGGAGGTCCGCAACCTCGCCGCGAAGAAAGCCTGGCCTGACGTCCCGCCGGTAAGCGGGAAAGATACCGAGTCCGCCTTCCTGGCGGAGCTGGTTTTGCGGGACACGCCCGCCCTGCTTCAGTCGGAAGTCGCCGGACCAGGCGGTACCCCGCGGTATGAGCTTGGCGCGGGCCACATGCCGGCCTGGCGCAATGAGGCCCTGCGCTTCGACAGCTTGAACAACCTGATGCCAGCCTGGCTGACGACCGAGGGCCGGCAGCAACGCGATGATTTGATCGCCGTGCTTAAGCTGATCGATGCCACGTCGATAGGCAAGGCGCTGTTGAACGACCTATGGGTTTACGGCCGTTCGCGCGGCGTCATGGTGGTTCATCGCAGCGGCAGCGGCAAGGAAGGTATCTACAAACTCGCGGACGCGACGGTCTGGCGCTTCGACAAATCCGGCCTGGCGGCGCGGGCGCAATCAACGGCGCTGACGGATCGCGAGGCGCGCGCCAGCGGTGGCTTTCTGTGCCTTCTGGAGGCTCATCGCGAGCTTGCCGACAAGCTGGGTACGCTGGCTCGCTTGAGCGATTTACCCTACCTGCAGCGGCAATTCGAAGCGCAGCTCGTGGACGAGCGCAGGCGCCATCTACCCGCCGATGGCGCCAGGGTGCGGCATGGCGCGGGATCGCCGCCTTCGTCCGTCGCGTCGACCGCCGGTGTGTCCTTGCGCACCGGAATACCCGTGCCGCCGGATGACGGCGGCACCGGGCTCGAAGATGCGCTGGTTACCGGTCGTCCCACGGGCGCTGTCCAAGCTCGCGCGGAAAACCGGGTCCGGCATTGGTTGCAGAACTCCGTGCGGATATTCACCGTCAGCCGTGCCGAAGTGACGACGCGCATCACGCATCCGTCATCCAGGCGCGCCGTGCCGAACCCATATACGCCGGGCCCCGCGCGCGGTACCGGCACTGGCGTGTAGCGCCGGGCATCCCCTATTTCTCAACCTTGTCGGAGCATGCCATGCCCATCGATCGAGTATCACCAAACGGCGGCGAGCCGCTGCCCCTGCCGACCCACCTCATCCCCCCGGATCCGGTTGCCGTCGCGATGAGCGATGCCGGGTACATCCGGGACGATCTCGACGGCCTGTTCACCGCCTTTATCGCGCCGGAGTACGCGTGCAGGAGGGCCGAGTACATGGACTGCCTGAGGCTGATCGACAGCGAGGCCACCGGCCGTGTACTGCTCGACAGGCTGACCCAGATCGGCGAGCAGCAAGGGGCCTATCCCGTGCTCGGTCCGGTCGAAGCGCAGTCTGATGCCACGGCCCTGGACTGGGAGTCACTGGCGCGTTCCACCCAACCGCGGGTTCATCGACGGGATGGCCAGTGTGTCTGGGACCCGCTGGGCCTGCCGCTGGACCGGGCAAATCCGAATTATGCGAGCCAGTACAGAAAGGTCGAAACCTACCTGATAGCGCTCTGCCAGCAGCTCGCCGGCGAGGGCGCGGATCGCGCCATCGGCGCGGGCCAGCATCTGCCCGAGGTTCCGCCGCGACAGGGCATCGTAAGCCAGCCGCCTCCGGGCTACGTACCGATAAAGCCGGCTCCCGTGTTGGACAGGAACGCGCTACCCGGCGAGCCGGCACTGGGCGTCATCATCGAACTATCGGAAGCCGCGGGCCCGCGCGATGGAGCGATCGCCACGCGCCGGCGGCAGGCCCTGCCGCTCTGGGAGGGCAAGACCACGTTGATGAAGCTGGGCGGAAAGTCCAAGCTCCGCATCCGGGTAAGCACCCCGCTGGCGCGGCAGCTCAAGAAGCAGATGACACCGGCCTTGCGCGATACGCTGGCCCCGATCAGGGGAAGCCTCTACGGCTTTCTCTTGCTTGAGTCTCTCGCCACCTGCGCGAAGCAGGGGCAGACCCTGATCATGGCGGAAGGCAACGGCAGATCGGGAGTGACCATGACCGAGAAGGGGGATGTGGTCTGGCTGTTCGATCAGCTCGATCTGACGCGGCGGTGTACGCGGCGAGGCCTGTACGGCGCGCAGCAGGCGGCCTATACCGCGTTCTCCGACCTGACGGCGGTGCGCGATATCTTCGGCAGGCGCATCGGATTCGAAGAGGAATGGATCGAGCGCTATTGGATAAGCGAGCACGCCGGCATGAATGGTTTCTATGGCGAAATCAAGTCCAAGCGCGAGCCGCATCACTATCCGGATGAGACAGGCCCTGAGGGCAGCAGCTTCGGAGTGATAAAGACCTATGACGCCAATGCCGTGCATTGCGCGAGCCTGATGGCCACGGCGGCTGCCCGCGAGCGCGTGGCGGCACCGGGTACCGCTTCGCGCGCATCGGCCTTCCTTGCCGGGGTGCTGCGGCACGCGGCCGCCGCGCTACGCTCCGTCTCGGAAGGTCTCGCCCCTGCCGCGCCGCCGTCCGATTCGCCGGGCGCGCGTCAGGCCTATGAGGCCCTGGTGGGCGGCACGTCTAGCGATGCGGCTGCCAGCCGCGCCATTCCGAATGCGTACCTGCGGGTCGATCCGGGCCGATAATCGGCGGCCAGGAACGCGCGGTGGCGTCCGATGCTTCGGCGCCGATACGAACGCGGGAACGCGAAAGGCTTGCGCGGGAATCATGCATAAAAAAGGCCAGGTCCGAGGACCTGGCCTTTTTGCTTGCGACCGGCCTGCCCGGATGAACCGGGACGGGCCTGCGAGCAGGACTTGCTTAGAAGTCCATGCCGCCCATGCCGCCCATGCCACCCGGCATGCCGGCGGGCGCGGCGGGCTTGTCTTCGACCAGCTCGACCACGGCGGCCTCGGCCGTCAGCAGCAGGCTGGCGACGGACGCGGCGTTCTGCAGGGCGGTGCGGGTGACCTTGGTCGGATCCAGCACGCCTTGCTCGACCAGGTCGGCGTACTCGCCGGTCGCGGCGTTGTAGCCGTAGTTGCCCTTGCCACCCAGCACGGCGTTGACGACCACGCTGGATTCTTCACCGGCGTTGGCCACGATCGTGCGCAGCGGCTCTTCGACGGCGCGCAGGATCAGCTTGATGCCGGCGTTCTGGTCAGGCGTATCGCCCTTCAGCTGGGCAATGGCTTGCTTGGCGCGCAGCAGGGCCACGCCGCCACCAGCCACCACGCCTTCTTCCACCGCGGCACGCGTGGCGTGCAGGGCGTCTTCGACGCGGGCCTTCTTTTCCTTCATTTCGACTTCGGTCGCGGCACCGACGCGGATCACGGCAACACCGCCGGCCAGCTTGGCCACGCGCTCTTGCAGCTTTTCACGGTCGTAGTCGGAGGTCGCTTCTTCGATCTGGACGCGGATCTGCTTGACGCGGGCTTCGATTGACTTGCTGTCGCCAGCGCCGTCGATGATGGTGGTGTTTTCCTTGCCCACTTCGATGCGCTTGGCCTGGCCCAGGTCCTGCAGCGAAGCCTTTTCCAGCGACATGCCGGTTTCTTCGGAGATGACCACGCCGCCCGTCAGGATGGCGATGTCTTCCAGCATGGCCTTGCGGCGGTCGCCGAAGCCAGGCGCCTTGACGGCGGTGGTCTTCAGGATGCCACGGATGTTGTTCACAACCAGTGTGGCCAGCGCTTCGCCTTCGACGTCTTCAGCGATGATCAGCAGCGGACGGCTCGACTTGGCGACTTGTTCCAGCACGGGCAGCAGGTCGCGGATGTTGCTGATCTTCTTGTCGAAGATCAGGACGAAGGGATCGTCCAGCGCGGCGACTTGCTTGTCGGGGTTGTTGATGAAGTAGGGCGACAGGTAGCCGCGATCGAATTGCATGCCTTCGACCACGTCCAGCTCGTTTTCCAGCGACTTGCCGTCTTCGACGGTGATGACGCCTTCCTTGCCGACCTTGTCCATCGCGTCGGCGATGATCTGGCCGATCGACGAATCGCTATTGGCGGAGATCGAGCCGACCTGGGCGATTTCCTTGCTGGTCGTGACGGGCTTGCTCAGCTTCTTCAGCTCTTCGACGGCGGCGGCGACGGCCTTGTCGATGCCGCGCTTCAGGTCGATGGGGTTGAAGCCGGCGGCCACGTACTTCAGGCCTTCCTGGACGATGGCCTGGGCCAGCACAGTGGCGGTGGTGGTGCCGTCACCGGCGTTGTCGGAGGTCTTGGAGGCAACGTCCTTGACCAGCTGGGCGCCGATGTTCTCGAACTTGTCCTTCAGTTCGATTTCCTTGGCGACGGACACGCCGTCCTTGGTCACGGTCGGGGCGCCGAAGGAGCGCTCCAGCACGACGTTGCGGCCCTTGGGGCCCAGGGTGGTTTTAACAGCGTTGGCGAGGATGTTCACGCCGCGAACGATGCGCACACGGGCGTCATCGGCGAACAGGACTTGCTTGGCAGCCATAGTGGTTCCTTACTGGAATTCTGTGGGAATTCTGTCGAATTCGGTATTCGGACGGGGGAATTACTGGATCACGGCGAGGATTTCTTCCTCGCGGATGACGAGCAGCTCTTCGCCATCGACCTTGACGGTCTGGCCGGAATACTTGCCGAAGAGCACCTTGTCACCGGCCTTCAGGTCAACCGGCAGAACCTTGCCGTCTTCCGTGCGCTTGCCGGGACCCACGGCGACGACTTCGCCTTGGTCAGGTTTTTCGGCCGCGCTATCGGGGATGACGATGCCCGAGGCGGTTTTGCGCTCGTTGTCCAGGCGTTTGACGATCACGCGATCATTCAAAGGACGCAGGGCCATGAAGAACTCCTGTAGTTCAGTACGATGTAGGGTTGTCTCTAGGGGCCAGCCGAGGCTGTGTTAGCACTCATCGGCGGCGAGTGCTAATTATAGGGGCGGTTTTTGGGCGTTCAAGGGGGTGGGGCGGCGTTGTTACAACTGGCCGGCTGGGTACGGCTGTCGATGTCGAAGTTCACCTGACTTGGAATTTCGTCAGTGTCGAATGTCATTCAACTTGGAATTTATGTCATCCAAGTTGGAATTCTGGGCGTCCCCAATTTTCGGTGCCGGACTGCTGGGCGAAGTTAGGGAGCAAGAACAATTCGACTGGCGTTCGGCAAGAGATCGGTGTCACGTGACGAATGATCCTCCAAGACGCCATCACTCCCCGTCACGGAAACGCGTACGACCGCTATCGACCCACAGCGGTCATACAGCGGGTCGAGCCCAATGTCTGGTTTGCAGCGAAGTGGTCATTTGATCGAAGGCGCGCCCGGGTATTCATATAATCGAGGCCCGAATACCGGAATATCGATCATCAGCTCTGAGAAATAGGCGCGTCGTACATCTTCTTCAACAACGGCTCCATCAACTTGTCCGTTGGCTCCCACTCCTCTTCGGAGAGCATGCTGTATCTCTCCGTCAGGATTATCTCGCGGTCGAAGTTGAGGTCGGTTGGAGTTTCCAAGCCAACGATGAGCTGCATGCCAACGGGCAAGTCCTTCGCGATGAAGCTCAGGACAGCTGGAAGGTTAAGGTCGTCTTGCGCCTGCTGGTTTGGCGAATCGATAACCACTGGGACGTCGTACGTACCTTCCTTGCCCTGCACGGTGCGCCAGATGGCGGCGTAGTAGGCGAGGATCGAGCGAGGTCCGCCACTGCCCGAGAGAGAGGGCCGGGACGCCAGCTGCGTGGTTTTGGTCGCTACGGAGTGCAGTCGCAGCGCGATGCGGCTGGCCGCGTAGTGCTCGCGGAACTCGGTCAAGATTACCCTCGTGCGCTTGGGAGAGCGCAGCTCCTTCATCCTTGTCTCAAGCGCGTCGACCGTAAGAACCACGGCATCGATAGCCGCCTGAATCTGTTTGCGCTCGGTCTCGAACGCCGCGAAGGCGGACTCAGCGCCGAGGCTTCCGACGACGTCCTTGAATTTCAGCTCGCCCTTGCGTGAATCTAGCAAACGAGAAATGCGTTGGTAATTTTCGTTAAGTGAGCTTATCTCGGCGAAGACCTTCTGCATTCGGCTGCGGACCGCGGCGGCATCTTCTCTTAGCCGTGCGGCGAGCTCGCGAAGGACGCGGGCATCTTCTGCGAACTCTAGCAGGTCGAGGAACGGCTTCTCGTGCTCCGCGTGGCACGTCGGGCAGATGAGCGGCGCCGCGCCTCCTTTGAGCAGGTACTTGGCATCGCTGTCGTGTGCATCGAGAGCGCCGTCTGCAAGATGAATTTGATGGTCCAAGCTCTTGAGGAGCTCTTGCTCGCGGACCGCGATACTTCGTAGTGCTTCTTGTCGAACATTGAGTTCGTTGACCTCTTTGGTCAGCTGCTCAATCTCGGCCGCGAAGTTACCGGGATCGACCTTGGGTCCAGACAGTGGGACAGACCTGCTGAAGCGTTCGATGGCACGATCGAGTAGGCGATACTCTCGTCGGTGTTCATCTAGAACCTTGGAATGCTGGGACTTTTCGGCGCTCGCAGAATAGTACTCCGGCGGGCAGACGCCGGTGAAGTATTCAAGGATAGGCTTAAACGGCGCGCTGAAGCGCTTCATGCCACCGAACGTGTTCCATTCAGCTTGCCAGCTCCCATCCTGGTTCACGTAAAACGGCGCGAAAAAGCATGATGGGTCTGCAGGGACCACCTCGGCTTGTTTCTTGTCAGAGAACACCAAGTTGAAGTCGGTTATCTCACAGAATCGTCTGGACCAGTCGCCGAACTTGGATGTGGAGATGAGCAAGTTGAACCCCGCATCAAAGAGCGCGCGCCGTCCATTCTGGTGAAGGGCGAAGTAGCTCCGGCCGTCAACTGAAAACTCGAGTAGAGAGGCAGCGTTCTCGTCCCATTGTTCGAGTTTTCCCTGTGGCGTCGCGCCGAGCGTCTCAAACAAGCTCCGAATCAGTGTCGTCTTGCCCGTGTGGTTTCTCCCCATCAGCAGGTTCCTGCTTGGATGAAACTCCACGTGACGCGCCTTCTTCTCGCGATGAGAGAGCAGCCAGATGCTTTTGAATCGGAAGCGATGCATAGGTTTTTGTTCTCAAGCTTCGGACGAGGAGTCTTAGTTCTGGTCCACGCATTTCGTTATTGCTCTCATGACAAACCGGCCAATCAGGTCGTTATCGTGGTGTCCGCTGAACTGGGTCTTGAGCGCGGTGAGAGCGGCCTCAATGTAAGGTCGCAGTTTCGATGTGGGCGGATTTACCGCGAGCCATGCATCGCTGAAGTGGTCGATTTCGCGGGAGAGGACAGTTCCCCCAATTAATCGGTCCTGCTGGGCGCGCGTGGCCGCGACGCGAATCGACGAGATGGACATGAAGTCCAATCCCTCGGTTTGAAGCTGGCCCAAGAAATCGTTAAGCAAGGCGCTGCGGTCCGGCACGGTCTCGAGTGCAGCCAGAGCCCCCAGGAACGCACTTCGCGAAAATCCACGCTCCTTAACAAGCTCGTCGAATGACTGGCAGACGTCCGTCCCACGTGTCAGTGGCGAAATCTTCATCACCAACGACTCCACGAAGGCCCTCGCCTGCCCGGCATGGGATGGGCTGAGCTCGCTCAGTAATTCCAGAGCTGCGGCAATCGCCGGTGCGTTCAGATTGTCGGGATGTATAGCGACCTTCTGCAGTCTTATCCGCGTTAAATCCGGTGGCGAACCGCCGGTCGACAACGAGGAGAAAGCGTCGGTCAGCAACTGGACATGGTCCGCGGCTAAGTCTGCGAGCGTGCAGGGCAAAGTGGTCGCTGCTGATCCGCCCCCTGCAAGTGGGAAGTCGCAGCCCGCATTCGAGAGGAATACTCCTTCGACAGGCAGTGCCCCGAATGCGTTCAGGGTAAGTTGTAGCTTGCCGAGTGCGGAGTCCGGGACCCTCTTGAAGTCTGGCGTCTTTGGTGTTTTGGCGGAGGCCTTGCTCGACTTCTTTGGAGCGGTCGATGGCCCCTTGGGAGCGACCGTGCCTGTGAGCACGGACCATGTCCAAGTTCCGGTGTCTTTTTTCTTGACTTGGTAGACCCTAGCCCGCGTTGGCGCGGTCGCAGAATCCAGTTCTGCGACATCCTGCACGGATTCGAAGAGGAGTAGAAAATCCGGCTCATTGGCCTTCTCCAACTCCACCATTCGAACGACAGCCCACCAGCGCGCAAAGTCTACGCCCTTGGCTCCGTGTCCACCACCGGTCTCTGAGTACTTCGGATTGTTTGCGACGGACAAAAGCTCCGCCGCGCCGCTGATTCCGCTCACCGCTCCCTCTCAATTCAGCTTCATTCAGGCGGAGGAGTTCTTCGACACGCTCATCATCGTGGATCGGCAGGCGTTTGTAAAGTCTTGCTACATCTGGGCTGTTTATAAACTACGATACTGCGGCTCCTGATCGGGGATAAAGTGGCATGAAGGAAGATTCAAGTTCGTCGCACTCTGAAGAGCTCGCCGACATGGAACCGTGGGACCGGATGCTCTGGCTCTCTCGGGCCTATTTGGAGGCAAGCGAGGCGTTGTGCAACGCAATGCTCGAAGGCGGTCTTTCATCCCAGTATTCGTCGAGCCGCGTCATCCTTCATTTAGCTCGCCACGGTATCGAGCTCTTTCTAAAGGGAGCCATCGCCGCTCATGGTGCGGCGCCTGAACAACTCGGCCACAACCTGAACAAGCTGTATCGAGAGTACCGACGACTTCACCCAGAGCTTCGCTTCCACTTCGAGGTCCCATGCCAGTTTTTGGTGTCCTTGAACGAGGAGCTTTTTCCTAACGATGCGGACGAGTTCCATAGGGTGCTCGACCAGCGCCATCGGTATGCGACTGATAGAAAAGGTGCGTCATTCGCCAGTCCTGAGATCTTCGACCCGGCGACGATGAAAAAGGAACTCTGGGAACTTCGCCGCGTGTCTCAAGTTATCGAGTGGGTCGAATTACGCCCCTATCTGACCGCAATGTTCGGAAGGGCTGGTAGCTGAGGCATGACGTCAGGTGCCTGTGCCACAAGGTATGGGTAGACGAGTGTCCGCTTTCACCCTTCACCGGACATTGAAGTCAATCAAGCGAATTTCCGCTGCTGGCCGGAAGTGGATTTTCGAAATTGCTCGCTTTCGACCTAAGGCGAAGATGTTTATTGCGCCCCCCGTCCAGCGAAGGTTGCCCGTTAAGTGCCAAGTTTCCACGCCTTCGCAAGGTTATAGCTTCCCCAGTGCAGGCGCTCAGGAAGAACGATTATTATCGCACCGCTCCTTAGCTTTACTACGTCATGCAACGCGCGACACACTAGATCTCGCGGACGTAGCACGCCTGGTAATCTCGCAGACGAGGAAGAATTATGGAGATCGCAGTTGATTGGGACGCACCAGTCCATCTAAAGAAATCGAAAGACAAGGCTCGGATTTATGACCTGGATCTTGAGGAGCTTCCCACCGGGCCAGGGATATACGTCTTTGCAAGAAGCTGGGGAGCGGGGTTCGAAGCTTTGTACGTTGGTAGATCAAAGTCACTTCGGGGCAGGGTTAAGGGGCACCTAAACAGTCTCAAGCTCATGAGCCACATTCGAGATGCAAAGAATGGCAAGCGAGTAATCTTCACGGCGAGGTTGGCCCCAAAACGTGGACAACAGATCGACAAACTGCTAGCTCTTACGGAAAGAGCCCTCATTAGGCACTTCCTTGCGGAGGCTCATGACTTAGTGAACATCCAAGGAATGAGAATCAGAAGACATGAGTTCGTTTCACAAGGTCTCAAAAACAAGAGCTTTGTGCCTGAGTTGATGTACCTCGAGCGAGGTAAGGGGGAATAGTTCAAACAATGGCAAAGCAAACTTGTCGATCAGGCCAGACGACTGACCCAGCAGGCAGCATGCAATGGAGGTTCGCTCCGAGATGTAACAGCATAGCGCCAACAGCGAAATGGGGCGTGCTGAGCCTGTACTACAGGCACTTGATCGAGTCCTCCGACAATGGCCCCGCGAGCCGTCACTCCAACGTTGATCGACCGGTTCTTGACGCAGCACCAGGCCGCTCCTGGCCGGCAAGCGACCGCTCGCCGGCCGGGACGCATCAAGCTCGCTTTGCTCTGCCATCTCAAGCATCGTTGAACTCGACCCCCAGATAGCGAACTGTGCTTTCCAGCTTCGTATGCCCGAGCAGCAGCTGTACCGCCCGAAGATTCTTCGTCCGGCGGTAGGTCAGCGAGGCTTTCGTACGGCGCATAGTGTGGGTTCCATATGCGGTATTGACCTGCCGGTTTTCTTCGGACCACTGAATACTTGGAAAATGGCTGCCGTTATGCGGCGACCAGGCCGCACTGTAATCCAAATGCGTAAGGGGTAAGATTCTTCAGGCTGGAGTGCGGCCTTATCTCGTTGTAATGCCGTCGCTAGGTTTCGATCACGACCTTGGCTTCGATGCGGTTACGGAACCACTCCATCGCCAGGCATTCATCCCTGAATTTTCCATTGAAGCTCTCCGCAGTGCCGTTCTGCCAGGGTTTACCTGGGTCGATTAAGGCCATATCCAGACCTTGCTGGGTAGCCCAGCGCAGCAGTGCACGCGAAACGAATTCCGGGCCATTGTCGGACCGAAGCACGCGCGGCGCGCCCCGTACGCTTATCAACTGACTGAGGACTTCGATGACACGGGTCGAGCGGATCGATCCGGCGACATCGATCGCCAACGATTCTCGCGTGTATTCATCCACGATCGTCAGACATTTCAATTGCTGGCCGTTGGCGCAGGCATCAAATACAAAGTCGTACGCCCATACCTGATTAGCCGCTTCGGGCGCGCCTGGGCGCGGTCGACTTGCCGCAATCCGGCGCCGTGGCCGCTTACGCGGCACTTGCAGACCCGCGCCAGACCACAACCGATAGGCGCGATCAACGCTCATCGACAACTCCTGACGCTGCAGAAATACCTGAATACGACGATAGCCATAGCGTGGGTACTGCGCCGACAACGTCGCCATCGCGGCCAACACCGGCGCGTCGCGCTCAGGTAACCGCGGCTCGTAACGCAACGATGATCGGGCAACCGATAGCAGCGTGCACGCCCGCCTCTGCGACAGCCCGCGATTCACCGCGTAGCCGACTTGCTGACGACGGGCGCACACGCTTACCACTTTTTTGCCGTGATCTCCTTCATCACCTCGATCTCCAGATCACGTTCAGCAAGGATCTTCTTCAACCGTGCATTCTCCTGCTCCAGCTGCTTGAGCCGGCGGACCTCGTCGCTATTCATCTCGCCGAAGCGCTGGCGCCAGTTGTATAGGGTCTGCTCACTCACCCCGTGCGCCTTGGCCACGGCCGCCACCGAGCTGCGATCAGCCTCACGCAGCATGTTAACCATCTGTTCTTCTGTAAACCGGCTTTTCTTCATGACTTTCTCGGTTGGAGGCCATTTTCTCAAGTTTCCGCTGGTACGAAAATCTCAGGGCAGGTCATCCGACCCTGAGCGGACATCTGAAAATAGATCATCGTCGAATATATTTCCATGGGTTGTTAACCATTCCAGACAGCTTTATGATTGACACGTATCGAAGGGGATTTGGCCTCATACGTGTACTTAGGTGAATAAGAAGGACATGAGGAGCCGATTATTCGGTAGCCAGGAGAAAGATGGTCACACGATCGATGGAAGAAGTTCGGGAAGACTACATCTCCAGCATGGGACATGAGCTTGGCCACAGTTTTCACGAGCTGTCCCGAAAGCTAATCGAGCTTCATGTGGTGTGGCAGCAGTACCGGCAACTGTTTGGCGATGAACCAGAGACCGTTCATTTACTCAACCGAACTTCGGGGTTGTTCTTCAAGATTGTCCAGGACGAGCTTTGGGATAGCGTGCTTTTGGGAATCTCTCGTATGACAGACCCGCCCCAGACAGGCAAAAGGAAAAACTTGACAGTCCGGTCGCTGCCAGTACTGATTGATGATTTCACTTTGCGTTCTGAGATACAGGCACTATGCGATAAGGCTTTGACTTCAGCAGCGTTTGCGCGAGAGCATCGGCACAAGCGGATCGCCCATCAGGACCACGACTACGTCAGCACACGCGACTTAGATCCGCTCAACGGAGTCAGCAGGGCTTTGGTGGAGGAGATGTTAGCTGCGCTTAGAGCTGTCTTGAACCGGCTCAATAGTCACTTTAGAGGTAGTCCGGTCATGTATGAGCGCTTCGTGGATGAGAGCGGCGCCCGACTTTTGATTCGTAAGCTGAAGAAGCTGGAGCGGCTGTGTTGCGCAGACAAGTAGATCAGTAAAGGGGTACCCTGCCCTACACCACCGGCCTGGGCCATTGTTCTCCCAAGCCTCATCAAAAACTGTCCGCACCATTGCAATTGAAAACATGGCAATAAAAATCACGCCACACCTCGTCCATCTTGCGTATGAAGCGGCGCTTAGGTCCTTCTGGAGAAAAGAATCCCTTCGCAAGTTTCTGCGACAAGCCCATGTTGCAGAAACGCACTTGGCAACGTGGTCTCTCGAGGAAAGTAAGCGCGATTTCCTCGATCGAACGTTCGCGTCACTTCAACGAAGCGATAGAGGCAAGGCAGTAATCGGTGAAATAGCACTTTTTCTTGCCGAACAGACCACTTTTCCGGACCTCCGAAACTGGGAAGATTCTGCAGCGAAGATCCAAGACGCATCCAAAGCAGTCGCGGAACTGAAGGCGCTTATAGTCCGACAGTCAGAAGAGGTTCGATCTGAACGTGAGCGCGAGGCAGTGAGGGCCAAGGCGCGGGAGGAGCGAGAAACACTTCAACGTCAAAGATCCTCCCTTGCAGGACTGATGCAACGGCTCGACGAACTTTCGCGGCAGCAAGGAACGGCTTCAGGGGGCTATGCCTTCCAAGATTTTTTCTACGATCTGTTGTCATTCACTGAAATCGAACATCGTAGGCCATACAACACAGGCGGCCGACAAATTGATGGCTCCCTCACTATTGACGGAACCACCTATCTCATCGAGTTGAAGTTCACTTCGGACCAAGCAGGCGGCCCAGACATTGATATATTTCGGAGCAAGGTCGAAAGCAAGGCCGACAATACAATGGGCTTGTTTGTCTCCATGGCTGGATACTCGTCAGTGGCGGTCCAAGAAGCATCCGGCAAGAAAACCACTTTGCTGCTTCTTGACGCGTCGCACATATATCTGGTGCTCAGCGGCGGCATGCCTTGCATCGACGTCATTCGGCGGGTTCGTCGGCACGCGTCTCAAACTGGGGAGTCACTCCTTCCGGTTGCATCTTTTGGGGGCTAACCTGACATCGATTGGGGGTCGATTTGCTACTGCGTAGCCAATTCTAGCTACGCTCAACTCGAACCTCCAACGGGCTAGGTCCCCAGTTTTAGTAGCCGTTGCTTCGGGAGGCTGGCGGTCCCTTGATGGTGCTCTCAGTTTTCCTATTTTGGGGCTTGTCAGCCTAGGGCGTTGACCTCTCGCGCTTTGATGCCACCGACCGCTTATAGGCCGGCAAGCGACCGTTCGGCGGCCCGGATGCATCAAACCTCAGTTTGCTCAGCCAACTCAAGAGCATCGTCGACCTCGATGCCGAGATAGCGAACTGTGCTTTCCAGCTTCGTATGCCCGAGTAGCAGCTGTACTGCTCGAAGATTCTTCGTCCGATGGTAGATCAGCGAGGCTTTTGTACGGCGCATAGTGTGGGTGCCATATGCGGTATCGTCGAGTCCAATCGATGCGACCCAGCGATGCACAATCCGGGCGTACTGCCGCGTCGACAGATGTGGCGACGCATGCAACCGGCTGGGAAACAGAAAGTCCGCCGCCTTTAGGCCTCGTACATCAATCCATGCTTCAAGGCTCTCACGAGTTTGCTCCGTGATCTCGAATTGGACCGGACGCTGGGTCTTTTGTTGCATGACGGTGGCTCTCGCGGCCACGTGGCTTCCGTGACGGACGTCCTGTACCTGCAATCGCGTGAGATCGCATGCTCGAAGCTTGCTATCGATTGCGAGATTGAACATCGCGAGTTCCCGGATGTTCGATGCCATCTGAAGTCTCGTTCGGATTGCCCAAATCTCTCGCAGCTTCAGGGGCGGCTTCTGCCCGCTGAGTTTGCCCTTGTTCTAGGGTACACGACGATCGACGGCGGCATTGTCAGATTCCATGACAATCTTCGTTCGAGTAAAGGGAGATTCAGTGTGCTCCTACGGAGGGTCGTTCTCCGGCCAGCAGCCGACATTCGTGGCGAAGCTTTTTGGCAACGTATGAACCTCACGTAAGTACCGAGATCGACCTAGGGTTGTTTTCCAAGAACACGCACGACACTGTCACGAATGTCTTGGAGGTGAATTTTTTCTCCGTTGTCGGTAGACTACGGCCCACAAATCTGATGGGGAACGACTTTGGCAATGCACCGGATCATTCAGGCGCACTTCGATAGCTTCATTAAGAGTTTCGGCCTCGAAGCGGATGATGAGGCAACTCAGTTCGAGAAATTCACAACACACTGTGTGATTGCCAATCGATACAGCAGCACTTTCGATCTGGACGACGTGGTTACTTCCACCGGCGATGACGGCATTGACGGCGTTTCGGTCATTATCAATGAAAGCGTCGCAACCTCCGCCGAAGACACACAGGCGATCTTTACGGCGCCCCGCCGCAATCATGATGTAGATATCATTTTCGTTCAGGCAAAGCGGAGCGAGGCGTTCGACCTTGGAGATTTCCTCAAGTTTAAGGAAGGCATCCTGCGTTTCATTAATCAGACGCCATATGCGGCTACCGACGAGGTCTTGGTTGAGGCCAGAGCCATGTTCGACGTTGTGGTCAAGGAGGTCCCCAAGCTTCGCAACGGTCGGCCGTCGTTAACGGCTCGCTTCGTAAGTACTGGCATATATCAGAAGCCTGATGCACTCGAGACAGCCCTGAGAGACTTTGTCGGCCAATTGACTGCGCTGGGCCTTTTCCATGAAATCGACGTACGCTTTTTGGATCGTGAAGATCTGACCAAGATGTGGGTCAGCACATATTCCGGTATTGAGGCGAGCCTGCCAGTCTTCAGCCATGCAGCATTGCCGAACATTGTGGGCATCGATGAGGCTTACCTTGCAGTAGTGAAGGCAAGCGATTTTGTGAACAACCTGTTGGTCACTACGGATGGGAACCTTCGTGGCCAAGTGTTCGAAGAAAACGTTCGATCCTTCCTTGGCGAGGATAACGTAGTGAACGCATCGATCGCAGCGACCTTGGCTTCGGAGGGGGCCAGCCGTTTCCCTGTGCTTAACAACGGCATCACGCTGGTATGTCCCGAAGTGAAGTTGCAGGGGACAACATTACACCTCACTAACTATCAGATCGTTAACGGCTGCCAAACTTCGAACGTGCTTTTCCAAAAGCGAGATTCCCTTGGCGATGTTATGGTCAATATAAAGGTGGTCAAGACGCAGCTTGAAGACGTCTTCTCTGATTTGGTTAAGGCCACTAACAGTCAGAGCAAGGTCGAGGACACACAATTCTTGTCACTGCGTCCCATCATCAAACGTGTCGAACATTATTTCAACACGTTTGAAGGCGAAGATAGCCGCTTATACCTTGAACGACGTGACCGACAGTATGTCGGCCTTGGAATTCCCGCTGTGCGAATCTCTTCGCTCAATAATGCCGCGAAATGCGTCGCCGCCATGTGGTGTAACAAGCCCGAACTGTCTGGCCGTTATCCAAAACAAATGTATGACGAGCTCACCGACACCATGTTCGCGGACAACGTAAAAGAGTCGGTCTTTTACGCCGCTTGCCTGACCATGTATAGGTTCCACCTGTTGGTTTCCAACAGCACAGTTCCTCAGAATATGAAGCGATTCAAGTGGCACGTCCTAACCATGGTCCGAGCCCACCTTTGCGGAGCTGGAATCGTTCAATTGAACTCAAGATCGGCTGAGCAGCAAGCGCAGAAAATAATCGGCGTTATGCAACAGCACAGCGCGGCTACAACTGAAGTTTTCACGCGCATCGTGGGAATCTTGCAGCGCCTCGGGGATGTTTCGAGCGACCGTCTAAAGCGTCAAGCGATTTTGCAGGAAATGCTAGTCGCAATGGATGCGCAAAACGAAATGTAGGGTGTACGACCATATGGCGCGATGACGTCCGCGTCGGGTCGCTAGCAGACGCTCATGCGTGGGGCCGCAAAATTCCAAGTTGAGTGAAATTTTGCTCGCAAAATTCGAATTTCAATGAAACGCCAGTTCCAAGTTGGTTGACGTGCTTTTTGTAAGTCGTTGACTTTAATAGGCGTGGAATTTCAAATTGGGTGGATTTCGACAGTCAGCCGCGCCGGCATGTCGGCTTCATCCGCCGCGTTGACCGCGTCGTCCGCCCGCTCGATTGGCTGCTTGAGCTCCAGGATCCGCGGATTCCGAAGCTCGCCCGCCCCGACCTGTCCGTATAGTTTGACGAACTGTACGACTGGGCTGACGGCACCCGCGGGACGCTTCCTGGGGTGCCGGTTTTCTTATTGCCGGGCGCCTGGCCGGTCCCCAGCCTTACTTCGACGGCGTGCAGTAGTCCGGATCCTTGAGCGTGACGGCGGTGACGTGGCCGTTGTCCAACAGCGGGACATAGGGGCATTCCATGCGCTTGCCCTTGATCTCGACGGTCTCCATCTGCACTTTCTCGGAATACTCGTGGGATATGTCTCCATTGCGGGTATCGCGCAGGTAGACCTCCATATGCACACGTTGCCAGGATTCGGGCGGATCGGCATCGCATTCAGACGGGTTGCGCGGCAGCAACCGGTCACCCGCGTTCCAGGTGGCGTCTGGGTATTCGACGTGACCATTACGATAGGTCGGCATCACGTAGCAATAACGGATTTTGCCTTTGGTCCGCACAGGCTGGAAAAAGCTCTCGCCCTGCTCCACCTGGACCAGTTCCTTGCCCTTCCATTTCGCGATGGTCACGTAGTGATCGCAGCAACTGCCGCGTTGGAAATCCCACACCAGCTTGTTGGCGGCATCGAAGTTGGGCGATGTCATTTGTTCCATGGTGGCGCTGACGTCGTCGAACTTGCCGGTCGCGGGCTCGTAGATCCATGCGCTGGTGGGAATATTGGGACCGGCGGGCAGGAACTGGGCCAGCGTCAGATCCGGCCAGCCATCGAAATTGATGTCCGGTGTTTCCGGCACGAAGATGCGGCACGTGCCAACCGAATCGGTGGGCAGCGCCTGCACCAGCCTGCCGTCCTTGTACAAGCGGACCTGGGTCACATGCGGCACGTCGGTGGCGCAGTCGCCGCCAGGGTCGGGCATGCGGTCCGCGGCCAGGCGGATTTCATAAGGGAAGGCATGCGCGCCCGGCGCGGGGACCAACGTCACGGGCAGACTGCGCTTGCCATCGGGGCTGGCCCAGGTTCCCGTCCAGCCGGCGCCATCGGGGCGCATCTCCCAACGCCCGGTCACGGGCTTGTCCTTGCCGGCGGCGGTCTGGTCGTATTCCTGCATGCCCACGCCATTGGCTTGCCAACTGCCATCGAGCCGCAACTTCAATATCTTGTTCGAATCGCAAGGCTCGTAGCAGTAGTTGCCGGACACGTGATCGGCGACACGCTTGAATTCGACGCGGATCTTGCGACCGGAGATCGTGCCCTGATAGGACGCCGACCAGGCGGCGAATTCGACAGCCGGCGATGTGGGCATGGTCGTCGTCGCGGCCGGAACGACGGGAGGAGCGGCGGCCGGACCCGTGGTCGAGGCCGGAGCCGTGGCTGGAGCCGGCACATGGGCGTGAGCTGCCGCGCCCTGCGCCTGTGCACGCGCGGCCGGCATTGCCAGCATGGCGGCGGCCAACAGCATCAGCCGGGCGCAACGGCCGGCGCGGCGTATCGAAGCTAAGTCCCGCCCGGAACGGCGGCGAAAAATCGGGCTGCTCATGGCGACGCTTATCTTTGCGGTTGAGCATGGGGATATATCACGCCGCCTCTGATGAGAGTTCGACATTTCGGTCATCCGGTTTGGAATTTGGGACTTCCAGACATGCGAGCATCGACGCGGCTTCTGTGTTCGGCGCGACCTTGTACAGTGGCACCCCACCGAAGAGCACCGAACACGGCGTGACAGCCGCTAACGATCGCCACCCAGGAAGAGCTTGTCGCAGTAGCCGCCCTGCAGGTAGGAGGACACGATGGTCTTTCGGGCGTCGGTGATGAAGGTCATGATGCACGTTTCGCCTTCTTGGGTGTAATAACCCGTTGGCGCGGTATTTTCCTGGAAGATCGGGGTCTGGCCTTGGCCGCCACCGGCAGGAAGCACCCCGACGAGCGAGCTGCCTGTCGACGCCGTTCCGGTCTGGACGAAGCGCTGGTGCTGGGTAGAGCCGTATCGGGTCCAGGCGTGCGAGTAGCGGGGGTTTTGTGGGGTGCCGATGTTCGGATAGGTGGCCGAACCGCCCTGGTGATCTTCCGGGCCGAAGCGCGAGGTGACCTCGTTCAGGTTATGACCAACCATACTTTTCGCGTAGCGGTCCATCTGGTTGGCGGGCGGGTGGTAGACGCAACCGCCCAGCAGGACGAAACCCAGGGTGGCGGAACAGGCGAACAGGTTACGGCGGATCATGGAGTCGTTTCGCGAAGCCCGAAAGTGTGAATTCTATTTGCAGAGCTGCCGGACAGAAATCCTCATCAGCGAGAAAATGTAACTACGGCTGCATTCAATAAGCGCCGAACCGGGCTGTTGCGACCCCGCGGCTCAGAATCCGCGGCCGCTGGAACCTAACGGCCTCATTTCCCGCCGGCTCTTCATGACTTCGCCGATCGGCGTCGAATACGCCATCACGCCGCCGGTTTCTCGCTGCTGCGTCCTTTTGGGGCGCTCTATGCCTGGACCACGGAGGAGCACTTGGATGAGGTGGAGCGGGTGCGCCAGGCGTTCGACAGCCGCGCCGCAACCTGACGGCTACGACCCTAACGTCGGAGAACGTCGACATGTATTTCTTACGTGCACTTTCTCGATTATGAGCTGAGCAGAATTTCACTGGGTCACTACATCACCGCTCAACTCGTGCACGCACCAACTGAACGAATTCGGTAACCAGTCCGCTGACTTGACGCAGTTCGAGCACACGCGCTTCTTCGTCAGTGGTTTCGTAGAACTGCACGTAACGCCCAGGTCCGTCCTTGAGGTAGCCGTCCGTGTATGGATCGGTGCAGAACTTCTCTTCCAGCGTCGCAAGCGCCAACTGAAGCGGCTCGGCATATTGTCCGGTGGCGAGCCTAGCGGCGTACAGTTCGGCGATGGATGTTGGGGCACCGTCGTAGTTCCGCAGAACGTGTACCAGGTCAGCGACGTCTTTGGGTTCGTGCCGATGTCTCATTGCCAGCGCCTTCAGCGCCACGAATGCCGCAGCGTCGGCATGCCGAATGGTCTCCGTCGAGATGCCGGCGCCATCAGGTCTTTGGAAGCGGATGGTATAGGCAACAAACCAGTCCTTGGTCATCGCTGCATAGGGAATCCTGCACGCAGATATCTCTTCGCCATCCAACGGCACGAGCCCTTTTTCGTTCGGGTCGCCGGTGTCCACAAGGAACTCGACGACAACGGGTACGCCGTCGATCGCCAGTTGCCATTGCCAGCTGCTCACCTTGCCGTCCTTTTCCAGCCGCCGGAAGCCCGCCTTCTTCAGTTGGTGTCTCAGCGAGCTATAGTCTTCGCCGGCCATAAGCACTTGGACGTCCAGCACGATGTCCACATCGGTCGTGCCGATATGAGCGGGTCCAGTCGGCGCCAGATAGCGAGGCACCAGCCCACCGATCAAACGCAGGCTCTCCTTGAAGCTCCCGAAGGCTTCGAGGAGCAGGCCAAGCGTGACTTCGCAGGCGAGAGTCACTTTGTCGCTGTAGAGCGCTGCCTTGTTGTACTTTTCAGCCACTGACCATTTCCGCCAATTTCAGCGCCCGACTCCTGAATTCGGCCGCGAGTTCTTTATTTCTGCCGACGCCGTCCAGTAGGTCGAGGTACATCACGAACCGACTTGCAAAGCGAGAGCCCCGTCTTTCTGAATGTGTGTCGCCGAACATGAGTGATGCACCAGTCCGCTCAATGAAGGTCACGTTCGAGCCCTTTTCCGCCTGTTCAAGCTTCAGGTCGGCAGCCCACTGCGTGCTGACGCCCGGCGGCACGATGATAGTCACGCGGTCAATGGCTGTCAGATGCGGAACGACCGTATTCGCCGCGGCGGCGCCGGTCATCAGCCATCCGTCGAACTCAGCTAGCCGTTCAAGCATGTGATCGACGATTCCACCGGTCCCACCAGCGTAGGCATACCAGCGAGTTCGCCTTTCCTCGGGCAACCTGGTTTTCCAGGCTCGGGCCCAAGCATCGAGCAGCTGTTCCGGACGGATAAGCTTGCGTCTCAAAGTGGGACCAGCGCCCGTGACGTCAACCCAGGCTTGCCGTTCGAACTCCTGCATGGTTGTCGATACCGTAAAGGGCGATGTGCCTGCCATGGTCGCGAGGTCAGCGCCCGACACCCATGCCTCGTCACCCTCGCGTCGCCAGTGCTCCAGCAGCGCATGAACCACCTGCTCCCGAGCGCCGCTGAACAGGCTTCGGATTTTTCGCTTCTCGGCCGGTTGGTTGCTCTCCCGCTGGATGTCGATGTGCCTCAAACCATGCCTGAAGTAGAGCGTCCCTGAGGCCACCTCGTAGAAATTGATGCGCGCATTGCGTAGCAACTCTTGGGTACCGCTGCTCAGAAAGATGGCGACGACAATGGGCGCTTCATCTGTTCCAGCCAGGGAGTTGGCACGCGCGGCGAATCTTTCCAGCAGCATGCTGGCATCCCGCGGGTAAGCGCTGTCCACCACCTCTATGCCTAGCGCTGTGGTCTTCTTGTCGTTCCCGAGGTGGGCATGCACCAGGAAGTCGAGTCTTAGTCTCTTTCCCTCAACGTCAAACGCCACTTCCTCTTCGCAGCTCTCGACCCGCAGCCCGATGACTTGGTCAAGGGCGTCGAGAAACAACCGAACGCGGGAGTCAGATACATTTGGCATAGATGGATTATTAGCTGAACAGCAAATATTGTCAATCAGCTAAGTTATGGATTTGGCGCATATTTGCTGTGACGCCTGGTGTTTAGCCACCATCCATTCTCGGTTCCGCCGCCAGCGACGCTTCCATCAGCCATTGCCGGAAAGCCTGCAGCGTAGGGAGATAGGACTTGGTCTCGGGATAGCACAGGTAATACCCTTGCCGGGCGCGAATCTGCAGATCGATGACAGCCGCCAGCTTGCCGTCGCGCAATTCGTCCTCGATCAGGCAGCGTGGGATCAGGGCGATGCCGAAGCCCGCCGCCGCGGCCTGTGAGAGCAGGTTGTATTGATCGAAGCGGGCGCCTTCGCGCGCGCGGCGGGTGTCGCAGCCGGCCTGGGCAAACCAGTCGGCCCAGCCCTCCAGCGCCGAGGTGTGATGCATCAGCGGATGTTCGAGCAATTCCTCCGGCGTCGCGCAGGGCCGCGGGAAAAGCTTGGGGCTGCCGACCGGCACGACGTCGCGGCCGACGATATAGTCGGCTCCGCTACCCGGCCATACGCCTTCGCCGAAGCGTACGGCGGCGTCCAGTTCCGGCGTCGAAAAGTCATAGCCCTGGCGGTGTGGCAGGAATTCGATATGGATATCGGGCCGCAGACGCATGAAGCCGGCCAGGCGTGGAATCAGCCAGCGTGCGCCGAAGGTCGGCATGCTGGTCAGGTGCAGCATGCCGCCCTGGCCCTGGTGCGAAATCAGTTCCAGCGTTGCCGCCTCGATCTGTCCCAGCCCCACCTGAATCTTGGCCAGATAAGCCTGTCCCGCTTCGGTCAGCACCAGCCCATGCCTGAGCCGCAGGAATAGCTCGACGCCGACGAATTGCTCCAGTTGCTTGACCTGTTTGCTCACCGCTCCCTGCGTGACGGATAGCTCTTGGGCGGCACGCGTGAAACTGCCGTGGCGGGCGGCCATTTCGAAAGCCTGCAGGTCTATCAGGGAAGGGCAGATACGGCGCACGGCTGAGCAACGACCCTCAGGTATGAAATATTTTCATAGCATAAGGAGAATTCTTCGTTTGCACAATTTGTTGCGGAAGCCAAGAATCGCCGGGCTTGCGTAAGACCAACGCATTTAAAACACGTCCACAAGGGATATCCATGCTCTTCAAGCAACGCCTCCTCGGCCTGACCGCCGTCGCCGTCATGGCCGCCGTGCCCGTCCTGGCCCACGCCGACGACGCCTACCCCAGCAAGCCCATTCGCCTGATCGTGCCGTTCCCGCCCGGGGGCACCACCGACATCATCGGCCGCCTGTTCGCCGATAAGCTGGGCCGTGAACTGGGCCAGACCGTGGTCGTCGAGAACCGCGGCGGCGCCGGCGGCTCCATCGGCAGCGCGGCCATCGCCAGCAGCGCGCCGGACGGCTACACGCTCGGCATCGCCACCGCCAGCACCCACGGCATCAACCCGGCCGTGTACGCCAAGCTGCCGTTCGACGCCGAAAAGGACTTCACGCCCATCACCAACCTGGCGGCCGTGCCCAACATCATGGCCATCAATCCCAAGCTCGGCGTCAAGAACATGGCCGACTTCATCAAGCTGGCCAAGAGCGAGCCGGGCAAGCTGACGTACGCGTCGGCCGGCAACGGTTCGGTGTCGCACATGATGGGCGAGCTGTTCAAGATGGCCTCGGGCACGAATCTGGTCCACGTGCCGTACCGCGGCGTGGGTCCGGCCCTGAACGACGTGCTGGCCGGCCAGGTCGATGTCATGTATGACAACCTGCCCTCGACGCTGCCGCACGTGCAGGCCAATCGCCTGATCGCCATGGCCGTGGCCGCGCCCCAGCGCGTCAAGGCCCTGCCGGATGTGCCGACGTTCGCCGAAGTCGGCCTGCCCGCCGTCAACGACGCGGCGTGGTTCGGCCTGGTCGGCCCGGCCAAGCTGCCCAAGGCCGTGGTCGACAAGCTGAACGCCGCCGTCGCCAAGGTCGAAGGCGAGCAAGACGTGAAGGCCCGCCTGGAGGCGCTGGGCGCCGCGCCGGCCAACAACACGCCGGAAGCGTTCGCCAAGCAGATCGCCGCCGAGATCGCCAAGAACAAGCGTGTGGCCGCCGAAGCCCACGTCAAGGTCGACTGACCGTAGCAACGGGCCGGGCGAAACCGAAACGTTCCCCGGCCCGTTTTCCCGAATACGAACTGTTCCCCATATGCTGAAAACCCAGCCGCTTTCCTACCGCCTTTACGCGCCGGACAATTACCCGGCCGCTTCCATCTCCGCCCCCCTGGTGCTCGATTCGCCGCACAGCGGCACCACCTATCCCCCCGACTTCGCGCCCGCCATCGATTTCGGCGCGCTGCGCACCGCGGAGGACACCTGGATCGACGATCTCTGGAGCGGGGCGCTGGAGTTCGGCGTGCCCATGGTGGCGGCGTCTTTCCCGCGCGCCTATATCGACGCCAACCGCGCCGCCGACGAAATCGATGCGCTCTTGCTGGATGGGGCCTGGGATGGTCCGCTGAACGAGACCGGCAAGGTCAAGCTGGGCAAGGGGCTGATCTGGCGCATGCTGGATGACGGCACTGCGCTGTACAACCGCAAGCTGAGCGTGGCGGAAGTCCACCACCGGATCGACGCCTGCTGGAAGCCTTACCACGAGGCCGTGGGCCAGCTGCTGGACGCCGCTCACCAGCGTTTCGGCAAGGTGTGGCACATCAACTGCCACTCCATGCCCAGCGTGGCCGGCGCCTACGCAACCGACAAGCCGGGGCTGGTCCATCCCGACTTCGTGCTGGGCGATCGCGACGGCAGCACCAGCGCGCGGGAGTTCCGCCAGTTCGTGGCGGCCTGGCTGCGCGATAAGGGCTACAACGTGGCCGAGAACGATCCCTACAAAGGCGTCGAGCTGGTGCGCGCCTTCGGCAATCCGGCCGCGGGCCGGCACAGCCTGCAAATCGAAGTCAACCGCAAGCTCTACATGGACGAGGTCACCCTGCGTCCGCATGAGGGGTATGCGCGTCTGCAGGCCGACCTGCGGGGCTTGAGCGAGGCCCTGGTAGCCTGGATGCGCGGCCAGATCGCCTGATCTGGCGTTTATCGCCCCGGGGGGCGCGAGCGTCAGCCCCCTTGCAGCCCGCCGAAGAAACGCGTCGCGTTCGATTCCAGTCCCTCGATGTAGTAGCCGCCTTCCTGTACCACCAAGGTAGGCAGCTTCAGCGCGCCTACCTCCCGACCCAGCCGCTCGAAGCCGTCTTCGGTGACCGCGACCTTGGCCTGCGGATCTTTCTCGAAAATGTCGAAGCCCAGCGATAGCACCAGCGCGTCGGGCTGGAAGAGCTCTATCGCGCGCCGGGCCTGGGTCAGGCGGTCGAAGAATACCGACTCGGGCGACCCGTGCGGCATGGGAAGGTTGATGTTGTAGCCGTAGCCCTCGCCCTCGCCGCGTTCGTCCTCGAAGCCGGCGACGGCGGGGTAGAAATTCTGCGGATCGCCGTGGATGGACACGTAGAGCACGTCGCTGCGGGTATAGAAGATCTCCTGGATGCCCTGGCCATGATGCATGTCGGTATCCAGGATCGCCACCTTGGGATACTTCGCCGTCAGGTGTTGCGCGGCGATGGCGGCATTGTTCAGGTAGCAGAAGCCGCCCGCGGCGTCCCACCGTGCATGGTGGCCGGGCGGACGGCAGATGGCGTAGGCGTGGCGCTCTCCCGCGATCAGGGACTTTGCGCCGGCGATGGCGCATTGCGCGGACCAATAGGCGGAATGCCAGGTGTGCTCGCCCACCGGGCAACTGCCGTCGGCCAGATATCGCCCGGCCTGCGCCAGCACGCCGCGCAGCGGATTGCGCTCGCGCACGAAGATGGTGGACATGACTTCATCGCCCCAGTCTTCCGGCATCTGCTTCCATTGCTGGTGCACGGATTGCAGGAAACGCAGGTACTCCAGCGAGTGGACCGCGGCGATGGCCCCCCCGCCATGATCGGCGGGCGCCAGCACATCGAAGCCCAGCTTGCGCGAAGCGGCGACCAGGCCGTCCAGGCGGGATGGAATTTCCTGGGGGTCGCGCATTTTGCCGCGCGAAAAATAGGTGCGGGGATGATGCAGTTTCTGGTCTTCGTGGAAATAGGCTTTCATGTTCGCGTGTCCTTATGCCGCGGCCTTATGCCGGGATTCCATGTTTTTCCTGGTAAAGCGCGCGCACATGCAGCCGCGCGTCTTCCAGATGCAGGCGCATCGCCGCGGACGCCGCGGCGACGTCGCGCCGGCGCAGGCAGTCGACGATGGGCTGATGCGTTTCGGCGACGCGTTGCGGGTCCTGGTAGGCCAGCTCGATCAGCGCCATGATCATGCGCAGCTCCGTGCGCATATTCATGAACAGGCGCAGCAGGTAGCCGTTGCCCGAGAGCTCGCAGATCAAGGTATGGAATTCCAGGTCGCGCATCACCCGCTGCGTTTGGGGCGTGGTGGCGGCTTCGGCCACCATGCGCGCCAGCGCGGCCTGCAGCCGCTGCATGCCGGCCTCGTCGGCGTTTTTGCAGGCGAGTTCGACGGCCTGCAGTTCCATGTGCAGGCGGACCTGGTACAGATCGTCGATTTCGCCGGCCGTGATGGTCCGCACCGTGAAGCCGTGGCGCGGACGGGCGACGACGATGCCCTGGCGTTCCAGGCGGCGCGCGGCTTCCCGGACGGGGGCGCGGCTGATGCCCATGCGCCGCGCCAGGTCGGCCTCGATAATGCGGGCGCCCGGTGGAAGGCGGCCTTCGGCGATCGCGTGTATCAACTGGGCTTCCACCTCGGCCACCAGGTCGGTGGCCGCGATGGACGCGAAGCCGCTATCGTCGTCCGGAATCGTGGTTGTTTTCATCGTGGGGTCGCGGACTCGCTGCTGCTGGGCGCGCTGGCTGGCGCATCGTGCCGGGGCAGGGCGGGGTAGTCGCCTGGTGCCATGGCCCCGCCGGCGCCGCCGGCCGAAGGCCGCGCCCGGCGCAAGGCCAGCCACGCGCCGCTGCCCATGATCAGCGCGATGCCGGCCAGCGCGATGGTATCGGGCGGCCGGCCGAACCAGAAGGTGCTGATGAGGACGGCCAGCATCAGTTGGAGATAGTTCAAGGGCGCCAGGATGGACGCCTGCGCCCGGCGGAAGGCGGCGAGCAGCAGAAGCTGCGCCAGGCCGCTGCAAACGCCCCCCGCCAGCAGCAGCAGGAGCTGCGGCCATCCGGGCCACGTGGTGGGCAGCATAAAGATGGCGGGCGTGCCGGTAATGACCAGGCAGACCACGGCCATATAGGCGTACTGTACCGGCGCGGCCACCAGCCCGGCGAGCCGGCGGGTCAGCAACTGGAAAAACGCATAACTGACGGCGGCGATGGCCATCAGCACGGCGCCCACCCAGGGCAGGTCGCTGCCGGGCCGCACGATGAGCAGCATGCCCGCGAAGCCGGCGATGACGGCCGTCCATTGCATGGGACCGACGCGCTCGCCCAGCAGCCAGGGTGACAGCGCCACCATGATCAGGGGCGAGGTGAAATAGATGGCTGTCGCCTCTGCCAGCGGCATGATGGTCAGCGCCGTCATGAAGGCGGTCGCCACGCAGGCCAACGCCACGCTGCGCGCCAGCAGCAATCCGCGATGCGGCGCGCGCCACAGGCGCCATGGCGTGCCATGGCGGGCGCCTCGCGCCAGCCACAGCATGGCGATCGTGCTGATTGCGATGTAGCGCATGAGATTCATGAAGGGCGACGAATAAGTCGCCAGCATGTGCTTGCAGAAGGCATCGAAGGTGGCGAAGCCGCACAAGGCGGCAAGAAACAGCGCGATGCCGGCGCGTACGGACGCGACGCGGCCATCGCCCGTGACGACCGCGTTGCGGGCCGTCATGGCGGTGGATGCGATGCGTGCGCGGGATTCCATCTCAGTAACCCCTGGCCGGATCGACGGCGACCATGGCGGTATTGCCCAGGGCGATCTGCGCCAGGTTGATCCGGGTCTGGCGCGCGATCGCACGCGCCGGCGTGCGCGAGGCGATGTGGGGTGTCACCTGTACGCGCGGATGCGACCAGTAGGGATGGTCCGCCGGAAGGGGTTCCCGCGTGAAGGTGTCCATGGTGGCGTAGCCCAGCTGGCCGCTGTCCAGGGCTCGCAGCAGGTCGTCTTCCACCACGTGCGCGCCGCGTCCCACGTTGATCAGATGCGCGCCGCGCGGCAAGCGGGCGAAGCATTCGGCATCCAGGATGCCGTGCGTTTCCGGCGTGTAGGGCAGCAGACATACCAGGGTATCGCAGGTGGCCAGGAAGGCCGCGCGCTGCGCATCTCCATGGAACAGCGCGATGTCGTCCGGCAGCCCGGACTTGGCGCTGCGGCTCCAGCCGCTGACACGGTAGCCGATGGCGCGCAAGGCCAGGGCGCAGCGTACTCCCAGCGCGCCCAGCCCGGCTATCCCTACATGGTGCGCGCCTGGCGCCTCCACGGGCTGTTCCTGCCACAGACCCGCGGCGGCGGAGGCCACATAACGGTCCATATGGCGCTGGCGGTGCGTCACTGCCCAGCACACATAGGCCGCCATGCCCGCCGCCATGTCGGGGTCGACCATGCGGCACAAGGGCACCGCGGGCAGGGTTGGGTCGCCGGTGATGTGGTCGATGCCGGCGGCGATGGACTGTATCAGCTTCAGCCCGGGCATCCGGGCCAGCAGGCCGCGCGGCGGCATCCAGCACACCGCCGCGTCGATCTGCCGCAGATCGCCCAGCGCGGTCTCCAGGCGCACGTCGGCTTCCGGAAACAGTTCGGCGAAGGCCGGCAGCAGATAACGCATATCGAGCTGGGTGCTGAGCAATGCGACGCGCGGGCGCCGCCCCTCGAACCCGGCAAGGGGTTCCATGCCGTCCGGGCATCCATTGTCCACGCCACTCATCGGGATATCGGCCATCATCGTTTCGCCTTCATGCTCCAGCCGCCACGCCGGAAGCCATATCCTTCGCCGGCCGCGCCTGCCCGTCCTCGATGCGCTCCAGCCTGGGCACGGCGTCGATCAGCGTCCGCGTATACGCGTGCCGCGGGTTGCGCAGGACATCCGCGGTGGCGCCGTATTCGACGATCCGGCCGCGCTGCATGACGGCGATGTGGTCGCACATTTCCCCGGCCACGCGCAGGTCGTGGGTGATGAACACCATGGCCAGCTGGAATTGCTGGCGCACGCGCGCGAACAGGTCCAGCACCTGGGCCTGGACGGAAACGTCCAGCGCGGAAACCGGTTCGTCCGCGACCAGCAGTTCCGGCTCCATGGCGAGGGCGCGCGCGATGCCGATGCGCTGGCGCTGCCCCCCGGAAAACTCGTGCGGATAGCGGTCGGCGGCCTCCGGCCCGAGTCCGACCAGGCGCAGCAGTTCGATGGCCTTGGCCATGGCCTGCTTTTTCGGCACGCCCTGGGCGATGGGACCGGCGGCGATGGCCGCGCCGATGCGATGGCGCGGGTTCAAGGATGCATAGGGGTCCTGGAACACCATCTGGATGCGGCCTTGGGACAGTTCGCGGAAGCGCGGACCGGAAAGCAGGTTCTGCCCCTTGAACAGGACGCGGCCGGAATCGAAGCCCTGCAGGCCGACGATGCAGCGTCCCACCGTGGACTTGCCGGAGCCGGACTCGCCCACCAGGCCCAGCGTCTGTCCACGGCGCAGCGTGAAGCTGACGTCGCTGACGGCCTGTACCTCGCGGCCGCGGCGGAACAGGCTGCCCGCCGTGACATAGGTCTTGCACAGATCCTGCACTTGCAGCAGATGCAGCGGATCCGGCGCGGGTTCGGCGGCGCGCGGCGTGCCTTTGGGGATGGCGGCGATCAACTGGCGCGTGTAGGACTGCCGGGGGGCCGACAGCACCTGGGTGGCGGGACCGGATTCCACCACGCCGCCGGTTTGCATGACCACCACGTGGTCGGCGATCTCGGCGACGACTCCGAAATCATGGGTGATGAAAAGCAGCGCGGTGCCGCGGCGCCGCTGCAAGTCCCGCATCAGCGCCAGGATCTGTGCCTGCGTCGTGACGTCCAGCGCCGTGGTCGGCTCGTCGGCGATCAGCAGCCGCGGTTCCAGCGCCAGGGCGCAGGCGATCATCACGCGCTGCCGTTGCCCGCCGGACAGGCGGAAAGGATAGGCGTCCACCAGGAGTTCCGGATCGGGCAGGCCCACATCGGCCAGGGCGGCGACGATGCGGCGGCGTTTTTCCGCCGCGGGCAGTCGGATGTGGGCGTCGAAGACCTCGGCGATCTGCTCGCCGATGCGCATCACCGGGTTCAGCGCGGACATCGGCTCCTGGAACACCATTCCCATGCGCTGGCCGCGCAGCGCGCGCAGTTGCTCTTCGTCCAGGGCCAGCAGGTCCTGGCCCTCGAACAGGATGCGGCCGGCAACGGGCTGTACCGCGGGCCGCGGCAGCAGGCCCATGACGGCATTGGCGATCATCGATTTGCCCGAGCCCGATTCGCCGACGACGCACAGCGTCTGGCCGGGCGGGATGGCGAACGAAACTTCGCGCACCGCGAGTTCGCGATCGCCGCCCTTGGGCAGGCGGATGCTCAGGCCCTGTACATCCAGTACCGGGGCGGCATCGCCGCCCACGCCCGGCGTGACGGCCCCGCTCATCGGCTCCTCCCATCCAGCCGGGCGTTCAGGCCGTCGTTCAATCCTTCGCCCACCAGGTTCAAGGCCAGCACCGTCAGCAGGATGGCCAGCCCGGGAAACACCGCCATCCACCATGCCTGCTGCAGCACGCTGCGCGCGGAGCCCACCATGTAGCCCCAGCTCATCTCGTTGGGGTCGCCCAGCCCAAGAAAGCTCAGGCTGGATTCCAGCAGGATGCTGGTGGCCACCATCAGCGATGCCATGACGACGATGGGGGACGCGGCATTGGGCAGGATTTGCGTCAGGATGATGCGCGGGGTGGACTGGCCGGCCAGGCGCGCCGCGGCGACGAAGTCGCGCTGCCTGAGCGTCAGGAATTCGCCGCGCACCAGGCGGGCCACCGGCGGCCAGGACACCACGCCTATCGCCGCCACGATGGAACGCACCGACGGCTGGAAGATGGCGACCAGCACGATGGCCAGCGCGAAACTGGGTATGCACTGGAAGAGTTCGGTAAAGCGCATCAACACCGCGTCGATCCAGCGGCCGAAGTACCCGGCCACCGCGCCGATGCCCACGCCGATCAGCAGCGACACCACGGTGGATACCACGCCGATCAGCAGCGATACGCGGGCGCCATAGATGACCCCCGACAGGATGTCGCGGCCCAGGGTGTCCGTTCCCATTAGCACGCCCGGTTCGGCGCCCGGCGCCAGGAACGGCATCTGTGTCATGTCCCATGGATTGCCGGGGGCGAACATGGGACCGAAGATGGCCGCCGCCGCGGCCGCGATCAGCACCAGCAGGCCGGCCACCGCGCCCTTGTTGCGGCAGAAACGCCGCCAGAATGCACTGCTCACGGGCTTTCCCCTTTTTTAACCGCCAGGCCCTAGCTCAACTCGATACGAGGATCGACCAGCGTGTAGACGAAGTCGGTGATCAGGTTGAAGACCACCGCCATCGCCGCGGCCACCAGGAAGCATCCCAGCAGCAGGTTGTAGTCGCGCTGCATCAAGGCATCGAACATCAGCCGGCCGATACCCGGCCAGGCGAATACGGTTTCCGTCAGGACCGCGCCGCCTATCATGCCGCCGGCCTGGATCCCCGCCAGTGTCACGACCGGCAGCAAGGCATTGCGCAGGATGTGGGCGCGCTGGATGCGCCCCGGCCGCACGCCCTTGGCGCGCGCGGTCTTGACGAAATCCATCTGCGCGACCTCCAGCATGGAGGCGCGCGTCATGCGCGCGTAGACCGCCGTATAGAACAGCGCCAGCGTCAGCGCCGGCAGCACCAGGTGCTTGGCGATATCCCATGCCAGCGCCAGGCCGTGCAGGTCCGCGCCGACGGTGAAGTAGCCGAAGCCGGGCAGTACGCCGAGTTTGACGGTGAACAGCAGCACCGCCATCATGGCCAGCCAGTAGAGCGGGGTGGCATAGAACACCAGCGAGACCACGGTGACCAGGCTGTCCACCCAGCTGCCGGCGCGGCGGCTGGCGAGCGCGCCTGCCATCACGCCCAGTATCAGCGACAGCACGAAGGCGCTTCCGGTCAGCAGCAGTGTCGCCGGCAGGCGTTCCGCGATCAGGTCTATCACGGGCTGCTGCTGGCGGTACGAATAGCCCAGGTCCAGGTGCACGACGTGTTGCAGGTACTTGAACAGCTGCGTGCCCAAGGGCTGGTCCAGGCCGAACTGCCCGCGCAATTGCGCAACGAATTGCGCGTCGGATGCCCCGGCCTCGCCGGCCATGACCGCAACCGGATCGCCCGGGGCGGCGCGTATCAGCAGGAAGTTGACGGTGGCGATCAGCAACAGGGCCACCAGGCCCTGTGCCAGCCGGTTCAACATGAATTGCAGGCGTCTCATCGTTCGCGGGTCAACCGATCCAGGCGCGGCTGAGGCTGTCGTTCAGGCCAATGGCGGAACTGACCGGATCATGCACCTTGGTGCGGTACAAGGTGGGGAACTCGATCTCGTGCAGCCAGGCCACCGGTACGTCCTGCAGCAGGATTTTCTGCACCTGCAGATAGAGGTCGGCACGCTGCTTCGGGTCCACGGCCCGCGCGCCGCTGGCGAACAGTTCGTCCACCTTGGGGTTGCGATAGCCCTCGACGTTGTTGAACGGCGAGCCCTTGGCGATGGTGCTGCTGGTGTAGTTGCGGGCCACGCCCAGGGCCGGGTCGCCGTACTGGTACACATAGGTGAACGCGATGTCGTAATCCCATTCGTTCAGCCGCTGGTTCCATCCGGCGACATCCGAGGGCGTCAGGTCGATCTTGATGCCGGCCTGCATCAGGTTCTGCCGCACGATTTCCGCCTGGCGCTGCCAGGTCTCGCCATAGGGCAGGGGCAGCAGGCGCAGCGACTCGCCCTTGTAGCCGGATTCCGCCAGCAGCTGCTTGGCTTTGTTCAGATCGTGCGGGTACTTGGCCACATCGTCGCTGTAGTACTTGATGTGACTGTTGAAGGGGCCGGTGGCGACCTTCGCGTAACCCTGGTACGCGATCTTTGTCATGGCGTCGCGATTGATCGCGTACATGACGGCCTGCCGGAACTTGACGTTGTCCATCGGCGCCTTGCGGTTGTTCAGCCACAGCCAGGATTGCGGGGCAAAGAACTCCCAGCCCTTGGTCGTCACCGCGGCGCCGGGCAGCTTGGCCAGCCGCGCGACGTCGAAGAACTCCACGGCGCCACCCGGCACGATGTCCACCTTGCCGGACTCGAAAGCCGCCGCGCGCGAGGCGGCATCAGGAATGACATGGAAATAGACGTTATCGACCAGGGGCAGGTCCTTGGCGTGGTACTTGTCGTTCGCCACCAGATGAATGTACGAACCCTTCACCCATTCCTTGAATTTGAAGGGGCCCGTGCCGATGGGCGTGTTGTTGGCCGGGTTCGCAAGAAAGTCCGTGCCTTCGTAGATATGCTTGGGCACCATGGGCATGGAGCCGTTTTCGAACAGGCCCAGGAAAGGCCCGAAGGGATACTTCAGCTTGAACTGGACGGTAAGCGGGTCCAGCGCCTTGATGGTGTCCACGGCCTCCAGGTTGCCGCGCAGCCGCGCGTGCGTCTTGCGCAGGAAGACATCGGCGGAGAACACCACGTCGTCGGCGGTGAAGGGCTTGCCGTCATGCCAGCTTACGTCGGGCTTGAGCTTGAAGGTATAGGTCAGGCCGTCGTCGCTCATGGTCCAGGACGTGGCCAGTTGCGGGTGCGGCTCCAGCTTCTCGTCGTAACGCAGCAGGCCTTCGTAGATGTTGCCGGCCACCATCTGGGCGGGGCCGTTCTGGATGATGCCAAGCATCAGCCCGGGCGGTTCCGGCTGCACGATGACATTGAGGGTGCCGCCTTTTTTGGCTTGCGCCAGCGCGGACAACGGTACCCCGGCGATGGAAATGCCCAGGCCTGCTGCGCCCAGCTTCATTAGCTCACGACGATTCATGACTGGCGGATCCTTCTGGATGGTCGGAATGGAAATGGCACGCCCGATACCCGGGCGCGGGGGTAGGGCGGGTCAATCGCGATAGGACGCGCTGGTCGGCGGTTCCAGGCGTTGCAGCATCGCGCGCCATTCGCGCGCGTTCGGATCGGGGCGTCCCGGCAGGCGGTTGCTGTCGCCGCTTTCGTACTGCCGGGCGGTGCGTTCGGCAATTTCCTCGGACACCGGATGGATGGCCTGGCCGGTGGCCTGGATGGCCATTTGCACGCGGCACGCGCGCTCCAGGTTCAAATGAAGGATGAAGGCCTCGGCCACGGTGGAGCCCAGGGTCAGCAAGCCATGATTGCGCAGGATCATGGCGCGCGAGGTGGGGCCCAGGTCCTCGATCAGGCGTTGGCGTTCGCCGTGGTCAAGCGCGATGCCTTCGTATTCATGGTAGACGACACGGTTGTGGAACTGCAGCGCCCACTGGTTGCAGGGCTGCAGGCCGCAGGCCAGCGAGGACACGCCGACCCCCGCGACGGTATGGGTATGTAGGACGCAGGTGGCGTCATGGCGCGCCATATGCACGGCGCTGTGGATCGTGAAGCCGGCGGGGTTCACATCATGGCCGTTCGGCTCGACGATGCGGCCTTCCAGGTCGATCTTGACCAGCGAAGACGCCGTGATGTCGCGGAACAGCATGCCGAAAGGGTTGATCAGGAACTGGTCTTCCGTACCCGGCACGCGCGCCGAGATATGCGTATAGATGCTGTCGTCCATGCCGTAATGGGCGACCAGCCGATAGGCCGCCGCGAGGTCGACGCGCATCTCGCGTTCCGCTTCGGACATGGAACGCGATCGTTGTCGCAGGGTTTGCACTGCCATGACTCACCTTTGATGGTTGGTGGCCGGCCACGTGGCGGCCGGGAATGCGCTGCACAACTGTCGTCTGTCGACAGCTTGCAGCGCTTCGATGGCGGCGAAAATAGGGATAACCCGCAAGACCAGGGTTATTGCTGAGCTCCGCGCGGCTCGATGGCTGCTGCCAATCGAGGCTTTATGTACATTCAGCGCGGGCGTGATGGATCAGGCGGAACGACACCTGCGGCTGAAGCTGTCGCGTCTGAAAAGGCGAGCGGGCGCCTTTCTCGGAGATAAGACCGCAGTGCTCTCTTTAATCGCGCTCACAATGCCGATCGATTGGAAATCCTTTCGCTTGGTCGGACCATGAGGGATTCGACGGCCGCATCTGCTTGCGATCCGGACGGCCCGCCACGACGGGTGAGGCGAGGACAGGCCGATTCACGATAGCGCCGGAATATTCAACGCCCGGCCGTTCGCACAGGCCTGATCAGACCGCGCCTCGAAATCGCTCCATGCAGGTATCCAGTACCTCGCCGCCGGGACGCTTCCACCAGTTTGTCGACGAAAAAATCTCTACCTCGGCGTGCCCCTGGTAGCCGGCGGCTTCCATCGCCGCGCGGATGCGGCGGATGTCGATGATGCCGTCACCCATCATGCCCCGATCGTTCAGCAGGTCGCGGGTGGGCAGCAGCCAGTCGCATACGTGGAAAGCGAGCAGGCGGTCGCGGCCCGCACGGTGGATCTGCTGTTCCAGTTTGGGATCCCACCAGACGTGGTACACGTCGACCGCCACGCCAAGAATGCGGCGCGCTGTGTCTTCGGCGGCCGGGTCCAGCGCATCGCAGATGTCCAGGGCATGCTCCAGGGTATTGATGCACGCGCGGTCGGCGGCATACATCGGATGGAGCGGTTCGATCGCCAGGGGCATGTTCGCGTCGCGCGCGTGTTGCAGGACCGCTTCGATGCCGTCCGTCACATCCTGGCGTGCTGACGCGATGTCCCTGTGCATGGCGGTACCCGACAGCGCGCCAGGCAGGCCGCCCACCACCAGCACCAGACAGGGCGCGCCCAGCGTTGCGGCCTCGTCGATGGCCCGCCGCGTATCGTCGATGGCTGCTTGCCGGCCCGCGCGATCCACCGCCGGGAACATTCCGCCACGGCAGTAACCCGACAGCCCTACACCGTTTTCGCGCAGGCAGCGCTCGGCATTGTCCAGACCGATCGCCGCGACCTGGTCGCGCCAGGGGCTGATCGTACTGATGCCGCGACGGGCACATTCCTGGATGATGCGATCGAGCGGCCACTGGACGCGCACGGTAGCCGTGTTGATGGACAACCAGCGAAGGTCGCCCGAAAAGTCACGCATCGCCGACGCCATGCGCTGCCAACAGAACACGCATCCGTTGAGCGGCCAGCTCCGGGTCCTCCAGCAGTCCGGCATTGTCGGCCAGGCGCAGCAGCTCGGCCAGGTGGGGAAGGCCGCGCATGCTCTGCTGGCCTCCCACCATTGAAAAGTGCGACTGATGGCCGTTCAGCCATGCCAGGAAAACAATGCCGGTTTTGTAGAAGCGGGTGGGCGCCTGGAATATGTGGCGCGAGACCGCGACCGTCGGTTCCAGGATGGCCTTGAAGCGCGCCTCGTCGCCTGCGCCAAGCGCGGTCAACGCAGCGCTCGCCGCGGGAGCGATGGCGTCGAAGATGCCGAGCAGCGCGTCGCTGTGGCCGTGATTCGGCAGGCTGCCCTGGCCGTCGCCGGCGATGAGCTCGGCATAGTTGAAATCGTCGCCTGTGAACATCCGGACGCCGGCCGGAAGCCTGCGGCGCATGGCAATTTCCTTGTCCTTGTCCAGCAGCGAGATCTTGATGCCGCTGACTTTCTCGGGATGCGCGGCAATGACGGCGATCGCGTGGTCCATGGCTTCATCCAGGTCCGCCGTGCCCCAATAGCCCGCGAGCGCCGGATCGAATGCTTCGCCCAGCCAATGCAGCACCACCGGTTCACGCGACTGCGACAGGATGCGGTCGTACACGCGCAGATAATCGTCCGGTGTTTTCGCAACACGCGCCAGTGCGCGGCTGGCCATGATGATGAGGCGGCCGCCCAGCTTCTCGATCGCCTCCATTTGCAGTTCGTAGGCTGCAATCACGTCGTCGATGCGGCGAGCCGCATCCGGCGGAAGATGGTCCGTGCCGCAGCCGGACACGACGTCGGCGCCGGGCACGTCGCGAGCCGCCTGCAGCGTGTAATCGATGAGCTGCAGTGACGTGGGCCAGTCCAGTCCCATTCCGCGCTGGGCGGTGTCCATGGCTTCGGCGACACCCAGGCCCAGGCTCCACAGGCGCTTCCGATAGGCCAGCGTCGCATCCCAGTCGACCGCGCATTGGCTGGAGGGATCGATATCGGCGTATGGGTCGGCGACGACGTGTGCCGCCGAATAGGCGAGCCGATTGAATCGGCCGGCTCCGGCGCTGCCGGGGTTGGCGGTGCGGCCGCTTAACCGATAGTTTTCCAGCACGCCGTTCGAGCGGGGAAGTTTCAGTGTCAGCGTCATGCGGGTGCCTATGGAGACGTGGGGAAAAAGAAATCCATCACGGCGTCGACCTGTCCTTCGAGCATGGCGGGGCCTTCGTGCGTGATGCAGCCAAGCCGGGCCGCGGCTTCGAGCAAAGGGGTGCGGACAGGCTTCAGGATGATGTCCGCGACTACCGTGCGCGCGGCGAGCCCGGAGATGTCGACCGGCAGCGGATCGCCCTGCTTCATGCCGACGGAGGTGCAGTTGACGACGACATCGAATCCCGCGGCCACCGGATCGCTGGCTTCGATATGCGCGCCGGGCACATGCGCGGCGACCGACCTGAGCAGCTCGTCGCGGCGATTCGCGTCGATATCGTATACGCCGATGCGCGCCGCGCGCTGGTCGGCGATGGCGTTCACGACCGCGCAGCCGGCGCCGCCGGCGCCAATTACCAGCACTTTCTTGCCGGCAAGTTCGATACCGCGCCCAGCCAAGCCGCGCACGAAGCCAATGCCGTCGAAGTTGTCGCCTAGCAGCCGGCCGTCAGGCAGCTTGCGTATCGTATTGACGGCGCCCAGGCGCGCGGCATTGCCGCCGAGCGTATCGATCATGCCCGCTACCTGGATTTTGTGCGGCACCGTCACGATAAGGCCGTCAAAGTTCTTCATCGCGCGGAAGATGGCGATCATGCCGCCGAGATCGGAAGGCGCCACGTGCATCGCCACCAGCACCGCATCGATGCCGCGCGCGCGGAACGCGGCATTGAACAGCCGCGGCGACCCGACCTGCGCGATCGGATCGCCGATGATGGCGTAGAGCCGTGTCGTGCCCGATAACGCCGGCGTGGCCTGCGCCGTGTTCACGCATGCACTCCGGCAAGCGCCGCGACGCGGGGATGATGGCGCGGGCCTTGCGCGGGCATCTCACCGGCAATGCCCATGGGATCGGCACGGAACAGGCGTTCGTCCATGGTGCGCAGATTCGCGGCGATGCGGGGCCGGAAGGCCATCTGGTCCAGGACGTCGCGCTGCAGATCGATACCCGGCGCGATCTCGATCAGTTCCAGGCCTTCCGCCGTGTTCTGGAAGACCGCGCGCTCGGTGACGAAGACGGTGATTTGGCCGCGTTGCAATGCATAGGGGCCGCTGTAGCTGGTCTGTTCCAACTCCGTCACGAACTTCGAATGCTTGCCCTCGGTCAGGATCTCCAGCTTGCCGTCGCCGGTCTGTATCTTCAGCCCGCCGGCGGTGAATGTGCCGCCGAAGACCATTTTCTTGGCGTTCTGGCTGATGTTGACGAAACCGCCGATGCCGATAACACGTCCCGCGAAGCGGCTGATGTTTACGCTGCCGCGGGCGTCCACTTCGACCGCGGAAAGGAAAGCGATGTCCAGGCCGCCACCGTCGTAGAAGTCGAACTGATAGGGTTGGTCGATCATCGCCCAATAGTTGCGGGCCGCGCCTGCGTCCAGGCCGTTGGCGGGCGCGCCGCCGGTCAGGCCTTGTTCGTTGGTCAGGATGATGCGATCCAGGAGTTTTTCTTCGGCGGCGACGATGCCGATGCCGGTGCAAATGCCGGAGCCGACATTGCACACCGCGCCGTCGCGCAGCTCCAGCGCACAACGGCGCGCGACGATTTTGCGTTCGTCCAGCGGCAACCGCGGAAAGGACCCCAGGGGGATGCGCATCTGTCCCGCGAATGCGGGGTCGAGGTCGGTCTGGTAGGTTTGCCACTGATTGGGCTCGACCACGACGGCGTCGACCAGCATCCCGGGAATCTTCACGGTCTTGCCGGGCAGCGCGCCGCGCTGGGCAAGGCGCTTGACCTGCACGATGACGACGCCGCCGCATCGCCGCGTGGCTTGCGCCATTGAGAGCATCTCGCCGAAGATGGCTTCGTCTTCCATCGAGATATTGCCGTCCTCGTCCGCGGTGGTACCGCGCAGGAACGCTACGTCGATGTGGAAGGGCTTGTAGAACAGCCACTCCCGGCCTTTGAAATCCACGAGCTCGACGAGATCTTCGTGGCACTTCGCGCTCTGCTTGCCGCCGCTGATCCGGGGGTCCACGAATGTGTGCAGGCCCACGTGCGTCATCAGCCCGGGCCGGCCGCCGGCGATTTCCCGCATCAATTGCGACAAGGCGCCTTGCGGCAGCGTGTAGGCCTCTATCTCGTTGCGCGCGGCCATGGCCGCGACGGACGGCGCATCGACCACGGTCCCGCAGACGATGCGTTTGAGCAGGCCCGGATGGCCGAAATGCGAGACGCCGCGCTGGTCGCGGTCGCCAAGGCCCACCGGGTGCAGCGACGTGATGCCGCGCGGCTGGGCGCTGGCAAGGAAGCGGCGCTCCACGGCTTCGATAAGCGACTCCGGGATGGCGTGGCCGGAGCCCGAACCGCCGATGAGTATGGTGTCGCCGTCGTGAACGAGCTGTGCGGCCTGGTCGGCGCTTATGACTTGCATGGTCTCCGTCCTGCGTGTAATCGATCGTGGCAAGCGTACCGCCAACTTACTGATACGTCAATAAGTCGACCGGCGCGGCGGTAGCGCCGCGGGCGTGGGACGGCGCCAGGACGGGTCGTGAGGGGAGAGGGCAGTCCGGGCGCGGAATGCCCAGGGTCATGCGCATGAGCCCGGACATGCCGGGCAGCCCGAAGGGCTTCGTGGGGGTCAGCCGCGCGCGGCCTTCGTGGGGGCCTTCTTTTTGGCGGCGGGATGCTTGCCCGCATAGGCGGACAACATGACGCGGGAAAATGCGTCGAAGAATAATTCCAGGCGGTCGAAGCCGCCGGTGCCCTGCGTAAAGACCGAGGAACTGTTGACAATATTGATCAGCAGGAATGCCAGGTCGTCGCGTGGCGTATCGGCCCGGAGTTCCCCGCTGTCCGATGCCTGCCGGACGGCGGACTGGATAGCCTCGTGTATAGAGTCGGTGAAGCGTTCCAGGTCGGCGCGGCCAGCGTCGCTGAGCACTTCGCTTTCCAGGCGCAGGCGGCCGATCAGGCTCCACGATTTGCCGCCATGGCCGGTGCGATTGAACCGCTTGTAGCGGGAATGGTTGTATTCCACTACGCGCCGCAGTTTCTCCGGCAGCGACAGGTTCTCGTCCAGCCAGATTTCGCGATGGCGCTCAATGGCGGAATCAACGTACTCTTTGACGAGTTCATCCACCAGGCTCTGCTTGTTGCCGAAGTGATAGTGAATGTTCGTCGTGGTGATATCGAGCTTGGTCGCGATGTCGCGAAAGCTCGTCCCGTTATAGCCGTTCGTAATGAGCAGGGCGGTGGCGACTTCCTTGATGCGATCGCGCATCAGCGGCTGCCCGGCTGCCGGTCCGCTCGCGGTCTTTTTTCTCGGCACTGTCGGCCTCTGGCGGAAAAACGTGGTTGTGATGAGCCGATATGCTACAGCAACTCAAGCGGATTCCATCATCAGTTGCGTTTCCCCCTCCTGCACAATTTCGCCTCGTTGGTTGAGTACTTTCATCTCCAGCGTCACGATGCCTCGGCCGGGTTTGCGGGTGGCGCGCTTGGCCTTGACGGACAGCTGTGCATGTATCCTGTCGCCGATAAGCAGGGGGGCGCGGAACGACCAGTTCCAGTTCAGCGTGGCGATGCCCTTCAGGCGCACCTTGCTGCGCGTTTTCAGTCCATCCGCCAAGGCCAGGCCCAGCAATCCATGGGCGATACGTCCGCTGAATCCTGCTTCGCGCGCGAACTCATCATCCATGTGCACATCGAACAGGTCGCCCGAAATGCCGGCGAACCCAACGACGTGCGCCTCCGTTACGGTGATGCCGGCAGTACGGTACTGGTCGCCCGGTTCCAGCGTGTCGTAGCCGTATTCGCCGGCGTCGAGCGTTCTTCCGGGCGGCTGGGAAGGAATAAGTTCATCATTGGGCATTGCGGTTTCTCCTCGTCTCGGTCTTATAATACATATTTATCGATAAGTAAGTATACTGGTCCGTGCAGCGGACCGGGCAAGTACAAGAAACGGTGGAACGGAGGTAGGCAATGGCATCGGTAAATATCGTCGATGTACGCAAGAGTTTCGGCGAGGCGCACATCCTTCGCGGGGTGTCCATCGACATCGAGGATGGTGAGTTCGTCATCCTCGTCGGTCCTTCGGGTTGCGGGAAGTCGACGCTATTGCGTACGCTGGCGGGCCTGGAGAAGGCCACCGGCGGCGACATCCGCATCGATGGCAAGGCGGTCAACGACCTGCCGCCGCAGGATCGCGACATCGCCATGGTCTTCCAGAATTACGCGCTCTATCCCCACATGACCGTCGCGGAGAATATGGGATTCTCGCTGAAGATGCGGCGCGCTCCCAAGGCACAGACGGACGAGGCCGTGCAGCGCGCGGCACGGATATTGGGCCTGGAGAAACTGCTGGACCGCTATCCCAGGCAATTGTCAGGAGGCCAACGGCAGCGCGTGGCGATGGGGCGCGCCCTGGTGCGCAATCCCCGGGTGTTCCTGTTCGACGAGCCGCTGTCGAACCTGGATGCGAAGCTGCGGGTGGCGATGCGGGCGGAGATCAAGGAGCTGCACCAGCGGCTGAAGACCACCACCGTCTACGTCACTCACGACCAGATCGAGGCGATGACCATGGCCAGCAAGATCGTCGTCATGAAGGATGGCCTGATCGAACAGACGGGCGCGCCGCTGCATCTGTACGACGAGCCGGCCAATATGTTCGTGGCCGGCTTTATCGGTTCGCCAGCCATGAACTTCCTGCCGGGTGTGGCGCGCGGTGGCGTGTTCGTAGCCGACTGCGGCCTGGCGCTGCCATTGGGCGACCGCCGGCTGGAGGAAGGAAGACGGGCCGTGTATGGGGTGCGGCCCGAACATTTCACCGTCGCCGACCAGGGCGTACCGGTCGAGGTCGTGGTTGTCGAACCCACCGGCCTGGAAACCCAGATCATGACGCACTGCGGCAAGCAGGAAATCGTCTGCCTGTTTCGGGATCGCCTGCTGCCCGAGCCGGGCAGCCAACTACGCATCCTGCCCGACGTGAGCAGGATCCATCTATTCGACGAAAAGAGCGGACGCCGGCTGCCGGCGGCCGGCTAATGTTCCCGCCCAAGAAAAATACTTAGTAGTAAGTAAGTTTCTGTATTGACTTTTCGATAAGTAAGTTTATTCTTCGCTCATGCAGGACGGGCTGGCGCGCGAGCCGGCACAGACCAATAACTTCCCAGCGAGGAGACAACAATGTTCAAGCATGGTATTTCCATCCGTGCGTGGTTGATAGGGACGGCGCTGGCCACGTCAGCGATGGTCTGCGGCGTGCAGGCGCATGCGCAGCAGACGCTCACCATTAACACGGACCGCAGCGGTACCGGCCAGAAGGCCGCTTTCAACAAAATCGTCGCGGATTTCGAGGCAGCCAATCCCGGCGTCAAGGTCAACGTCAACTACAGCGATGTCGAGTCCTACAAGACGTCGATCCGCAATTTCCTGGTAACCAGCCCGCCTGACCTCGCTTTCTGGTTCACGGGAGCACGCATGCGCGCCTTTACCAAGCGCAATCTGTTCGCGGACCTTACCGGCTTCTTCGCCGAGAATAAGCTGAACGAGCCGATGAAGCCGTTCCTGCCGGCGGTCAGCGATAACGGCAAGCTGTATATGATGCCGACCAACCTCACGACCTGGGGTTTCTTCTACAACAAGAAGGTGTTCGAAAGCGCCGGCATTACGCCTCCCAAGACGTGGGACGAACTGATGGCGGCCGCCGCGAAGTTGAAGGCGGCCGGCGTTACCCCGTTCACCATCGGCACCCGTGATCTCTGGGCCAACGACTTGTGGTTCGACTACCTGGACCTGCGCGTGAACGGCCTGGATTTCCACATGCGCCTGATGGACGGCAAGGAGAAGTACACGGACCCTCGGGTGAAGAAGGTCTTTACGATGTGGGGCGACGCGGTCAAGAAGGGCTACTTCCAGGAGAACGCCAGTTCGTATGGATGGCAGGAAGCCATTCCCTTTCTTGCGCAGGGCAAGGCGGGCATGTATCTGCTGGGTCCTTATGTGCTGACCTCGCTGCCCAAGGACGTGCATGGGAATATCGGTTTCTTCAAGTTCCCCGTCGTGGACCCGTCGGTGCCGAATTTCGAGGAGCTGTCCGTCAATGGAGTCGGCATTCCCGAAGGCGCGAAGAACAAGGAATTGGCGCAGCGCTTCCTGGCCTTCCTGGCCAAACCCGACAACATGCTCGCGTTCGCCAGGGCCGGCGCGGTCATCCCGGCGCGCACCGATGTGACGATTACGGACGATCCATTCGCCCAGTCGCAGATCGAGCTGGTAAAACAGGCCAAGGGTTCATCGCAATTCTATGATCGCGACACGGATCCGGAGATGGCGCAGATCGGTATGCGCGGGTTCCAGGAATTCCTGGCGAACCCGGACCGCGAGAATGCGATTCTGGACCGCCTGGAAAAGGCTCGCGAACGCATCTTCAAGTAATAGCCGTTTTGTAAGGCATGCAGCGCAACCCGCCGTCACGCGGGTTGCCACAGGGATAGCAATGAAAGAGTTCTGGGGCCGTAACCAGGCCTGGATAACGCCGCTACTGCTGCTGGCGCTGCCCGCGGGCCTGTTCCTGCTGGTCATCGTGTCGTCCATTGTGCAAAGCATCTGGCTGAGCCTGTTCGACTGGGACGGTACGGGACCCAAGACGTGGGTGGGCCTGGGAAACTACGTTGAGTTGTTCGGCGATCCGCAGTTCTGGGTGTCGCTGAAGAACAATGTCATCTGGCTGGTCTTGTTCCTGCTCGCGCCGGTCTTCGGCCTGGCGCTGGCGCTGTTCCTGAACCAGAAACTCCCCGAGATGCGGTTCGTGAAGTCCATGTTCTTCATTCCGCTAGTGCTGGCGCACGTGATCATCGGCGTGGTGTTTACCTGGTTCTACGATCCCACTTTCGGTTTGCTGGCGTTGGCGTTCAAGGCGCTGGGCCTGCAGCCGCTCGCGATCCTTTCCGACGAGCATTTCGTGACGCTGGGCATCATTGTCGCGGCGCTTTGGTCGCAGATCGCGTTTTGCCTGGTGTTGTTCCTGGCCGGTCTTTCACAGATCGACCACGAGCTGATTGCCGCGGCGAAGATGGATGGCGCGTCCGGATGGCGCCTGTTTCGCCACATCGTGCTGCCGCAACTGCATTCAGTGACGTTCGTCGCGGTCATCATTACGGTCATCATGTCGCTGCGCAATTTCGACATGATCGCGGTAATGACGCAGGGCGGCCCGTACGGCTCGTCCACGGTGCTGGCCTATCAGATGTACGACACGACGATCTTCAGTTTCCGCGCGGGCTACGGCGCGGCCATCGCTACCGTACTGTTCCTGATCATGAGCATCTACATCGCCTTGTTCCTCCGGTACACCTTGCGCAACGAAGCCCGGGAGCAGCGCTGATGTATCCGTCGCCCATTGCCGACCGCTCGCGCGGCCAGCGCTTGGCCTATCGCGTTGCGCTATACATTGCGCTGCTGGTTTGGATCCTGCCTTTGGTTGCCGTAATGATGACGGCGCTGCGCTCGCAGGGCGACCTGCTATCGGGTAACTACTGGGGCTGGCCCAGCCAGTTCTCGCTGGTGTCGAATTACCATGAGGTATTCGAGTCCTCACCGATGGGCACGTTCTTCGTGAACAGCCTGCTCGTGACCGGTATCACGGTCTTCCTGGTGCTGGTCTTGTCGACGCTGGCGGGGGTGGCCCTGGGCAAGTACCGCTTTCGCGGTAGAACCTGGCTGTTCGCCATGTTTATCGCCGGAAATTTCGTTCCGTACCAGATCCTGATGATTCCAGTGCGTAACCTGGTCGTGCATCTGGGGCTGTACGACAGCATCTGGGCATTGATTCTTTTCCATACCGCCTTCCAGACCGGTTTCGCCACCCTGTTCCTGCGCAACTTCATCGCCGCGCTGCCCGAGGAGTTGTTCGAGGCGGCACGCATCGAAGGGGTCAGCGAATTCCAGATCTTGCGGACGATCGTTATCCCACTGGTGCGGCCGGCGTTGGCGGGCGTCGCCGTCCTGGTGTTTACCTTTGTCTGGAACGACTATTTCTGGGCGCTGGTGCTGGTGCAGAGCGATGCGGCCAAGCCGTTGACGCTGGGCTTGGCGGGACTGAAAGGGGAATGGCTAACAGCCTGGAATCTGATATCGGCCGGCGCGCTGTTTGCCGCGCTGCCGCCTGTCGCCTTGTTCTTCTTCATGCAGAAGCACTTCGTGGCGGGGCTGACCGCGGGCGCGGTGCGGGGATAACCGGCCGCTGGCGCGTCCGGCGCGCTCTGTGCCGTGGGTCGCCGACTCGCCTAGAATGCCCGGATGGCGAAAAAAAACGATCTCGAGAGAAGCGGGGCCCTGGAGCGTATGGGCAAGCTCAAGGCTGCCGCGCTGCCCGGACGCTATGCCGGCGCCGCGCCGGCGCCGGAGCGCCGTGCGCGACGCGGTTCGCTTCCCGATGCGGCGAAGGGCTGACGCCATGCACATCTGGGTCGATGCCGATGCCTGCCCCGCCGTCATCAAGGAAATCCTGTACCGCGCGGCGCAGCGGTGGCAGCGCTCACTGACGCTGGTGGCCAATCAGATGCTGCGCACGCCGCCGTCGCCCTTGATCCGGGCGGTGCAGGTGCCGCGCGGCTTCGACGTGGCGGATGACTACATCGTGCGGCACTTGGGCGCCGGAGACCTGGTCATTACCGGCGATATTCCGCTGGCCGCCCAGGTATTGGAAAAACAGGCTTCGGTGCTCAGCCCGCGCGGCGAACGCTTTACGGTCGATACCATACGCGAGCGCTTGTCCATGCGGGACATGATGGAAGACCTTCGCAATGCGGGCGTGGACATTGGCGGACCGGCGGCGTTCAGCCAGGCCGATCGCCGCGCCTTCGGCAATGCGCTGGATCGCCTGATGCTTGCGGCCAAGCGGGACGCTTGAGGCGCAACAGATAAGCCGGGCGCAAGTGCCCGCATCGGTTGCCCCGGCTAGGCCGTGTCGGGCCGCAGGCTTTCGATCAGCTTGGCGCCGGTGGCCAGGATATGTTCGCGCAGCAGCGCACAGGCCGGTTCCACCGCGCCCTTGCGGCATAGCTCCAGCAATTGCCAGTGTTCTTCCTGGGACCTGCCCAGGTGGTCGGTGGCTTCCCAGGTGAAGCGCAGGTAGCGTTCGAAGCTCAGTCGCAGCGTTTCCACCATGGCCAAGGTGCGCGGGCGTGCCGCGGGCGCGTAAAGGGTGCGGTGAAACCGCGCGTTGAGCAGAATGGTCTGGTCGACGCTGCGGACATCGTCCAGCTCCTTCAAGATCTTTTCCGCCGCGTCGGTGACTTCAGGCGTCATGCGCGGGATGGCCCATGCCAGCGCCTGCGCTTCCAGGTGCCCGCGCAACTGAGTGATCTCGTCCGCCTCTTCCGCGCTCAGGGTGGCCACGCGCACACCGCGACGCGGCTCGGCCACCAGGAAGCCTTCCTGCACCAGATCCCGGAAAGCCTCGCGCGCGACCGTCTGGCTGACGCCGAAGCGTGTGGCCACGGCGTCCTGCATGAGGCGTTCGCCGGGCTGCAGCCTGCCATGCAGGATTTCCTCGCGCAAGGCGTCGAGCAATACGGCGGAGGTGCTGCGCGCCACCACGGCGTCGCGCAAGGTGATGTCTGTCGTGTTCATGGAACCGTCCCAATGCGGGGCAGTGTAGCAAAAACTCCCTATTGACGATTATCGATAAACGATTATAGTTAGGTCTGTGACGCAATCAGACCCCCTGGAACTGGCCATGACCCTGAGACTTTCCGACTTCGACGCCATCACCTTTGACGTATACGGCACCCTGATCGACTGGGAGCCGTCCATTACCGCCTTCCTGCGCGGCTGGGCGGAAGAAAACGACATCGACGCCGACGATGAGGCGCTCGTCATGGCGTTCGACCGCGCACGCGCCGAAATACAGAAGGAGCGGCCGGCGCACCTGTACCCGGAGGTGCTCAGCCGCTGCTTCGACCGCATCTGCGCGGAGTACGCCGTAGCGGCCAACCCGGACCGGCGGCGGCAGTTCGCCGCCAGCCCGCACACCTGGCCCGCCTATGCCGATAGCCATGACGGCCTGATGCGCCTGCAGCGATCCGCGCGGATAGGCGCGTTCAGCAACATCGACCAGGCTTCGTTGAACACTTCGTGCCAGCGGCTCGATTTCCGCTTCGACCTGGTGGTCACGGCCCAGCGCGTGGGCGCCTACAAGCCGGACTGGCCGCACTTCGATATCGGTATCGGCGATCTGGGCCGCCTGGGCATTCCGCGCGAGCGGATCCTGCATGTGGGCCAGAGCCTGCGCGCCGACATTACGCCCGCCAACAAGCTCGGCTTGCGCTGCGCCTGGGTCAACCGCCCCGGACGGCTGCTGGGCTTGTCCGGCGAAGGCGCCGCCGAGGCCCGCCCGGATCTCACCGTTTCCAGTCTGGCCGAGCTCGTCGCTGCCCTGACCACCGCGTAGGCCATCTTCCGATACAGGAGCTGCCGTAATGAAACTCGCCCCATCCCTGATGCGCACGCTGGCCGCCGGCGCCACCGTTCTGCTGCTGGCCGCCGCCGGCAATGTGGCGCGCGCCCAGAGCACCGATGCGGTTCTCGACCGGATCAAGTCCAAGGGCACGATGACCCTGGGATACCGGGAGGCCTCCATCCCGTTTTCTTATCTTGGAGAAGACCGCAAGCCCATGGGCTACGCGATCGACCTGTGCATGAAGGTGGTGGAGGCGGTGCGGCAACGCTTGCAGATGCCCGGGCTGAAGACCGAGTACCTCGCCGTGAATCCGCAGAACCGCATCGCGCTGGTGGCCAATGGCACGGTGGACCTGGAATGCGGGTCCACCGTGAACACCTTGGGCAGGCAGGCGCAGGTGGACTTCAGCGCGCCCCACTTCATCTCCACGACGCGGCTGCTGGTCAAGCGCGGCAGCGGCATCAAGGAAGTGGAAGACCTGCAGGGCAAGGTGGTGGCGTTGCCCATCAACACCACGCCGGAGCGCCTGATCAAGGGCATCATCGAAGCGGGCAAGCTCAATGTCCGGGTGGTGCCCGTGCGCGATAACGCCGAAGGCTTCCTGGCCTTGTCCACCGGGCGCGCGGATGCGTTCTCCACCGACGATATTCTGCTGTTCGGCTTGCGCAAGACGGCGCCCGACCCGGACGACTACGAAGTGGTGGGACGCGCGCTGTCGTTCGACCCGTACGGCTTGATGATGCAGAAGAACAGCACGGTGTTCCTCAGCCTGGTCAATGCGACGATCGCCCGCGGGGTGCGCTCGGGAGAACTGCGCAAATCGTATGACCAGTGGTTTGGTCCCCTGCAGGTTCCCCTCTCGCCCGATCTGGCGGCCGCCTTCAAGCTGGCGGCGCTGCCGGACTGACACGGATCCCGTACCCGCCATGAACTACGCCTGGAATTGGTCCGTGCTGGTGCAGCAGCCGTACCTCGGCTGGCTGCTGGAGGGACTCTGGACGACGGTCTGGATCTCGCTGGCCGCCTGGATCATCGCTTTGCTGGCGGGAAGCCTGCTGGGCGTGACCGGCTCCCTGCCGGGCCGCATCCGCCTGCTGACGCCGGCCTACGTGGCGGTGTTCCGCAACGTGCCGCTGCTGCTGCAACTCTTTCTGTGGTTCTTCGTGGTGCCGGAACTGCTGCCGCCGGCCGCGGGAAACTGGCTCAAGCGCGGGCTGCCGCATCCCGAATGGTGGACCGCCGTGGTCGGCATCGGCCTGTTCACCGCCGCCCGGGTGGCGGTACAGATACGGGCCGGTATCCGGGCGGTCGCGGCGGGGCAGCTGGCGGCGGCGCTCGCATCGGGCATGCGCCTGCGGCAGGCCTACCGGTTCGTGCTGCTGCCCCAGGCCCTGCGCCTGGTGCTGCCGCCGTTGACGTCGGAGTTCCTGACGGTCTTCAAGAACTCCGCGCTGGCACTCACTATCGGCGTCTTCGAGATGACGGCGCAGAGCCGGCAGATCGAGAACTACACCTTCAACGGATTCGAAGCGTTCACCGCCGCGACGGCTGTCTATTTGGCCATCGCGCTGACGGTCACCTTCTGCATGCGCGCGCTGGAGCGCAGGCTTGCCATCCCCGGCACTCGGAGCGTCTGAACCATGACGGGACATCTGGATTTTTCAGTGATCGCGGGAGCATGGCCATTCCTGCTCGAAGGCCTGCGCTTGAGCCTGCTGCTGACACTGGTCGCCATGCTGGGCGGGATCGTGCTGGGCCTGGCGCTGGCGCTCGCCCGGCTGTCCGGCCGGCCTTGGCTGGCAGGCGCGGCGGCGGCCTATGTCAACGGTTTCCGTGCCGTGCCCCTGGTGCTGGTGATCTTCTGGTTCTACTTCCTGGTGCCGATGGCGCTGGGGCAATCGGTAGGGGCCCTGCCATCGGCGCTGATCGCGTTCACGCTGTTCGAAGCCGCGTATTACTCGGAAATCATCCGCGCGGGCCTGCAGGCGGTGCCGCGCGGCCAATGGCAAGCCGCCGCGGCGTCCGGCCTGCGTCCGGCCGAAACCTTGCGCTTCGTCGTGCTCCCACAGGCGCTGCGCCACATGTTGCCGCTGCTGATCACGCAGGCGGTCATCCTGTTCCAGGACACCTCGCTGGTGTACGTCATCTCCCTGCGGGACTTCATGACGTCCTCCGGCATCGTGGCCAACCGCGCCAATCGCCTGGTCGAGGTCTACGTGTTCGCGGCGGCCGTCTATTTCGCGATCTGCGTGTCCACGTCCGCCGCCGCGCACTATCTGGAGAAGCAATGGAGACGAGCATGAGCACCCTGGACATCGAACTCGCCGACGGCACGTGTGCGGCGGCCATGATCGATCGCGCGGGCGCCGGCCAGGGGCCGATGGTGGAAGTGCGCGGCCTGCACAAGGCCTATGGCGCCACGGCGATCCTCAAGGGGTGCGACATGACCATCCGCCGCGGCGAGGTGGCCGTGGTCTGCGGCCCGTCGGGATCGGGCAAGAGCACTTTGATCAAATGCATGAACGGCCTGGAAGCCTTCCAGCAGGGCAGCCTGGTGGTCGACGGCGTGGAGCTGGCGGGCAACCGGGCCGATACGGTTGCGCTGCGCGCCCGGGTCGGCATGGTGTTCCAGCATTTCGAGCTATATCCCCACCTGACCGTGATGCAGAACCTTTGCCTGGCGCCCGTGCGCGTGCTGGGACGGCGCCGCGAGGACGCGGAGGAACGCGCGCGCACATTGCTGCGCCGGGTCGGCCTGCCGGGCAAGGCGGATGCCTATCCCGCGCAGCTGTCCGGCGGCCAGCAGCAACGGGTGGCCATCGCCCGCGCCCTGGCCATGGATCCGGTCCTGATGCTGTTCGATGAACCGACGTCCGCGCTCGACCCCGAAATGATAGGCGAGGTCCTGGGCGTGATGCAGGAGCTGGCCCAGGACGGCATGACGATGGTGGTCGTGACGCACGAAATGGGCTTCGCGCGCCGCGCCGCCACGCACATGGTCTTCATGGACGATGGGCGTGTCGTGGAGGACACCTCCACCGCTGAATTCTTCGACGCTCCGCGTTCCAACCGTGCGCGCGACTTCCTGTCGCGCCTGCTCTCGCACTGAAAGGCAAGAACCATGGACCTGCGAACACCCTCGATGGCCGATGTGCGGGACGCGCAACAGCGCCTGGCCGGCATCGCCGTGCGTACGCCCCTGTTGCGCGCGGATGCACTGGACCGGCGCCTGGGCCTGCGGCTGTACGTGAAGGCGGAGAACCTGCAGCATTCCGGCGCCTTCAAGTTTCGCGGCGCCTACAACTGCCTGTCGCGGCTGACGCCGGCCGAGCATCCCGGCGGCGTTGTCGCGTACTCCACCGGCAACCACGGGCAGGCAATCGCCACCGTCGCCCGCATGCTGGGCTTGAAGGCCACCATCGTGATGCCGGCCGACGCGCCGCGCGTCAAGATCGCCAAGGCGGAACGCCAGGGCGCCGAAGTCGTGACGTACGACCGCGCGACGCAGCGCCGCGAGGACATCGCCGCGCGCATTTCGCGCGAGCGCGGCGCCCTGATCGTGCCGCCGGGCGATCATCCCGACGTGATCGCCGGCCAGGGCACGGCCGCGCTGGAAGCCTTGCAGGATCTGCCCGGCGGTGTGACGGCCGACGTGCTGGCCGTGCCATGCGGCGGCGGCGGCCTGGCCGCGGGGACCTGCCTGGCGGTGGACGCGCACGGCACGCCGACCGCCGTGTGGGCGGCGGAGCCCGAGGCTTTCGACGACACGCGGCGGTCGCTGGCGGCGGGACAGCGGATGATCAATCCGGCGCTGACGGGCTCCATCTGCGATGCGCTGCTCGCGCCCACGCCGGCCGAGCTGCCGTTTTCCATCAACCGGCAAAAGCTGGCCGGCGTGCTCACGGCACCGGACGAGTGCGTACGGCAGGCCATGGGCCTGCTGTTCGACGAGCTGCGCATCGTCGCGGAGCCGGGCGGCGCGATGGCGGTCGCCGGCCTGCTCCAGGATCCCCGCCGCTTCGCAGGCCGCACGGTGGTCGCCATCGTGTCCGGCGGCAATATCGACAGGCCGGCCTTCGTCGACGCCTTGCAGGCTGCGTAGCGCGTGCGGGACCGCGCGCGATGGCACAGGGCCGTTTCATCCAATCCAGCAGTTCCGAGGGAGTAAGCATGCAGGCAACCATGACGCGCATCGAAGAGAAGTTCCAGGGCCTGGGCGTGGATAGCGCGCCCGGCCAGGAAGTACGCCAACACGACGATGCATTGGCCGGCCTGGCGATAGGCGAAGCGCTGGAAGGTCCGGCCGTGGATTTTTCGCACGGCGACGTAGGCGCCGATGCCTTCCCGCCCACGCCGGGCGCGCTCGGGCTGTTCGTCGATGGCTATGAGCGGGGAGGCGCCCAGGCCTACACGGAATACCGCGGCGACGGGGCGATACGCGAGCTGGTGGCCGAACGCCTGGCCCGTTTTACGGGCGCGGCCGTGTCCGCGGGCGATGCGATGATCCTGACGCCTGGCACGCAGAGCGCGCTGTTCCTGGCCGTGCTGTCCACGGTCACGGCCGGCGACCAGGTCGCCATCGTGCAGCCGGATTACTTCGCCAATCGCAAGCTGGTGGAGTTCGCCGGCGCGCGGGCGGTCCCGGTGCGCCTGGGCGAGATGACGGAAGGGCCAGGGGCCGGCATCGATCTCGGGCAATTGGAAGATGCCTTCCGCGCCGGGGCCAGGACCTTTCTGTTCTCCAATCCCAACAATCCCGTGGGCGCGGTCTACTCGCCCGAAGAAATCGCGGCCATCGCGCGCCTGGCGGAGACCTACGGCGTGACGGTCATCGTCGACCAGCTCTATGCGCGGCTGCGCTACGCGGGCACCCGGTACACGCATCTGCGGGCCCAGGATATCGATCCGTCCCGCGTGCTGACCATCATGGGGCCGTCCAAGACCGAATCGCTGAGCGGCTTCCGGCTGGGCTTGGGCTTCGGAGCGCCCGCCATCGTCGCGCGCATGGAGAAACTGCAGGCGATCGTGTCCTTGCGCGCGCCGGGCTATTGCCAGGCGGTACTCCGTACGTGGTTTGCCGAACCGGAGAACTGGCTGGCCGATCGCATCGCGGCCCACCAGGCCATACGCGACGATCTGCTCGGCGTATTCCGGGGCGTGGATGGAGTGCGGGTGCGCACGCCCGATGCGGGCAGCTACCTGTTTCCCGAGCTGCCGCTGCTGACGGTGCCCCATGCCGGCTTCGTCCGCCTGCTGCGCGCGCAAGCGGGCGTGACGGTCACCCCGGGCACGGAGTTCAGTCCGCATGCGGGCGCGCGCATACGCCTGAACTTCTCGCAAAACCATGAGCGTGCCGTCCGGGGCGCATCGAGGATCGCGGCCATGGTAGAGCGGTACCGGCAGGGCGCCTGAACGCGCGCGGGGCGCCTGCCTCATCGTCGCTATACGCGCATCGCATCCCGTACCGGCACGCGCGCGGCCGCGCGGGTTCCGAAGATGAGCCAGATCCAGCCGACCCGGCCGGAAGGCAGGGGCGTGCTATGACCGGCGCCCCAGGAGACCGGCTACGCCGTAGCGGATGCGCGCCCACATCGCTTTGAGCCCGATACTCAGCATGTTGAGTTCTCCGGCGGGCGGCGCGCTTGCCGCCTTGCCGTGCCGTGCCTGCACCATGCGCGACTGGGCCAATGCCAGGACGGCCTGGGCCTGGCTCAGTACCGCCTGGGCCTGCAGCAGCACCGTCTGGGCGTTTACCGTTCCGGTGTCGAATGGAGCCGGCGCCGCGGGAGCCTGGCCCGGGGCCATGCCTGGCAATGCCCCGCCGCGCGCGTCCGCGGTCGGACCGGTATCCGTGCCCAGGCCCGCGGCCGGCGCTTCGCCCATCTCTAAGCCTGTGCCGGCGCCCGGCGCGGCCAGTGACTGCGCCAGGTTCCGTTCGAACTGGGCCAGGATCTGCGACGCGACCTCGGCGATCATGCCGCTGCCGCGCCCGTACTGGGCGACCGAGCCGGACAGCGCCAGCTGGGTAGTCACGGTGACCTGGGTGCCGCCGGCCGCCGGCGCCAGCGCGAAACTGAATTCGGAACGGGCCGAGCCGCGGCCCTTGGGATCGACGCCCGACCCTTCCAGCCAGGCGATGTGTTTTTCATCGTCCTGGCGCACCAGCTCGGCCTGTCCGTCGAAGGAAAGCCGGATGGGGCCCAGCTTGACCGACACCGAGCCTTTGTACCGATTGCCGCCCTCGACTTCGGTCAGCCGCGCGCCCGGCAGGCAGGGCAGGATGCGCGGCACGTCCAGCATCAACCGCCAGGCATCCTCCAGCGGCAGCGGCACGTGGAAGGTATTGGTGAACTCCATGGCTGTTCCTGAAATGGTATGAAAGCTGCACCTAGGCGCGGCCGCTATCCGGCGCGATGTTGTCCGGGCCGGCGGCCGCGTCCAGGCGCTCCAGCAGGCGCATCGGCGTCAGCGGGAATTCGGATAACCGCACCCCGTGATCGGCCAGCGCGTGTTCAATCGCGCCGATAACGGCGGCGGCGACGGGGATGGTGGCGCACTCGCCCACGCCCTTTACGCCCAGCGGATTGAGCGGCGTGATGGAGGGCTGGAATATCACTTCCACGTCCGGCACTTCGGGCGCCGTCGGCAGCAGGTATTCCGCGAAAGTGGTGCTCAGCGGCTGCGCGCCATCGTCGTATCCCATCCATTCGAACAAGGCATTGCCGATGCCATGCACCACCCCGCCATGCACCTGGCCGGCGGCGAGGACCGGATTGATGATGCGTCCGCTGTCGTGCACGGCGACGTAGCGCACGATGGACGCGGCGCCGGTCAGCGCATCGACTTCGACCTCGCAGGCGTGCGACGCGCCTGCGTATGCCTGCGCATCGCAATGGAAGTGGACGGTCTCGTCCAGTCCCGGGTCGCCCGGTACGGGCAACGCATAGCCCGGCACGCCTTTGAGCAGCATCGCCAGCCTGGCCAGGGCGATGGACGGCCCCGCGCCCGATCGGGACACCACTTCGCCGTGGGCCAAGGTCAATTCATCCGGCAGGGTATCGAGCATGACGGCCGCCGCGTCCAGGATCCGGCGGCGCAGCCGGCTGGACGCCTGGTCCACCGCGGAGCCCGCCATAATCGCCTGGCGGCTGGCGAAGCCGCCCATCCCATAGCCTATGAAGGCGGTATCGCCGGCAATGACCTGCACCGCCTCCGGCGCGACGCCGAGATGGCCGGCGCAGATCTGCGCCAGCGTGGTCTTGATCCCTTGCCCCATGGCCAGCGCACCGGTGTACACGGAGATCTGCCCGGAAGGCTGCACCCTGACGCGCGCCGATTCGAAAGGACCGCGCCCGGTCGGCTTGACGCTGTTGGCGACCGCGATCCCGCGATACAGGCCCCGCGCGCGCGAGTCCTGCCTGCGGGCGTCGAAGCCGTCATAGTCGATGGCCTGCAGCGCGCGCGCCTGCAGCGCCGGAAAATCGCCGCTGTCTATGGTCAGGGGTACGCCGGCGCGCGACTTCAGCGGCTTGGTGTAGGGAATCTTCGCGGCGGGGATCAGGTTGCGGCGGCGGCATTCCGCCCTGTCGATGCCCAGCGCGGTGCTCACGCGGTCCAGCAGCCGCTCCATGACGAAGGCGGCCTGCGGATAGCCGGCGCCGCGCACGGTGGCTACCGGCACTTTGTTGGTATAGGCAACGGCGACATCCAGCCGATAGGCGGGCACGATATACGGCCCGGTCATCGAGGAGGCCGAGTTGTACGGCACGTTGGTCCCCTGCGGCGTGTACGCGCCATGATCGTGCACCATGCGTCCGCGCAGGCCCAGCAGGCATCCCCGTTCGTCCACGGCCACCGCCATCGACCAGTACTGGTCGCGCTCCTGGATCGCGCTGACGAAGTGCTCACGCCTGTCCTCCACCCACTTGACCGCGCGGCCCAGCTTGCGCGCGGCCGCCGGCACGGCGACTTCTTCCGGGTAGATCATGAACTTGACCCCGAAGCCGCCCCCGACATCAGGGGTTACGACGCGCAGCAGCTCTTCCGGATGGCCGAGCATCAGCGCGATCGTGTAGTGCAGTTCGTGCGCCATCTGGGTGGACGACCACACCGTCAGCTCGCCGGATGCCGGGTCGGGCCGCGCCAGCACGCCGCGCCCTTCCATGGGGTGGCCGCAGCCGCGGTGTACGTGGAATTCTTCCTGGAGCACCATGTGCGCGTTGGCGAAAACGGCATCGCAATCGCCGTACGACAGCGTGTATTCCTGCAACGCGTTGGAAGCCAGTCCCAGGCGCACGGGCGGGGCCGTGGGTTCCAGGGCCGCACGGCAATCCGCCACGGCGGGCAGCACTTCATAGTCCACCGCCACCGCCGCGGCGGCGTCTTCCGCCGCATGGCGTGACGACGCCACCACGATGGCGATGGCCTCGCCCACGAAGGCGACTTCGCGTGTCGCCAGCACGAAAGGCGTCGTATCGGCGGGCAGGTTGGCAAGCGGAAAGCCCAGCGGCATGCGCCATTCGGTGATTTCGCCGTACAGGTCCCGCGCCGCGTACACCGCCACCACGCCCGGCATGGCGCGCGCCGCCGCGGCGTCGATGGCGCGGATGCGCGCATGCGCATGCGGACTGCGCACGAAGCAGGCGTGCAGCAGCGGGTCGACCTGCAGATCGTCCAGGAAGCGCGCGGTGCCGGTCAGCAGGGCCTGGTCTTCGATGCGGCGGGCGGATAGTCCGACGCCGGGATTCGCCAGGGGCGCCGCGTCCGGCGCCAGCTCGGGATAAGCGGGTTCAAGCGATGTGTCCATGTAGCCGCTCTTCGCGCAGCCGCCGCGTCGCTTCGAGCGCGGCGGCCACAATGTTCTGGTAGCCGGTGCAACGGCACAAATGACCCGACAGCACATCGCGCACGGTGGCTTCGTCAGGGTCCGGGTTGTCGCGCAGCAGTTCGGCCAGCGACATCAGGATGCCGGGCGTGCAATAGCCGCACTGCAGCGCGTGCAGATCGTGGAAGGCGGCCTGCAGCACATGCGGCACGCCGTCGCCCGCCAGCCCTTCGATGGTCTCGACGCGGCAGCCTTCGGCCTGCACCGCCAGCATCAGGCAGGCGCGGGCGGTATGGCCGTCGACCAGCACGGTACAGGCGCCGCACACCCCGTGCTCGCAGCCGACGTGCGTGCCGGTGAGCTTCAGCTCGCCGCGCAGGAAGTCGGCGAGATGGACCCGGGGCTCCGCCGCGCCCTGGCGCGGCTGGCCGTTGACCGTCAGCCGGATCGGCAGCGCCTCGCGGGCGCCACGGGCGGCATCGTCCTGGTTCATGATGATGGGGTCTCCTCGTACGCGCCGGCCCGCGCCACGGCCTGCTCCAGCGCCCGCCGCGACAGCACCGCGGCCAGCCTGCGGCGATACCAGGCCGGCACATAGCTGTCGGCCACGGCGTCGACCTGCCCGCACGCCGCGGCGGCGAGCGCCAGCGCTTCATCGTCCGGCGCGCGGCCCAGCAGCGCCGTTTCCGCTTCGCGCATGCGCAAGGGCGCCATCGCCACGCCGCCCAGCGTCAGCGACACGCGCTCGACCAGGCCGTGCCTGTCGAGCAGTATCAAGGCCGCGCACGACACAATGGCGAAATCGCCGTGGCGCCGCGCGAATTCGACGAAAGCGTATCCATGGCGCCCGGGCCAGGCGGGTACGCGCACGGCCGTCACCATTTCGTCGGGCTCCATGGCGGGCGTCATATAGGCCGCCGGAAAGTCCGCCATGGCGATTTCGCGCGCGCCGCGCCGGCTGCGCACCTCGACGCGCGCGTCCATGGCCATGGCCACGGTCGGTATCTCCGCCGAAGGGTCCAACTGGCAGAGACTTCCCCCGACGGTGCCCCGGTTGCGCGTCTGCCGGTGTCCCACGTGCAGCACGGCCTCGCGCCACAAGGGCAGGCGCTCGGCCACCAGCGGTGAAAACTCCACATCCCGCTGGCGGGTCATCGCGCCGAACTCGACCGTTCCGCCATCCCCGCTGGCGCGGATATACGCCAGCCCGGGGATGCGGTTGATGTCGATCAGGCAGTCCGGAAAGGCGAAACGCATATTCAGCATGGCGACCAGCGATTGGCCGCCCGCCAGGATGCGCCCGTTCTCCGTCTCGCACAGCAGGGCCAGGGCCTCGTCCACCGAACGGGGCGCCAGGTAACGCAGGGCCGGGGCTTTCATCGGCGCGCGTCAGATCTTGGACAGGTCCAGCGCGGATGCGGCGAACAGTTCTTCCGGCGCGACCTTGCGCTTGGAAAGGCCCTGTTCGTAGTGGTAGCGCGCGAAGGTCTCGATCGTGTGGCGATTGGCCTCCAGACCGTAGGGCCAGAAGTCCTCGCCCATGATGGAACGCGCCTCGTTGTAGTGATGCACCATCCACGGCAAGGTCACCGCCAGATGGCAGATCTCGTTCAGTTCCTTGACCGCCAGCGCCTTGGCCTTCAGGAAAGCCTTGTACACGCTGACGGGCAGCCAGGGGTTTTCTTCGACCAGCGATCTGCGGATGCCCACCATGTGCATGATGGGGAAGATGCCGGTGCGCCGGTAGTAGTCTTTCTCGGCCTCGATGTAGTCGCCGAACAGGCGGCCGACGTTGGCCGCGCCGCGCAGGAAGCAGGACGGCGCCCGCGCGCCGATGTAGCCGTCGATTTCGCCGGCCTCCAGCATGCCGGACAAGGTCTTGTCGTCCGGGATCTGCTGCAGGTCGATGTCCTTGCCCAAGTCGATGGGCGCGCGCTCCCCGCGGCCCGGCTCCTCGATGCCGCCGCGCCGCCATTTGATGTCGGACGGCTTGACGCCATACTCGTCTTCCAGGATGCCGCGTATCCACACATTGGCGGTGATCTGGTATTCCGGCACGCCGATGGTTTTGCCGCGCAGGTCCTGCGGCGTCTTGATGCCACGGTCCGTGCGGACGTAGATGCCGGACTGTCGAAAGACACGCGAGATGAAGGCCGGCACCGCGATATAGGCGTTGTCGCCGCGCGCCGTGGTCATCATATGGCTGCTCATGGAGATTTCGGTGACGTCGAACTCCTGGTAACGGAAGGCGCGGTGGAAGGCTTCTTCCGGCTCGATCGGCACCGCCGCGACATCGCAGCCTTCGATGGGCGCGCGGCCATCGAACAACGCCGCGGTCCGATCGTATGCGCCGCAGGCCAGACTGATCTTCAATTTATTGCTCATCGTGATGCTCCTGTTGTTCCCTTGCCTTGACCGCGCCGCGCTAATCCGCCGACAGGCCGATCTTCTGCGCCAGCGCCGTGAACTTGTCGATATCGCTATTCACCATCTTCTGGAAAACCGCCGGCCCGTCGGAGGCGGTGTCGTAACCCAGGTCTGCAAGCTTCTGCTCCACGTCGGGGCGCCGCATGATTCTGGCCACGGCCTCATAGAGCTTCTGCTTGATATCGGCGGGCGTGCCGGCCGGCGCCAGCAGGCCGTGCCATTGCGTCAGTTCATAGCCGGGGTAGCCCTGTTCGGCCACCGTCGGCACATCGGGCATCAGCTTGGAGCGCTCCCTGGACGTGACCGCCAGGGCGCGCAGCTTGCCGGCCTTGATGAAGGGCAGCGCGCTGGACGCCGTGATCACCGCCAGGCCGATCTGGCCGCCCACCACATCGTTCAGCGCCGGACCGCAGCCCTTGTACGGCACATGCACCATGTTGACCTTGGCCTGCAGCTTGAACAGCTCGCCCGCCAGATGCTGCGGCGTGCCGTTGCCGCACGAGCCGAAAGAGACATCGTTGGCTTTCGCCGCGGCCGCCGTGACGTCGGCCAGGCTCTTGTAGGGCGAACCGGGCGGCACCACCAGCACCGAGGGCACGTAGGCGATATTGATGATGGCGTCGAAGTCCTTCTTGGGATCGAAGGGCAGGGTCTTGAAAACACCGGGATTCACGGCGAAGGAACTGTTGACCATCAGCAGCGAATAGCCGTCCGGCGCCCGTTCCTTCACGACGCGCGCGCCGACGTTGCCGCTCGCGCCGGGACGGTTCTCGACGATGGCGGTCTTGCCTATTGCTTCCGGCATGTAGTTGCCGATGAGCCTGGCCAGCATGTCCGTGCCGCCGCCTGGCGGGAACGTGACGATGATGTCGAAGGGCTTGCTCGGGAAGGCGGCGACGTCCTCGGCGGCCGGGGCCGTTCCGGCCGTTGAAAGTAGGGCCGCCGCGGCGGCTCCTGTGATCAGTTTGCGCAGCATCATGACGATTTACCCCTTGTTTATCGGCGTTCATGGACGCCGAGTGCGTGGCCAATTAGTCAGCCTACTGAGTTTTTTGCTCATAGTACTGATTATTTTGACGACCACATCTAGGGAAAATACTTAGCGGCGGAGCACGCCGCCGCTTGCCGCTGGCAGGGAGCAGGAAGCGGTGTGCTTGCAGGCCGCTGTCCCTGTTTTCTATTTGTTTGCCATGTGTTGGCGCGATGCAAGGCAGCGCCCGCGGGCGCTGCTTCTTATAATGGCGGCACAGAACAATGACGAGAAAGCGACGGATGCCGATGAGGAGGACCTTTTGTCAACGGCCATCAAAATCTTCCACGGCCGGTTCGGGCGGGTCGCGCTGCTCGATATGGACAAGCCGCTCATCCCGCATGCGCACCACCATTGCCATGTGTTGATCAAGGCCAGCGGGGCGGACACGTTCTTCTCGGTGCGCGATCGTCTCAACCCCTTGACCGACGACACAGCGGTGCTGGTCAATGCCTGGGAGCTGCACTCCTATGAGCATCCCGGGCCCAGGGCGCCGCGCACGGTCATCCTGGCCCTGTACATAGAGCCTTCCTGGCTGGCCGACATCCAGCGCCAGCTTTGGGTTTCCGCCCATCCCCAGTTTTTCCCCAAGCCTTGCGTCGAGATCGCGCCCCGCATCCGCAAGCTGGCCGACGACCTGGCCATGGAGATGTACTTCGCCGATCAGATATCGCCGCAGCGGCTGGAGGCGGTCCTGTTCGACCTGATGATCGCCGTCATCGACCCGTTTTCGGAATGGCGCAATCTGCGGGGAATCCCTTATCAGCACGCCACGAGCGCCATCGACCCGCGCATCCGGCGCGCCATGGCGTATATGCGGGAGAACGTCGGCGCGCCTGTGGATATGGCCGCGCTGGCGACCCGCAGCGGGCTGTCGCGCGCGCATTTCTTCGAGCTCTTCCGGCGCAGCACCAGCCTGACGCCGAACGTCTTCAGCAATGTGTTGCGCATGGAAGCGGCGCTGCAGGCGCTGAGCCGGCCCGACACGACGTTGACCGATCTCTCTTACCGGCTGGGTTTTTCGGCGCCTGGCCATTTCACCCGGTTCTTCCGCCAGCACATCGGCAGCGCGCCCATCGATTACCGCCGGGTCGTGCAAAGTTATGAAAATCAGACTCCAGGGTAAGTAGCCGGATTTCCCGGTAAGACAAGCTGTCCCGCTCCTGTCTAAGCTGCGCCCATCACAGGATTCATTACAAGAGGCGCGGCGGCAACGACCGGCGTCTGACGGGAAGAGACTTGGATACAGGCCAGCAACGCGCCGGACGGCACGTGGGCGACGCCAGGCAGCGGATCGAGGACGATACGCTGCTGACAGGCAAAGGACGATATGCCGACGATCTGGGCGTCAAGCCCGGCACGCTGTACGCGGCCGTGCTGCGTTCGCCGCATGCTCATGCGCGTCTGCTTGGCGTGGATGGCGCCGCCGCCCTGGCGCTGCCCGGCGTGCATGCCATGCTCGCCGGCGAAGACGTCCGGCGCTGGACACGGCCCTTCGTGGTCGGCGTCAAGCAGCCCATGGAACACTGGTGCCTGGCCGTCGACACGGTGCGCTATGTGGGCGAGCCGGTGGCCGTGGTGGTGGCGGAGAGCCGCGCGCTGGCCGAAGATGCCCTGGAGCACATCAAGGTCGAGTACGAGCCGCTCGATCCGGTCGTCGAAATAGAGGCGGCCATCGCTGGGGATGCGCCCGTGCTGCATCCCAAGGTGGGCAGCAACATCCCCAGCGACCGCGTTTTCCGCTACGGAGATCCGGAAGCCGCCTTCGCGCGGGCGCCCCATTGTGTAGCGCTTACTGTGCGCTATCCGCGCAATTCGGGCACGCCTATCGAATGCTTTGTCGTGTCCGCCGAGCACGTGTCCGCGGACGACGGCTATGAAGTCCTGTCCAATTTCCAGGGCCCGTTTTCGCTGCATGCGGTCATGGCCCTGGCGCTGCAGATTCCCGCCGCGCGTCTGCGGCTGAAGACGCCTCCCGATTCCGGCGGCAGCTACGGCGTCAAGCAGGCGGTGTTTCCGTACATCGTGTTGATGTGCCTGGCCGCGCGCAAGGCCGGCGCTCCCGTCAAATGGGTGGAGGACCGGCTGGAGCACCTGGTGGCGGCGACTTCCGCGACCGGCCGCCTGACTACTTTGCGTGCCGCGGTGGAGGCCGATGGCCGCATCACGGCCCTGGACTATGACCAGTACGACGACGTCGGCGGCTACCTGCGCGCGCCGGAACCGGCGACCTTCTACCGCATGCATGGTTGCCTGACCGGCGCCTACGATATTCCCAACCTGAGCGTGCGCAATCGCGTGGTGCTGACCAACAAGACCCCCGCCGGCCTGGTGCGCGGGTTCGGAGGGCCGCAGGTCTACTTCGCGCTGGAGCGGTTGATGCAGCGCATCGCCGTCGAGCTGGATCTGAACCCGCTGGACGTGTACCGCCGCAACTTCGTGCAGCCGGGCGCATTCCCCTACCGCGCGGCGGCCGGCGCCTTGCTGGATTCCGGGGACTATCCCCAGGGGCTGGCGCTGGCGACCCGCCACGGCGGCCTGGACGAATTGCTGGCGCGACGCGAAGCGGCGCGTCGCGAAGGCCGCCTGTATGGCATTGGCTACGCGGCCATCGTCGAGCCGTCCATCTCCAATATGGGCTATATCACCACGGCCTTGACGCCCGAACAGCGGGCCAAGGCCGGACCGAAGAACGGCGCGCTGGCCGCCGCGACGGTCGCCATCGACCTGCTGGGCGGGGTGACCGCCGTCATCGATTCGACGCCGCAAGGGCAGGGGCACCGGACGGTGGCCGCGCAGATCGTCGCCGACGTGCTGGGCCTGGATCCGTCGGAGATCACTGTCAACGCGGAGCTGGACACGCAAAAAGATGCCTGGTCGGTGGCGGCCGGCAACTACTCCAGCCGTTTCGCCGGCGCGGTCGCGGGTACGCTGCATCTGGCGGCGGTGCGGGTGCGTGACAAGCTCGCGCGTATCGCGGCCGGGCAGTTCGGCTGCGCTCCCGGGGAAGTACGGTTCGCCCGCGGCAAGGTCTTTCCGGAGGGGGCCTTCGACAAGGCGCTGCCCTTCGCCCGGTTGTCCAGCGGGGCGCACTGGGCGCCCGCGCTGCTCCCGCCGGGCGAGGATCCCAGCCTGCGGGCCACGGTGTTCTGGACGCCGGAGCAGCTGACCGCGCCCACCGAGGATGACCGCATCAATACGTCGGCCGCCTACGGCTTCGTGTTCGATATTTGCGCGGTCGAAGTCGACCGCGATACCGGGCAGGTCCGTATCGACCGCTACGTGACCTGTCATGACGCCGGCCGCATCCTGAATCCGGCGCTGGCGGACGGGCAGATACGCGGAGCGTTCGCCCAGGGCCTGGGCGCGGCGTTGATGGAAGAGTTCGTCTACGGGGCGGATGGCAGCTTTCTTTCGGGCACGCTGGCGGACTACACGGTGCCGACCGCCTGTGAAGTGCCCGAGCCGGTGATCGTCCACATGGAGACGCCGTCGCCGTTTACGCCGCTGGGCGCCAAGGGGCTGGGCGAAGGGAACAACATGAGCACGCCGGTGTGCATCGCCAATGCGGTCGCCGACGCGCTGGGCGTGGCCGACGTGCGCCTGCCTTTGAGTTCGTCGCGGGTCATGTCGCTGATCGGCATGGCCGATCCCGAGCCTGCCGCCGGAGCCCTCGCGCGGCCGGCTGTCGCGCCGGATGCCGCTTCGCCTGCTTCGTCCACGTCGGCCGCGCCGCCCGCCGGCAAGGCCCGCGGCCTGACCGCGCGCGGCGAGGTGCGGTTGCAGGCGCCGCCGCAAGCGGTCTACGACGTGTTCCTGGACCCCAAGGCCCTGGCCCGCATCATCCCCGGCTGCCACGCATTGCAGCCGATCGGGCCGAACCGCTATCGCGCCGATGTGACGGTCGGCGTGGGTCTGGTCAAGGCGCGCTACGCGGCCGAGATCGAGCTTGCCGAGCTGGAGCCGCCGCATCGCCTGCGGTTGTCCGGCTCGGGGATTTCGTCGCTGGGCACGGCGCGCGGCAGCGGCAGCGTGGAGCTCGAACCGCAGGGCGCGGGCACGCTGCTGCGCTACGACTATAAGGCGGAGGTCAGCGGCAAGGTGGCCGCGGTGGGAGGACGCATGCTGGAAGGCGCGGCCAGGATCGTACTGGCGCAGCTGTTCGAGAAACTCGGCGGCCAGGCCGGCGGTCAGCCGGTGCCACCGCCGGGGGCCACGCCGGTGCGCATGCCGGCCTGGCGGCGCCTGCTGCGTTGGCTGGGGATCTCGAAATGAAGCCGCCCATCTTCGATTACCGCCGCTGCGATACCGTCGACGAGGCGCTGGCCCTGCTCGACGAGTACGGCGACGACGCCCGGGTGCTGGCGGGAGGCCAGTCGCTGATGGCGGTCCTGAACATGCGGCTGGCGCAGCCGCGGATACTGGTCGATATTTCCCGCGTGCAGGGGCTCGCCCATGTGCGTCCGGAGAACGGTTTCCTCGCGATCGGGGCGTCGGCCACGCAGGCATCCGTCGAATGGCGCGCCACGCTGGCCGACGAAGTGCCCCTGCTGGCGCGTGTTTTTCCCAGTATTTCGCATTTCCAGATCCGCAACCGGGGCACCGTATGCGGCTCGGTGGCGCACGCCGATCCCAGCGCGGAACTGCCCCTGGCGCTGGCGGCCCTGGGTGGCAAGGTCAGGCTGCGGTCGCGCGAGGGGCGCCGGGAGCTGGACGCCGAAGCGTTTTTCCAGGGCATGCTGACCACCGCGCGCCGCCACGACGAACTGGTGGAAGACGTGCACTATCCGCTGCACCGCCCGGGCACCCGCTACGCCTTTGCCGAAGTCAGCCGCAGGCATGGCGATTTCGCCATCGTGGCCTGCGCCGCCGTGGCCGGCGAGCGCGAGATCCGCCTGGCCGTTGGCGGGGTGGCGGATCGGCCGCGCGTACTGACGATGCCGCGGCTGCCGGCAAGCGAGCTGGCCGGCGCCATCAACGATTTCGCCTGGCAGCTGGATGCCCAGGATGATCCGCACGCCACGGCGGTGTATCGCCGCCACCTGGTGCGCAAGCTGGGACGGCGGGTGATCGAGGAGGCTACCCGATGAAGGCTCTGGACCGTGGACAGCGCGATGACATCGCCATCACCTTGAACGGCAAGGCGCGCACGGGCGCATGCGACAACCGCACGCTGCTGGCGGATTTCCTGCGCCACGAGCTGGGCGCGACCGGTACCCACGTCGGCTGCGAACACGGCGTGTGCGGCGCCTGCACGGTGCAGGTCGAAGGCGTGGCGGTGCGCTCCTGCATGATGCTGGCGGTGCAGGCCGAAGGCCTGCGGGTGGATACCGTGGAAGGTCTGGCGCGCAAGTGCGCGGCCGGGACGCCCGCGGATGATGGGAATGCCCGGGATGCCGCGACCCCCATGAGCGACCTGCAGGCCGCCTTCAAGCGCCACCACGCGCTGCAATGCGGGTTCTGTACGTCCGGCATCCTCATGACCTGCGACGACTTCCTGGCCCGCGTGCCGGATCCGACCGAGCAGCAGGTCAGGGAAACCCTGTCGGGACATCTGTGCCGGTGTACCGGCTACACCAATATCGTCCGGGCCGTGCTGGAAACGGCGCGCGACCGGCTTGCCAGGAAAAACCATAACGGAGACGAAGCCGATGCTTGATCTCGGACGCACCTTTCTGCAAAGCGTCGAGCGCAGTCCGGCGGCCGCGGCCATCGTCGACGGCGCGGTGCGTCGCAGCTACGGAGAATGGTATGAAGACGTGCGCGCGGCGGCCGCCGGACTGGCCGGCCTGGGGCTGCGCCGTGGCGATCATCTGCTGATGGTGCTGCGCAACCGCTGGGAAATGGCCACCCTGCACTGGGCTTGCCAGTTCCTGGGCGTGATCGCGACGCCGCTGAACTGGCGCGCCAAGGGCGATGAGATCGAATACTGCGTATGCGATTCGGGCGCCCGCGTGATTGCCTACGAAGCCGTAAGCGCCGACGCGGTGGACCAATCGCCCTCCGCGCGTGCGCTGCCTGGAATCATGGTGGGCGACGACGCCGGCGGCGAGCGTCCCGGCCTGCCGTTCGCCGAACTCTTGCGCGGCGGCGCCGCCGCCCAGGGGACGTTCGCGCCGCAGGCAAGCGCCGAAGATATATCGCTCATGCTGTACACCTCCGGCACCACGGGCAAGCCCAAGGGCGTGCCGCGGCGGCATCGCCACGAGCGGGCGGCCGCACTGGCGCATGTCGCGCAGAACACCTACAGGAGCGGCGAGCGCACGCTGGGCGTAATGCCGCTCTATCACACCATGGGTGTGCGCTCGCTGCTGTCCATGGCGCTGGTCGACGGCCTGTTCGTCTGCATTCCCAAGTACGATCCCGCGGCGGTACTGCGCGCCATCCAGGACGAAGCCATCTCCACGCTGTACCTGGTGCCCACGCTGTACCACGACATCCTGGGGCATGAGGACTTCGCGCGCACCGATATTTCCTCGGTGCGGAAAATCGGCTTCGCCGGGGCGCCCATGCATGATGCGCTGCTCAAGCGGCTGGACGCGGCGTTCCGGCCCACCTTGTTCGCCAATCACTACGGGTCGTCGGAGGTCTACACCTGCGCGATCAACCAGGACGCGCCACGCAAGCCCGGCTGCGCGGGCCGCGCGGGCATCAATACCCGCCTCCGCGTCGTGCGGCTGGACGCCGCCGGGCCGGACGACGCGGCGCGCCAGGGCGAAGAAGGGCAGGTCATCGCCGACCTGGCCGGGGACGAGGCATTCGAAGGCTATTGGAACCGCCCGGACGCGGATGCCAAGGCGCTGCGCGACGGCTGGTACTTCACGGGAGATACCGGCTACATCGACGCCGACGGCGATCTCTACGTGACGGGCAGGGTCGACGACATGATCATTTCCGGCGGCGAGAACATATCGCCTGTCGAGATCGAATCGCTGCTATCGCTGCACCCCGCGGTCGACGAGGTCGCCGTGGTGGGCCTGCCGGACGAGCGCTGGGGCCAACGGGTCGTCGCCTTCGTCAAGCGCCGCCAGCCGGTCGACGGCCCGGCGCTGGACGCCCATTGCCGGCAGTCCGACCTGGTCAATTTCAAGCGTCCGCGCGACTACGTCTTTGTGCAAGGCATTCCCAAATCGCCGGTCGGCAAGATCCTGCGCCGCTGTCTGGTGGCCGGGGAGTTCGAGCGGGATCCTTCCTGATCCCGGAACCGGACCGCAATCATTCATCCAGGAGAGTATTCGTGTCTACCTTGAAGCATCCGGCCCATCACCTGCTCGCCGATCTCGACGGCTTCCGCGTCGAGATCGACGAGGCCCGGCAACGCGCCGACATCGTGCTCGCGCGCCCGCCGTTCAATATCATTTCGATGCCGCAACGCGATCAACTGCGCCTGGTGTTCGAAGCGCTGGACGAACACGACGCCGTGCGCGTCATCGTGTTGCGCGCCGAAGGCGAGAACTTTTCCAGCGGAGGCGATATCAAGGGATTCCTGGCGGCCTCGCCGGAGCACGTTTCCAAGCTGGCCTGGAATATCGCCGCGCCGGCCCGCTGCGGCAAGCCGGTGATCGCCGCCAACCGCGGCTATTGCTTCGGCGTGGGTTTCGAGATTTCCCTGGCCTGCGACTTCCGCATCGCTTCCGACACCACGCTGTACGCGCTGCCCGAGCAGAAGCTGGGCCAGATCCCGGGTTCGGGGGGCTCGGCGCGCTTGCAGAAGATGGTCGGCATCACGCGCACCAAGGACGTCGTCATGCGTTCGCGCCGCATCCCGGGCAAGCAGGCCTATGACTGGGGCATCGCGACGGAGTGCGTGCCCGACGCCGGGCTCGAAGCCGCCACCGACCGTCTGGTCGAGGAACTGGTCGGCTTCTCGCCGATCGCGCAGCGTACGGCCAAGAAGTTGTTGAACGACACGGAGGATTCCACGCTGTCGATCGCCATCGAGCTGGAGGGGCATTGCTACAGCCGCCTGCGCAGCTCCGACGATTTCCGCGAAGGGGTGCAAGCTTTCCATGGCAAGCGCGCGCCGGTTTTCAAGGGGAGTTGATGCGCGCCGCCCCGCGTGGGCGGCATGACTACACGCTGCCCACCGGCGGCATGAGTACATAACGCAGGACCGACCGGCGTGCCGCCAGGCCGCCGGCCTGCCTATAACGACAAGGAGACATCGCATGAATACCACGCAACGCAGGCCTTCCATGCATCTGGCCGCGGCCACGCTGCTGGCGCTGGGCACCCTGGGTGCGCAGGGCGCGCTCGCGCAAGACGCGCAGCCGATACGCCTGGGCGTCGTCACGCCGCTGTCCGGCACCTACGCGCCCATCGGCGCCCAGGTGAAGATGGGGCTGGACCTGGCCTTGGCCGAGATCAACGCCGCGGGCGGCATCATGGGCCGCAAGGTCGAACTGCTGTACGAAGACGAAGAGGCCAATCCCCAGGTGGCCGTGCAGAAAGCCGAAAAGCTGTTCCAGCAAAGCAAGGTCGATTTCCTGACGGGCACGGTAAATTCCGGGTCGACGCTGGCGGTGGGGCAGGTGGCCGAGCGCAACAACAAGCTGATCGCGACCACCGTGTCCTTCTCGGACGCCATCACCGGCGACAAGTGCTCGCCCAACGTGTTCCGGGTGAACGCGAAGGCGGGCCAGCAATCGGTGGCGCTGGCCGCCTGGCTGGCCAAGGAAAAGCCGGGCGCGTCGCTCTTCCTGCTGGGGCCGGACTATGAAATGGGCCGCAGCACGGTAGCGGCCTTCAAGTCCGCCGCCGAGAAGCGCGGCATCAAGCCGGTGGGCGACCTGTTCGCGCCGCTCGACAGCAAGGACTATTCGAGCTATTTCGGCCAGATTCGCGCCGCCCGGCCGCAGGTCTTCTATACGTCGACGGCCGGCAACGACACCGTGCGCCTGTTCAGCCAGATGAGCGAGTACGGCATGAACAAGAACCTGACGATGGTGGGCGTCTCCGGCGCGATCACGGCGCAGAACATCAAGGCCATCGGCAAGAACGCGGAAGGCTTCGTCACCGGCGTCGGCTACTCGCCGGAGATCGACACGCCCGAGAACAAGCAGTTCGTCGAGAAGTTCAAGCGCGCGAACAAGGTCCTGCCCGATCTGTACGGCGCGGATTCCTACGGCGTCCTGTACTTCTACAAGGCCGCCGTCGAGAAAGCGCAGAGCACCGACACCGCCAAGGTCCGCAAGGCCATGGAAGGCCTGGAATGGGATACGCCGCAAGGCCGCAAGACCATGCGCGCCGCCGATCACCAGGCGATCCAGGACATGTACGTGGTGCGCATCCAGAACGGCGATTTCACCATCGTCAGCAAGGTCGACGGCAAGGACGCCATCGATGCCAGCGTCTGCAAGCGCTGGTAGGCCGGCTTCGTAAGGAATGCCATGAACGCCTTGTTCGAAAGCCTGCAGTTCGTCTATGCCCCGCAGGTCGTCAACGGCCTGTCGCTGGGCGTGGCCGTGATACTGATGGCGCTGGGCTTGACCATCATCTTCGGCCTGCTCGATGTCATCAATATGGCGCACGGCGAGTTCTACGCGCTGGGCGCCTACCTGGGCATGTCGCTGCTGGCGATCGGCGTGGACTTCTGGGTCGCGCTGGTGCTGGTGCCGCTGGTCATGCTGCCCATCGGCTACCTGACGGAGCGCGCGCTGATCCAGCGCGTGTTCCACCACAAGGACCGCCATATCCTGACGCTGTTGTTGACCTTCGGCATGGCGATCGTGCTGGAGGACCTGTTCAAGCTGGTCTACGGTCCCAACCCGCTGCGCCCGGACGCGCCGATCGCCGGCGCGACCGAGCTGTTCGGCATGATTTTCCCCACCTACCGCCTGTTCCTGATGGGCGTGGGCGTGGCGATCGTGGCGGCGGTCTGGTGGGTGGTCTACCGCACCCGGCTGGGGGCCATGGTGCGGGCCGCGGCCTACGACCGCAACATGGCGGCCTCGCTGGGTATTCCCGTGCTACGGGTCTATGCGGCCACGTTCGCCTTCGGCGTGGCGCTGGCCGGATTGGCGGGCGTGCTGCTGGCGCCGGTGTATTCGGTGTTTCCGACCATGGGCAAGGATTTCATCCTGATGGCGTTCTCGGTGGTCATCGTGGGCGGGCTGGGCAGCATCAAGGGAGCGATCATCGCCGGCTTGCTCCTGACCCAGGTGCAGGCGCTGTCCAGCCTGTATATCTCGCCGGTGTGGTCGGATCCGCTGCTATTCGGGATCATGGTGCTCGTACTGATGTTCCGTCCGCAAGGTCTGTTCGGGAGGCTGGGCCATGGCTGATACGATCGCGCTGCCGCGCGCGGCGAACCAGCGTACGCGCATGCGCCCCGGGCTGGCCATGGCGTTCGTGGTGCTGGCCCTGGCGGGTGGCCTGGCGGGCTGGCTGACGGACAACGTCTTTTATCTGCGGCTGGCGACCGAAGCGCTGATCTTCGGCGGCCTCGCCATGGCGGTGGATCTGCTGCTAGGTATCGCGGGACTGCTGTCACTGGGGCAGGCGCTGTTCTTCGGCTTCGGCGCCTACCTGGCCGGCCTGTTGTTGCGCGACGCGGGCTTTTCCTTCTGGCCGATGCTGGTGGTGGTGGCGGCCAGCGGCGCGCTCGCGGGCCTGGTGGCCGGCGTCATCGCTATCCGGGCACGCGGGGTGTACTTTGCCCTGATCACTTTCGGCCTGGCGCAGATCGCGGCCAAGGCGGTCTATAACATCCAGGCGCTGGGCGCCTCCGACGGCCTGATGGGTGTGCCGGTGGTGGCCGTCGGCATGGGGCCATGGGAAGTCCCGGCGTCGGATCCGCTGGGGTTTTTCCTGGTCGTGCTGGCCATCGTCATGATCATGTATGGCGTGCTCAGCTACCTGCTGAACACACCCTTCGGGCGCAACATGCAGGCACTGCGGGCGAATCCGCAGCGGCTTTCCTTCCTGGGCTTCGATCCCTGGCGCTACAAGCTGGCGGCCTTTGTGATCGCCGCCGTCCTGGCGGCCGTGGCGGGCGCGCTGTATCCCGTGTTGCGCGGCTTCGCCTCGCCGGAACTGCTGTACTTCCAGACGTCGGGGAACGCCGTCATCACCGTGGTGCTGGGCGGGGTCGGGACCTTGATCGGCGCGCTCTACGGCAGCGTCATTCTGTTCGGCCTGAAGTCCATCATCGGCACCTATACGGAACATCACCTCATCGTGATCGGCCTGTTGTTCATGATCGCGGTCATCTTCTTTCCCGCCGGGCTGGTGGGCGCATTGCGGAGGCGCAAGTGAGCACGACCGACCGAACGGCCGCCGCCGGCGATCCCATCCTGCGGGTCGACCGCCTGAGCGTGCGTTTCGGCGCGCTGCGGGCCGTGGACGACGTTACGCTGCGAGTCGCGCGTGGCGGTATCACATCGCTGATCGGCCCCAATGGCGCTGGCAAGAGCACTTTGTTCAATCTCATCAGCGGCGCCTTGCGGCCGACGGCGGGTACGGTGACGTTCGACGGTCGCGACGTCACCGGCTGGACGCCTCATGCGCTGCTGCGCGCCGGTCTCGCGCGTTCGTTCCAGATCACCAATCTGTTTTTCGAGCTGCCCGTGGCGGAGAATCTGCGGCTCGCCGCGCAGGTCCTGGACGGCGGCTGGAACGGGCTGCGCCCGCTGTCGGCCTCGCGCGTCGCCCGGGCCAGGGTGGATGAACTGCTGGAAGAGTTCGGGCTACAGGCCAAGGCGGCCGAGCCCGCCGGCGCGCTGTCGCATGGTGAGCAGCGGCGCCTGGAGATCGCGGTCGCGCTGGCCTGCAAACCCAGGCTGTTGCTGCTGGACGAGCCCACCCAGGGCATGTCCCATGGCGACACCCAGGAAACCGCCGCGTTGATCAAGCGCCTGGCCGGCGACCTGACGATCCTGCTGGTCGAGCACGACGTCGGCCTGGTCATGGACGTCTCCGACCATGTGGTCGTGCTGGCGCAGGGCCGCAAGCTGGCCGAAGGACGGCCGTCGGATGTCCGCGCCGATCCCGCGGTCCAGGCCGCTTATTTCGGGGAGGCCGCGCATGCTTGAACTGCGCGACGTACACGTGCATTACGGGCTGAGCCATGTCCTGCAGGGCTTGACGCTGGAAGTCGGCCCGGGCGAAGTCGTGGGTCTGTTCGGCCGCAACGGCGTGGGCAAGACCACGACGATCAAGACGGTCGCGGGCTGGACGGCGCCCAGCGGCGGCGAAATCCGCTTCCGCGGCGAATCGCTGGCCAGCCTGCCGGCCGAGAAGATCTGCCGGCGCGGCATCGGCCTGGTGCCCGAGGACCGGCGTATCTTTCCCGGCCTGACCACGGAGGAAAACCTGGCCATGGGTTTCATGCAGTGCGCCCGCCTGGGCCGCGCCGAAGCGCGGGGCCGGCTCGATCGCATCTATCAGCGATTCCCGCGGCTGGCCGAACGCCGGGCACAGCCCGGCACCACCCTGTCGGGGGGCGAACAGCAGATGCTGGCCATCGCCCGCGTGCTGCTCGGCCAGCCCGATCTGCTACTGATCGACGAGCCGACCGAAGGCCTGGCGCCGCTCATCATCAACGACTTGTTCGAGGTCATGGCGCAGGTCAAGGCGGCGGGGCAGTCCATCCTGCTGGTCGAGCAGAATGTGCCGCGGGCGCTGACGCTGTGCGACCGCTTCTATGCCCTGGAGCGCGGCCGGGTGGTGATGAGCGGGCGCGCGGATCGTCCCGAGGACGTGCAGGCGCTGATGCGGGCGATCGCGGTTTAACGCGGCTGCAACGGCGTCATCCCGATCTTTGTCTTCAGCGCCGTGGTGCGATCGGATGCAAGGTAGGCCAGGAATCCGGCCGCCTCGTTGGGTGCCGCGGCGCCCATGCGCACCGCGCCTGAAAATACGGTATTGATCTCCGCCCCTGGCGGCATGTCGCCCAGGATCCGTATGCCGGGCATGCCGAGCAGCTCGCTACGCTGCTGCAAGCCCAGCTGCACGGTGCCGTCGGCGATCAGCCTGGCAACCGGCACGCCGGACGGCGCTTGCACCAGCTTGGGCTGAAGCGCGTCGTACATGCCCCATTCCCTGATCAGCGATATCAAGGCCACGCCGCTGGGGCCGGTCGAGTAGCCGATGCGCGGCGCGGAAGACATCAGCGCGCGCAGGTCGTCGGCCCGATCGAGCGCGTGCGCGGGCGCCGCGTCCGCCACGGCGACGGCGACCTGGGAAAGGGCGATGGCCGTCATCGTGGAGGGCTCGATCTTGCCGGCGGCCGCCAGGGCGTCCAGCGCGTCCTGGGCCAGGATGACCACGTCGAACGGTTCGCCATCCGACACGCGCTTGGCCGCCACGACGCCGCCCACCGATTCGAGCGCGACGGAAATCCCGGTTTGCGCACGGAAGTCCGCCGCGGCTTCTTCCAGCAGGCGTTTCGTCGCCATCGACGAGATGCAGTTGAGGGTCGCCATGATGTTTCGCCTATGTATGTCCGATGTAAGCACCGCGCGGCTGTCTGTCCGGGTGCCGACTGAGAGATTAGCCGATGCCGTCGAGCGTCGCGCCATCGCTGGCCGAACGTTCGTTCAAGCATGTTCCGGCGCCAAGGCCAGTATTTGCTTGCCGACCAAGGACTGGAATTCATCCGCCAGCGCCATGGGGACGGCATGTTCCGGGCGCATGCAGGCGTATTGGGACACCAGCCGCTCCTTCAATGGCCTTTGCACGATGCGCGGGTCGCCTTGCGGTATCGGCGTCCAGGCCGATACCAGGCCGATGCCCGAGGCTTCCGCGGCCAGGCCGCAGATCAACGGTGACGTCGGCGTCTCCGCGACCACGTCCGGCGTGATGCCCAGGCGATTGAATGCATCGTCGATCTGGTAGCGCAGATAGCTTTGCGGAGAGGGAAGCACCAGGCGTTCGCCGGCCAGGTCGCGCAAGGCGACGCGGTCGCGCGCGGCCAGCCTGTGCCGCGCCGGCAGGACCGCGACGATGCGGCAGGCCGGCAGCGGCTGCACGCTGACCCCGGACCTGGACATCGGCAGTTCGACCAGGCCTATATCGAACTGCCGCGTCGATACCAGTTCGGCGATCTGCGTCGACGGCAAGGTCTGCACGAAGACGCGGACCTTGGGACGCGTTTTCAGGAACGATGCGATCACCCTGGGTATGAACCAATGCGCCAGCGCGGGCAGGGTGGCGACACGCAGCGCGCCCGCGCGATGGTGGCCGATGTCATAGGCCACCTGCGTGATCCGCTCGATGCCGACATACAGGTGTTCCACTTCGCGATAGAGGGCTTCGGCTTCCGACGTCGGTACGAGCCGGCGTCCCTTGCGATGGAACAGCGCGTAGCCCAGCCGCAGTTCGAGTAGCGCAATGGTACGGCTGACGCCGGGCTGCGTGACGTTCAACAGCTTGGCTGCGCCCACGACGCTGCCGGAAATCATGACCGCCCGGAACGCTTCGATATGGCGCATGTTCATGTCGATTTTCATCTATACCTCTAAGGCATAAGCAGGCGTTGATTCTTAACTATTTCGCGGCCGCGCGCCTGTCTATTATTCACGGACTTGTGATTGAAGGGTCTTAGGCCGGGGAAATATCCGGACGTGACTTCGGTATAAATATGCTCAAAAGTAATAGCTCAGAGGCCCGGGAAGCCGGAACGGCCGCGCTCCGCGCGCCTTCCGGGCATCGTGGCCACTCCGCGCCGGATGTCGGACTGGCGCTGCGATTGGGACGTTACGTCGCCGGCCTGGACCCCCACGCCATCGACGGACAAACCAAGGACGCCGTATGGCGCTGCATCCTGGACGCGCTGGCGAGCGCGGGTGCCGCGCTCGGTCTGCCCGCGGTGGCGGCGGCGCAAGAGGCCGCGTTGGCGCTATACGGGCGTGGCCCGGCGCCCATGTGGTTCACGGGACGGTCGGCAAGCACGGCCGCCGCCATGTTCTCGAACAGCGCGGCAACCGCGGCGCTCGACCTGGACGACGGCTACCGGCAGGCGCGCGGGCACCCGGGCGCGGCGGTCATTCCCACCGCGCTCGCCTTGATGGATGAACGCCCGCGCGATACGGCCGCGAATCTGTGCGCCGCCATCGTTGCCGGATACGAGGTAGGCGTGCGCCTGGCCATGGCCAGGCCCGCCTATGCCCCGTCGGGGGCCTGGTCCGGCTACGCGGTGGTGGCGACGGCGGGGAGGATGCTGGGCCTCGATCCCGCGGTGATCGCGCACGCCCTGGCGATCGCCGCCCAGACGGCGCCGGCCTTGCCCGCCCTGGCCGGCGTTGCCGGCTCCGACGTGAAAGAGGGGATCGCGGCCGGCGTCGCCGCCGGCTGGGCCGCGCTACGCCTGGCGATGGCCGGCTACGCAGGCCCGGTCGCCGTCCTGGATGACGCGCGGCTGTTCGATCCGGACATCGCGTTGCGCGGCCTGGGCGGCACGCCCCTGATCCATGGCACCTACTTCAAGCCCTTCGGATGTTGCCGCCACATCCACGCGCCGTTGGAGGGATGGCTGCACCTGCGGGCCCGTCACGGCCTGGATGCCGAAGATATCGCCGGGATGCAGGTCCATACCTATCGCGCCACCTTCAACCTGTCCAACAGCCCGGCGCCCGTCACGCTGGTGGAAGCGCAATACAGCGTTCCCTATTGCCTGGCCTTGTGCGCGGTGCACGGGAGCGATGCCTTGCTCCCGCTGGAAGCGAGACACCTGGGCGACGTCCAGGTACGGGATCTGGCGGCGCGGATCACCGTAGTGCATGACGCCGAGGTGGAACCGCTCTTTCCGGCCCGCTCGCCGGCCAGCGTGGCTATCAGCCTCAAGAACGGCCAACGCCTGGCATCGCCTGTGATGGATCCGCGCGGCGACCCCGCCACGCCCTTGGGATGGGCGGACCTGGAAACCAAGTTCCGCGTGGCCACGCGCAAAGGGCTGTCGTCCGCCAGGCAGCGGGCCATCCTGGATGCGATCGCGGACCTGCGCAACGGCGACAGCGTGTCCTTGTCGCGCGTATTGCGTTCGGCGGACCAACAACCTTGCAAGGGAGATGAGCCATGACCGTCACTATCAACGATATCGATCGCCGCCGTCGCACGGTGCTGCGTTCGGCCTTCCTGCTGGCGGCCTCGGCGGCCGCCGGAGCCGGCGTGGCGCAGGATTTTCCCGTCAAGCCCATCAGGCTGATCGTGCCGGCGCCGCCGGGCGGAGGGACGGACGCGATGGCCCGGGTGCTGGCCAATGCGCTGGCGGAGTCGGCCAGATGGAGCGTCGTGGCGGAGAACCGTCCCGGCGGGGGTGGGAATATCGGGTTCGACCAGACCTTCCGTGCGGCGCCGGACGGCTACACGCTGGCCCTGGGCGAGTCCAGCAATATGATCGTCAACGAGTTCCTCTATCACCGCATACCGTACGACATCGAGAAGGACATGCAGCCCATCGCGCTGCTCGCCAAGGTGCCGCTGGTGTTGATCGTTTCCGCCAGCGGACCGTATGGCAGTGTCGCGGATCTCGTGGCCGCCGGGCGGAAAACGAGGATTACGTTCGCCTCATCCGGCAACGGCACCCTGGCGCATCTGATGGGCGAGCGGTGGAAAGGCCAGACCGGACTGGACATGCTGCACGTGCCTTACCGGGGCGCCGCGCCGGCCTTGACGGACCTGATCGGCGGCCAGGTCGATATGTTCTTCGCATCGGTGCCCGTGGCCTTGCCGATGATACGGGGCGGCAAGGTTCGCGCCCTGGCCGTTACCGCGTCGCATCGGCTCGGCACCTTGAAAGAAGTGCCGACCATGGCGCAGGCGGGCTACCCGGGCATGGAAGCCAGCGTCGTGTTCGGCCTCGTCGGTCCGGCGGGAATACCGGCGCCTGTCGTCAGTGAAATCAATACCCAGGTGAACAAGGCCATGCAGGGCCCGGCGGTCACCGGCCAGCTCCTGGCCATGGGCGTGGATCGCCCGCCTGGAACCTGGGGCGGGGATCCCGCTTCCTTCGCCGCGCTGCTGCGAGAGGAACGCGCCCTGTGGGCGCCCGTGGTCAAGGCCTCGGGTGCGCAGGTGGACTAGCGCGGCGGGCCACCGGCCGGCGGGCTGACCGCCTTCCGTTTCACCGTGTCTGTTCTTGAGGAGGCAGTACCAAGGCCGTCAATCCCGGCCGCTACAAAGGCCTGGTGGAAAACCTGGCGCTAGAACGGCGCCATCACCCGCAGCGTGCCGCTATGGCTGGCGATCCTGCCGGACAATTCGCCGTCATATTGCAGCCGGAAGTCCACGCCGGACTTCGTCGTGACCTGCAGTCCGGCGCCTATCCTGGCGATGACGCTGTCCGTCTCCATGGTGGTGCTGAAGGATCCCGTGCCGGCGGGCGCGCCCTGGAAGCGCGCGCTGGTGCGCCATTTGTCCTTGGAAAGAAAGGACGCGCCGGCATAGGCATAGGGCCGCATCGTCGCGCCGTTGCCGAGTTCGGCGCGGCCGCCGATTTCCAGCATGGGCGATAGCGCCATGACGAACTGGTCGCTGCCGTCGACGGACAGGTGCAGGTCGTTGCCGGATTCCCTGTATCCAGGCATGCGCACATACGTGGCGTCCAGGTCCACGTAGGGTTTCAGATACAGGTTGCCGGTGGGCGCAAAGGTACGGGCCGCGCGCAGCTTGGCCCCCATGCTGTATACGTCGGGGTTGCCGTTCGCGGTGCTTTGCAGGCCCGGGATGCCGATGTTGCGATCCAGGTCATACGAGCCGTAGCCGCCGCCCAGCGCGCCGGAGAAGGTCCACGGGCCCGCCTGGTGCTTCAGCACCACGCCCAGGTAGCCGCTGTCGCCATCGCCCGTCACGCGGCCATCCTGGCCGCGCAGCTGGCTGCTCTGATAGGCCGCCGACGCACCGATGAACCAATCGGGACGGAATTGGCGCTGGCCGCCGAATTGGTAGGTCATGCTGTCGTACTTCAGGTCCGCGGTGCCGCCGTTGCCGTCCTGGTGTGTGCTGCGTCCGGTCACCTGGCCCCACAGGCAATCGCGCTCGCCCGTCAGCGGGCCGCTGCCGGTGAAGACGGGGCAGGACATCATGCCGTTGTTGAAGCGCGCCATGCTGGCCTGCATCTGCACCGCCGGCGCCAGCGCCACGCCCGGCGACAGGTCGGACAGGCTCTGCCGATACGTATCGGCGCCCTGGCGCGACGCCTGGTCCAGGGCGGCGAACAGCACGCCGAATCCGGAGTTGCCGCCGGCGTCCCACGCGCGCTGCAGATTGTCGGCGACGGTCGCCTGGTTATGCCGCAGGCCCATCGCCGGCGCGGCGAAGTCGGCGCCGGCGGCGCGTACGCGAGTATCAGGACCGGACTGGCGCGCAGCGTAGTCGATGATCGGGGAATCCACGGCTTCGACCTGTCCCTGCGTGGGGCCTTGCGCCGTCAGTACCGTGACCTCGCGATCCGGCAGCAGGCTGGTGGGCGCGACGTCCACCGTGCCGTTCAGGCTCGACGGGCCTTGCACCACCAGCCTGTTCGAGCGCAGCTGGTCGAAGTCCGCCGTGACGCGCAGGACGCCGCTGCTTCGTTGCGAGAACGAGCCGCTGACGCTGGTGGTGTCGAAACGTCCCGGCGTGCCGATAACCATCAGGCCCGCGTTGTCGATATTGGCCTGGTAGATCGTGGCATTCGCGAGCGTGGCCGTGCTGGCGTTGTTGAGCTCGGGCAGGTTGCCGGTGCAAGCGGTGTTGCCGGCCGTGTTGTTGCAGATGACGTTGCCCTGGATGGTGCCGCTGTTGTTGATCGTAAGTACCGATCCGGACGCGGTATCGCTATTGCCGTCATAGCGCACGGCCGTGCCCGATAGCGCCGATATGGAGCCGCTTGCGCCGACGTTCAGCACATTGTTCGTACCGGCGGCGATCCATGCGCCGCTGGCGTTGCTGCCCGAACCGCCCTGTACGCTGCCGTTGACGTTGACCGTAACGATGCCATTGCCCGAGGGACCCTGGCTTTGCGCGAAGATGCCGGTGGACCCGGCGCCGGTCGCGTTCAAGGTGCCGGCCTGGGTGACCTGCACAGCGCCCGCCGAGCCTGTCGCGGATACATTGCTGTTGCCCGCGAAGCCGCTACCGCCCGCGCCGCCCAGGCCACCCCCGCCGCCTATCGATTGCGCGATGATGCCGAATGCGTTCGCGCCGGTGGTGTTGACGCCGCCATCCACGGAGACGACCACTGGTCCGCCGTTGCCGTTGGCATTCGCATCGGCGGGCTTGCCGCCCCACGCGTCCGGATCCAGCTGTATGCCGAGCGAGGTGTCGCCCGCGATGCCGCCGCCGCCGCCGATGGATTGCGCCACGATCGCGTGCGCGCCGGCGCCCGAGGTGTTCACGCGGCTGCTAGCCGTCAACACCAGGTTGACCGAACCGCCATTGCCGCCCGCGCCGCCGCTGCCGCCCAGCCCCACGCCGAGCAGGTTGGCGGAATTGCCCGCGCCGCCGATACCGCCGCCGCCGCCGATGGACTGCGCCACCACGGCATACGAACGCGCGCCCGACGTGGTAAAGGCGCCGCCGGTGGTTGCGTCGATGCCGCCGCCGTCGCCCGTGACGCCGCCTTTGCCGCCCACGGCGATGGCGATCTCGTGCGTGTTGACGCCCAGCGCGGAGCTCGTATTGCCGGCACCGCCGATACCGCCGCCGCCCCCGATGGACTGCATGGCCATGGCGGGAGAGTCGCTGCCGGTGGTCGTGATGTTGATCCAGCTGCCACCGGCGGGAATCGAGATCGTGCCGCCGTTGCCCGACGCGCCCCCCGCGCCGCCGGCCACGCCGCCCACCGTGACGTTGCCGCTGGCCATGTCGGATCCGNCGCCACGCTGGCCGCCGCCGCCGCCGATGGATTGCAGCAGCACGCCGTAGGCCGAATAGCCGGCCGTGGTGATCAGGTTCGCATGGTCGTCATCGAAGGACGCCGTGATGTTTCCGCCATTGCCGGAGATGCCGCCCGTGCCGCCGACGCCCACCGTGATGTTGGCGTTGACCTTGCTGCCGGACGCGGTGGACGAGCCGCCGGCGCCGCCGCCGCCGCCGATGGATTGGGCCACGTAGCCGTCGGCCCAGTCGCCGCGCGTGGCGATCTGGCCGGCGTGCGTGAGGGTGACCGCGCCGCCGTTGCCGCCGCCGCCGCCGCTGCCGCCCACGTTGACGGTGAGCGTGTAGGTGGCGCCCGAATCGGTGAGCCGGCTCTTGTTGTCCTCGAAGGTGCCGATGCGATCCAGGATGGGATTGGACGAGGCATCCGCGCCTATGGAGCCCCCCAGGCCGCCGCCACCGCCTATCGATTGCAGCATCACGCCGTCGGCATCGCCGCCCGCCGTGGCGATCGCGCCCGAGGTCGTCACGTTCACGGCGCCGCCGTCGCCGCCGCTGCCGCCGGTCTTGCCGACGCCCACGCTCAGGCGGCCGCCATAGCCGTTCACGGCGCCGCCCAGATAGAGCGTGCCGCCCTGCGAATTGCCGCCGCCGCCGCCGATGGATTGCGCGGTGATGCCGCGCGAACCCGAGCCCAGCGTCTGGATGGTCTGGTTCGGGTTCTGCGTCACGTTCACCGTGCCGCCATAGCCGCCCTGGCCACCTTGGCCGCCGAGTCCCACGGTGGCCTTGAGATTGACCAGGCCGCCTTGCGCATAGGCGTTGCTCGCGCCGACGCCGCCATTGCCGCCGCCTCCGCCTATGGACTGCGCGAGCACGCCGTTGGCATAGTCGCCATAGGTGACGATGGTGGAGGCGGGCGGCCGCACGTTGATGGGCGGCAGTTGCAGCGCGGATGGAATACGGGCGTAGGCCGTGCCGGCGTCGCCGAGCGTGACGTTGACCTGGCCGCCGTTGCTGCCGCTGCCGGTGTTGATGCCGCCGATGGCGATGCTGGAGGATATCTCCACGCTGTCCTTATCGCCCAGCGTGGTCGACAAGGTGGACGCATCGCCGCCATTGCCGCCGCCGCCGCCGATGGACTGCGCCACGACTGCGTGCGAGCCGTCGCCCAGGGTGGCGACGGACGTGCCGTGGGCCAGGTTCACGGTGACCGTATTGCCGCCGCCCGCGATGCCGCCGTTGCCGCCCACGGATGCCTGCATATTCACCGCGACGGGCACGCCGGTTCCGGTCGGGGCCACGAGCACGAAGTCCTTCGCGGTGGCGCTGCCGCCGTTGCCGCCACCGCCGCCTATCGATTGCGCCAGGATGCCGAAGGCGTCATCGGGCGCGAAGGTCGCGGGATCCACGTTGGGCGGCGGCATGCCGGTCACGATGCTGCTGTTGTTCAGGTTGACCGTGGTCGTACCGGCCGAGCCGCCGGAGCCGCCGCTGCCGCCGATCGCCACGCCGGCGTTGAAGCCGATGGTGGCATTGAAGTATGAAGAATCGCCGCCGTTGCCGCCGCCTCCGCCTATGGATTGCGCCAGCACGCCCGTGCCATGCTGGCCGCTGGTGGTGATCGACAGGAAATCCTGCCGCACCGTCACATCGCCGCCGCCGCCGCCCGCGCCGGCGGACCCGCCGATCTGCAGCTGCACGAACGACGCCAGGCTCACGTTGCTGGCGCTGCCGCCATTGCCGCCGCCGCCGCCCACCGACTGCGCGGCCAGGCCGATGGCATAGTCGCCCAGCGTGGTGATCACGCCGGGCAGGATGGCGGGCAGGGATCCGCAACTTCCGGTGTTGTCCACGCAAACGGCGCCGCCGCTGCCGCCGCCGCTGGCGCTGCCGCCTATGCCCAGGGACAAACCCGTTGACACCGTCATGGTGTCGCCGCCGTTGCCGCCCCCGCCGCCCACGGACTGGGCCAGCGCGCCGACCGCATAGCTGCCCGAGGTGTTGATCGTGCCCAGATTGAACATGTTGACGGCGCCGCCGGCGCCGCCGGCCGAACCCGTTCCGCCCACTCCCGCAATACCCTTGGCGCTGCCGCCGGTGCCGCCGCCTCCGCCCACGGACTGCGCCAGCAGGCCGATCGCCGCGTTGCCCGCCGTCGTAACGGAGCCGGCGTTATAGAGCTGGACCATGCCGCCTGGCGAAGTGGTCGTGCCCGCGGCGTTGCCGCCGACCGCCAGCAAGCCATTCGCCGATCCGGCGGCGCCACCGCCGCCGCCTATCGATTGCGCGACGATGCCGTGCGCCGAGTAGCCACCGGTGGTGATGCCGCCGGTGTTGGCGACCTGTGCCATGCCCGCGGTGCCGCCGCCCGCTCCGGAGCCGCCCAGCGACACCAGCGTGGAAGTATCCACGCCGCCATTGCCGCCGCTGCCGCCCACCGACTGGGCCAGGATGCCATAGGCATGGTCGCCGCTGGTGGCAATGCGTCCCGCGGACTGGATGGTGACGTTGGACGCGTCGCCGCCATTGCCGCCGTTGCCGCCCGAGCCGCCGAGCACGCCGACGAAATCGGAGCCGGTGCCGCCGCCGCCGCCGACGGAATGGCCGACGATGGCGGTGGAATAGGCGCCGGTGGTGGTGATGCTCGAACTGGCGTCCGCCTTCACGTACACGATGCCGCCGTTGCCGCCGAAACCGCCGCCGCCGCCCGTGCCGGCCAGGGCGCCGCCATTGCTGCCATCCCCGCCCAGACCGCCGAGCGACTCGGCCAGTATGCCGAACATGGCGTCGCCGTGCGTGGTCACCGAACCGCCGTTGATCAGCTGGACCTCGGAACCCCACGACGCGCCGCCGTTGCCGCCGTATTTGTCGCTGGACGGTCCCTTGCCGCCGGCGCCGCCATGGCTCAGCGCCGCGATGCCGGCGCCCACGGCGTTCGACGAACCCGTCACATCCAACAGCACGTTCGCGGTCGATGCGGTGACCGAGGCGTACTGCGCAACGCCGCCGCTGCCGCCCTGGTCGCTGTTGTCGGTGGAGGGAAGGCCGTTACCGCCGGCCGTACGGCTTGCCACGCCGAACAGATAGCCTCCCGTCGTGGCATTCCAATAGACGCTAATGGGCGCGCTGTTGTTGACCACGGCGTAGCCACCGGAGCCGGCGCTGCCGTTGTTGGGGCCGCCGCTGCCGCCCACGGATTGCGACAGGATGGCGGCGCCCAGGGCGGTGCCCTGTACACGGCTGCCGCTGCTGCCCAGCGCGATGCTGCCGTTATTGTTGACCGTGGCCGTGCCGGCGCTGCCACCGCCGCCGCCCAACTGGTCGCCGAAGGCGGAGTTGTTCTGCTCGCCGCCGGTGCCGCCATGGGCATCCGCCAGGATGCCGAAGAATCCTTCGCCGGATACGGTACCGGACATGCTCAATGCCGCGTTGTTGTTCACCGTTACCGTGTCGCTGTTGCCGCCATGGCCGCCGTTGGAATTGTTGTTCTTGTTGTCGGTGCTGCCATTGCCGCCCGCCGACAGGGCGTACAGCAGTTTGCCGGTGGGGAAAAAGCCGGTGCCCGTGCCGTTCAGGAAGGCGCTGAGCGTGCCGTTGTTGGTCAGCGTGACGGCGCCGGCGGCGCCGGCGGTGCCGTCGTCATAGCCGCTTCCGCCTTCACTGCCACCGAGTATCGCGGCGCCGCCGATGACGCCGGACATCGAATAGCCGATGGAGAAACTGCCGTCGTTGGTGATCGATACCTGGGGTCCGGCACCGCCCGTCTTGTTGCTGTTGGTGCCGCTGGCGCCGCTGTAAAGCAGGACCTGGCCGGTGGAATAGGAGCCGCTGGAAATGCTGCAGTTGTACGTGACGGTGCCGTTGGAGGTGCTCTCGCTACACGATGCCTGCGCGGCCCGCGGCAGGACTCCCATCAATCCGCATGCCACCGCGGTGGAAAGAAGCGCCAGCCTGGGCAATGGGTTGCCATGGGGATGGACCCACCCCGGGATGACGAAGCCCGCATGCGTGGCGCGCTGCCCGGTCTTGTCGTTGCTGGGCTTGCGCTGCTTCGTGATTGCGGCCGGTTCGTTCATTCTGCTTCTGCTCCGCGCAGCGGCCCCGCCTGGAATGGACCGGCTGGTTTTTTATGGTTCTCGGGAGCGCCGGAGTGTGCCACGCGTCCTTGAAAACGCGGGATTTTTTCGATGAATCCGGGATTTTTGTCGATGAATTCCGGCGTGGGGTCGGGCAGGGGGACTCCCTTGCCGGCTGGGCAAACCCTTATGGCGGCCGCGTCGTAGGGCCGGCTAGGATGATGCACACATCCATATATCCAGTCTGACAATTGTAACTAAGAAATGGACGACGCTTTCGACGCTCCCGCGGCGCTAACCGCGGAAGAAGAAGCCTATCGCTACATCCTCCAGCGCATCCGCGTGCGGGCCTACGCGGCGGGAGACCGGCTCGTGCCCGAGGAAATCGCCGCGGCGATCGGCACCAGCCGCATGCCTGTGCGCGAAGCCTTCAAGCGGCTGGCCGGAGAAGGCCTGCTGAGCCTGCGGCCGAACCGCGGCGCGCTGGTGCGCGGCCTGTCGGTGCCCGAGATGGAGGAGGTGTTCAACATGCGCGCGGTGCTGGAAGGCCTCGCCGCGCGTACGGCCTTGCGCCGCATCGGACCAACCCATATCGGCGGACTGCAACGGCTGATCGATGTCATGGAAGAGTGCGATGGCGACGTCCCCCGATGGGTGACCGCGCACCGCCAATTCCACGAGTATCTATGCCGCCTGAGCGCCAGTCCGCGCCTGATGCAGCAGATCGCGGCCCTGCATGCCGTGGTGGAGCCCCATATGCGCTTGTGGCTGCAATATGCCGACAAGCCCATGAGCTCGCGGGACGACCACATGGGGATCGTGCAGGCTTTCCGCGCAGGCGATCCCGCGCGGGTCGAAGCCGTGATGCGCGAGCATATCGAAGGCACCGTGCCGGCGCTCAGCGCATTGATGGCCGCTTCAGGCGGCGCGCATGGCATGGTCGCCAATAAGGATCCACACTCCGGCCCGTCGGCGCCACGCGCCTAGCCGGCAAGCATTCCAGGCCCGCGGCCGTCGTGGCCGCGGGCGCTCCCCACCCAGGTGCAGCTTCATGCAAAACCAATACGACGCCATGCGCGCGGCCGATGTGCGCTATACCGTGCATCCCTATACCAATCTGAGCCTGCATGAAGAGGTCGGCCCGATGGTGATCGCACGCGGCGATGGTGTGTATGTCTACGACACCGCGGGCAACCGCTACATCGAAGGCCTGGGGGGATTGTTCTGCGCTTCGCTGGGTTTCAGCGAAGCGCGCCTGGCCGACGCGGCGGACCGCCAGATGCGCACGCTGCCCTTCTATCACGCGTTCGGCCACAAATCGAACGAGCCGGCCATCCGGCTCGCCGAAAAGCTGATCGGCATGGCGCCGGGAAAGATGTCCAAGGCCTTTTTCGCCAATTCGGGTTCCGAGGCCAACGACACGGCGATCAAGCTGATCTGGTACTACAACAATGCGCTGGGCCGTCCGCAAAAGAAGAAGATCATTTCGCGCACGCGGGCCTATCACGGCGTGACGGTGGCGTCGGCCAGCCTGACCGGCCTGCCCAACAACCATCGCGATTTCGATCTTCCCATCGACCGCATCCTGCACACCGACTGCCCCAACTATTACCGCAACGCGCAACCGGGCGAATCGCAGGAGGCCTATGCCACGCGCTGCGCGGAATCGCTGGATGCGCTGATCCGCGCGGAAGGGCCCGACACGATAGCCGCTTTCTTCGCCGAGCCCATCATGGCGTCGGGCGGCGTCATCGTTCCGCCCGCCACCTACTTCGAGAAAATCCAGGCGGTGCTGCGCCGGCACGACGTCCTGCTGGTGGCCGACGAGGTGATCTGCGGTTTCGGGCGCACGGGCAATATGTTCGGCTGCGAAACCTACGGTATTCAGCCGGACATGATCTCCTTGGCCAAGCAGTTGTCGGCCGGCTATCTGCCGATCTCGGCCCTGCTGGTCAGCGATCGGATATACCAGGCCATGGTCAGCGAAAGCCGCAAGATCGGCACCTTCAGCCATGGATTCACCTACAGCGGCCATCCCGTCGCCGCCGCCGTGGCGCTGGAAACCCTGCGCATCTACGAAGACGACCGCATCCTGGACCACGTGCGCGCCATCGTGCCGCATTTCCAGCGGCGGCTGGCCGAACTGGGCGAACATCCCCTGGTGGGCGAGGCGCGCGGGGCGGGCCTGATAGGCGCGGCGGAGCTGGTGGCCGATAAGGACGACAAGACCACCTTTCCGGTCGAAATGGGGGTGGCCGCCCGCGTCGGCGAATGCGCGCTTCGGCACGGCGTGATCACGCGCGCGCTGGGCGATACGGTGAACTTCTGCCCGCCGCTGATCATCACCAAGCCGCAGATCGACGAATTGTTCGACGGCGTGCATGCCGCGCTGGAAGAGACCTGGGACTGGCTGCGTACGCAGTCACGCTGGGAAGAGCCGGCGCCAACATAAGGGCCGGCCATAACGCCCGTCACAAGGGCATATATTTCAAGGGAATATCATGCACCGTGGAATTCTTCGCGCGTTCGGCGCGATCGTATTGGGCTTGTGCGCCCACTTACAACCCGTTCAAGCCCAGGGCGCCTGGCCCGATCGCCCGGTGCACGTCGTCGTGCCGTTCCCGGCCGGCGGGGCCACCGACTTCATCGCCCGGGCCTTGGGCGAACGGATGTCGCGTGAACTGGGGCAGCCATTCATCATCGACAACCGGCCCGGCGCGGCTTCGATGATCGGTTCGCAGGTCGTGGCGCGCGCGCCGGCCGATGGCTATACCTTGCTGCTGGCGACGTCATCGTCCATGGTGGCCAACCGCTTCATGTACAAGACGCTGGACTACGATCCGGACAGCTTCGAGCCCATCTCGCTGCTATGCATTACGCCGCTGGTGCTGGTATCCAATAATGATCTGCCCGCCAAGGATATTGGCCAGTTGATCACGTACGCCAAGGCGCATCCCGACGCGCTCAGCTATGCATCCTACGGTACCGGCACCCAGTCGCATCTCGCGATGGCGATGTTGAACAACAGCGCCGGCACCCGCATGTCGCACGTGCCTTACAAAGGCGCCGCCGAAGCCTTGCCGGCCGTGATGGGCGGCCACGTGCAGCTTTACGTCGACACCATCATCAGCAGCCTGCCTTATATCAAGAGCGGCAAGGTCCGCGCGCTGGCCGTGACCACGGCGCATCGCACGCCGTTGTTGCCCGACGTGGCGCCTATCGCCGACCAGGGCTATCCCGGCTTCGACCTGGCGCCGTGGTACGGCCTGGTGGCGCCGCGCGGCACGCCGGCCCCGGTGCTGGACAAGCTGCGCGCGGCGATGGCGAAGGTCATGGCCATGCCGGAATTCGTGGCGACGCTGGCGCAGGCCGGCGCCGAGCTGCCGGCCGACGGCGCCGGGCCGGCCGCCTTTACCGCGCGCATGAAGGCGGATATCCCCTTGACGGGGCGCCTCATGAAGGCAGCCGGCGTCGCCCAGAATTAGGCGCCGCCGGCGGGGCATGGGCGGCCCGGACCGCTGGCCGGGAGCCCGCCGGGCAGTCCGCGGGCGGCGGCCCTTTTGCCCATGGAGCCGTCCCGACATGGCCCTGGCCGGCCCGGCTCCGGCCGGCCCCGGGATGAGAAAATGGCGGGCATGCCGGCCCGATAGCGATGACCGGCGTGCTCCACCATTCTTTCAACCGCGCCGCGCAGGGGCCTAATGAACCAGCGGAATGTCACTTACCGGATGATCGAGGCCTTCCAGGCCGCCATGCTGCACGGTGGCATCAGCGCCGGAGCCGATGCGCTGGGAATATCGCAGCCGGCCATGAGCCGGCTGATTGCCGACCTGCAGAATTCGATAGGTTTCCTGCTGTTCGCCAAGAGCGGGCGCACGGTCAAGCCCACGGATGAAGCGCATGCCTTGATGGCGAAGGTACAGCAGTCCTTCCTGGGCCTGGAACAGATCGTGGATTTTTCCGCCCAGTTGCGCAAGCAGAAACTCGGGCAGCTGAGCATCTGCGCCATCCCCTCCATCGGGCACTCGATCATGCCGCGGGTGGTCGCCCAGCTCCGGCGGAAATTTCCCGATGTGTTGATCAGCCTGCAGGTCAGTTCGTACGTCGACGTGGCTCGCCAGGTAAAGACGCGGCAGGCCGACATCGGGCTGACGGCGGATACGTTCTCGCTGGGCGGCCTGGAGACCGTCGCGGAGTTTTCCGCGGATTGCGTTTGCATCGGCACGTCCCCATGGCTGGACGCGGGCGCTCCGCACGTGGATGTGAAAGCGCTGGGCCGGCTTCCCTTCATCTCGCCGACCGGTACGTTCCGTCCGCGCCTGGATGCATGGCTGCGGGCCAACGACGTGCGGGTCGACGCCATGGCGGAAGCCTCGCTTTTCCAGTCCATCAGCGATCTTTGCCTGGAAGGCCTGGGTGTCGCCGTCGTGGATCGCTTGACGGGCATCAAGCATAGGGAACGCGGCGGCGTGACGCTGCCGCTACGGCCATCCATGGCCTACACCGTCTATGCCACCGCGATGAGCGATACCCGGATGTCGGCGCCCGCGCGCGAGCTTATCCGGCTGGTCGCCGCGGCGCATGGCTGAAACATAACATCCAGGTATGGGTCGATCACCTGGGATCCATGGATGCGGATGCGATGACTTCTTAGGATGGAGCCTCAATAAATTTCAAGGGGATCCTGATGTCCTGGAGCATCGCGTGTCGGCCCTGGATAGCCGCCGTTTCAATGGGGATGATCTTCGCCACACCGGCGGCGCGGGCCGACTGGCCCGAGCGGCCCATCCGGTTCATCGTCAATGCCGCCGCGGGCGGGGCGGCGGACGGCACGGCCCGGGTGCTGGCCGACGCACTGGGCAAGCGATTGGGCCAGCCCGTCATCGTCGAGAACCGGCCGGGCGCCTCGGGCGCGATCGGCCTGGACATCGTCGCCAAGGCCGCTCCCGACGGCTACACCATCGGCAACGCCAACCTGGCGACGTATACGGTCACCGCGCTGACCGCGCCGTCGCTGCCCTATAACCCCGCGCAAGACTTCACGCCCATCGCGCGGCAATGGACGCAGCCGAATCTGCTCGGCGTCAGCCCCAAGCTGCCCGTAAAGACGGTGGCCGAGCTGGTGGCCTACGCCAAGGCGCATCCGAACGCCCTGTTTTACGGCTCCACGGGTACCGGCACCGCATTGCATGTGCTGGGCGCCTTGTTCGCGAACCTGTCCGGCGCGCAATTGACCCACGTGCCCTACAAGAGCGCGCCCGCCGCCGAACTGGATTTGTCCACCGGACAGATCCAGATGATGTTCAGCAACTTCACTTCCATGGAGCCGCAGGCGCGGGCGGGCCGCATCCGCGCATTGGCCATTACCGGCCCGCATCGCTCGCCCATGCTCCCCGACGTGCCCACCATCCGCGAGGCCGGCTACCCCGCGCTGGAGATGGAAACCTGGGGCGGTGTCGTCGGTCCGGCCAATATGCCGCCGGCCATCGTGGAAAAACTGAATCGCGAGATCAACGCGGTGCTTGCCGATCCCGCGGTCATCAAGAAGCACGCCGCGCTGGGCGCGACGGTGGCGCCGGCCTCCATCGCGGAATTCAGGCAGATGCTCGATGCCGACAGCGCCCGCTGGGGCGAGGTGATCAGGCGCAACCACATCACGCTCGAGTAGCCAGGTCGTATGTCCTCGAATGAAATCATCGTCGTAGGCGGCGGGCTGGTTGGCGCCGCCATCGCGTACGGCATAGCCAGGACCGGCGGCGCCGTAACCCTGCTGGATCAGGGCGACATCGCCCATCGCGCCTCGCGCGGCAACTTCGGCCTGGTCTGGCTGCAAAGCAAGGGCGCCGGCTTTCCCCGCTACGCCCGATGGAGCCGCGATGCGGTGGACCACTGGGGCCCGCTGGCCAGGGAGCTGGCCGAACTGACCGGCGTCGATGTCGACCTGCGGCAAAACGGCGGCTTCTGGATGGGCTTCAGCGAAAAGGAGATGGTCGAACGCGAGGCCATGCTGGCCGGGATCAACGCCGACGGCCGCACTCCGTTCGAGATGCTGGACCACGCGCAACTGAAAGCACGCCTGCCCGCGATCGGTCCGAAAGTCGTGGGCGGCAGCTGGTGTCCCCTGGACGGTCACGTCAATCCGCTGAAACTGCTGCACGCCCTGCATGCCGGCCTGAAGCTGCGCGGCGGACGCATTTGCAACGGCGTCGATGTCCGCGAGGTCAAGGCGGCGGGCAGGTCTACCGGTTTCCAGGCCAGGTCGGTCGACGGACGCAGCTGGACGGGCAACAAGATCGTGCTGGCCGCGGGCCTGAGCAACGACGCGCTCGCGTCGCAGCTGGGACTGCATGCGCCGGTGGTGGCCAACCGGGGCCAGGTACTGATCACGGAACGGCTGAAGAAATTCCTGCCGTATCCCACGAACAAGGCACGTCAAACGGCGGAAGGGACCGTTCAGCTCGGGTTCTCCGTCGAGGATGTGGGCCTGGACGACGGCACGACCGTGTCCGCCATCGAATGGATAGCCAGACGCGCCGTGACGACTTTTCCGCTCCTGTCCACCGTGAAGCTGGTGCGCGCCTGGGGGGCGCTTCGGGTGATGACGCCCGATGGCGCGCCGATCTATCAGGAGTCGGCGCGCTTCCCGGGCGCATTCGTTGCAACCAGCCATAGCGGCGTGTCGCTGGCGGGTTCGCATGCCTTCGAAATCGCGCCCTGGATCGCGGGCGTCAAGCCGGCGCCGCAAGACTTGGAGCAGTTCGCCGGGGAGCGTTTCCTCGACCCCAACCGGAAGTTCAGCAATGCGCACTAACGATTCAGAGACCGCCATTTCCCTGTTCATGCCGGAGGGCAATCACAGCGCGCGAACCGTCCGCATCCATTTCGATGGCAAGCCCCTGGCGGTGCCGGAAGGGATCAGCGTCGCATCGGCCTTGCTGATGTCGGACGTGCGCGCGTTCAGGTCCACGCCGGTGTCCGGGGCGGCTCGGGCGCCTTACTGCATGATGGGTGTGTGTTTCGAATGTCTCGTGGAGATAGACGGCCTTCCCGGCCGGCAGTCCTGTCTCGTCCCGGTTCGTGACGGAATGGTGATCAGGCGCCAGGAAGGCGCCACCGAGCTCGATGCGCCGAGCGGCAAGGACTGAGATATGGATGCAAATGTCGAACGATACGACCTGGTGGTGGTCGGGGCGGGGCCGGCGGGGCTGTCCGCGGCGATAGAGGCGCGGCGTGCCGGATTGAGCGTCGTCGTGCTGGACGAACAGCGGCGGCCGGGCGGGCAGATCTACCGGGCCATCGAGGACGCGCCCGCGCACAGGCGCAAGGTCCTTGGCGCGGATTATGCCGCCGGCGCGGCCCTGGCCGAATCTTTTGCCGCTTGCGGCGCGGACCACCGTGCGGGCGCCGCCGTCTGGAACGTCGACCGGGACAGGACGGTTTCCTATCTGCAGGACGGCCGCGGTGGAACGGTGCGGGGGCAGGCCGTCGTGCTTGCCAGCGGCGCGATGGAGCGGCCTTTCCCCATCCCTGGATGGACCCTGCCCGGCGTCATGGGCGCGGGGGCGGCGCAGATCCTCTACAAGGCGTCGGGCGCCATTCCGTCCGAACCCGTCGTGATCGCGGGATGCGGGCCGCTCCTGCTGCTCCTGGCGCAGCAGTATCTGGACGCGGGCGTGAAGATCAAGGCATTGATCCAGACGACCGGCACGGCGGATTACCTGCGCGCCGTCCCGCATCTCTTCCGCGCGGTGCAAGGCTGGAACGACCTGGCCAAGGGCGCGAAGATGCTCAGGACGATACGCGCGCACGGCGTCGAAACCTACACCGGCGCAAGCGGCTTTTCCATCGAAGGCGCCGACAGGGCCGAGGCGATTACCTTCCGGCACAAAGGCAGGCGGCGGCGCATTGCGTCTTCCTTGATCCTGCTGCATCAGGGGGTAGTCCCCAATACGCAACTGAGCTGGTCGCTGCGCGCCGAACACCGGTGGGACGAGGGGCAACTGTGCTGGATTCCGCGCACGGACCCGTACGGACAGATCGACGATACGCGCATCTATATCGCGGGCGACAGCCGGGGCATCGTGGGCGCGAAGGCATCGGCTTCGCAAGGGCGCCTGGCCGCGCTGGATATTGCCCGCCGTTTGCAGCGTATCGAACCCAGGGCCATGCACGCGCGCGAGGCCGAACTGCTGGCCGGATTCCGCAAGCAGGTGAGGATCCGGCCCTTCCTGGACCAGCTGTATCGCCCGCGGGACGATCATCGCATTCCCACGGACGGCAACGTCATCGTCTGTCGTTGCGAAGAGGTTCCCGCCGGCAAGATCCGGAAATACGTGGAAGTCGGCTGCCTGGGCCCCAACCAGACCAAGGCCTTCGGCCGGTGCGGGATGGGGCCATGCCAGGGCCGCCTTTGCGGCCTGACGGTGACCGAAATCATCGCGGACGAACGCAAGGTCAGTCCGCGGGAGGTCGGCTACTACCGGATCCGGCCACCGATCAAGCCCATCACTTTGGGCGAGCTCGCCCATCTCGAAGAATAGTTTTTCAACCCGCCTGAAGAGTCCCAGACATGGAAATCAAACGCATCGCGACCGACACCCGCCGCTCGCGCGCCGTGGTCTACAACAATATGGTCTTCGTGGGCGGCCAGACCGCCGACGATCGCAGCCAGGACATACGCGGCCAGACGGCCCAGACGCTGGCCAAGATAGAGAAATTCCTGGCGGAAGCCGGTACCGACAAGAGCCGCCTGCTGACCGCGCAGATCTGGATCAAGGACCTGGAGCGCGACTTCGCCGGCATGAACGAGGTCTGGGATGCCTGGACCGCGCCGAACGCGGCGCCCACCCGCGCCACGGCGCAATGCGAGCTGGCCGCGCAGGACATTCTTGTCGAGATCATCGTCACCGCCGCCGTCGCCCGGAGTTAGATCCCGCCGGCGGGCCATGGTCCCCTGGACAAGCTGGCCACGCTGCCGGCCAACGCGGCCAGGGCCGCCGACGCCAGCCCCCAGTGCACCGCGTCGTGCGCCGGCAGCAGCGCGAACATCAAACTCATCAGCAGGCTGCCCAGCGTCAGGCCGGTAAGCCGCGCGGTGCCTTGCGCGCCGCCGGCCGCGCCGCTGCGCTCCCTGGGCGCCGACAACAGCATGTTCTGATTGTTCGGCGTCTGGAAGAAGCCGAAGCCCAGGCCCGCCAGGCTGGTGAACACGACAATCGGCAAGGCGGGGTCGCCGTGCAAGGGCCACATCGCGCACAGCGCCAGACCGATCGCGAAGCATCCGCTTCCGGCCGCGCACAGCCAGGCGCCTGGCACGCGCTGGGCCAGGCGGGCCGACAGCGGCGCGGCCAGCATCACCGCCAGCGGCCAGGGGATCATCAGCAGCCCCGCGGTCACGGCGCTCTGGCCGAGTTCGTGCTGGATGTAGAACGGCAGCGCGACAAAGGCGGCCATCTGGCCGGTGAAGCAGCACACCGACGCCACCACGGACGCACGGAACGAGGGCACGCGCAGCAGGTCGAACGGAATCAGGGGCGCCGCCTTGGGCGTCTCCCGCCGTACCAGCAGCACCATGCAAACGGCCGACAAGGCGAGCAGCGCGCCGCCGTCCAGCGGACGCATCACCAGCCGGTCGCTTCCGAGCACGAAAGCGGCGAACATGACCGCGTTGAGCGCGATGCTGCCGGGGTCGATGCGGCGCGTCGAGCGGGCCGGCGCCGGCAAGGCTGCGCATGCGGCGAGCACCAACAGGCCTATCGGCAGATTCACCGCGAACAGCCACGGCCAGCTTGCGGCGGACAGTATCAACGCGCCCAGGGTCGGCCCCGCCGCCGAGGCGGCCGCGACGGCCAGCGCGTTCCAGGCGATCGAGCGCCCCAGCAATCGACGCGGATAAATGAACCGCAACAGCGCCAGCCCCAGCGGCATGACGGCCGCGCTGCCCAGGCCCTGCAGACATCTCGCGGCCACGAGCCAGGGCAGGGACGGCGCCAATGCGCACAAGACCGATGCCGCGGTAAAGAGCGCGACACCGCCGGCAAAGATCCGCCGATACCCATACCTTTCCCCGACGGCTGAAGCCGGCAACAAGAACATGACGACCGCCAGTTGATAAGCGGTGACGATCCAGATCGCATCGGCCGGTGTCGTCTGCAATTGCGTGGAGATCTCCGGCAGCGCGATATTCGCGATGGCGCCATCGAGCACGACGAGTACACCCGCGCCCAGCACGGCCGTGACGGCGGCAATGCGCCGCGGCAGCGGCAGGCCGTCGGCATCGTCCGCATCGTTCTCCTTCTTCGCCTGAATGGTGTGCGCAATCGCGGGAGGGGGATGGGGGCTGGACAGGGATGGCAACATGATCGGAAGACCTGTAAGGGGCACGCTGTATCGCGCCAGGCCAGCTTAGGCCTGGCCGGCCGGCTTGCACAGCGCGTGGCGCGCAACTTATCCCTGCATGCGGCGCATGTTGGAATTCGCGCGGCCGTGCTAGATTCCAGCCATGCCCACAGAAGCCGACCTGAACCTATTGCTGGCGTTGAACGCACTGCTTTCCGAGGGCAGCGTCGCGCAGGCCGCGGAACGCCTGGGCCTGAGCGAATCCGCCATGAGCCGGGCGCTCGCGCGGCTGCGCGAAACCACTGCGGACCAGCTCCTGGTGCGGGCGGGCCGGGGCATGGTGCTCACCCCGCATGCGCTCGCATTGCGCGACCGCGTCAGGGAGCTGGTGCAGGAGTCACGCGTGGTGCTTCAACCCGCCGGCGTGGAGATGGATCCCGCTACGCTCCAGAACCTGTTCACGATACGCGCCAACGACGGCTTCATCGAGGCCTTCGCGCACCGCCTGGTGGCCCGCGCCGCGCGCGAGGCGCCCGGCGTCCGCCTGCGGTTCGCGCCCAAGCCGGACAAGGACGTGCGCCCGCTGCGCGAAGGGCTGCTCGACCTGGATATCGGCGTCCTGGGCGAGGCGGGTCCGGAGGTACGCGTCCAGGCGCTCTTTCGCGACCGCTTCATCGCGGTGGTGCGCGAGGGCCATGCCTTGCTGTCCGAGCCGGCGATTACGGCCGAGCGCTATGCGGCCTGCGGCCACGTGGTGACGTCGCGCCGTGGCCGCCCCGGCGGGCCGGTGGACGACGCGCTTGCCGCGATGGGACTGGCGCGCAACACCGCCGTCGTGGTGCCCAGCTTCAACACCGCCTTGTCGGTGGCGGCCGCGACCGACCTGGTCGCCTTGATCCCCGCTTCGTACTTCGAACACCTGCGGGAGCGCGGCACGTTGCGCGCCTTCCCGCTGCCCATGGCCACCGAGCCTATCACCGTGTCGCAGATGTGGCATCCGCGCCTGGACCGGGATCCCGCGCACCGGTGGCTGCGCGGGGTAGTGCTGGAAATTTGCCGGCCCCGGGACGAGCGCGCCGGGCCCGAGGCCGATCGCGCCTGATCGGCCGACGCGCGGTCCCGGCGCTATATCGAAGCCCCGCCGTCGACCATCAGCAGCGTCCCCGTCACGTAGGCAGCATCGTCGGAGGCCAGGAACAAAGCCGCGCGGGCGACGTCCCAGCAGGTCCCCTGCCTGCCCATCGGGCATTTGGCGTCCCGTTCCCGCATCACTTCGGCGAAGCGGTCGGCGGACAGGTGGCGATACATGGTGCGGATGTGGGGCGTATCCAGATAGCCGGGCACCACCACGTTGCAGCGTATCTGCTGCGGCGCGTACTGCCGGGCGATGATGCGCGAGACGTGGTTCAGGGCGGCCTTGGAAGAGTTGTACGCCAGATAGGGTATGCCGGAATAGCGCAGGCTGGCGGTGGACGAGACGTTGACGATGCTGCCCCTGCCATGCCGCTCCATCAGCGGAATCGCCTCCTTGCATGCCAGGAAGACGCTCTTGAGGTTGACGTCGTGTACCCGGTCCCACGCTTCTTCCGGCGTGTCGACCGGGCCGCCCAGGTATTCGATGCCGACGTTGTTGTGCAGGATGTCCAGGCGGTCCCAGCGCTCGGCCACGCAGGCGACGACGCGTTTGACGTCTTCGTGACGGCTGACGTCCGCCTGCATTGCGTGAGCCTCGCCGCCTTCGGCGTGGATCATCCGCGCGGTGGCTTCGGCGGCATCCAGATGCAGATCGACGACGACCACGCGCGCGCCCTCGCGCGCATAGATCAGCGCCACGGCCTGGCCGTTGCTGAGGCCTGCTTCGGGCGCGGACGCGCCGCCACCCATGACTATCGCGATCTTGTCTTGCAATCGGCCATTCATGTCGGACCCTCACGGACGAATGTAGGCGCCACCGTTGACGTCCAGTGTAATACCGGTGACATACGCGGCCAGCTCGCTGGCCAGGTAAAGGCAGGCGCCCGCGACATCGGCGGGCAGGCCGACGCGCCGCAACGGAAAGCCTTTCGCCTTCTTACTCCAGCTGCTTCCGGAAATAGACCCGGTCGAAACCCGCTTCGCTTTTACGGTCCGTTATGACGAAGCCGGTCTTCGTGTACAGGGCGATGTTTTCGTGCATCAGTGCATTGGTAAACAGCGTCAGGGCCGGCAGGTTCTTCGATCGCGCCATGCGCTCCGCGAACAGCATCAGTTCGCGCCCGTAGCCCTTGCCCTGTTCGGCGGGTCCCACGACCAGATTGTTGATCTTGATGGAATCGTGGTCTTGCGTCAGCAGCACCGCGCCCGCGATAACGCCATGCGCGCGCAGCACATAAAGATCGCCGGAGGCCGCCAGTTCGGCGTAATCGGCGCTCATTGGCGCCGGTAGTCTTCCCATACGGTCGATGTATTTGGAATAAGCGCCATCGACCAATGCCTTGATCGCGGCGGCGTCGCCTTGCCGCGCCGGTTCGATGGTGTGCGCTTCCTGGCCGTGCGATGGCAGCCGCTTGTAGAAGAAAGTCGTCGCGGTCAGGCCGCCGTACGGCTTCAACGCGTAATCGGGGATCACGCCCGCGCGCGTCCAGCCCGCACGCGCATAGACGCGTTCCGCATCGCTGCCGGTTTCGGTGTCCAGCACCAGCAGCGTCCGTCCGGCCCGCGCCGCCACGACGTCCACTTCGGCCAACAGTTTTCTTCCAAGGCCGTGGCGGCGGAACTCGCTGTGGACCAGCAGTTTTGAGACGTCGGCTCTATGGGGTTGGTTTTCGGGTTGGCCGACGACGATCTGTACCGTGCCCACGATCCGGCCGCGGACTTCGGCGATAAGCAGTATGCGGTCGCCGCGTGCAACGCCGTCGGCGACATTCGTCCAGAATCGCAGGGCCTTCGGCATTTCGAGCGGCGCCATGAAACTGACCGAGGCGCCGCCGTCGACGCAATCCATCAATAGCTCGGCCAGCGGTTGAACAAGTCCTGACGCTTCTTCCGCTCCAACCACACGGATACTGGCTTCGGTCCTCATCCTAGATTCCTTTGGGGGTCGTCGTTATCGCCAGCAGATAGTGGGCGTTCACGGAGCCTGGGTTATGGAAGGCGGTGGGCCGATCCAGCCGCATGGTCAGGCAGTCGCCTTTCGCCAACTGCCAGGTCGTTGCCCCGCTACGTACTTCCATCGTTCCGCGGATCATCCACAGTTGCTGGATGACGTCAGGGTCCTGCATCGCGGTTTCATAGGAGACCCGTTGGCCGGGGGGGAAGTGGATCTCGACCAACTGGGTGGGGCAGGGAACGGCCGCGGAAAGGTGCCGTCGTACGTATCCCGACGCCGGGTCTTTCCAAACGGCCTGCTCGTCGGCGCGGGAAATGGGCGAAATACTGCCCTCGGCGGGCGGACGCTCGAACAAGGACGCGAGCGGGACCTGAAGCGCCGCGGCCAGCTTGTCCAGGACGATGGCGGTCGGGCTGCTTTCGCCGCGCTCAATCACGGATATGGTGGAACGGCTCACGCCGCTGCGCTCGGCCAGCGCGTCCAGCGACCAGGCCCGCTTCGTCCGCAGATCGCGGATGCGAGACGCGATGAGCGCGTTGATGTCCATGTCTATCTTGAAAATTGGAAATTTTGTCCATTTTTCAGGATAATGGCCACGGCGTCAATCGATGTCGTCAGTCGCCGGCGCCCGTCGATGCCGTCAATCCGTATGCCGGTTTGCGGCATGGCTTTGCGACGGCCCCCGCGCCAGTTCTGAAAGGATTCATCACCGTGATCACCAACGTCGGCATTCTCGTCCGCGACCGTCTGGGCCGCGCGCTTCTGCAAATGCGCGACGGCAAAGCCGTTAACGGCCCCCTGGCCTGGAGCTTCTGGGGCGGCGGCATGGAACCGGAAGACCCCGATCACTGGCACACGGCCTCGCGTGAATTGGCGGAGGAACTGGACATCGTCGCACCGCCCGCGGATTTCACCGAGATAGGCCGCCGCATCGGCAGCGACGGCCAGGAAGCCCCCCTGATGCTGCTGCGCCAGCCCATCGAATGGGGCGATTTCCGCGTCCTGGAGGGCGCCGGCGCCGGATACTTCCTTCTGGACGAAATCCGACAGCTGCCGGTCACACGATCCGTCGCGTGGTACCTGGCCCACCAGCCCGATGTATTCCTCCGCCTGGCCTAGCGTGCAATCGATGCCGCTACTTGTGAAGAGAGCGCCTCCACCGAGCGATCGCTACGAGGGAAAAATGCCTTTGCTCAAGGTCGTCTGGCATATGCAATACTGCATATGCAATCTGGGGGCAACGTCATGGCGATACGTTCTCCTTCCCCTGGCGCCGTTGAGAATTGGCTGGAGTAGACCATTGACCCGAGGACCGTCATGACGACGCTGGAAAATCGCGCCAATGCGGCGTTGGTGGTAATCGATCTTCAGAACGGTGTGGTGGCCGATGCCTATCGGCGTGACGAGGTGATCCAGGCCGTCAAGGCGTTGATCGATCGTGCCCGCGGCGCGAACGTGCCGGTCATATGGGTCCGGCACGCCGATGAGGAGCTCCGCGAGGGCAGCGCGGCGTGGCGGATCGTTGACGAGCTCGTGCCGGTAGCGGACGAGCCGATCGTCGGCAAGCGCTATCGGGATGCGTTCGAGGATACCGATCTCGAAGAGGTCTGTTCCCGACTGAAAGTGGGCAAACTCATCGTCGCCGGCGCACAGACGGATATGTGCGTGCGTTCGACATTGCATGGTGCGCTGGCCCGTGGTTATGACGCGGTTCTGGTCGGTGATGCTCATACGACAGTCGACATGACGCAGCAAGGCGCCCCGACCCCCGCGGAAGTCATCCGCCACACCAACCTCTATTGGAGCGGACAGAAGGCACCCGGAAGGTCGGGTGGCGTGATCTCCAGCACGGATTTCCCGATGCACATCCGTGGCGCGTAACGCTACGGCAGAGCGGGCCCGGGCGATCAGCCTTGCGGCAAGCGCACGACCGCGCGGCTGGCTCGCGCTCGCGTAAACTCTCGTTCTTGCGCGGCGTGGCCGCGCACCGCTGCGGTGTTCGTCGTGGGGTCATGCCCCGAACGCCGATGTGTTTCATCAGCGAGAGCTTCTACATGTCCCCTGCATACAGTGCGTTCGACAATCCGCGGACACTCGCGTCCAGTCCCCAGCCCCGCGAAGGCTTGCCCGGTCCAGGCCGTTCCCGTCGTGGCGGTCTGCCGCGCGGCGTCAAATATGTGGTTGCGGTGTTATCCGGCGCGTTGCTGCTGGTCTCGGCGAGCGGTTGCAGTTCGCTGTTCAGCGAAGGTGCCGCGGCGGGCGCGGGTGTCGGTGGCGCGGCGCTGGCCAGCAAGGTGACCCGCAATCCGACCGTCGCCGCCGGTATCGGCCTGGGCGCCTTGGCGGCGGCGCAGGCCGGCGTCAAATACGTCGAGAAGGACTATCACGCGGAACAGCAGGATCGCATCGCGGCCGTCGCCGGGCCGTTGGCGATAGGCAAGACCGCCAAATGGGAAAGCCGCCACGCGATCGAGATCGAGCCCGATGCGCAGGGCCGGGTGACCGTGTCGCGGCAGATCAGCACCGGCGAGTTGAACTGCAAGGAAATCGTGTTCTCGGTGGATGAGGTGGTCGAGGACAAGCCGCGCAGCGACTTCTATACCGCGACGATTTGCGAGCAGGCCGGCCATTGGAAGTGGGCGTCGGCCGAGCCGGCGACGGCGCGCTGGGGATCGCTGCAGTGACGGCCCGACGTAGCGCGAACCCTGGCATCGGTGCCGCGGCCGTACGCGCGGCGGTCGCCGCGTGCCTGACGACCGGCGCCCTGGCCGGATGCAGCTCGATCGGCGGCTTTACCGGCGCCGCGGCTGGCATCGCGACGGGCGCGGCCACCAGCAATCCCGCGGTCGGCGTGGGTGTCGGCGTGGCCGTACAGGCCGCTACCGACGCCGCCATCCAGCGCGTGTATCGAAACATGCAGGATACCGAGCAGACCCTGATCGCGCGCGCGGCCGGCAACATGGCTCCCGGTGAAAAGCGCGCATGGGCGGCCCACTATTCGATCAGCTTCTTCGATGAGCACGGCGAGCTGCAGGTGCTCAATCAGACCGAGAACGCATTGACGGCCTGCCGCGAAGTGGCGTTCTCCGTGATCAGCGGCAAAGGGGATACCGCGACCTCGCAATGGTTCATCACACAGGTCTGCCGCGACAGCGACCAGCAGTGGCGCTGGGCCGCCGCCGAGCCCGCGGTGGGCCGTTGGGGATCATTGCACTGACCGCGCGGGACGCGCGTCCTGATGCCTCCGCCACGGCCGCCGTTCCGTGCGCGGCGGCCGGCGCGCCGTACGTCCCGGCCGCCGCGGTCGCCGTTCCGGCGTATCAGCGTGGCTTCGCGAAGCCGCCGGCCGCCCACTCCGCGGCCCGCTGCACGCTGAGCTTGTAAGTGGGCGCCACGTTGACCTGGGCCAGTTGCTCGCCCAGTTCGTCGTAGGCGCTCAGCACCGCATACGGCTCGTCTTCGTCCGGCACGATGTCCAGCTTGACGGTCAGGCGGCCGCCATCCGCGTCGATCTTTACGCTCTTGTGCAGCGTCGCATGCAACTGCTGCTCGTGCCGGCGCAGGACTTCATTCGCTGTCTTCACCAGCGTAAAGAAGGCAGGCGCATCCAGCGGCTTCGGGTTCTTCTTGTCGCGCCCCATGGTCCATGGGCCCACCAGGGCCGGCTCCGCTTCGCCGTCCTTGGTCATTTCCACGGCCCAGCCGTCGTCGTCCTCGTTCTTGATGACGCGGGCGGTCCAGCCGTCATCGCACCAGAGCCTGGGCTCCTGTGTCTTGCGGTCTCCGGGGGTGTCGTCGTCCGGCGTGCTGGCTTGATTCACTGCTGTATTGCTCCTGGATTGTTGCTACGCGCCGCTCAGTCTACCGTGACCACGATTTTGCCGACCTGTTCGTTCGACTCCAGGAAGCGGGTGGCTTCCTTGATTTGATCGAACCGGAAGGTGCGGGAGATCAGCGGCGACAGCGTACCGGATTCCAGCCCCGCGTTGATGAAGGCCTTGGCCTGCGCCAGCAGTTCATCGTTGCCAATGACTTCCAGGTAGAGATAGCCCTTGAAGGTCAGGCATTTGCCCAGCGCCGCGAACTGCGGGAATGTCCCGGTTTCCGTGCTCAGCGCGCCGTACTCCAGCAGCATGCCCCCGAAGGCCATGCATTCCGCAAGCTGGGCGATCGCCGGGCCGCCGATCGGGTCGAATACCACGCGCGCGCCCTTGCCGTTGGTAATCGCCTTCACCCGGGCCGCCAGGTCTTCTTCGCGGGTCGCGATCACGTGGTGCGCGCCGGCGGCTTGCAGCGGCTGGGCCTTGGCGCCGGTGCGCGTGGTCGCGATCACCGTCGCGCCGACGCTGCGCGCGATCTGGATGGCGGCAATGCCGACGCTGCTGGAGGCGGCCGAGACAATCACGAAATCGTCGGCGCGCAGCTTTGCCTGGGCAATCAAGGCTCCCCAGGCCGTCACGTATTGCATCCATGACGCCGCCGCCTGCTCGAAGCTCAGCCGCGCCGGATGCTTCACCACGTACCTGGCGGGAATGTTGATCAATTCGCCGTAGGTAGGCCAACGCGCCATGTCCGGCGTCGGGATGACGCTGACGGCGTCGCCCTGCGCGAATCCGGCCACGTCGCTTCCGACCGTCTTCACCACGCCCGCGGCCTCGTAGCCGAGTTGGGACGGGAACGCGGCCTCTTGCAGGTACCGGCCGGAGCGGAACATGACCTCGGCGCGGTTCAGGCCTATGGCCTTGACGGCGATCTGGACCTCATCCGCCGCGGGCGCGGCAACGTCGATGTCTTCGATGCGCAGTACGTTCGCATCGCCATATTCATGAAAGCGGACAACTCGGGTCATAGGGGGCTCCTTGTTCGGTGGGCTATGCCTGCACAGTATTGTTTGACCAGACCGGCCGTGGCGCAATACGCCGTTTTTTTTACATATACTTGCGGCTGCTCGTGAAGCCGTTTCGCGAGCACGAAGAGGACGCTTTCCTCCCCGCACGGCCCGTACAGAGAGCGGACGCCGTGGTCTCCAGTGGAGATGGACTATCCCGCTTGCCGCCACCACGGGCATTCCGCGGCTGCGCGCGTTTCCGCGGGCGTATCTTTGTGCTGGCGGTTTGCTGTTCGTGGCCTATGAGCTGTGCCTGGCGCTTTCGCCGGGCTATGCCGCGAGCGGCCGCCCCGAGCGCGTGAATCGACCGTGCGCTAGGTAATCAGCTTGACCAGCGCCGGCACCGTCAGCACCGCCGTGTAGTAGCCCATGAACTGCACGCCCGTATTGAACGCGAAGAATCGCGACAGCAGGCCGCCCAGCAGCCCCATGGTCAGGATCACCAGCAGGCCCAGCAGCTGTCCTTCCCACACGCTGATCACCACGATCAGGCCGACGAAGGTGGCGATGATGGCTTCGTGGCTGACCTTGCGGGATACGAACAACGCGGCGCGGCGGGCGTAGTTCATGGCGAAGGGATAGGAAACCAGGGAGGCGATGACCACGGCCAGCATGCCGTAGCCCAGGAACTCCCAGTGGTTCAGCAGATTGTGCAGGTTGTGCGTCTGCCCGGTCGCGCTGTCCACCGTGAACCGCGGCGGCGCGTTGAACAGCGGCGCGGCGGGGCCGGCCGCCACCGGGCTCAAGGGCAGCCCGAAGGCGATCAGCGGGATCAACGCCTCGGCGATGTAGGTGGCTTCCGTGACCCCGTTGCGCGCGCTCAATACCGTCGTCAGCCGGTGATAGGCGTGGCGGATGCGGGAACCCACCATCTCGCCCATCACCACCGTCATCGCGACGGGACTGAAGACGAAGGTCGCGCTGGAAATGGCCGCGGTGGCCAGCGTCCAGCGCGCCTGCGTGCGGTCCAGCACCTTGAGCGGGTTGGGGAAATAGCCCGACCAGCCCTTTACGTCCGGCGCCAGCGTAAGCGTGTGGACCTTGTCGCGGGCCATCCGCTTGCGGCCCTGCGGCGACATGACGGCGAACAGATCCGCGATCAGCGGGCCGATGGCGATGCCCAGGAAATAGCTCACGCTCAGTTTGACGCCGTAGCGGGCGGTCAGGCTCTGCAGCGCGACAATGACCACGACGAAGGGAACCAGCAACGCCACCGCGGCCCATCGGCCCGCGGAGAAATACGCGATCAGTACGGCGGCCGCCAGGAAGATCCAGGGCGCCGAACGCGTGATTGCCGGTCCGAACGGCGCCAGCAGGACGGCGAACAGCACGGCCAGCGGCACCGCCACGAAGGCGGCGATGATGGCGCCGGAAATCATCTTGCGCAGGGCGATATGCGGCACGCCCAGCTTGCGCAGCATATTCGCATCCTGCAGCAAGGGCGTCGCCAGCGTATCGCCGGGAATGCCCAGTAGCGCCGTCGGTACGGCGTGCGTCATGTGCTTGGCGACCGCGCCCGCCAGGAAGAAGGTGAACACGCCGGCCGGCGGCACGCCCAGCAAGGCGACGAGTAGGGTCAGCGGCGCGATGGTGGTCGTTTCGTCGGTGCCCGAGATCAGCCCGATGGCGGCGAAGACGATCGCGCCGATCAGGCCCATGGCGGCCGCGGCCAGGATCTGGTTCAACAATATGGGATCGCTCATGCCAGCGCCTCCTTGGTCTGGGGCAGGCGCGCGTCGCGCGCATGGGACTGTCCGTCGAACAGCTCCTGCAGGCCCAGCTCGCGCAGTTCCTGCAGCGCGGCCGGCGGCAGGTCGGCCAGCGTACCCAGGCCGCCGGGCTCATTGGCCAGCTCGGCCAGCACTTCCGCGCGCCACGCCGGGTCGGCCAGCGAGGTGTCCTCGATGACCTCGCGCTTGGGCGGGAACAGGCGCGCGCAGACCACGCCGGCGATCACGCTGCCGGCCAGGCCCGCCAGCATGGCGTAGGCATGCGCAAGTTCCGCGGACGATGCCATGCCGCGCAGCCAGCGGCCGGCCGCGACGAAGGCGGCGACGCTGACGACGATGCCGATGGCGATGGACCATGCCAGGTGGCGCAGGTCGACGGTGTCGCTCCAGACCTCCGCCAGCTGCCATGCGGGCTCGCGGTCCGGTACGGCGCGCTGGCCGTATGGGGTGGAATCGATACTCATGGTTGGTCTCCTCCTTCTTTTGTCGCGGCCGGTCATGGGTAGCCATGACCGGTCGCCTTCTTTTGCGGGGGGCGCGGTCCGCGCGGACGTTCCGGCGGTCCGGTCGCCGGCCGCCCGCCCGGCGCCGTATCCAAGGCGCCCGGACGGCGCCGCCCGCGCCTGCCCTTACGTCGGTTGCTGCCCGCGCAGCGCTTTCAGCAAAGCGAGGGCGCGATCCGTGCGCACATCTTTTTCTTCGGCCATCCGGCGTGCGATGGTATCCACTTCCTGGCCGCTCGCGCCCGCCGTCAGCGCGATATTGCGGGCATGCAGCGCCATGTGGCCGCGCTGTATGCCTTCGGTGGCCAGGGCGCGCAGGGCGCCCAGGTTCTGCGCCAGGCCGACGGCGACCGCGATTTCCGCCAATTCCTGCGCCGAGCGTACCGCCAATATCTTCAGGGCGATCCGCGCCAGCGGATGGGTCTTGGTGGCGCCGCCCACCAGTCCCAGGGCCATGGGCATTTCGATGGAGCCGACCAGCGCGCCGGAAGCATCCTTTTCCCAGGCGGTCAGCGAGGTATAGCGTCCCGTCCGCGCGGCATAGGCGTGCGCGCCGGCTTCAATCGCGCGCCAGTCGTTGCCGGTGGCGACGACGACGGGATCGATGCCGTTCATGATGCCTTTGTTGTGGGTGGCGGCCCGATAAGGATCGACCGCGGCGAAGGCCCAGGCGTCGAGAATGCCTTCGATGATTTCCTCGCCGCTGCGTTCCCTGGTGGCGAGCGCCGCGGGCGTCAGGCGCACCCGGGCGCGCGCCAGGCGCAGGTCCGCCAGATTGGACAGGATACGCAGCCGCACCGAACCGCCGGTGATTTCCTCCACCAGCGGGGCCACGGCTTCGGCCATGGTGTTGACCGTGTTGGCGCCCATCGCGTCGCGCACATCGACGATCAGATGCACGACCGCCATGGGGCCGCGCGGCGTGTCCGGGAAGATATGGATTTCGATATCGCGGCAGCCGCCGCCCAGCTCGATCAGCACCTTGTCGCGGCTGTTGGCCAGCGCCAGGATGCGCTCCTTTTCACGCAGCAGCGCCAGGCGCGCGCCCTGCGGATCGGTCAGGCCCAGGATCTGTATCTGCGCGCGCATCACGGGCGCGGTGCTGGAGGTCTCGAAGCCGCCGCATTCGCGGGCCAGCTTGGCCATGTAGGATGCCGCGGCGACGACCGAAGGTTCCTCGACCGCCATGGGCACCAGCACGTCGCGGCCGTTCACCTGGAAATTGGCGGCGACGCCCATCGGCAGCTCGAAAGTGCCGATGACGTTCTCGATCATGCCGTCGGCGCGATCCAGCGCCAGCGCGCCCGGCCGGGCCAGCGCCTGCTTTTCTTCGTCGCTGAGGCCGACGGCGCCGACGATGGCCTGCAGCCGTTCGGAGGGAGACAGGGCGCGGAAATTGGAAAGGCGCGAATCGACCACGATGGAAATGCTCCGTTTGGGAATCAACGGGTCGATGCTAGGTAAACTGTACCGCCGTTGACAGGTACAGTTTGGGCAAACAGTACCATCGCACTGCACCAATTTTGAATGGATGCGCCTGGAATCGTGGCCACGGACGACAGCAGCAAAGGGCAGGTACGTCGCGCGCCGCGCGAAGCGCGCGAGCCGCGCGGCGGACGCGGCGCCCCGATCGCCGAGGGTCTGGCCCGGTTGATCGGGCAGCAGATCGCCGATGGCGTCTACCGCGCCGGCGACAAGCTGCCTTCGCTGCGCGAAGTCGCGCAGTTGCACCGCTACGCCAAGAACACCGTCGTCGTCGCCTTCGAGATACTGGTGGCACAGGGGCTGGTCGAACCGCGGCGCGGCTCCGGCTTCTACGTGGCGGACCGCCACTACGTGCGCAAGCCGGCGGAAGAAGAATCAGGCCAGCTGAGCCGCGCCATGGACATCGTCTGGCTGATGCGCGAGCAGCTCAAGACCCAGCCGGACGCGGTGGCCGTCGGCGACGGCTTCCCGCCCGTGGAATGGCTGGCCGATATGCGCATGGACCGCTATCACCAGAAGGTGGTGCGCACCGGCCTGGGCAGCCTGTTCCGTTATGGCAGCCGCTTCGGCTACGCGCCGTTGCGCGAAAGCCTGGTGCGCAAGCTGGGCGACATCGGCGTGCATGCTTCGCCGTCGCAGCTGGTGCTGACCCATGGCGCCAACGAGGCCATGGATGTCGTCATCCGTTATTTCGTGCCGCCCGGAGCCGCCGTGCTGGTCGACGATCCCGGCTATTACCCGCTGTTCGGCAAGCTGAAGCTGGCGGGCGCCCGCATGCTGGGCGTGCCGCGCCTGCCCGACGGGCCGGACGTCGCGGTGCTGGAGCGCCTGTTGGCGCGCGAAAAGCCCAGGCTGTTTTTCACGCAGTCGCTGGCGCACAATCCCACCGGCTCGGACATCTCGGCAGCCAAGGCCTATCGCGTGCTGCAGTTGTGCCAGGCGCATGGCGTGATGGTCGTGGAAAACGACCCGCTGGCGGACTTCAAGCCGACCTCGGCCGTGCGCCTGGCGGCGCTGGACCAGTTGGCGGGCACCATCTACATCGGCAGCTTTTCCAAGTCGTTCTCGGCGGCGCTGCGGGTCGGGTTCATCGCCTGCAATACGGCGCTGGCCAGTGATCTGGCCGACCTGAAGGCGCTGGTGCATGTCAGCAGCTCGGAGTACTGCGAGCGCATGGTCGACGTCATGCTGCGCGAGGGCCACTACGAACGCCACCTGTTCCGCCTGCGCCGCCGGCTGGAGGCGGCAACCGCGCAAGCGCTGCAGGTGCTTGACGAACTGGGCGCCGAGGTCTTCGCGCGACCGGCGAGTTCGCTTTATCTCTGGTCGGCCTTTCCCGGCATCGACGATACGGTGGCGCTGGCGCGCGAACTGATGCCGGAGAAAATCCTGCTCGCGCCGGGACGGGTGTTCAGCGTCGACGCGGAGCAGGTGTCGCGATGGTCACGGTGCAATGTCGGCGCGCTGGTGGATGAGCGCTTTCGCATCGCAATGCGCGCGCGGCCGCGATGACGGCCCTTTGCGGGGGCCGGACCGGTCAGAACTCTTCCAGGAAGCGCATGCGGAACCTGCGGCCCTTGATATTGCTGCCGGAGAGCCGCGCGTAGGCCTGCTTGGCGATCTGCCGGTTCAAGGCCACATAGGCATTGAACTCGGTAATGTTGATCTTGCCGACCTGCTCGAAATCCAGGCCGCCATCGCCGGTCAGGGCGCCCACCAGGTCCCCCGGGCGCAGCTTGTCTTTCTTGCCGCCCTGTATGCACAAGGTGACCATGGGCGCGCGCAAGGGGCGGTCTGATTTGGGCCGCAGCGCTTTCAGGTCGCCCCATTTCAGCGGAGTCCCCTGGTATTCCTCTATGAGATTGGCCCAGCGCATTTCCTCCGGCGAACACAGGCTGAGCGCCAGCCCTTTCTGTTCCCCGCGGCCGCCGCGGCCGATGCGGTGGACGTGGACTTCGGTGTCCTTGGTCACGTCCACATTGATGACCGCGCCCAGGCTCTGGATATCCAATCCGCGGGCGGCCACGTCGGTGGCCACCAGCACGGCGCAGCTCTGGTTGGCGAACTGGATCAGGATTTCATCGCGCTCGCGCTGCTCCAGGTCGCCGTTGAGCGCCTGCGCACTGATGCCGGCCGCCTGCAGGCGCTCCACCAGGTCGTGGCTGCGGATCTTGGTATTGCAGAATGCCAGCGTGGACGCGGGGCGGAAGTGGGCCAGCAGAGAGACTACGGCGTCCAGGCGTTCCCCTTCGTCCACCTCGTAGAAAATCTGTTCGATGCGGCTGGCGTCATGCTGCGTCTCCACCTTGATTTCGGCGGGATTGCGCAGGAAGCGGGCGCTGAGCTTGCGGATATTGTCGGGGTAGGTGGCGGAAAAGAGCAGGGTCTGGCGCTTGGCCGGGCAATGCGCGGCGATGGCGACGATGTCGTCGTGGAAGCCCATGTCGACCATGCGGTCCGCTTCGTCGAGCACCAGCGTCTGAAGGGCGGACAGGTCCAGGCTTCCGCGCTCCAGGTGGTCCTTGATGCGGCCGGGCGTGCCCACGACCAGATGCGTGCCACGGGCCAGCGATTCCGCCTGGGGGCGGGCGGCGGCGCCGCCGCATAGCGTCAATACTTTCACATTGGGGATCAGCCTGGCCAGCCGGCGCAGTTCCTGGGCCACCTGGTCGGCCAGCTCGCGGGTGGGGCATACGACCAGCGCTTGCGGGACCAGGCGGGCGGTGTCCAGTTTCTGCAGCAGGCCCAGGCCGAATGCCGCGGTCTTGCCGCTGCCGGTCTTGGCCTGGGCGATCAGGTCGCGGCCTTCCAGAATGATGGGCAGGCTTTGCGCCTGGATGGGCGTCATCCGCGCGAAACCCAGGCTTTGCAGGTTGTCCAGCAGGGTGGGCTGCAGGGGCAGCGTCGAGAATGCAATGTCGTTCACGGATTATCCCCGTTGGCTCAAGGCCCGTTCGATGCGATTGCGCGCCACGGTCGTGCGTGGCACTTTGAAGGGGAACCAGCTGCGCACGTCCTCGTCCAGGCCGATGCCGTGCATGTAGTTGTAGATCGCCTTTTTCAAGCCTTTGCCCAACCTGTCGTGGTCCACGCCCGTCGGATCATGGAAGCCGATGTCGTTCTTGGCGAAGGACACCGGCGGCAGAGCTTGCAAGGTTACGCCGTATTCCTCGGGATGCTTGCCGACCGGCGAATGCACCGTGCACGCAAAGCGATGGAAGAATCCGCTCTGGATGCAACCGTTCTCGAACAGTTGGCGCACATATTCCAGCGCATCGACCGTATCCTGCACGGTCTGGGTGGGAAAGCCGTACATCAGGTAGGCATGCACGAGGATGCCCGCATCGGTGAACGCGCGCGTTACCCGCGCCACCTGGTCGATGGAAACGCCTTTCTTCATCAGCTTCAGCAGGCGGTCGGACGCGACTTCCAAACCGCCCGATACGGCGATGCAGCCGCTGTCGGCCAGCAGTTCGCACAGCTCCGGCGTGAAGGTCTTTTCGAAGCGGATGTTGCCCCACCACGAAATCCCGGTGTTGCGCGCGATCAATTCGGTCGCGAGGGCCTTCAGCGACTTCGGGGGCGCCGCTTCATCGACGAAGTGGAAGCCGGTCTGCGAGGTCTCGCGCACGATGGATTCGATGCGATCCGCCAGCACCGTGGCGGATGCCCCTTCGTAACGGTCGATGTAGTCCAGGCTGATGTCGCAGAAGCTGCATTTCTTCCAATAGCAGCCGTGCGCGACCGTCAGCTTGTTCCAGCGCCCGTCGCTCCACAGGCGGTGCATGGGGTTGAGCATGTCCAGCAGCGACAGATAGCGGTCCAGCGGCAGCCCGTCCCAGGTCGGCGTGCCGACTTCCGCGAACGCCACATCGGGCTCCACCATGTTCACGTAGCGTACGGCGCCCGTATCGGCGTCGCGCAGGAAGGTGCGCACCAGGCGTTGTCGTGAACGCTTGCCTTGCACGTGGTCCAGCAAGGCCAGCAAAGGACGTTCGCCGGCATCCAGCGTGACATAGTCGAAATAGTCGAACACGCGCGGGTCCTTCAACTCGCGTAGTTCGGTGTTGACGAAGCCGCCGCCCAGCACGGTCACGATGCCGGGATCCCGGGCCTTGATCGTCTGCGCGATGCGGAAGGCCGCATAGACCGCGCCGGGGAAGGGCACCGACAGCAGCACCATCGTAGGCGCATGGCGCGCCAGCGCTTCCAGCGTCAGGTCGCGCAGCGTGTCGTCCACCAGATTCGGCGAGGCCGCCAGCGCCTGGGCCAACGGATCGAAAGTGGGCTGGCTGCCGGCCAGCGATTCGGCGTAGCGCACGAACTCGAAGCGCTCGTCGACCGCATCGCGCACCACGTCGGCAAGGTCGTTCAGGTACAGCGTGGCCAGGTGCTTGGCGCGATCCTGCAGGCCCAGGGCGCCGAACGCCCAGCCCAGGGGATCGCCGCCTTCTTCATCGATGTAGACGTCCAGGGAGTTGAATCGCGGACCTTCCGGCAGATAGTTGCGGCCCACGATACGGTGGGCCAGCGTAGCGTCCCGGCCCTGCAGGAAGGCGATGACCGGGCCTATGGTGGCCAGGTAGCGCGGCTGTTGCGCGACGAAGGCCTGGACGGCCGCGCTATGGTCCTGCGCCGGCAGCGCCTCGATGCGCGCCGCAATGGCGCGCAGGCCGTCGGGCGACAGCAGCCGCAGGACGAGCGCCAGGGCCAGGTCTTCCTGGAACGATGGCACGTCACGTGACCGTAAAAAACCGGTCAGGTAGGCGGTGGAGGGATAAGGCGTATTCAACTGCGTCATCGGCGGGATGACGGACAGCACGCGCAAAGGCGGAGCGGACATGGGGCGCGGCAAAGGGACGGCGGGACGGCGGCCGGACGCGGGCGGACGGCAACGATAAGCAGGGATTATAGGCAGCCCGGCGCCCCGGCCGGTGAGCGGTTCCGTGTCGAGGTGCGCGAGCGATAAAATCCCGCGCCATGGCGTCCTCGCATCCTGATCGCCGGCGGGTCCGGGTTTTCGTCGTCGAAGACGATGCCCTGCTGCGCCCGGAATTCGAACGCATGATCGGCGCGCATCCGGAGCTGGCGCTGGCCGGCAGCGTGTCCACCCTGGCGGAGGCCCGGCGCCAATTGGCGTCCGCGTCCTGCGACATAGCCATCGTCGATCTGGGATTGCCCGACGGCGATGGCTGCGACCTGATCGCGATGCTGCGCGAGACCGCGCCGGACATCGCCGTGCTGGTCAGCACGGTATTCGGTGACGAGGCGCACGTGGTGCGCGCCATCGAGGCGGGCGCGCGGGGCTATCTGCTCAAGGACACGACGCTGGACGACTTCGCGCGTTCACTGCTCGCGGTACACGCGGGCGGCGCGCCCTTGTCGCCGCAAATCGCGCGCTACCTGCTGAAGCGTTTCGCGCCCGACCCAGGCCGCCGTCAAGCCGCCGCTACCGGCGGGGCCGCGATCGGGCCGACGGATCCGGGCCGGCGGGCCGCGGCGCCGGCGGCCGCCCTGGGCGCCGAATCGCTGACGCCGCGCGAGACGGATATCCTGCGGCATATCGCACTGGGATATTCGACGGCCGAGACGGCGACGCGCCTGGGCCTGTCGGGGCACACCGTTTCGACGCATATCAAAAGCATCTACGGCAAACTCATGGTGCGCAATCGCGTCGAAGTCGTGAATGCCGCGCGTCGAAAGGGATTCATCCCTTGAGCAAGCGCTGGGTAGCCGCCATCCTGCTTTGCTGCTGCGCCGTGTCCGGCTGGGCCGCGGGTGCGGCAAGCCCCGCCGTGGCGGATGGCGCGGCGACCGCCGCCAGCGCGGCCGCGAACGGTACGCCGGCCGCGTCCATGGAGGCGGCCGGCAATGACCCGGTGCTGCGGCTGGACCGCGCATGGTTCCAGGCCGGCGATTCAGCCGCTCCGCCAGCCGCGGGCGGCATCGAGCTCGCATTGCCGGATAACTGGCGCCGCACTCATCCCGGGTTGGACGGCTATGCCTGGTATGTCGCGCCGTTCAGGCTTGCGGCGCCCCCGGTCCGGCCGCTGATCCTCTATGTGCCCCATGTTTCGCTGGCCGCGGAATTCTGGCTGAACGGGTCGCTGCTGAATCCCGGCGTGCGTTTCGACACGCCGCGGGCCATGGGTTCCGCCATGAGCGATGCGCCCGTGCGGCTGGTGTTGCCTTCCGGCCTGTTCCGCGCGGGCGAGAATATCCTTGCCGTCCGGCTGCAAGGCAGCACTCATATCCGCAGCGGAATCTCCGCGATCACCATCGCGCCGCCCGGGTATGTGGATGGGAGCTGGCGGCTGCGCTATGTGCTTCAGGTCGGTGTGCCGTACGGCGTGCTGGTGGTGATGGGCGCGGCGCTGTGCTTTCTGGTGGCCCACGTCCGCCGGCAGCGGCGTACGCACGTCATCCAGTTCGGCATGCTGGCGGGAGTGCTGGCCGCGGCCTCGTATCTGGCATTGGACCTGCCGGTGAGCCGGGGCACGCAGGAGATCACGCGCATCGTGATCACGACCGTCATGTACTGGGTGCTGTGCGTGGTGGGCTACCGGATGTCGGAGTTCCGGTTGCGCGGTTTCCTGCCGGCATGGCACGCGCTCGGCGCGCTGACGCTGCTGGCCGTGCTGGCGGCGGGCGCCGCCGGCATGGCCGACGATCGCCTCTGGCTGTGGACCTGGCCGCACGTGCTGGCGCGGCTGGTCGTGATCGGCCTGCTGCTGTGGCGCGCGTGGCGCTTGCGGTCGCCCAAATACGCCGCGCTGGCGCTGTCCGCGCTCATCTGGTGGGTGACTATCGTGCAGTCATACCTGATCCTCATGGACTGGCTGCATTGGGACAGCTTCCGCTGGAGCATCGCGGGAGCGGTGCCGTTCTGCGTGGTGCTGCTGTTCGTCTTCGCCGAACGTTTCATCCTGGACCGGGAGGAAGCCGCCGTCGCCCAGCAGGCCGCAATCGCGACGGAACGCGAGCGCATCCTGCAGGACATGCATGACGGCATGGGATCGAACCTGGTGGCGGCCTTGCACATCGCGCGTCGTCCCGATGCCGATCGCGTGGAACTGGTGCGCTCGTTGGAAGACACCCTGCAGGACCTGCGGCTGATCATCGATTCGCTCGATGCCCAGGACGCCGACCTGCAGCCGCTGCTGGCGAACCTGCGCTTTCGCCTGGAGCCGCGGCTGCGCGCCATGGGCGTGCGGCTGGAGTGGGACGTGCAGCCGCTGCCCAAGCTGCCTGGCATGGGGCCGGATGCCGCGCTATCCGTGCTGCGGGTAATCCAGGAAGCGGTGAACAATGCCGTCCGGCACGCCGCGCCGCGGACGATACGGATCGCCGCGCAGTTGGAACAAGCGGCGGTGACATTGTCCGTAAGCGACGATGGAAGCGGCCTGCATGGGGATGGCGGCCCGGACGGGGTCGCCATCCCCGGCGGCGCGCACGGCATGCGCGGCATGCGGGCACGGGCGGAGAAGCTCGGCGGCGCCCTGGTCGTGGAGAGCGGCGCGGCCGGCACCAGCGTGCGCCTGCGTCTGCCGATGGAAGGCGCGCCTACCTGAAACTGGGGATGTGCGGCAGGCGGCTCTTCCCTAGAATCGCCGCGTTTTCCACTGGCCGGCCCGATCCCTACATGAACCGCATCTATCGCCTTATCTGGAACGCCGCGCAAGGCAAGTGGCAGGTCGCGCCCGAGACCGCGCGCGGCGGCCGGTCCGGTTCTCCCGCGGCGGTCCGCCGGGCCGGGCGGCTCGGTGCGGCAGCCATGGCCGGCGTGCTGGCCGCGATGCTGGCCGGCACGCCGGCGCATGGGCAGGCGGCGCCGATCCTGGGGGTCGACGGTGGCGACGGCGGCGCGGGCGGCGATGTCACCAGCGCGGGCGCGGGCAGCAGCCGTACCACCGGGGACAGCGCTAACGACGGCGGAGTGGCCGATCCTTCGGGCCAAACTGCTGGCCAGCAGGGGCAGGGCGCGGCCGGCAGCGGCGGGCTGGGCGGCAATGGCGTCATGACCGGGGGAGACGGCGGCGGCGGCGGCGGATTGCAGGATCATGGCGTCGGCGGCGGNGGCGGGGCAGGCAGCGCCGCCACCACGGCCCCGATGGGCACGATGGGCGGCGGCGGTGGCGGCGGTGGCGGCCTGGCTTTCATGTTGCAGCAAGGCGCCTTCCCGAACGACACCTACACCGTTTCCAGCGATGTGGTCGGCGGCAAGGGCGGGCAGGGTGCCAGCACGGCGGACGGCGACGGCGGCGCCGGCGGCGGGGGTGGCGGCGGAGCCGGCATCCTGATGAGCGGCACGGGCCTGACCCTGACAGTCCCCGGCGGATACACGATCGGCGGCGGCGCGGGCGGAGCCGGTGGCGACGCGGCGGCGTTCACGTCGTTCGGGATTGCCGGTTCGGGCGGCGGGGGCGGCGCCGGCGTGCTGGCGACCGCCAACAGCCGTGTGTTGAATGCGGGCACCATACTCGGCGGTAATGGGGGAGCGGCCGGCGGCGGCGGGCTGAGCGTGAGCGGTGGCCGGCCCGCCGGGCCGGCGGGCGACAGCGGCGGAACGGGCGGCGGCAACGGCGGCGGAACGGCGTCCAGCGGAACCTTCGGGACCTATCCTTTGCCTGGCGGCGGCGGAGCCGGCGTGGTGCTGCCCAGCGGCGCGACGCTGGGCAACAGCGGCACCGTCATCGGGGGCGATGCGGGCTCGGTCGGCCAGTCGCCGATACCCGGCGCGGCCGCGGGCGGGCCTGGGGTCATCGGCATGGGCAATACCGTGGTGGAGAACGCCGGCGTCATCATCGGCGGGCAAGGCTCGCCGCAGGCTGGCCGGGCCAACGCCATCGACTTCCTGAACTCGGGCAACCTGTTGATCCTGGACGCCGGCTCGCGGATCACGGGCAACGTGGTCAGCCACCTGGGCGTGGATGCCCTGCGCCTGGGCGGCGATACCACCGACGCCAGCACCGTCTTCGATGTGTCGCAACTGGGGGCGGTGGGCAGCGGCGCGCAGTACCAGGGTTTTATCAACTATTCCAAGACCGGCGCCAGCACGTGGACCTTGACCGGCGTGGCGACCAAGGCCACGCCGTGGACGATCGCCGGCGGCACGCTGGCCGTTTCACAGGAAGCCAGCCTGGGCACTCCCGCCAGCACGCTGACCTTGTCCGGGGGCACTTTGCGCTGGAACGCGGCCTTCGGCATGGCGGCCTCGCGCCAGGTGTCGGTGACGGGTGACAGCACGCTGGACACCAACGGTTTTGCCGCCACGATCAATGCGCCGGTCAGCGGAAGCGCCAAGCTGACGAAGGCCGGGGGCGGCACGCTGACGCTGGCTGGCGATATGGCATTCACCGGCGCCCTGGACGTCCAGGGCGGTACCCTGCGCTTGGGCATCGGCGACGCGGCCGTTACACCGTCGCCCTCTGCCATCAACCTGGACGGCCAACTCGTCGTCGATTATGCGGGGAACGCGACTTTTCCCGGCGACATCAGCGGCACCGGGCCCTTGATCAAGCAGGGGGCCGGGCGGCTTACGCTCGGCGGCCTCAGCCCGCTGGGCGGCATCGAAGTCAATCAGGGCACACTGGAGGTCGCCTCCGCCAGCCAGCTGCGCGTCCAATCGGTCATGCTCGGGGGCGGCACGCTCGCGGTGGGCCAGGGCGCCTTCAACCAGATGTTGGCTTTCAGCGGGGGCACTACCGGTACTGTCCACATCGCCGGTCCCGACCCCTTCGCCCACAACGGTTCGCTGTTGATGGGCCCGGGCGCCACTGCGCGCTTCACGGCGGACACGGCGACGGAACTGCTGGAGTCGCCCACCACGATGGGCGTGGTCGCCACGTCGGCCATCGAAATCGGGCAAGGCGTGACGCTGCGCGGCAACAGCGTTTTCGATACCGGCCTCGCGACGCTCGGCACGCTGTCCATCGACGGCGGCGGCGCCCTGATAAGCCAGACACCCAGCGGGCTCACGGTCAACAACCTGCAGGGCGGCGGGACGCTGCAAGGCTATGCGCTGAGCGTGGCGCAAGGGGACTTCAGCGGCGCGCTGGACGTTTCCAGCCTGAGCAAGACCGGTCCGGGCCGTTTGGTCCTGTCCGACGCCTACGTGGTGAACAGCAGCGGTATCGACATCGCCGGCGGCACGCTGGTCGCGAACTCGAATCTGGGCGCCGCCAATCCCGTAACGGTGCGCAATGGCGCCACCCTCGCCGGCAACGGGACGGTCGGGACCACGGTGATCGCGGACGGCGGCACGCTGGCGCCGGGCGACCAGGGCGGCACGCTGGGCGTGCAGGGCGACCTGGCCTTATCGGCGCAATCGCGGCTGGCGTATGCGCTGGGCAGCGGCGGCACGTCGGCCAATCCCGCCGGGGGAGCGAGCAGCCGCGTCGCGGTCCTGCGCAATTTGACGCTGGACGGCGTCCTTGACCTGTCGCCCAGCACCGTGCCCGCCGATGGCACGGCGGCCGCGGGGTACTACCGCCTGTTCACCTATGGCGGGGTGCTGGACGACCTGGGCCTGCAGGTGGATGCGAGCGCCATGCCGTCGTCGATCGCGGCGTACGAGGTGCTGGCGGGCAATGGCCATGTCGATCTCGCCATCGGGTCGCCGGGTTCCGACATGCTGCAGCAGTGGCAGGGCGGCAGCGGCAACTGGGATGGCGCGTCGCTGTCCTGGGCCAATGAGAATGGCGACGTGCCCGCGGCCTGGGCCGGCAAGGTCGCGGTGTTCAAGGACGGCGGCAGCCAGGGCGGGACGATCGCGGTACAGGGCGCGCAGTCCTTCCAGGGCCTGCAATTCGTCGACAACGGCTATACCTTGAGCGGTCCGGGCACGCTGCAGGTCGACGGCTCGGCCAATGCCGACGGCAACGCGGAAATTCGCGTACTGGCGGACCGGGCGACCATCGCCGCCGCCATCGCCGGGGCCGGTGGCATTACGAAAACCGAGGCCGGCACGCTGGTGCTGTCCGGCGCCAATACCTATGCCGGCGGCACGGTGCTGGCCGGCGGCACCGTGCAAGTGGCGGGCGACGGCAATCTGGGCGCGCTGTCCGGCGCGCTTACCTTCAATGGCGGCACGCTGCATACCACGACGGCTTTCGCGACGGCGCGTCCAGTCAACCTGCGGGCGGGCGGCGGGGTCTTTCAGACCGACGGCGATCTGGCGCTGGCCGGCACGGTACAGGGACCCGGCGGACTGACCAAGACCGGTCCGGGCACGCTGACCCTGGTTGCCTCGAATGCCTATCAGGGCGGTACGGCGATCGATGGCGGCGTCGTGGCGGTGTCGGCCGACGACAAGCTGGGCGCGGCGACGGGCGGCCTGAGTTTCGATGGCGGCACGCTGCGCTGGGACGCACCCTTTGATCTGGCCGGCTCGCGCGCCATCACCCTGAATGCAGGCGGCGGTACGCTCGACACGCACGGCAGCGACACCACCATCGTCCAGGCCATGAGCGGAAACGGCGGCCTGACCAAGACCGGCGCGGGCACGCTGGTGCTGCTGGGCGAGAACAGCTACGCGGGCGGCACGGTCATCGCCGGCGGCACGGTGCAGGTGGGCGCGGGCGGCCAGGCCGGCAGCATTCGTGGCGACGTCCTGGACGAGGGCGCTCTGGTTTTCATGCGGAGCGACGACCTGGCCTACGGCGGCGTACTATCGGGCGGCGGCGCCTTGCGCCAGGCCGGCGCGGGCAACCTGACACTGGCGGGCGACAGCGCGGGCTTCGCCGGGCTGACGTCCGTATCGGCAGGGACCCTGACGGTGGACGGCAGCCTGGGCGGTACGCTGTCGGTCGCCAGCGGCGCGGTGCTGGCCGGAACCGGTACCGTGGGCACGACCGTAGTCGCGGGGGGCGGGACATTGGCGCCCGGCAATGCCACGACGCCCAAGGGCACGTTGACGGTCAACGGCGATCTGGCCTTTCTGCCGGGAAGTACTTACCGCGTCCAGGCCGGCCCGGCGGCGGGTACGGCGGGCGGCACGGCCGCCAGCACCTTCGTGCACGTGACCGGGGCGGCGCAACTGGCCGGGTCGGTGGTGCACGTGGGACCCGACGGCAGCTATGCCGCGTCCAGCACATACCGGATCCTGACCGCGGACGGCGGCGTGCACGGCGCCTTCGACGCGGTGTCCAGCAATTTCGCTTTCCTGGAGCCGGCCCTGGCATATGACGCCAATGACGTTGACCTGACGATCCGCCTCAAGCAGGTCGCGGGCCAGCCCGGTGGAGGCGATGACGGCGGTTCCGGCGGCGGAACGCGGCCCATCCGTTTCGATGACGCGGCCGCCACGGGCAACCAGCGCGCCGTCGCCAGGGCCTTGCAAAGCCTGCCGGCAAGCAGTGCGCTGTACTCGCGCGTATTGAACTTGCCCGCCGGCGCGCCCGCCGCCGTTTTCGACTCGCTCTCGGGAGAGGCGCATGCCAGCGCGATGTCGACGCTGATCGGGGTGGCCGGCAATGTCGCCAATATGCCCATGACGCGGCTGCGCGCCAACCTGGACGCCGGCCGGATGCCGGGGCCCGCCATCGCGCAGTTGGGCATGGGCGACGCGTCCGCGCTGCCTTCGTCGGCGGCGCAACCGATGTGGGCGCAGGTATTCGGCAATTGGGGCAGGCTGGCGGGCGGGAACGATGCCGGCAAGGTAAGCCAATCCGACGGCGGACTGTTCGTCGGCGGCGATCACGCCGTGGGCGGCGGCTGGCGGATGGGGGGGGCGCTGGGCTATACGCACAGCCACAGCAGCGTGGAAGGCCTGGACTCGACCGCGGACGCCGACAGCTACAGCGCCGTGGTCTATGGCGGCAAGGCATTCGACGCGGGGCCTGGACGTGTTCATCTGAGCGCGGGCGCCGCCTATAGCTGGCATCGGTTGAGTACCCAGCGCGACGTCGATGCCGCCGGCGTGGGCGAAACGCTGAAAGCCCACTATGGCGCGAGCACCGCCCAGGTTTTCGGCGAGCTCGGTTATGCGCTGCCGCTGGGCGCGAAGGCGGCGCTCGAACCGTATGTGGGTGTCGACTACAGCGACCTGCGCACGCGCGCATTTTCGGAGTCGGGCGGCGACGCCGCCCTGAACGGGGACGCGGCGCGCAACCAGCTCGCCTCCAGTACGCTGGGCGTGCATGCGCGGACCGAGGTCGAGCTCGGCCGTACCCAGGCGCGGTTGCGGGCGACGGTGGGATGGCGGCATACCTATGGGGACGTCGATCCGCGTACCACGCTGGCCTTCGACGGCAGCCAGTCGTTCACTGTCACGGGCGCGCCCGTGGCGCGGGACGCCGCTGTGCTGGAAGCCGGCGCCGACCTTGCCATGGGCCGGCGTACCACCTTGGCGCTGACCTATGCCGGCCAGTTCGGCGGCGGCAACCGGCAGAATGCAGGGATGGCCGAAGTGCGGTGGCGGTTCTAGCGCCGTGCTGTCCGCGGCCAGGCAATTGCCGTACAGCGCGTCGAGCCATTCCCCGCGTCCGTATGCCCGTATGATGGTCGCGACGGCGCGCGGGCGCCGGACCAGCGGGAGAGCGCGTATGGACTATGTGTTATCGCTGACCCAGGATCCTGCCGCCTGGATCGCCCTGGCGACACTGATTGCGATGGAAGTCGTACTCGGCATCGACAACCTGATCTTTATATCGATACTGACGAACAAGCTGCCGGCGTCGCAGCAGGCGCGCGGCCGGCGCATCGGCATCGGGCTGGCGCTGATCCTGCGCCTGGGTCTGCTTGGCACGGTGGCCTTCATCGTGCAGCTTACCCAGCCCTTGTTCGAGATCTTCGGGCGCGGCATTTCCTGGCGCGACCTCATCCTGATCGCGGGCGGCCTGTTCCTGGTGTGGAAAGCCACCAAGGAAATCCATCACCACGTCGACCCGGACCCGGGCGGCGACATGTTCGAGGGCAAGGCGGCCACGATAGGCTTTGCGGCGGCCATCGGCCAGATTCTGCTGCTGGATCTGGTGTTCTCCATCGACAGCATCATCACCGCGGTGGGGATGACCGAGCACATCCCCATCATGTTCATCGCCGTCATCGTCGCGGTGCTGGTCATGCTGCTGGCCGCCGATCCGCTGGCGCGCTTCATCCAGCGCAATCCCACCGTCGTGATGCTGGCCCTGGGTTTCCTGCTGATGATAGGCATGACGCTGATCGCCGAGGGTTTCGGCGCCCATGTGCCCAAGGGCTACATCTACGCGGCCATGGCATTCTCGGCGCTGATCGAAGGCTTGAACCTGATGGCACGCCGGGCGAAAGCGCGGCGTGGCGCGAAGACGACGGGCTAGGGCTTGCGGAACTTGAGCACGAATTGATCGGTGTGGCCGCGCACCGCGGGCGCGAACACCGGCGCGTCATGCGGGTCTTGTGGATTGCGCAGCACGCTGCTTTCGGCCTCCAGCCGGAAGCCCGCGGCCAGGGCTTGCTGCTTGACGGTTTCCGGGTCGATGCGGTGCAGGGTGTGCGCGCTCGTATCGCTGCTGCCCGCGTTGGCGACGTGGTCGACCACGATGAAGGTGCCGCCGGGCTTCAGGGCCCGGTACACCGCGGCGTCGAGCTGCGCGGCGGCCGCGGGGCCGGCGAAGCCGTAGACGTCGTGGTAGTTGTCGGAAGTCCAGGCGACGTCCAGCGGTTCGGGAAAGGATAGCGCCGCCAAAGGCTGGCTGCTGACGCTGACGTTGGTGTATGCGGCCGTCGGGATGGCTTGCGCCGTGGCTAGCGACTTGGGCGCTATCTTCAGGAACTCCTGTGGCACGACGGCATAGACGTGGCCGGCGGGGCCGACGGTCTTGCTGAAGATGCGCGTGAAGTAGCCGCCGCCCGGGATCAGGTCCGCGACGCGATCCCCCGGCTTGATGCCGGCGAAAGCCATCAAGTCCGCCGGCTTGCGCGCGGCGTCGCGCTCCACGTCCGAGGCGGGACGATCAGCGGACGCCAGCGCGGCGCTGATCGCGGTATTCGTTTGCTGGCGAGGCGGCTGGGCACAGGACGCCAGCGCGAAGCCGGCGGCGGCGAGCAGTACAACGGCGGGTTTCACGGTTCAGGCTCCAATCAGTGGCCGACATGCGCCGGCGTCCGGTAGACCTTAATGCCTGGAGTCGATTGCCGCAACCGCGGCGGCGCGCTTCAGTGGCGCGATGTGATGGCTAGCGGCTAAGCTAGGCCGTGGCCAAAGCGGGACCGTCGGGCCACGCTTATTCCAATAAGGAGACTAGACGATGAGGTTCACTCTGTTGGTGGCTGCTTGCGCGATCGCGACGACCATGGCTGGTGGGGTTTCCGCGGCCGAGTACCCGGAAAGACCCGTCACGCTGATCGTGCCGTACCCCGCGGGTGGGACGACCGACATCGCCGCGCGCACGGTGGCGCAGGCGATGGCGCCTTTCCTCGGCCAGCCGCTGATCGTGGACAACCGTGCCGGCGCGGGCGGAAACATCGGCATGGGCCTGGTCAAGCGTGCGCAGCCGGATGGCTACACGATAGGGATGGGCACCATAGGCACGCAGGCCATCAACGAATTCATCTACAAGGATATGCCCTACGATCCGGCCAAGGACTTCACGCCGCTGGCGCTGGTGTTCACCACCCCCAATGTGATCGTCGTGCGCGCGGATTCCCAGCTGAAGTCGATGAAGGACCTGGTCGCGTACGCCAAGGGCAGCAAGGGCAAGCCAATGACGTACGGCTCGCCGGGCGTGGGCTCGTCGGTGCACCTGACGGGCGCTTACCTGGAACACATCGCCGGCATAGAGATGCTGCACGTGCCGTTCCGCGGCGTCGCCGCGTCGATGCCGGCGCTGATCGGCGGACAGATCGACGTGCTGCTGGATAACCTGCCCAGCACGCTGGGCCAGCTGAAGGATGGCACGCGGGTGCGCGCCCTGGCCGTCACCAGCGCCGAACGATCGCCGTCGCTGCCCGACGTGCCGACGGTGTCGGAGAGCGGGATCGGCAAGATGGACGTAACGGCATGGTTTGCCCTGTACGCGCCGGCCGGCATTCCAGGGGCCGTGCGGGACAAGCTCATCACCGCCGCCATGCAGGCGCTGCAGACCGATGCGGTGAAGGAGCAGTTCCGCTCCGTGGGCGCGGTCCCGGGGCAGCTGACAGGCAGGGAGCTGGCGAAGTTCGAGGACCAGGAGCGCCATCGCTGGGGCGAACTGGTCAAGGCGCGCGACATTAGCGCGAACTAGTCGGCGCCAAGCCCTCGCGTGGCGCGACCCGGCGCCATGCGAGGGGCTTGAGTCGCCGATGTACGTCGGCAACCGCGCCGCCACGCGCGCTTCGTTACTTCAATACTTCACTACTTCAATAGCCGAACTTGCGGGCGGCATCCAGCGCCAGGCCGGCCCCGATGCTGCCGAACAGGTCGCCTTCCACGCTGCGCGCGTCGGGCAACAGCGCCGCGATGCGTTCGCGCAGGCAGGAAACCCGGCTGGAGCCGCCGGTAAAGAACACCGTATCGATCGCCGCACGGTCCACCGTGGCGTCCCGCAGCAGGGCCGCCACGGTGCTTTCGATGCGGGAGATCAGCGGCGCCGTCGCGTGATCCAGCTCCGGCCGCGTGATCGCCAGCGTGCGGCCCGGCGCGATGCGGTCCAGGCTGGCTTCCGTGCGCGGCGCGTCCGACAAGTCGATCTTGGCCTTTTCCACCTGCAGCGACAGCCAATGGCCGGCGCGCTCCTTGACGAGCTTGAGCAGCAGCTCGACCTTATCGCGCTCCGCGGCGTTGGCGCGGATGTAGGACAGCGTTTCCTGGGCCTTGTTGGTATAGGCGAAGTTGATGGTGTGCCATGACGCAAGATTGGAATATTGCGTGGACGGCACGTCCTTGCCGTTGCGCAGCTTGCTGCCCAGCCCCAGCAGCGGCATGAAGGCGGCCAGGTTCAAATGCCGGTCGAAGTCGCCGCCGCCGATATGCACGCCGCCGTGGGCCAGAATGTCCTGCTTGCGGTCCGGCTTGCCGGCGCGCTCGGGGCCCAGCCGGATCAGGGAGAAATCGGAAGTGCCGCCGCCGATGTCCACCACCAGCACCAATTCCTCGCGGCTGATCTGCGACTCGTAATCGAATGCCGCCGCAAGCGGCTCGTATTGGAAGGCGACGTGCTCGAAGCCGACCGCCGCGGCGATCTCGCCCAGGGTGTCCTGCGCGCTTCGATCGGCTGCTTCGTCGCCGTCGACGAAAAACGCCGGCCGGCCCATGACCACCGACGTGAAGCTGCGTTCCGCGGCCTGCTCGGCGCGTGTCTTCAGCTGGGCGATAAAGTGGGTCAGCAGCACACGGAAGGGAACGCCGCGCCCGCGGATTTCGGTATGGCCATCGATCAGCGAGCTGCCCAGCAGATTCTTCATGGCGCGCATCAGGCGCCCTTCGTAGCCGGCCAGATAGTCCTCCAGCGCGGCGCGGCCATAGCTGATCGTCGTGTCTTCCTCATGGAAGAAGATGGCCGAAGGTATGGTGGGCTGGCCGTCTTCGAGCGGCAGCAGCGGCGCGGCGCCAGGGCGCCGCCAGCCTACCGCGGAATTGGACGTGCCGAAGTCGATGCCGCAGGCGACGGCGGGTAGGGAAGTGTTCATGAAATGCGAGCGCCCCGCGGCGGCTGGGGCGGGGCGCGACTATGGTGTCAAAGCCGCATTGTACGGGCCGCGCCGCCCGTCGCAGGCGCTCCTGAGCGTCGTGCCGCACCACAGCCACAGCGCCAGCGAACCGATCGACACGCCGCCCAGGGCCAGGAATGCCGTGGCATAGCCGAAATGCTGCGCGACTACGCCGCCCAGCGCGGCGCTCAGGGCCGCCCCGATGGCCTGCACGGTCATCACCATCCCCTGGCCGGCGTTGATGCGGCCCGTGCCCTGCAGCAGGCGGACTACCAGCGCCGGAACCGCCACGCTTTGCAGGCCCGCGCCTATGCCATCCAGCGCCTGCACCGGCCACACCGCCCACGCGTCGATGAAGGACGCGGCGAGCAGCCCACGCAGCGGCAAGGCCAGGAAGGCGACGAGAATGACGCCCCAATAGCCGATACGCCGTATCAGCGGGTTCGCCACCAGGGCGGCGCCTACCATGACGAGCTGCGCGACCACGATGGTCTGTGCGGTGAACGCGCTGGGATCGCTCTGGTGCGCGGCGACCACCGCAAGGCCGAATAAAGGAAGCATGGCGGCGTTGCCGAGATGGAACAGCGCGAGCGCGACGGACAAGAGCAGCAGCGGCCGGTTCTTCACCAGCTCGCGGAATCCGCTGGCCTGGCCGGCATCCTGCGTCGGCGCCAGGCCCCGCGCGCTATCGTGGTCTATCGCATCGGCGCGGATGATCAGAGTGGAAATGACCGTCATCAGCCCGAATACGCCCGCGAGCGCGAACACGGCGCCAAAGCCGTAGCGCCAGCCCAGCAGGCCCGACAGCGCCGCGCCGACGACGTTGCCGGCATGGTTGGCTACCTGATTGCGGCCCAGTTGCCGATCGAAGCCTTGTACGCGCGCGATCCCCAGCGTCAGACCCGCCAGCGCGGGCCCTAGCGCCGCGCCGGCCATTCCGGTGAGAACCTGGGATGCGGCGACGGTCCAGTAGCCTTGCGACAGCCATGGGGCCAGCGAGCCCAGCGTCGCCAGCACGGACGCCGCGACGATGAGCGCGCGCTTGCGGCGTGTTGCGTCCACCAGGGCGCCGGCCGGCGAGGTCGCCATCATGCCCGCGATGCCTCCCAGCGTCAGCACGGCCCCGATGGCGTCCGGTCGCCAGCCTTGGGCTTGCAGGAAAACGCCCAGGAACGGACCGAGACCCGCCTGTACGTCGGCCATGAAGAAGTTCAGCGCTTCGAGCTTGTACTGGCGCATCCTGGGGTCCCTGGCGATCGGCGCCGGCCGGGCACGTTGCCTTGGTTCAACCGGGCACGTCGATGAGTTCGGCGATCGCCTCGACTTCCATCGTGCATCCGTAGCGGTTCCGGATGCCGTGGCCCCATGCCTGCACGTGCATGCCCGGCGTGAGATATGTCGCCAGGTACGCCGCGGTGTCGGGCGGCATGCGCAGCGAGGTGCCATCGGCCAGCAAGGCACCGCGCAACTCGCCCTTGGCGCCGAACAGGCGAAGCACGACCTTACCGCTGGCCTCCATTTTCTGGTGCTTGGCGTGCATCCGGGGGTGCGTATCGCGCCTGCCGCCGGGACCCTCGTCGCGTATGGTCGAGCCGCCTCGCGTCGAGAGCGCCACCGCCACGATCATGTCCGCGCCGCGCGGCTTGACGCCGCGTACGCGTATCTTGTCGCCGATCGCGATGTGCCGCGCGACCTGGCGCGACAGGTGCGGGGGAAAATGGACCTGTCGCCCGCGGCGGGTGCCGAGGATCAGACCATCCAGTTCGCCGTGCAGATTGAGAAGAAACCGGCTTACCGTTCCGCGCCATTCCGGCAGGTGGTCCGGATCGATCCAATGCATGGTGTGTGTCCTGTTTCGTTGCGAAAGAAAAAGCGATTAGGGAAGCGGCGCGGCGCGGTCATAAAGCCGGATCTGCTTGCCGGGTGCGCCGAATGCCGTCGCCTGCAGCGCCATGCCGTATTGATTGCGCACGCCGTAGCCTTGCGCGGAAACCTCCGCGCCCGTGCGCAGCAGATCGGCGAATCGCCGCGCATCCGGAGGCGCCAGTTTGATGACGGTGCCGTTGGCCAGGATCACGCCGTCCGGTTCGCCCCGCGGCGCGGTGGTGACGTACGCCACGATTCCCTGGGCGCTCAGCTGCGATAGCCTGGCGCTACGCGATACGGGCGGCACGCGCGGCGCGCCCGGCGGCGGACGATCGACCACCGCGCGGTCGGTTTTTGTATCGACGATGCGCTCGGCGCGCAGGTTTCCAGCCGCATCCGTCCTGCCGCTGATGCGCACGGGATCGCCGGGCTGGACCGTCGCGGTCAGGTCGGCGCCCAGGTGCGGGGGAAAGCGCACGAGCAAGCCTTCCGTGCTCACGAAGCCCTCCACGTCGCCATCGGGGTTCGGGACGAAGCGCGAGACGGTGGCTTGGGTGGTGACCGGTGCGCCGGCCTCGGCGGGCGGCCTCGGTTCCGGACCGCCGCCCGGCCGCGGCGGGGGCGGCANCGGGGGCGCGGTGGCCGGCGCGTCCGCCCCGGCGCCCGGTGGCGCGGGCGGGGCGGGTAGCGTGTCCGCCGGACTATCGGCGGCGCGGGCGGCGCAGGCGACGGCCAGCAACGTGGCCAGGCTCAACGCGTGGATGCGGAAACCGATCGCGCGCGGGGCGGGGAATAGCGACCTCAATGGCATGATCGGCTCCTGTGTTGCATACCGGAGCGCTATGCAAAGCCTATGCCATGACCGTCGCGCGGGGCGATGCGCGGGTTTCCGCCGTCAGGGGGCGCCCAATGTGTCAGCGAAGCCGACACCGGCTGTCCGATTTCCGGACAGCGACGCGGCGTCAGCCGCGGTCGTCGTTGTCAGGACCGGATATGCCGAGATTGGCAAGCCGGGTGTAGAGCGATTGGCGGCTGATGCCGAGCCTGCGCGCCGCCTCGGCGCGGTTGCCGCCGGCGACCGCCAGGGCGCGGACGACGAGAGCCCGTTCGACCTGGGCCAGCGCTTCGTTCAGTGGCATCTCGAAGAGCGGAAAAGGAATCGCATCGGTCGCGGCGCTGGTGGTCTCGTACAGGAAGGAGAAGTCCTCGCGGGTGAGCATCGCCCCGGGCGCCATCGCGCTTGCCCGCTCGATGGCGTTGGCCAGCTCCCGGACATTGCCCGGCCATGCATAGGTCGCCAGCAACCGTTGCGCATCGGTGGAGAGTTGCTTGCGCTGCGAGGGAAGCGCCAGCGTCGCAAGGAAGTGTTCCGCGAGCGGCAGGATATCCGCGACCCGTTCACGCAAGGGGGGCATATGCAAGGGAATCACGCTCAGCCTGTACAACAGGTCCTGGCGGAAAGTCCCGGCCGCGACCATCGCCGGCAAGTCGCGGTGGGTCGCGGCCACGATGCGCAGGTCGATGGCGATGCGACGCGTCGTGCCCAAGGGAGTGACTAGTCGTTCCTGCAGTACGCGCAGCAGCTTGGCCTGCATGGGCAAGGGCATATCGCCGATTTCATCCAGGAACAGCGTGCCGCCGTTGGCTTCCTCGAAGCGTCCACGGCGCTCGGCGTGCGCGCCGGTGAACGCGCCCTTGCCATGGCCGAAGAGTTCGCTTTCGAGCAGCCCGTCCGGAATGGCCGCGCAGTTTACGGCGACGAAGGGTTGGTCCGCGCGGGGCGACGCCCGATGCAGCAGGCGCGCGGCCACCTCCTTGCCGGTTCCCGTTTCTCCGGTAATGAGCACCGTCGAGTTCGTGCCCGCGGCGCGCCCCAGCCGCTTCTGCACTTCGCGCATGGCGGCGCTGACGCCGAGCAGCCGCGGTTCGTCCGAGGCGGGCTCGTCGGCGAAGGGCGGACTCGCCGCGGCGGCCGCCGCGGGATGGGAGGCGATGATGCGTTCCAGCAAGGCCGCGATCTCGGCGCGGCCAACGGGCTTGGTCAGATGTTCGAACGCGCCCAGCCGCATGGCCCCTATCGTGTTGGCGCTGGTGGCATGTGCCGTCAGCATCACGACCGGGACGCGCCGCAGGCCGGCTTGTGCGCGTAGCGACTCGAGCACCGCCAGGCCGTCGTCTCCCGGCAGGCGAAAGTCCAGGAAGATGCAGTCGGGTAGCAGGCCTTCCCGCAGGCGTTGGAATGCCTCGGTGCCACAGCGGGCTTCGACCGGCGTGTGGCCGCAATCCTGGATGGTTTCGGCGAGGCCTTCACGAAAGGCATCGTCATCGTCGATGATCAGTATGGTCGCCATGGCAGTTCGATGACGAAACGGGTCACGTTGGGATCTTCCGCGAGCCAGGCGGCGCCCCGGTGGGCGGAGGCGATTTCGCGCACGACCGCCAGGCCGAGTCCGGATCCGTCGGGGCGTCCGGTCACGAAAGGTTCGAAGATGCGTTCGCGCTCGGCGGGACTGACGCCGGGCCCGTCGTCGATGACCTCAAGCCTGAGACGCTCGCCCGCCTCGCTATGCACGCAGTTTGCCCGCAACAGCACTTTGCCGCCCGCCGTTGCATGCCGCAGCGCGTTCGCCACCAGGTTGTCCAGCGCGCGCGCCATCTGCGCCGGGTCGAACACCGGCCGCGTTTCCCACGGTTCGACGTGCGCGTCCAGTTTTACATCGCGGTTTTCGGCGTCGGGTTCATGCGTGCGAACCACCTCGTCCAGCCACTGTGGCAGATCGACTTCGCGTGGCTGGACCGTGACCGGCTGCGTCAAGGCCAGCAGACTGGCGACTTGCGATTCGACACGGCCCACCTGTTCGATGATCGTGCGCAGCGCGGCTTCGCGGCGCGCGGCATCGCCCGCCAGCGCGTTTTCCGCCTTCAGGCGCATCGCGCCCACCGGATTGCGGATCTCGTGGGCGATTTGCGCGGCCATTTTTCCGAGCGCGCCAAAGCGTTCCGCGTGGCCGAGCTGCACGCTCAAGGCGTGGGTTTCGCGCTGCAGGCGCTGGGCGCGTTCGACGTAGCGATTCAGCGCATCGACGATCTGGTCCAGATCGGGTTCGCCAAGCCGGGCCAGCGTCTTGCCCTGTTCGAAATCGCCCGCGGGCGCGAGCGCCTGTTGCAGCCGCGTGAGGCGGCGTTTCCAGCGCCGCAGCGCCAGCGCGACGAACAGCGCGAGCATGGCGACGATCGCCAGCAGGGCCGCCAGTACGGTGGTGGCGCGTTCTCCATAAGGGCCCAGCGGCGGCCGCGCCCGCGTCAGCGTCCATGCCAGCAGCGTGCCCTGGCGCGGTACCGGACATGCCACGGCGATGACGGCATCCGTGCCGCTGGACACGACGTCGGACTGCATCCCGCCGCTGGCGGCCGCTTTTTTCAAGGTGCGCAGTATCAGTGGCGTCTCGGCTTCGGGAATGTCTCGCTTCAAGCCGCTGCCCGTGTAGGTAGGGTAGGCATAGGCCAGGAAGCCATTCGATGTTTCCGAGGCGGCCGCGCTCCAGAAGCCGCCTTCTATTCCATCGGTGCGCAGCAAGGCCAGGTTCAGCACCGCGTGCATGAGATCGATGTTGACCGTACCCGGTACTGGCAGCGAAAGATCGTAGCGGGCGGCGACCGCCGCGCACGCCGCATAGGACTGTTGCCGGGCGACCGCGACGCGTTCGTCCAGCGCCGAGGACAGCATCAGCCACACCGCGGCCCCCAGCAAGCCGCACAGGCCGGCAACGAGGATCCAGAGCGCGACGAGTTGGGTGGAGAACGACGGTCTGGGCATGGGCGGCGTGGGCCTGGATATGAGCCCGGACGATTATAGTTGCGACGCCGCGAGGTGGCCCGGTCATCCGCGAACCGCGGTTGCGGCGCGGCGCCGCAGCGATGCCGCGTCCGGCGAGTTGGCGATGCCGGAGCCGATGCCGCGGGCGGCTACAGGTCTCGCGCGAGCCGCGCCACGGTGACGCCGGGCTTCAGCTGACGCAGCGACGGCATGACGAGCGTGCATGCGTCATACGGGGTGACGACGGGTTTGCCGTCCGCCCATGCCAGCACCGTACCGGCCTTTTCCACTGTCTCCAGTCCCTGCCAGTCGCGGGCGAACCGCACATCCATGGACGGCGCGACCACGGCGTCGGTGACCTGGAGCACGCGTTGTATCGGCGGATCGGGCAGCCGCCACCCCGCGGGTATGTCTCCGCTGTCGAGCACGCCGGATGCGGGCAGCACGCGCGCGAGCATGTCCCGCGCCACGTCATGCGAAGACCGGTCGCCATGGAACCCGCATTCGATCAGCAGGGCGCGGGCGTCCTCGCGCGCGGCATCGCCGAACTGCGCGAAGTCGCGCATGCGCACGCCGTCCTTGTGCCCGGCGTCCACGATGACATGCGCCGGGGCCTTCAGCTGGCGCGCCAGCGCGATATTGCGCGGCAGAAGGCCCGTGAGCAGAAGAGGGGCGCCCGGTTCGTGCATGGAATGCAGATCCAGCAGCCAGTCCGCGCCTTCCACCCAGGGGCGCAGGATGGCCGCGCGGCGGCGCTCGGCTGTATCGCGGGCGTCGATCCGATCGCCCGTCCATACGCGGTTCATATCTTCGTCGACGAAGCGCGAGGCGTCGTGGCGAGCGGGGTCGAAGCGGTCGAAGGCCTCCAGGTTGCAGAACGCCAGGGTAAGCGCGCCGCGGCGGGGGCGCAGTCCCGAGGCCAGCAGGTCTTTGAGCGCCCACGCGCCGCACAGCTCGTTGCCGTGGACCAGCGCCGTCACCAGCACCTTGCGGCCCGGTACGCCGGAGTCGAAGTGCCAGACGCCTGGCGTACCGGTATTGCCGATGCGCTCGGCGGCGAGGTCCGGCGCCGTAAGTTCGAATTTCATGTGATGGGCTATTGGGCTGTTGGATGACTGGGTTCCGGGGCGGCGGGCCCGCGGCCTCGCGGGCCGAGAAGCCGAGAGGCCAGGAAGCCAGGCGGCCGAGCGCTACTGGGCCTCGATCCGGGCGGCCTTGACCAGCGCGCCATATTTTCCGGTCTCCGCCGCCTGGAACGCCGCCAGGTCCACGCCCGGCTGGGCGATCTCCGCGCCCGCGTCCAGCATCTTCGCGCGGTACTGCGGCGACCTCAACGTATCGTCCAGCGCCGCGCGCAACTTGGCGACGACGGGCTGCGGAAGACCGGGAGGACCATACAGGCCGAACCAGAGATTGATGTCGACCGACTCAAACCCGGGCGTCGCCGCCAGCGGGGCGATCTCCGGCGCGGCGGCCGAGCGCTTGTTTTCCGTCAAGCCCAAGGCCACGATCTTGCCCCCGCGCACCTGCGGCAGCGCGGAAGAAAGCACCAGGATGCCGAAATCCAGCTGGCCGCTCATCAGGTCGGTGACCATGGGCGCCACGCCTCGGTACGGGACGTGGCCGACCCGGGTCTGAGTCGCCTGATTGATCATCTCGCCGGCCAGATGCAGAGTCGTGCCGACACCGGAGGATCCATAGTTGTATGTGTCCGCCGGCGCGCTGCGTGCCTTCCGCAGGTAGTCGGCGGCGGTCTTTACGCCCGACTTGGGACTGGCCGCCAGCACCATCGGTTGCGAGGCAACCAGCCCCACGGGAGTGAAGTCCGTGGCGCCGTTGTACTGGACGGCGGTATTGATCATGCGGGCGATGACCATTTCGTTGGTCGACCCCAGCAGCAGCGTGTAGCCATCAGCCGTGGCGCGCGCGACGCGCTGGGCGCCGATGGTGCCGCCGGCGCCGCCCAGGTTCTCGACGACCACCGTCTGGCCCAGGCGTTTGCTCATTTCCTCGCCCAGGAGGCGGGCGGTCAGGTCCACGCTGCCGCCGGCGGGATAGCCGACGATCAGCGAGATACTGCGCGTGGGGTATTCCGTCGCGTATGCGGCGGTACAGGAAGCAGCCAGCGCGGCGGCCGCGCATAGCATCGCGAACGCCCGGCGCGGCCGGTACGACAAGCATTTCATGAGTTTCTCCCTGGGGGCGGATTGGACGGCTTGACCGTCTCTTGGTGCTCGGGACCGTATTGTCGGCCGGCGCGGCGGCGTCGATGTGCTAGAACGGCACAATGCCGTGCCGTTTGGGCCCGGCACCCCGTCCCGGATCCGTCGCCGTCAGGGAATGCGGCGCGTTGTCGCCGCCCAGGCCGCCTCGGCGATTTCCGTCATGCGGACACGCGGCCGATACAGGCGGACCTCAAAGGCGACTTCGTCGCCGCGTCCGCCCAGCGCGGTCAATGCCCCGCGCCTGCAGTCGGCGACCACCATGGACCATGGCAGCCAGGCTACGCCCAAACCATGGGCCACCGCGCCGAGCGCCGCATCCAATGAATCGCTGCGCATGAAAGGCGTCAGCGCGTAGGGCGTGGTTTCCAGGCGATCGGCGAGGATGCGGGCCATCGCCAGGCCGCCGGCATAGTCGATCAGGGGCGTCGGCCGGCCTCCTTCGCGCAGCTGGTGCCGCGGATTGCCCCGGGAGTCGACCTGGCTGACCGGCACCAGCTTATCGGTGGCGAAGGTGATGTACTTGTAGCGCTGCGCGCTTAACGACGCCGACATGGCGGGATGCTCGTAGCAGCACAGCATGTCGACCGTGTTCTGCTCCATCATGATGACCACGTCCTGCATCCTGCCCGTCGATATCTCCACCTGCGCGTCGCCGTTCAGCGCCCGGGGCGCGCGATTGCGCAGGCGGGCGATCCAGTCGGCGACCAGCGTCCGCGCCAGGCTGCGGCCCGTCGCGATGCGCAGTACCGGTTCGCCGCCCGCGCCGGCTCCGCGCACGCGGTGGCGTACCAGGCGCATCTGTTCGACCACCTGGATGGCCGTTTTGAGCAGGGCGTCGCCTTCCGCGGTCAGCGCCACGGGCTGTTGACCACGCCGCACCAGGGGCGCCCCCGCCCACGCCTCGAGCGCGCGGATACGCCGGCCAAAGGCCGGATGCGTGACGTGCCGAAGCTCCGCCGCCCGGACGAAACTGCCGGTGCGCGCGAGCGCGATCAGGTCTTCCAGGAGTTTGAGGTCGGGCATCAGTCCAGGCCCAGCAGCGCCGGCAGGCGCGCCATGTCCGCGAACACGGCGGCGGCGCCGCCGGCCAGCAGCGCATCGGCCGGGCTGTGCGACGGACCGCCCGGGCTGTAGCCCAGGACGGTGGCGCCGGCCGCCACGCCGGCGGTGACGCCGGTCACGCTGTCCTCGATGACGACGCAGGCGGACGGGCTTATTCCCAATGCCGCGGCGGCCGCGAGATAGACGTCCGGGCTGGGCTTGGAGCGCGCCATCTCATAGCCGCTGAAGATCCTGCCGTCGAAATAAGGCATCAGGCCGGTCTTGTTCAGCTGCAGCTCCAGCTTTGCACGGTCCGCGCCCGAGGCGCAGGCGATGCGGCCGTCCAGGCGTCCGTGCAGCAGCCTCACGGCGTCCAACACATTGGGAATCGGTTGCACACGCTCGCGCAGCGCGTCATTGCGGCGCCGCCAGAACTGGGCCAGCCAGTCCGCGCCCACGGCCACACCCGAGGCCTGGCCGATCCAGGGCAGCTCGTCTTTCATCGTCCTGCCGACGAAGCGTCGCAGCACCTCGTCGTGCGTCAGGGACAATCCGAGTTCCTGCAGCATGTCGCGCAGCACACCCGTGGATATCCGTTCGCTGTCCACCAGTACGCCGTCGCAATCGAACAACACTGCCTTGGCTTTCAAGAGCACTCCACGCCAGATAGGGAAAGAGGCGCGCCGGCCGCGCCGCTTCCCGATCTTACCTGTTCCCGCGCGGCCCGAATCATCCGCATGGCGATGCGCGCGAACGCGGATCGCCATGCGCGATGACGGCGTGTCGGGGAGCGCCCGTCAGCGGTCGAAGTAGCCTTGCTGGATCGCCCGCAGCCACACCGGGCCGATGACGCGGACCTGGCGGTTGACGATGCTGTGGTTAAAGCCTTCGATGCGGATCAGCACGTGCTTGCCGATGTAGGGCGCCATCATGGTGCGGGCCGCTTCCATCCATTCGACGGGATAGACCTCGTCGTAGGTGCCGTTCATATCCCAGACGGGCAATCCCTTCAGCGCCGGTCCCGGCATGCTGGTGGCCAGGATGTCGTTCAGCATCTTGTTGAAGCCGGCCTGCTTCATCTTGGCGGGGACGAAGGGCGCCATGTACAGCCGCAGGGCAAGCTCGGACAGCGCGCCGACGTTGTAGAACATGATGGGGTCTTCGACTTCCTTGAAGCGCGGCTCTTTCAGGTCGCGTTGCCAGCGCGCGTCCTTTTCGGCGGGATCGGCGCGCTTGTTGTAGAACTCGAAGTCCGCGCGGCCGCGGCCGCGCACGCGCAGGGCGGATTTCTCGTACGGCCAATCCCAGCGTCCCGCCTGGGCGGCGCCGTAGTAATAGGCCACGCCGGGAGGCGAGGAGCCCCAGTTGAGATAGCCATCGGGACGCAGGCGTTCCGCCAGTGGCCACATCAACGCGCCGCCGGTGGAAAAGCCCCAGTACAGCACCATGGACTTCTTGCGCTCCTTGTCGGACAGCGTGCTGCGCAGGCCGGCTTCCAGGCCGTCGACCATGGCGACCGGCGTCGCGGCGACCATCTCATTGAACAGCTGCGTGCCCGGCTTGGGAAAGCGCACGTACTCGCTGCCGCTCTTGCTGGCGGTATTGCCGGCGGGCTGGATGGTGTAGTCGTCCTTGGACCAGTATGCCTTCTGATGCTGCGAGAAGATGGGCATGCGTTCGTCCAGCGGGATGGTCTCCCAGGTGCCGCTGCGGTCCGGCGCGAAGAAATTCCAGCGGCCGACGCGGGTCAGCGCGATGAAGGTGATGCCGCGTTTGGCCAGCCATACGCCGATTCCTTCCTTGCCTTCGTCCGTCTCGATGAATCCGTTGGCGCTGGAGCTGCCTTCTTCGGTCGCCACCAGGACGACCTTGCGGCCGTTGTGCATCAAGGGCTTCGAGGGCTCCAGGCGCATGACGACCTGCGTGAAGGTCATGCCATTGGCGGGATAGTCGACGTAGGTGACCTTCTTCGTGAACTGGCTGGTCTCCGGGTAGTCCTTGCCGGCGAGTATTTCTTCGACCTGCGCTTGCGGCAGTGTTCCCTTGTCCGCCGGCAGGGTCCAGGCCGTGGCGGCGGTCATGTAGATGGCGGAAAGCGCCGCGGCGACTGTTCCGGCGATGAGTTTGTACGGCATGGATGCATCGGTCCGTGTAGGGGTTCATGGCAGGCTGCCGCACGGCGGCGCCGGCTCATGAAAGCGCGCGCGATCGTGCGGACAGCACGGGCATGGTGCCATGGCCCGGATCCCGCGAACGGGACGGTCCCCGATGTGGCGCACACATTCCCCGCTTTGGCGCCGAGATGCACTGCATTGCAGCGGAATCTGCGGCGCCCATGCAACAGGATGGGCGCATGGGCCGGCATCATGGACCGGCATCATGGGCCGGCATGCGGGGAGGCGCGCGGCGTCGCCGACATCCCGCAAACCGCGGGGCGCAAGAGGACAGCGATGCGCCCGCGTCGCTACGCAGCCACGGATTGATAGGCGCGTTCGGCGAATTCCCGCGTCGCCGCCAGGCCTTCCGGCGTGTAGTGCGCGCCGGGCGCCAGCTTGGCCAGCAGGTTCCTGGATGCGGCAAGCGAGCTGGCATGGTCGCCGGTCTTGGCGGCGTATTTCCTGGCCGCGCGAAAGCTCAGATGACGGCCGTTGACCATCATGCGCGGCGTGCGGCCCGGCAATTCGGGGCCTGCAAGATACTCCTTGCAGTCGCCCGCGATCCAGTCGTAGATCGCCTGCAATTCTAAAGTGTTGAACACGCCGAACATGCAGGCGTCGGCGCCCGATAGCAAGGCCCAGAACTTCGATCGCGACGGATCCTGATGGCGCACGATCCAATCCTTCTGTTGCAGCGCCCGCAGGAACTCGGGAATGCGGTCCGGCTCGGATAGCCATGCATTGACCGTGCGGCCGGCAATGCGGCAGTAGTCGGCGTGCGCCGCGCGGCCGTAGCGCGACTTCGCGCGGAAGATCTCCGTCACGACCTGATCGGCATCGAAGCCCGCCGCGACGGCGGTGGAGGACACGCCGGCATCGTTGAGCAGAAAGCCGCGCTTGACGCGCTCGTAGAAAGCGGCCCGCTGCACGGGCTCTTCCGGCATCAGCCGCAGCACCGCGTCCACCGCCTGGCGGGCATGGCCGGAGCCGGCGTTGTCGACCGTGACGTGGACGGTGAAGTAATACGGATCGATGCCCAGTTCGTCCAGCTCGTAGGCCGTCACATGCAGGTGATAGGGCAGTTGCTCATAGCCCAGGTTGAAGCCGGCCATCTCGGCGGTCAGGGTATGTCCATGCAGCCCTACCGCGAGCTGGATCGCGCCCTGTTCGTACAGGCGGTCGTCGGTGGGCTCCCAACCGTCCGCGCCGGTGGCGCGCAGCAGATTCAGGAACAGCGTGACGTGGTTCTGCGCTTCGTCACCCATGCCCAGCTCTTCCAGATAAGTCGAGATCAATGGCTCGAAGCGCGCGTCGCCCTGATGCCGCAGGCTGCCATATAGCCACGAGCCGTCCACCAGCTTGGTCGGCGCGACCTGGGCCAGGAAGTGGAGCGCGTGCGAGCGCGTGGCGAACATTTCGCGCGGCCCGCCCGCCTTGCGGCGCGCCAGGTATTGCCGATAGCGCTCCCCGACCGCATCGACGTTGGCGTCCATCCAGGCATACAGATCCCTGGGGTCGGACGGCAGTGCCGCGGCGCCGACATCCAGCGCGGCCAGCCTTTCCGCCAGCCATGCGCCGCTGGCCTCCAGTGTCCGGGCGCTATCCGGGCTGGCGACCATTTGCTGATAGCGCTCCTTGTAGAGCATGTCGCGGGATGCCGGAGCCGGGTGCTCCGCCGTTCGTCGGGTAGGGAAGGGAGTCGTAGCGGATAAGCAGGTCATTGTTGTTGTCCTCGATCGTTGATGACCTGTTTGGGGCAATTTGTGTGCCGGGGCTTCCCGATTTCCGCAAAGGGTGTAACCAGGCTGCTCTTGCGTACGGACGACCCGCTGTGCGACCGACAAGCCGTGATCCTCGGCCGGCCGTGATGTAACATCCGGCACGAAATAACCGCATGGGGTGTGACATGTCTTCATTGGAGCCGAACGACGGCCGCCCATTGCCAACCTATCAGCCCGACCGCCTGGTCGATGCCATCGTCAGCTACGCGGTCTACATGGTGACGCCCGACGGGAAGGTGGCGAGCTGGAACGCCGGCGCCCGCGCGCTGACCGGCTGGCATCCTACCGATGCAATAGGCCAGCACTACTCGACGTTCTGTCCCGCGTTCGCGGCGATCTCGGAGGACCTGGGTGTCCTGCTGGACGACGCCAGGTCGCCCGGGGTGCTGCATCGCGAAGGCTGGCTGAAGCACAAGGATGGCACCCACGTGCGGGTCAGCACCGCCATCAGCGCGATGCGGGAGGATAGCGGGGCGCTGCTGGGCTACGCTTTCGTTTCGCGCGATCTCTCCGACGTCATGGCGGCCGACGAGGCGCTGCGCCAAAGCGAGGAGCAATTCCAGTTATTGATGCGCGGCGTGGTCGATTATGCGATCTATATGCTGGACCGCGATGGCCATGTCAGCAGTTGGAACGCGGGCGCCGAGCGCATCAAGGGCTATAGGAAGGAAGAAATCCTCGGCAGCCATTTTTCGCGCTTCTACACGGACCCGGACCGCGAAGCAGGCATGCCGGAGCACGCGCTGCGGACGGCCTTGCGCGAAGGGCGCTATGAAAGCGAGTCCTGGCGTGTGCGCAAGGATGGCTCGCGCTTCTTCGCCCACGTCGTGGTCGATCCCATCTACGACAGCGAGCACAAGCACGTCGGCTTCGCGAAAATCACGCGCGACATCACGGAAAAGCAGGCGGCCAAGGAAGAACTGGAGCGCACCCAGCGCGCGTTGCAGCAGGCTCAAAAGCTGGAAACCATAGGCAAGCTTACCGGCGGCGTGGCGCACGACTTCAATAATCTGCTGCAGGTCATCGGCGGCAACCTGCAACTGCTGGCGTTCGAATTCCCGGACAACGAACGCGCCAAGCAACGCCTGGCGAACGCACTGGCTGGCGTGCAACGCGGCGCGAAGCTGGCCAACCAGCTATTGGCGTTCGGGCGCAGGCAACCGCTGGCCCCGAGCGTCGTCAACATCGGCCGCTTCCTGCGCGGTTTCGACGATATGCTGCAACGCAGCCTGGGCGAGGCCATCGAGATCGAAACCATCGTGGCGGGCGGCCTGTGGAACACGATGGTCGACCGGGCGCAGCTGGAAAATGCGCTGCTCAACCTGGCCATCAACGCGCGCGACGCCATGAACGGCGTGGGCAGGCTGACCATCGAAATCGGCAACGCCTATCTGGACGACGCCTACGCGCGGACGCGGCCGGAAGTGACGCCCGGCCAGTACGTCATGCTGGCCGTCACGGACACCGGCGGCGGCATGACCGAAGAGGTGATGGCGCAGGCCATCGAGCCTTTCTTCTCGACCAAGCCCGAGGGCCATGGCACCGGTCTCGGATTGTCCATGGTCTACGGTTTCGTCAAGCAGTCGGGCGGCCACTTCGCGCTGTATAGCGAGGTCGGCCATGGGACCACGGCCAAGCTGTATCTGCCGCGTTCGCTGGAAAAGGAAGATGTACCCGCGGAGCTGCTGACCGCCGACGCGGCCGGCGGCACGGAAACGATACTGGTCGCCGAAGATGACGTAGAGGTCTGCGCAACGGTGGTGGACATGCTCAGGGGCCTGGGCTATCGGGTGCTGAAGGCCACGGACGGCGAGAGCGCCTTTGCCATCGTGCAGAGCGGCGTCAAGATCGACCTGCTGTTCACCGATGTGGTGATGCCCGGTCCGCTGCGCAGCCGCGACCTGGCGCGCAAGGCGCAGGAGCATATTCCGGACATGGCGGTGCTGTTCACGTCCGGATATACGCAGAACGCGATCGTGCACGGCGGGCGGCTGGACAAGGGCGTGGAGCTGATCACCAAGCCCTACACGCGCGAAGAGCTGGCGCGCAAGATCAGGCAGGTCCTGGCCAATCACAAGCAGCGCCGCGCCGCGGCGGGAGGCTCGCAATGACCGCCGTGGCCGCTGGAAGTTTTTGGGCGTTCTCGCTGGCCATTTACGCGCGTCCCGGCGTGCCGGACGCCTGCCTGGGCCTGCAGGACGGCCATGGGCTGGACGTCAACGTACTGCTGTTCGCGCTGTATGCCGGCCAGCGCGGGATCGCGCTGGGCATCGACGACTATGCCGCGCTGGAAACCGTCGTTTCAGATTGGCGGCGGCAAGTGGTGGCGCCGTTGCGCGGCATCCGCCGGCACGTCAAGACGACGCTCGGCGGCGAGGGCGGCGGGCCGTCCATGGAGCGTGAAGTGTACGAAGCCATCAAGCGCGCTGAACTGGCCGCCGAGCGCGCGCAGCAGGCCCGCATGGAGCAGTGGCTCGCGGCACGCCCGACGGCGGACCCGGCGGGGGCGGGCGCTGGCTGCGCCGAGAACCTGGATGCCTACCTGCGCTTCATGCAGTGCCGGCGCGATGCGGCGGCGCAAGCCCATCTGCAGGTGTTGCGCGCCGCGGCGCCAGCGGTCACGCCTGCGGCGGCTGGCCGTTCGACGCCGTCAGGCCGCCGTCCACCGGCAGATTGACGCCGGTCACGAAGACCGCATCTTCGCTGGCCAGGAAGGCGATGACGGATGCGATTTCCTCGGGCTCGGCGCCACGGCCCAGCGGAATGCGTTCGGCGAATTTCTCCATCAGCGCCTGATTGGCGTACATGTCCTCGGTCAGGTCCGTGCGGGTCAGGCTGGGGCACACCGCGTTGACGCGGACGCCGTCGCGGCCGTGGTCCATGGCCAGCGAGCGGGTGAAATTGGTGACCGCGCCCTTGGCCGCGTTGTAGAAACTCATGCGCCAATCGCCGCCCAGGCCGGATACCGACGAGACGTTGACGATGCAGCCGCGGGTTTTGATCAGTTCCGGCATGGCGGCGCGGCAACCGTAGAAGACGCCGTCCAGGTCGGTGGCAATGACCTTGCGCCAGTCCTCCGGCGACGCCTCGGTGACCGTGCCCTCCACCGCCGTGCCGGCGTTGTTGACCATGACGTCCAGGCGCCCGAAGCGCTGCACGGCCGCCCGGACCAGTGCCTGGACTTCGTCCAGTACCGAGACGTCGGCGATATGGATCAGTATCCTGGATTCGTCCAGGTCCGCGGCGGCGCGCTTCAGCTTGGACCCGGTGCGGCCGGCAAGCACGACGTTGGCGCCTTCCTGGGCGAAGCGCCGCGCGGTGGCGGCGCCGATGCCGGATCCGGCGCCGGTGACGATCACGACTTTTCCTGCGAAACGGCTCATGACGATCTCCTGTGCGACTCGATGACCGGGCGCCGTTGCAAGCGCCGTACCGCGTTGCGGCGCCGCGGCCGCGCCGGCCGATGGGCTGCCCCGCCGGCGCGGATCGGGCCGAGCGCGGTTCCGGCGCGGGGCCGTTCAGGAAGCCGGCAAGGATTTATGGCTACAATCCCCGGCGACGCGAGGGCGCCGCCACGGCGTTCGCCGACGATGGCCGATGGCCGTCACCGCGCGTCGATGCCCCCGGCCGGTAAACAGACCGGTAAAACGAGCCGGTAAAACGGCCGCTGCCACTCCGCCATGTCCTCTTCCTCCGCCGTACCGACGCCTGCGCTGCCCCCGGGGCGCGAGCGCACACTGCTTTGGCTGCTTGCGCTGACCCAGTTCACCATCGTGGTGGACTTCATGGTGATGATGCCGTTGGGGCCGCAGATCATGCAGGCCTTCACCATCAGTCCGGCGGCCTTCGCGGCCGCGGTATCCGCCTATTCCTGGTGTGCCGGCATTTCGGGCCTGTTGGCGGCCACCTACATCGACCGCTTCGACAGGCGCAAGATGCTGCTGGTGGTGTATGCCCTGTTCGCGCTGTCCAACCTGATCTGCGCCATGGCCACCAACTATCACGCGCTGCTGCTGTCACGGGCTTTCGCCGGGTTGACGGGCGGCGTGCTGAGTTCGCTGGTGCTGGCCATCATCGGCGACGTCATCCCGCCCCAGCGGCGCGGCACCGCCATGGGCGTGGTGATGACATCCTTTTCGCTGGCGGCCGTGGCCGGCGTGCCGCTGGGCGTGGTGCTGGGCGCGCATTACGGCTGGAGTTCGCCGTTCTTCGAACTGGTGCTGCTGTCGGCGGTGATCTGGGCAGGCGCCTGGAAAGTGGTGCCCACGCTGACCGCGCACATCCGCGTCCCCCCGGTGCCGCTGTCGCGGACGCTGCCGGATCTGTGGTCGCTGATGCGCGAGCCCGCGCACCTGCGCGGCTTCGGGCTGACCGCGATCGTGATGGGCGCGCACATGTTGATCGTGCCGTTCATCTCGCCGTTCCTGGTCGGCAACCTGGGCGTGGAGCCCGAGGCCATTTCGCTGATCTATATGGCCGGCGGCGCCGCCACCTTCTTTACGTCGCGGGCGGTGGGCCGGCTGGCGGATCGCTATGGCAAGCGGCGGGTCTTCCGTGTGGCGGCCCTGGCTTCGCTGTTGCCGGCGCTGTTCATCACGCATCTGCCCCAGCTGCCGCTGTGGGCCTTGATCGTGTTCTTTCCGTTCTTCCTGGTCACCGCCAATGCCCGCATGATTCCGGTGCAGGCGCTGCTGACCACGGTGCCGGAGGCCCATCGACGCGGCGCATTCATGAGCGTGAACTCCGCCGTGCAGCAGATCGCCACCGGCACCGGCGCCTGGATAGGCGGGCTGATGCTGACGACTTCCTCCAGCGGCCGCATCTCCGGCTACGGCGCCAACGGCTGGCTGTGCTGCGCCTGCATCGTCTTTGCGATGTGGTGGGTGACCAAGGTCCGGTCCTACGGTTACGAGGCCAGGACGGCGGAAGCGGTCCGCGCGACGTAGGGGTCCAGGATCGCCACGTGCTTGCGGCGGCACTACGGTGCTTCGGGATATGCAGTCATGGGTGCGATCGCGCGTCTTCTGATCGTCGTCTTGCTGGCGTTGGCGGCCTGGTGGGCGTGGCCGCGCCTGCCGGATGCATGGCGCGCGCCCTGGCATATGGCGCGTCTATCGCTGCAGGAAGCGCCCACGGCCCTGCCCGTGCCGGTGCGGGGCGTAACCCCGCGCCAGCTGGCCGATACCTGGAACGCCGCGCGGTCCCAGGGCCGCAAGCATCAGGGGATAGACATCTTCGCGCCGCGCGGCACGCCGGTACTGTCGGCGACCGAAGGCGTGGTCACGCAGGTCGGCACCAACCGCCTGGGCGGCAAGGTGGTGTGGGTCATGGGGCCGGGCCGGCAGATTCACTATTACGCCCATCTGGACGCCTATGCCGAGGTGGAATGGGGCAGCCACGTCATGCCGGGTGACGTGCTGGGTTACGTCGGCAACACCGGCAACGCCCAGGGCACGCCGCCCCACCTGCATTACGGCATCTACGCGCCGGGCGGCGCCATCAATCCCTTTCCTATTCTCACGGGCCGCGGCGATCCACCCGCCGGCAAGGCCGCCGGGCCGGATTCCTAGCCCATACGGGCGAGTCTCCACACACGTCGCCGAGGGCGCGCGGCTCGTTCAGACCGACATATCGATCGCCGATGTCCGTTCGTCCGCGCGGGGATTGTGGTGGATGCCCTTGCGCACGGCCCACACCGGGTTGACCTGGTACAGCGGAATGATGGCCAGGTCGTCGATGGCGACCTTGACCGCCTCCTGCATCTGCTTTTCGCGCGATTTGTCGTCCATCGTCGCCAGCGCCCGGGCGGTCATGGCGTCCAGCCTGGGATTGCTGTAGCGTCCCTCGTTCGCCACGCCCCAGCCCGTCGCGGTGTTATAGGTGCCGACGACGTTCATCAGGCCCGTCGACGCGTCGCCCGCGGAATTGCCCCAGCCGATCAGGTGGATGGCGAACTCCTGCTTGCGCGCGCGTTGCGCGAACACCGCATAGGGCATGGTCGCCACCTCCACGCCCAGGCCCGCGCGCGACCACATCTGCCCGATCGCCTGCGCCACGCGCGAGTCGTTCGGATAGCGATCGTTGGGGCTGTGCAGGGTGATGCGGAAGCCTTTCGGAAAACCCGCCTCGGCCAGCAGGCGGCGCGCTTCCTGCACGTTGACCTGCGGCACCGGGATCTGCGGATTGTAGGAGTAGGCGCCCGGCGGTATCCATTGGCCGTTGGCCGCCGCGCCGCCGTTCATCAGCCGGTCGACCAGCAGTTTGCGGTCGATGGCCAGCGAAAGCGCCTGCCGCACCCGCGGGTCGCGCAGGGGATTGTGCGGCAGCGGGCTGCCGTCTGCGGCCTTGATGAAGGCCATATTGTCGTCGCGCGAGACATTGGGGAACAGGAAGATGGACCGCATGCCGGCGATCTGGTCGACCGTGACGTTCGCCGCCGACTTCAAATGCGCGATGTCGGCGGTGGGGATCTGGTCGGCCATATCGATATCGCCCGCCAGCAGGGCGGCGATGCGTGTGCTGTCGTTGGCGATGGTGCGTAGCCGCGCCCGGGCCCACGCCGGCCTGGCGCCCCAGTAATCGTCGTTGCGGATAAAGCCGGCTTCCTCGTTCTGGCGGAAGTATTCGTAGCGATAGGGACCCGTGCCGATGGCGGCCTTGCCCGTGTTGTAGTCTTCGCTGGTGGCGTTCTCGCCCACGTGCCGGGAGACGATGTAGACCGTGCCGACGCCGCGCGGCAGATTGGCGTAGGGCGTCGAGGTGTGCAGCCGCACAGTGAGTGGATCGACGATCTCGACCTTGGAGATGGCGTTGATGTAGCTGGCGAAGCCGCCCGGCACGTCGCGCAGCTTGACCACGCGATCCAGGGTGTAGGCCACGTCATCGGCGGTGAAGGGCTTGCCGTCGTGCCAGCGCACGTTCGGCCGCAGCTTGAATTCCCATACCGTATCGGAAATCAGCTGCCAGGACTGCGCCAGGCCGCGCGCCGCCGGCTTGGAGTTCTGGTCGCGTTCGACCAGCTTCTCGTAGATGTGCGACGCATAGTCGATGTTCGGCTGGGTGTTCGCATAATGCGGATCGGCCGACGTCGCGGCCGAGCGCGTGCCTATGATCAGCGTGTCCTTGCGCGCTTGCGCGCATGCCGGCCCGGCCGCGCCCAGGGCGGCCAAAGCGCCCGCGGTGCCCAGAAGAAAATCACGTCGGTTCATCGTCATTGCCTGCTTCCCCTTTCTGTGCGCAAACCTTATGTGCGCTTTCACCGCCCTTATGCCAAAACCTTATGCGCCATTCCGCGGCATGCTTTCCATCCAGCTCTTGTGGAAATGCAAATTGTCCTGGACGCGAATGGATACCTGGACCGCGTGGGTGAACTCCGTGGCCGTGCTGCTGGTCTGGCAGCTGGCATGCACCTCTATGGCCATGCGTGGATGCGGCGCCCGGTAGCGAACCTCGGAGATGATGGACGCGCAGGCCGGATCGCGGTTGGACACCGTGTAGTCGGAACGCCGCGTCGTGCCATTATCCGCGGCGCCCAGCGTGCAGACGACGGCATCCGCGGCCAGATCGTGCGTCAGCGTGTAGGTGGCCTTGGGCACTTCCCCCACCGCGGGCAATGGGTGCGGCGACGCCTGGAAAACCGGCGGCGGCAGGCCGTTGCCGGTCGCCGTCATGACCGGCAATTCGATGCGCGATGGATGCGCGGCCCCGCAATGGACGGTGTTTCGCGCATGCATCCCCGTCGGCCAGGCGTTCTGGAAATCGGCGCTGGATACGGCGATACGCAGGCGATGGGATGGCGCGATCTCGTACGCCAGATCGCGCAATTTCAGCCGCAGTTCGTAGACCTTGCCCGGTTCCAGCGGCGTGGGCCTGTCGTGCGTTTCCCGATGCGTGGCCAGGCAGCCGCCATGGCTGATCAGGCGCGAGGTCCCGTCCGGCGCGACGTCGCAGATCCTGACGTTGAAGTACGCGACGTCGGCCGAGGATGACACGTGGAGCACCGCTTCGGGCTGTCCCAGGATGGACAGGGTCTTGTCCAGGGGCGCCGTGGTGAAGCACGCGGAATACGCATCGTCAACGCGCTGGTCGGTAGGCATGCCCCATGGCGACGTACTGCCCAGGCCGACGCGGCCGCTGGCCATGCCCACGGTGGGGCGGTAGTCGTAGCTGACCTCGCCGTCCGCCGGCGCCCGATGCGCGAGGCCGCCGCCGGCGTCCAGATACAGCGTTTCGGCGCGAGACGCCGCTGGCGGCCATTGCGTGTCGGCATGCCAGTGTCCCGGTTCGTTCAGCGTCAGCAGCGTGGGCTGCTGCCATTGGCGCACGAACACGGTGACCGGCGGTTCGTCCATGATGCCGTTGTCCATGCCCTTGAGCCAGTAATCGAACCATCGCAGATATTCGACGCGGGTATCGATGCGCGGTCCGGGCAATGCGAATTTCTCTTCCGGGTAGTAATGGCCCCAGGGTCCGATCACTACCTTCTTCGGACCCTTCAGTTGCCGGAAGGCGTCCAGTTCGGCATTGGCGTACCAGTCCGCCCATCCCTCTATCAAATAGACCGCGCAGCCGACCTTGTCGAAGTTGTCCTTGATGCTCTTGCCGCGCCAATATTCGCCATCGGTGTCGTGGCGGAATATCTCCAGGCTCCACGGCGAGCTGCCTGCCAGGCGTTCGTTCCAGATGCGGGCCCACTCCGGCCCGACCAGCGCCGGATCGGGCGGCGCGAAGTTGTAGGCCGCCATATTGGGCGCGAAGAACTCGAAGCGCCATGGCCGCCGGCAACCGCCCGGATAGGCGGTGTCCTCGTACATATCATTGCTGCCGGATCGTACGATGATGGCCTTCAGATGCGGCGGCGCCTTGCCGGCCACCTGCCATTGCACGGTCGCGCCATAGGACTTGCCGATCATCCCGACCGCGCCGCTGCACCAGGGCTGCCGCGCGGCCCATTCGACCATGTCGTAGCCGTCCTGCTGCTCGTCATCCGAGTAGGCGTCGGCACTGGCGCCGGAGGAACTGCCGGTACCGCGCACGTCGAACTGCACCACCGCATAGCCGTGCTGCGCAAGGTATGGCACCGCCGGCGGGAAGCTGGGCTGCGCGTGGTCCAGGCGGCGGTAGGGGTTGTATTCGATCACCGCGGGAAAGCGGCCTTCGGCGGCCGGTCGCGTGATCCTGACATTCAGCTCGACGCCATCGCGCATCGGCACGCGCAGGCCCTTGATGATCTCGACCGCCACGCCAGCTCCCTTGTCATCGTTATGTCGCGATATCGGCGTCCGACTTTAATGGAATTTTCTGAAAAGGCCGACAGCTGCCGTTTATATCGCCATAAACGTTATCTATGAGGTGTGTCGTGCCAACCGCCGGCCCAGCATCAGGCTGGCGATCGCCGCCAGCTGGGCCAGCGCCGCCACGCAGTACAAGGCCGTCACGCCGCCGTTCGTGCGTAGCAGCCCGAACGCGGCGGGCGCGAACGCGTAGGTCGCTTGCGATATGGCGACGATCAAGGGAATGACCTTCCGCGCGTCGCCGGGCAGGAAGTCGACCTGGGCGATCAAGGGAGGAAGCGACGTGGCGTTGCCGATGCCGGAGCCGAACAGCACCAGGCCGGTCCAGCACAGGGCATCGGCCGGCCAGCCGTGGCCGCGCAGCGCGGCGCTGGCCAGCAGCACCAGCACGCCCAGCGTTTGCAAGCCATAAGCCAGCGCGGCCACGCGCCGGCGATCGGCGTCCACGGGCATCAGGCGGCCGACGGCATAGCGGCCGAGGATGGCGCAGGCGGTGCAAAGCCCCATCGCGGCGCCGGCCGTCTGTTCGCCCATGGCGGGCGCCAGTATCGAAAACAGATGCGCGATCAGGCCGATCTGCGCGAAGAGTCCAAGGGCCATGCCGGCGCATAGCGTGATGAAGCGGCGGTCGCGCCATGCGGATGCGAGGGGCAGCGGGGCTGTCGTCTCCGCGCCGTTCGCCGCGGTCGCCGTGGTCGCGGCTGGTTCGACCAGACCGTCCACCCGCTGTCCTTTCGATGCCGGCGTATGACGGAAGACGCCGCCCGACAGGAAAGCAACGATGGCGACCATGACGATGCCCACCGCGGCGGCCGCGCCGCTGAACCCCATGCGGTCGATCAACAGCACCCATAACGGCGAGAACAGCACGCCTCCCATGCTGGCGCCGTTGTAGGCCATGCCCAAGGCGGCGGGGCGACGCAGCGCATACCAGGGAGCGATCAAGGCATTGACCGCCGCCGCGCCCATGGCCACCCAGCCCGCGCCGCTGAAGGCCGCGGCGACGAACAGCTGCGCGGGCGTCGCGGCAATCGCCCAGCCATGGACGCCCAGTGCCAGCAGCGCGGCGCCCAGCACGGTAATCCGCGGCACGCCGAAGCGCCGGTACAGGCGCGGCAGGTTCGCGACGACGAAAGCCCCGAGCACGAAGTGGAAGGTGACTGCCGCCGACGCCATGGCTACGTCCGCGACGCCGCGGCGCAGGACATCCTGCAGATACACCGGCGGACCGTAAAAGCCCACGCCCCAGCCGAACACCGCGACCACGAAGGTGGCCGCGACGACCTTGCTGCCGAAGAACGGATGATATGTAGCGCCCGCGCCTGTCGCCATGTTTACGCTTGCATGGATGGAAAGGCTCCCAGTATGCTCAAGCCTCGTATTCGACACTTCGGGATTGGGCGAATAATGGAATACACGGACAAAGCGCCCGGGCGCCTGGCGCAGCCACCCGGCGCGGCCACGGCCGACGGCCAGCTGGCCGCCGTCGCCTCGGCGATCGGCGATCCGGTGCGCGCCAGCATGCTTTGCAGCCTGCTCGACGGCTGCGCGCGCACGGCGACCGAGCTGGCGGCGGTGGCGGGAATCGGCGCGTCCACCGCCAGCAGCCACTTCACGCGGCTGCGCGAACAGGGCCTGCTGGAGCAGGCCACGCAAGGCAAGCACCGCTACTACCGCCTGGCGAACCGCGAAGTCGCCGGCGCGCTCGAAGCGCTGCTGGTGGTCGCCGGCGTGAAGGCGGCGCCCTACAAGCCCGGCACGCCGCCGGAGCTGCGCGAGGCGCGCACCTGCTACAAGCACATGGCCGGTACGGTCGCCGTGCGCATCCACGATGCCTTCCTGGCGCGTGGCTATCTGCGCGCGCGGGAAGGGCAATATGTCCTGACGCCGGCGGGCGCCGACTATTTGCGGCAGATCGGCATGGACGTCGACGCCATCCACACCACGCGGCGCAGCTTCGCCCATCCCTGCCTGGACTGGAGCGCGCGCCGGCCGCACATCGGCGGCGCCTTGGGCGATGCGCTGCTCGCCCATTTCATCGCTCGCCGGTGGGTGGAAAAGCAGCTCGATACGCGCGCGCTGCGCCTGACCCGCGGCGGCGAGCGGGCCTTGCGATTCGAGTGAAGCGGCAAGGTCGACGCTATTTGAGCGCCACGTCTATCGACCTTCAACTTCCTGCCAGCCTGGCGGGAAACACTTCCACCAGCCAGTCGATGAACACCCGCAAGCGGCGCGCGACATAGCGGTTCCGGGGATAGAGGACATGGAAGGGGTAGGGCGCCGGGCGCCATTTTTTCAGTATTTCCACCAGCTCGCCGCTGCGTAGCGCCGGACCGGCGGCGTAGGTGAAAGTCTGGATGATGCCCAGGCCGGCCATGCAGGCGGCCAGGTGGGCGTTGCTCTCATTGACGCCTACGTGCTGCTCCACCTTGACTTCCGTCTTTTCGCCATCGCGCAGGAAACGCAGGGGTACGGCGCGGTTGTCCTGAGTCGAGATATAGCTGACCACGCGGTGTCCGTTCTTCAGTTCTTCCGGATAGGCGGGTACGCCGTACTGTTTCAGGTATGCACGCGCCGCGCAGGTGATCATGGCCGCCTCGCCCACGGGGCGCGCCACCAGGGATGGGCTGTTCATCCGGCCGCCGCGGATGACGCAATCGACGTTGTCGCCGATCAAATCCACCGAACGGTCGGATACACCCAGGTCGATGCGGATTTCCGGAAACCGGCCGATGAAATCGGGCAGCAGCGGAATCAGTACGTCGCGGGCGGTGGATCCTCCCACGTCGACGCGCAGGCGGCCGCGCGGTTTGCCATGGGCGATGTTGAACGAGGCATCGATGTCCTCAAGATCGTTGATCAGTCGCGCGGTCTTGGCGTAATAGTCCTGGCCTTCCGGCGTGACGGTGACGCGGCGGGTGGTCCGCTGCAGCAGCTTGACGCCCAGATGCGCTTCCAGGTCCTGGACCAGTTTGCTCAGGATGGCATTGGGCATGTCGATCGAGTCGGCCGCGCGCGTGAAACTGCCCGCTTCCACGACGCGCGCGAAGGCGCGTATGGCTAGAAGTTGGTCCATAGATTATCCATATGTATGGATAGTAATTTCATTGTTCGCCATTGTTCCACAAATCGGGCACGCCTAAAGTGACGCCATGGCCTGGACGACAAGCCGGTCGCCAACAACGGCTACCGCCGCGAAGCGAACGGAGGTCCGGCGCCCCACATCCCTCGAAATGGAGCAAGTCATGAGCAAGCAATTGAACGGAAAGATCGCCCTGGTGACCGGCGGCAGCACGGGCATCGGCCTGGCGGCCGCGCAGGAACTGGCGGCGCAGGGCGCCCGCGTCTTCATCACCGGCCGCCGCCAGCCCGAACTGGACGCCGCCGTCGCGGCCATCGGCCCGGCCGCCACCGCCTTCCGCGCCGATGCATCCGTGCTGTCCGACCTGGACGCGGTCTACGCGCAGATCGCGAAGACCGACGGCCGGCTGGATGTCCTGTTCGCCAACGCCGGTGGCGGCGACATGATGCCGCTGGGCGCGATCACGGAAGAACACTTCGACCGCATCTTCGGCACCAACGTGCGCGGCGTGCTGTTTACCGTGCAGAAGGCGCTGCCCTTGCTGGTGGACGGGGCGTCCGTGATCCTGACGTCTTCCACCACCTCCGTTAAGGGCACGGCCAACTTCAGCGTCTACAGCGCCAGCAAGGCGGCGGTGCGCAACTTCGCCCGCTCCTGGGCCCTGGACCTGAAGGATCGCGGCATCCGCGTCAACGTCGTCAGCCCCGGCCCCGTCCGCACCCCGGGCCTGGGCGGCCTGGTTCCCGATGAGGGACGCCAGGGCCTGTTCGACTACCTGGCCTCGCAGGTGCCGCTGGGCCGGCTGGGCGAACCGGAAGAAATCGGCAAGGCCGTGGCCTTCCTGGCTTCCGACGCGTCCAGCTTCGTCAACGGTATCGAACTGTTCGTCGACGGCGGCATGGCGCAGGTTTGACCGGCGCGTGGCGCGCCGGCGCGGTAGCGCGACGATGGGTCGGATACGCCGATACGCCGATACGCCGATACGGTCGTGCGGCCGCTGCCGCGCTACGCCTGCCCATGCATATGGGTCAGCACCAGCGCCGTGGCCGCGGCGCGCGTCTCCACGCCCAGCTTCACGTACACGTGTTCCAGGTGCTTGTTCACCGTGCGCGGGCTCATGCCGAGGATGTCGCTGATGTCCCGATTGGTCTTGCCCTTGGCCAGCCACAGCAGGACTTCATGCTCGCGGGCGGTCAGTTGATAGGCCGTCGCCAGGGATGAGGCCGGCGCGGGCGGCGCGCAGCGCTCGTCCATCAGCAGGACGTGTTCGCCGGCCTTGCGGGAGGCGGTCAGGCGTATGCGCAGTTCGCGCTCGCCGCCGCGGCGCAAAAAGGCCGGCGCTGCGACCGCCGTCGCGCCGCCCGCCGACGTGGCGGCGCTCGCAAGATGCTGCGCCACCCACGCCGACAGCGGCGCCGGCAGATCGTCGCCGTCGTCTTCGCCGAAGAATTCCGCCAGCCACAGCCGCGCCTTGGCCGTCTTCCACGTGACGCCGCCGGCATCGTCCAGCACCACCACCGCGTTCGCCACGGCATCCATGGCGTTGATGGCCACCGACATCATGCGCGCATTGCGCAGGTGCGCCTGCAGCCGCGCCAGCACGACGTTCGTGTCCAGCGGCTTGACCACGTAATCGATGCCCCCCGCCTGAAAGCCCCGCACCACGTCTTCGGGTTCGGTCAGGCCTGTCATGAACACCACCGGAACGTGGCCGGCCGTGGGATGCGCCTTGATGCGGCGGCAGGTCTCGAAGCCGTCCATGCCCGGCATCACCGCGTCCAGCAACACGATATCCGGCACCACGAAATCCAGCCGTTCCAGCGCGGAATGGCCGTCGGTGGCGACGATCACCATGTATCCGGCATGATCCAGCGCCTCGGACAACATCTTCAGATTGTCCGGGGTATCGTCCACGAGCAGGACCAGATTGTTAGCGGACGGCGGCGGCATGATGCTGTAGATGTTCCTTGAGCAGGGTGTTGTACTCGGCCAGGCGGAAGTCCTGCGCCAGCGTGGCCAGGTGATCGATGAGCGGCGCCGTATGCGGCGCGCGGAGGCGGATTTCGTCCAGCCGCGCGAAGATGCCCTTGATGTAGCCCATCGCGCCCAGTTCCAGCAGCGACTCGGCGTCCTCGCGGTCCAGCGCCACGCCGCGCAGCGCATCGACGGTGGGCGGGGCGGGCGTCGCGGCGGGACGCACGATCCACTCCAGCCGCAGGTGCAGGCCGATCTTGGCCAGCAGTTCGTCCAGCACCACCGGCTTGACCAGCCAGTCGGTCAGCCCGCACTGCACGGCCTCTTTCGGATCCACGCCGTAGGCGTTCGCCGAAACGATGATCACCGGCACGCCCACGCCCTGGTCGCGCAGCAGGCGGCAGACCTCCCATCCCGTCAGGCCGGGCATGGAAACGTCCATCAGGATCAGCGCCGGCCGCAGCGTGTGCACGCAGGCCAGGCATTCCTGGCCATTGCCCGCTTCCAGCACATCGAAGCCCAGCGGGTGCAGCATGTCGCGCAGGATACGGCGCTGCGAGGGCTGGTCGTCCACCACCAGCACCGCGCGGCGCTCGCCCGCGTAGCCGACGATGGCGCCCGCGGGACGCATATCGCTGCGCGGCGATCGCACCTCCGGCAGGAACAGCTTGAGCGTGAAGGCGCTGCCGCGGCCGACCTCGCTGCGTACCGTCAGCTCGCCGCCCATGATGCCGGTCAGCATGCGGCAGATGGTCAGGCCCAGCCCGGTCCCGGTATCGGCCTGGTCCGCGGCCGCCCAGCTGCGTTCGAAAGGCATGAAGATCCGCTCCAGGTCTTCCGGTGGAATCCCGGCGCCGCTATCCTCGACCTCCATCTGCACCATATCGGCGGCATAGCGCACGCGCAGCGCGACGTGGCCGACGCGGGTGAACTTGACCGCATTGCTCATCAGGTTGATCAGTATCTGCCGCAGGCGCTTTTCGTCGATGTGGACGATCTTGGGCAGGTTGGGCGCGGCTTCGTATTCGAAGCGCAAGCCTTTCAGCGCGGTCTGCGGCTGGAACATCTTGACGATCTGGTCCAGGAACTCCGGCAGGCGCAGTTCCGCGGTTTCCAGGCGCAGCTTGCCGGCCTCGATACGGGCGATGTCCAGCAGCCCGTCGATCAGGCCGATCAGGTGCTTGCCGCTGCGATGAATCACGTCGATGGCCTCGCGCCGGCCGGGCGGGATGGCGGCATCGCGCTGCAGGATCTGCGCATAGCCCAGGATGCTGTTCAGGGGCGCGCGCAGTTCGTGGCTCATGCCGCCCATGAAACGGCTCTTGGCCAGGTTGGCGGCCTCGGCGGCTTCCTTGGCCTGCTGCAACTGCGCATCGGTCTGGCGGTGCGCTTCGATCTCGTGCAGCAGCAGGTTGGTCTGGCGATCCGACTCTTCCTGCGCCACCTGGCGGCTCTCGTTGGTCAGCACCAGCCACCACGCGGCGACCCCGCCCACCAGCAATAGCGCGGCGAACAGCTTCAGGAAGGTGGCCCGCAGCACCGTAGTGTCGGCGCCCACCTGGCCGAAGGTGACGGCCTCCTGGTAGTAGATCAGGGACAGGATGGCCGCGAATAGCCCGCCTATCATGCCGATGACCACCAGGTAGTGCGCCAGGCGATGATGGAACAGCGGCGTGGCGGCGCCCGGCAGTATACGCCGCAGCGCCGCGCCCAGCTGGTCCTGCAGCCGCGAGCCGGTCTTGCAGCGGTCCTGGCAGCGCGCGTCCAGCGTGCAGCACAGCGAGCAGATGGCGCCGTTGTAGGCCGGGCAGTGCGCCATGTCCTGGGTTTCGAAGGGCTTGGCGCAGATCACGCAGGTCAGCCCCGCGCCATGGGCATGCAGGACCTGCGGCTGGCGGGCCAGATAGTAGCGACCGCGCGTGGCCCAGGCGATCGCCGGCGCCGCGATGAAAGCGGCCAGCAGCGTGATGAAGGGCGACAACGCCTGGACGGTGGCGCCCGCCACGCCGCTGTAGGCGGTAAAGGCGATCGCCATGGAAATCAGCATGCCGCCGACGCCCACGGGGTTGATGTCGTACAGATAAGCGCGCCGGAACTCGATGCCGCGCGGGCTCAGCCCCAGCGGCTTGTTGATCACCAGGTCCGCCACCAGCGAACCTATCCAGGCGATGGCCACGTGCGCGAACACCGCCAGCACGTGTTCCAGCGCATCGAACACGCCCATCTCCATCAGGCCGATGGCGATCAGGACATTGAAGACCAGCCACACCACGCGGCCGGGATGGCTGTGCGTGATGCGCGCGAAGAAATTCGACCACGCCAGCGACCCCGCATAGGCGTTGGTGACGTTGATCTTCACCTGCGAGATGACGACGAAGAGCGTCATCGCGGCCAGCGCCAACCCCGGGTTCGAGAAGACGTAGCCGAAGGCGTGCAAATACATCTTGGTGGGATCGGCCGCCTTGGCCGCCGGCACGCCATGTTCCAGCGCCAGCCAGGCCAGGAAGGCCCCGCCCAGCATCTTGGCCGCGCCGGGCACGATCCAGCCCGGTCCGGCGCAGAGCAGGGCGGTCCACCAGCGCACCCGGTTGGCGGGCGTTTTCTCCGGCAGGAAGCGCAGGAAGTCGACCTGCTCGCCGATCTGCGTGATCAGCGACGCGGCGACGGCGGCGCCGGCGCCGAACATCAGCAGGTCGAAGCCCGCGCCGCCGCCATGGCGGCCGGCGAAATCCATCAGGCCCTGCAAGGCGCCAGGGTCCTTGTACAGGATGAAGGCATAAGGCAGCACCAGCAGCAGCACCCACACCGGCTGCGTCCACGATTGCAGGCGGTTCACCAATGTGATCCCGTAGGTCACCAAGGGAATGATGACGATGGCGCAGGCCATGTATCCCAGCCACAGCGGCAGGCCGGTGCAGACTTCGATGGCCAGCGCCATGATGGCCGCTTCCAGCGCGAAAAAAATAAAGGTGAAGGACGCGTAGATCAGCGACGTGATGGTCGAGCCGATATAGCCGAAGCCCGCGCCGCGCGTCAGCAGGTCCATGTCGAGCCCATGCCGCGCCGCGTAATAGGCGATGGGCAGGCCGGTGAAGAACACTAGGACGGCGACCGCCAGGATGGCCCACAACGCATTGACGAAGCCGTAGTTCAGCGCGAGCGCGCCGCCGATGGCCTCCAGCGCCAGGAATGACAGCGCGCCTATCGCCGTATTGGCGACGCGGAACTCCGACCATCGGCGAAACGAAAGCGGCGTGAACCGCAGCGCGTAGTCTTCCAGGGTTTCGTTGGCCACCCAGGTGTTGTAGTCGCGCCGTATCTTGACGATGCGTTGAGGTGCGCCTGCATCCACGCTGAAGGTCTCCGGTATGCGTCAATTGACGTATGCCGTGTTTGTACCTGCTGGGAAGGTAACAGCCACTACGTCAATCAACGTATGTTGCACTGCGACACGGGCTCCTAGTATCGCATCGAACCCCCGGATTGCGGCGGCGCACGATAGCGTTGGCGGCATCGGGTTTCCCCTGAAGCGATCCATCCGCAAGGAGCATCCGATGTCCCGCAAACCCCCCTACGAACAAGACCTTGCGTCGCCCTCGCGGCGCCGCGCGGCGCTGGCGCTGGCCGCGCTGCCGCTGATCGGCATCCCGGCCCTGGGCCGCGCCGCGGGACCGGCGACGTCCGCCGTCAACACCACGGGCCTGGCGGTCACCGATACGGAAGTCACCGTGGGGCAGCTGCACTCCGCGACCGGCACCATGGCCATCAGCGAAACCGGCTCCATCCAGGCCGAGCGCCTGGCCATCGAGCAGATCAACGCCATGGGCGGCATCCTGGGCCGCCAGATCAAGATCATCCAGGAGGACGGCGCCTCCGACTGGCCGACCTTCGCCGAGAAAGCCCGCAAACTGCTGGTCAGCGACAAGGTGGCCACGGTGTTCGGCTGCTGGACGTCCGCGTCGCGCAAGGCGGTGCTGCCGGTGTTCGAAAAAGAAAACGGCCTGCTGTACTACCCGACCTTCTACGAAGGCCTGGAGCAGTCCAAGAACGTCTTCTACACCGGCCAGGAAGCCACGCAGCAGATCCTGGCCAGCCTGAACTGGCTGGCCAAGGAAAAGAAAGCCAAGACCTTCTACCTGGTCGGCTCCGACTACATCTGGCCCCGTACGTCCAACAAGATCGCCCGCAAGCACATCGAAAACGTGCTCAAGGGCGAGGTAGTGGGCGAGGAATACTACCCGCTGGGCCACACCCAGTTCGGTTCGCTGATCAACAAGATCAAGCTGAAGAAACCCGACGTGGTGTTCGCCGACGTGGTCGGCGGCAGCAATGTGTCCTTCTACAAGCAGTTGAAAGCCGCCGGCGTGACCTCGCAGAAGCAGAAGCTGCTGACCATTTCCGTGACGGAGGACGAACTGCTCGGTATCGGCGGCGAAAACGCCGAAGGCTTCTGGTCCTGCATGAAGTACTTCCAGAGCCTGAACAACGAGAACAACAAGAAATTCGTCGCCGCCTTCAAGGCCAAGTACGGACCGAACGCCGTGATCGGCGACGTGACACAGGCCGCCTATCTGGGCCCCTGGCTGTGGAAGATGGCGGTGGAAAAGGCGCAGAGCTTCGACGTCGACAAGGTGGTGGCCGCCTCGCCCAACCTGGAGTTCAAGCAGGCGCCGGAAGGCTACGTCAAGGTCGATCCCAACCATCACCTGTGGAGCCGGACCCGCGTGGGCCAGATCCGCAAGGACGGCCAGTTCGACGTGGTGTACGAGACGCCGGACCTGATCAAGCCGGATCCCTTCCCCGAAGGCTATCAGTAAGCCGCCATCGGCACGCCGCCCATGCCTCCGCATGGCGGCGCCGGCACGCCGCCAACACCTTTTCGATTGGGCCACCGCCATGGAATCTTTCTCCGACCTGGGTGCCATCCTTCTGATGCAGGGCTTCAACGGCCTGTCGGTGTTCAGCGTATTGCTGCTCATGGCGCTGGGACTGGCCATCATCTTCGGGCAGATGGGCGTCATCAACATGGCGCACGGCGAGTTCCTGGCGGTGGGCGCCTACACCACCTATCTGTTCTCGGAGCTGACCCAGCAATACGCGCCCGACGCCATGCCCTATTACTTTTTCGTGGCGATCGCCGCGGCCTTCGTGGCGACCTTCGCGCTGGGCTGGCTGGTGGAGTGGCTGATGATCCGCCACCTGTACCGCCGGCCGCTGGACACGCTGCTCGCCACCTGGGGGCTGTCGCTGGTGATGCAGCAGGCACTGCGTTCCATCTTCGGGCCGCGCGAAGTCAGCCCGACCCTGCCGGACTGGCTGATGGGATCGGTACAGCCGCTGGCCGGCGTCGATATCCCGATCAACGGCCTGGTGGTGATGTCCATCACCGTGATCCTGACCGTGGCCCTGCTGTTCGCGCTGTTCCGCTCCAGCTGGGGCCTGCACGTGCGGGCCACGGTGCAGAACCGCGTGATGAGCGGCGCGGTCGGCATAGACACCAAGCGGGTCGACCGCATGACCTTCGCGCTCGGCTGCGGCATCGCCGGCATCGCCGGCGCGGCCTTTACCACCATAGGCTCGACCGGGCCGACCAGCGGTTCGCTGTACATCGTCGATACCTTCCTGACGGTGGTCTTCGGCGGCGCCGCGAGCCTCTACGGCACCATCGCCTCGGCCTTCGTGATCGCCCAGACGCAGTCGGTGTCGGAGTTCTTCATGACGGGCTCCATGGCCAAGGTGCTGACCCTGTCCGCCGTGGTCATCATCCTGATGCTGCGTCCGCAAGGGCTGTTCACGATCAAGGTCCGCAAGTAGGCCGCCGGGAGATCGAACGTGAAACTCATCTACAAGAATGTATTGGGCGGACGCCAGGGCATCATCGGCCTGGCCATCCTGGCGGCGCTGATCTTCGTCGTGTTCCCGCTGGCCCTGGACGGCTTCCGGCTGAACCTGGTCGGCAAATACCTGACCTATGCCTTCGTGGCGCTGGGCCTGGTGCTGTGCTGGGGCTACGGCGGCATCCTGAGCCTGGGGCAGGGCGTCTTCTTCGGCATCGGCGGCTATTGCATGGCCATGTTCCTGAAGCTGGAGGCGTCCACGGTGGAAGCCACCAAGATCCAGTCCACGCCGGGCATTCCGGACTTCATGGACTGGAACCAGATCACGTCGCTGCCGTGGTTCTGGATCCCGTTCAAGAGTTTCGTATTCACGCTGTTCGCGGTGCCCATCGTTCCGGCGCTGCTGGCCCTGGTCATCGGCGTGGCGATGTTCAAGCGCCGTGTCGGCGATACCTACTTCGCCATCGTCACGCAGGCCATCGCATTGATTCTTTCGGTGCTGATCATCGGCCAGCAGGGGCTCACCGGCGGCGTCAACGGCATCACCGACCTGAAGACGCTGCTGGGCTGGGACATCCGTACTGACTCCGCGCGCGTGATCCTGTACTTCGTCAACGGCGTGCTGCTGTTCGCCTGCCTGCTGTTTGCCCGCTTCCTGCTGTCATCCAAACTGGGCAAGCTGCTGATGGCCATGCGCGACAAGGAAGAACGCGTGCGGTTCTCGGGCTATGACGTGGCCGGCTTCAAGGTGTTCGTGTTCTGCGTGGCGGCGGTGTTTTCCGCCATCGGCGGAGCCATGTTCACCTTGCAGGTCGGTTTCATGTCGCCGTCCTTCGTCGGCATCGTGCCGTCCATCGAGATGGTGATCTTCGCCGCGGTGGGCGGACGGCTGTCGCTGCTGGGCGCGGTCTACGGCACGCTGCTGGTGAACTTCGGCAAAAGCTATTTTTCGGAGAGCTTCCCGCAGCTGTGGCTATTCCTGATGGGGGGACTCTTCATCGCGGTGGTCATGGCGTTTCCCAACGGCCTGGCGGGCCTCTACACCCGCTATGTGCAGCCGCGCCTCGGCCGCCGGGGCGGCGCCGACGGCACGCTGCGCGCGGCACCGGCGACGCCGTCCGCGCCTGAAACCGCATCGCCCACGGAGGCCGCATGAATCCGCCGCTGATGAATGTCCGTCCCGCCGGCGCCCAGGAGTTCGCGCTCTACGTCGAAGGCCTGACCGTGTCCTTCAACGGCTTCGTCGCCGTGAACGACCTGAATCTGTATGTGGACAAGGGCGAGCTGCGCGTGGTCATCGGCCCCAACGGCGCCGGCAAGACCACGGTATTGGACCTGATCTGCGGCCGCACCAAGGCCACATCCGGCTCGATCCGCTTCAAGGATACGGAGCTGACGCGCATGGCGGAGCACGAGATCGTGCGCGCCGGCGTCGGCCGCAAATTCCAGACGCCGTCCATCTACGAAACGCTGACCGTGCGGGAAAACCTGGAAGTCTCCTTCCCGCGCGGACGCAGCGTGTTCGGCGCGCTGGCCTTTCGCCGCACGCCCGACGTGATCGAGCGCGTGGAGCAGGTGGCGGAAGACATCTTCCTGGCCGACATGCTGGAGAAATCCGCCGAGCTGCTGTCGCACGGCCAGAAGCAATGGCTGGAGATCGGCATGCTGCTGATGCAGGAACCCGAGCTGATGATGCTGGACGAGCCGGTCGCCGGCATGAGCGTGTCCGAGCGCGAGAAAACCGCCGAACTGCTGAACCGCATCAGCCGCGACCGCTCCATGATCGTGATCGAACACGATATGGAGTTCGTCAAGAACATCGCGCACAAGGTGACGGTGCTGCACCAGGGCAAGGTCCTGGCCGAAGGCCCGATGGAAAAAGTGCAGTCCGATCCGCGCGTCATCGAAGTCTATCTGGGTCACTGACCGTCTGGAGAACCCGCATGTTCAACGTTTCCGGCCTGGTGTCCGGGTATGGGCAAAGCCGCGTGATCCACGGCGTGGACCTGAGCGTCGCCAAGGGCGAGATCGTGGCGATCATGGGCCGCAACGGCATGGGCAAGACCACGCTGTTCAAGACCATGATGGGCGTGCTGCCGTCCATGCAGGGCAAGGTGAGCGTCGACGGCAAGGACCTGACCGCCATGGAGAGCTTTCAGCGCGTGCGCAACGGCGTCGCCTATGTGCCGCAGGGCCGCATGATTTTTCCCACGCTCACGGTGGAAGAGAACATCCGCACCGGCCTGCCGGGCAGGGCGCTGCGCGACCCCATCCCCGACGATGTCTTCGCCCTGTTTCCGGTGCTGCACGAGATGCGCCGCCGCCGCGGCGGCGATCTTTCCGGCGGCCAGCAACAGCAGCTGGCGATCGCGCGGGCGCTGGTCACCGGTCCCAAGGTGCTGATGCTGGACGAACCGACCGAAGGCATACAGCCGTCCATCATCAAGGACATCGCCCGCACGCTGCTGGAAATCCGCAAGCTCAAGGACCTGGCCATCATCGTGTCCGAACAGGTGCTGAGCTTCACCATGCAGATCGCCGACCGCCTGATCGTGATCGACAAGGGCCGTTTCGTGCATGAAGACCTGCGCGACCAGGTCGACGAACAGACCATCAGCCGCTATTTGTCCGTGTAGAACCCAAAGGAGCAAGCCATGCCCGAAACCCTGATCAAGGTCGATCTTGCGCAGTCGCCGTACGAGAACGAGAACATCCACAACCGCTGGCACCCCGACATTCCCATGGCCGCCTGGGTCAAGCCGGGCGACGACTTCGTGCTGGAGACCTATGACTGGACCGGCGGCGCCATCAAGAACGACGACAGCGCCGACGACGTGCGCGACGTGGACCTGTCCACGGTGCATTTCCTGTCCGGCCCGGTCGGCGTGGAGGGCGCTGAGCCCGGCGACCTGCTGGTGGTCGACTTCCTGGACATCGGCGCCAAACCGGACAGCCTGTGGGGCTTCAACGGTTTCTTCAGCAAAAAGAACGGCGGCGGTTTCCTGACCGAGCATTTCCCCCAGGCGCAGAAATCCATCTGGGACTTCGAGGGCATGTTCACCAAGTCCCGCCACGTGCCCGGCGTGCGCTTCGCCGGCCTGATCCACCCCGGCCTGATCGGCTGCCTGCCCGACCAGGCCATGCTGGACACCTGGAACAAACGTGAACAGGCGCTGATCGATACCAACCCCACCCGTGTGCCGCCGCTGGCCAATCCGCCGTCGCCGCAGACCGCCCACATGGGCAAGCTGCAGGGCGCCGGCCGCGACAAGGCCGCCGCCGAAGGGGCCCGCACCGTGCCGCCGCGCGAGCATGGCGGCAACTGCGACATCAAGGACCTGTCGCGCGGATCGCGCGTGTTCTTTCCGGTCTATGTGAAGGGCGGCGGCCTGTCGGTCGGCGACCTGCACTTCTCGCAGGGCGACGGCGAGATCACCTTCTGCGGCGCCATCGAGATGGCGGGCTGGATCCACATGCGCGTGTCGCTGATCAAGGGCGGCATGGCCAAGTACGGCATCAAGAACCCCATCTTCAAGCCCAGCCCCATCACGCCGAACTACAAGGACTACCTGATCTTCGAAGGCATTTCGGTGGACGAGGGCGGCGGCCAGCATTACCTGGACGTGCACATCGCCTATCGCCAGGCCTGCCTGAACGCCATCGAATACCTGAAGAAGTTCGGCTACTCCGGCGCCCAGGCCTATTCCATCCTGGGCACGGCGCCGGTGCAAGGACATATCAGCGGCGTGGTGGATATTCCCAATGCCTGCGCCACGCTGTGGCTGCCGACCGAGATCTTCGAGTTCGACATCCAGCCGTCCGCCAACGGTCCGGTGAAGGCCATCAGCGGCGGCGTCGATATGCCTTTGTCGCCAGACCTGTAACGCCCGGGAGAGCGCCATGCCCTTGTATGACTATTCCTGCGGGCAATGCGGCGATTTCACCGCCATGCGGCCCCTGGCGCAGTGGCGCGATCCTTCGCCCTGCCCGGAATGCGGCGCCGGCTGTGACCGCATCCTTGCGGGCGCCCCGGCCCTGGGCGCCTTGTCATCCGCGGTGAACCGCGCCCATGCCATGAACGAACGCAACGCCAGCGAACCCCGCAGCACGCGCGGCGGGCACGGCATGAACTGCGGATGCTGCGGCGCGGGCAGAACCGCCGGCAAGACGCGCAAGACCGCGGACGGCGGCAAGACCTTCGCCAACAGCCGGCCCTGGATGATCAGCCACTGAGCCGCCCCGCGCCGCCTGCAGGACCGCCGGGCGGAGCAGCCTCCGCCCGGCGCATCCATAAGCTTTCCTCATCCAAGGATTGGAGGAACTGGATTGATCCGGCCGCGCGGCCTCCCTACAGTACCGCGTATTCCCCGCCACCGAGGGAGCGCGCAAGGAGGCCGCGACGATGCTGCGTTTCGATCCCAATCTTCGATGGATGTACACCGAGCTGCCCATGCTGGAGCGGTACGGCGCCGCCGCCCGCGCGGGCTTCCAGGGTGTCGAGGTGGCCTTTCCGTACGAATACCCCGCCGGCCAGATCGCCGACCTGCTGGGCGAGAACGCGCTGCGCCTGGTGCAGGTGCTGACGCCTTGCGACTGGGCCGCCGGCGAACGCGGCATCGCCGCGTTGCCGGGACGCGAGGACGAATTCCGGCGTAGCGTGGATACCGCCGTGGCCTATGCCGTGAAAGTGGGCAAGCCCATGATCCACGCGATGGCGGGCAACATACCCCCTGGAACGGACCGCGCGCGCTGCCGGGACACGTTGCTGCGCAACCTCGACCACGCCGCGCCGATCCTGGCGAGCGAAGGGCTGACGTTGATCCTGGAGCCCTGCTGCCGCGCGCGTTTCCCCGATTATTTCTACAGCCGTATCGCGGAAGGCGTGGCGCTGATCGAAGCGCTGGGCCGGCCCAATGTGAAGCTGTGCTTCGACACCTTCCATGTGCAGATGGAAGAGGGCAACCTGACCAATACACTGCGCGCGGCGTGGCCGCATATCGGCCATGTCCAGATCGGCAACGCACCCGGCCGCCATGAGCCCGGTCCGGGCGAGATCCATTTCCCGTTCTTCTTCGCGCAGCTGGAGCAGCTGGGCTGGGACCGCTGGGTGGGCTGCGAGTTCGAGCCCAGCGGCCCCACGGACGACTGCCTGGAATGGGGCGCGCCCTACGGCATACGCCGGCCTTCCTGATCCCCGCCCGCCGCCGACGATCAACCCACCGCGATACACGAACCATGCTGACCGCCGCCGATAACGACCTGCTGACGCTCACCGGACCCGACCGCGCCATGGGGCAGTACTTTCGCCGCTACTGGCAGCCCGTCGCGCTGTCGCGCGAGCTGCCCGAGCCGGATGGGCCTCCCGTGCGCGTACAGATACTGGGCGAGAAGCTGCTCGCCTTCCGCGATACGCAAGGGCGCGTCGGGTTGGTGGAACCCGTCTGTCCGCACCGCGGCGCGGACCTGTATTACGGGCGCAATGAAGACTGCGGCCTGCGCTGCGTCTTCCATGGCTGGAAGTTCGGCGTGGACGGCAGGGCCGTCGACCTGCCCAACGTGCCGCCGGATTCGAATTACCACCGCACGATGTCCATCAAGGCCTACCCGACCAGGGAGTTCGGCGAGATCGTCTGGGCCTATATGGGTCCACCGGCCGCGGACGGCAAATTGCCCGAAGTGCCGCGGTTGGAGTTCGGGACGCTGCCGGCCAGCCGCCGCTATGTGACAAAGAAACGCCAGGAATGCAACTGGGCGCAGGCATTGGAAGGCGCGCTGGATACGTCGCACTTCTCGTTCCTGCACATGCCGGCGCCCAGCGTGCCGTCCAACGAGAATGCCGATGCGCCAGCCGACGAAAAGCGCCTGGCGTGGATCCGCCGGGATCCCATGCCCCAGTTCTCCATCCTGGATCACGAGGTTGGTTTCGTCGTGGGCGGGGCGCGCCGCGCCGATGGACAGGATATCTATTGGCGCACCGCGCAATTCGCGCTGCCGTCGCACAGCACCACGCCGTCGACACTGCCCGGCGAGAACTATTTCGGCTACACCTTCGTGCCGATCGACGATCATACCTGCTGGATCTACACCTATGTCTGGAATCCCGAGCGGGACCTGACCGAGGAGGAAATCGCGCAGCTGAAGCGCGGCCACGGCGTGGTCGCCGAGGTGGACGATGACTTCATACCATTGCGCAACCTGTCCAACGGCTACCTTATCGATCGCCAGGAACAGAAGCACAAGACCTACACCGGGGTCCGCGGCGTAGCCGAGCAGGACGCGATGATCCAGGAAAGCCAGGGCCGCATCGCCGACCGCACGCGCGAACACCTGACGGCCACCGACGCGGCCATCGTGCGGTTGCGCCGTACTCTGCTGGCCGGCGCGCGTGCGCTGGCCCAGGGAACGGAACCGCGGGCGCCTTGGCGCCACGACGCCTACCGCCTCCGTTCGGGCAGCTGGATCGCCGCGCAGGGCCGGTCCTTCGAGGAGATCATGCAGGAGCGCTTCGGCAGTGTTATCGGTCACGTGGACGGCCACGTGGACGGACGCCTCGACGAAGCCCACGCCTGACCGCGTTTCCGCGAGCGCCCGCAGAGGCGCCGCAATACAGCCACCCGAGGAGACATTATGAAAACCCCGATACGCGGTCTGTGCGCCGCCTTCGCGCTGGCCTTCGTCGCCTGTGCCGGCGCGGCCGGCTATCCCGACAAGCCCATCAGGCTGATCGTGCCTTACGCGGCCGGCGGCTCCACGGACAGCACCGCGCGCCTGATCGCCAAGGGGCTGACGGAACGCCTGGGCCAGCCCGTCGTGGTGGAAAACCGCGCCGGCGCGGGCGGCATGATAGGCCAGGATCTGGTGGCCAAGGCGCCGGCCGACGGCTATACGTTGCTGTTCAGCGCCGCGGGGCCGCTGGCGGTCACGCCGCACGCGTACGCCAAGATGCCCTACGATCCCGTGCGGGCCTTCACGCCCATCAAGCTCGTCGCCAAGGCGCCCCTGGTGCTGGTGGCCAATCCCAAACTCGGCTTCAAGAGCGTGCAGGACCTGATCGATGCCGCCAAAAAGAACCCCGGCAAGATCACCTATGCATCCTTCGGAACGGGTAGCGCGGGACACCTGGCAGGGGAATTGTTCAAATCCCTGACCGGGGTCGACATGGTGCACGTGCCGTACAAGGGCAGCGCACCGGGACTGGTCGACGTCGTCGGCGGCCAGGTGAACGTGATGTTCGATGTGCTGGTGTCCGCGCTGCCGCAGGTGCAGGCAGGCAAGCTGGACGCGCTGGCCATCACGCTGGGACAGCGCTCGGAACTGATGCCCAACGTCCCTACCATGCAGGAAGCCGGCGTCAAGGACTTCGAGGCAGGCACGTGGTTCGGCCTGCTGGGGCCGGCCGGCATGCCGCCCGACCTGGTGGCCCGGCTCTCCCGGGTGACCGATCAGGTGCTGGCCGACGCGGCGCTGCGCAAGGAACTGGTCGCGCAGGGCGCCGAGGTGGCCGGCGGCTCGGCCGACGCTTTCCGCGCTTTCTTCCTGTCGGAATACGACAAATGGGGGCGCGTCGCCCGCGCCGCCGGCATCAAGGCGGGCTGACCCGCGTCGATACGTGCGCGACGAGCATGACGATGAATCGACGATTGAACCTGCGCATACGCGCCATCGCGCGGGAAGCCGACGGCATACACAGCTACGAATTGATCGACGAGGCCGGTGGGGAATTGCCCGCCTTTACCGCCGGCGCCCACGTTACGGTGCATTTGCCGGGCGGTGTGTCGCGCAGCTATTCGCTGACCAATTGCCCCGAAGAGCGCCACCGCTACGTCATCGCGGTCAATCGCGACGCGCGCAGCCGCGGCGGATCGCGCTACCTGCACGACACCGCGCGAGTGGGCCAGGTGTTGCCGGCGGACCCGCCGCGCAATCTGTTCGAACTGGATGAGAATGCGCCGGCGTCGGTACTGATCGCGGGTGGGATAGGCATTACGCCCATACGGTGCATGATCCGCCGCCTGGAAACCTTGGGCCGGCGCTGGGAGCTGCACTACTGCGCCCGCCATCCCGCCGCGGCCGCCTACCTGGAAGAACTGCGCGTCGATCCGCGCGTGCGAACCTATTTCGACGCGGGTCCGGCGCCCCGGCGGCTCGATATCGCGGCCACGCTGGCGGCGTTGCCGGCCGACGCCCATGTCTATTGCTGCGGTCCGGCGCCCATGCTGCGGGCGTTCCAGACGCATGCCGCCGCGCTGCCGCCGGCACGGGTACACCTGGAACGGTTCGGCGCGGCGGAGGCCGCCTCGACCGAAGGCGGCTACACCGTGCGCCTGGCGCGCAGCGGCCGCACGGTACAGGTTAGGACAGGCCAGAGCATTCTCGAAGCACTGCTGGAAGCCGGCGAGCAGCCGCCGCATGCCTGCCGTCAGGGCGTGTGCGGCAGTTGCGAGACGGCCGTTCTGAGTGGCCGTCCCGATCACCGCGACCAGGTCCTGAGCGCGACCGAAAAGGCGGCCGGCGCCAGCATGATGATCTGCTGCTCGGGCAGCCTCGATGCGGAGCTGGTGCTGGATCTGTAGCGTGGCGGGCGCGCCATCCATCACCCGGCGCCGGTGCGTTCCCTGCCGCCAGCCGCCTCGTGGCCGACAGGGCGGACGCCGGCTCGCCGGCCGGATCCCTATGCGGCTTGCGCCATGAAGGCATGCATGAAGTCGATCAGGCTGGCCGCCGCCGGCGACAGGCTGCGGCTGCGCTTCGTGAACAAGGAAATCTGCCGATGGATGACAGGGTCGCGCACCGCTACGCCGGCGAGGCCGTACGCCGCGAGCAGGGGCGTCGAATAGGAGGGCAGGGCCGTCAGGCCATGGCCCCACTTCACCATGCCCAGCGCGGTCGTCAGGTAGGAAACCGAATGACGAGGATTGAGGGTCAGCGACTTCGACCAGGCCAGCAGGTCGGCCTGCAGGCGCACGGTGTAGTCCAGTGGCAGGGAGATGAAGGGATAGGCCAGCGCCTGGGTCCAGGTCACGCGCTTGCGTCTCGCCAGCGGGTGATCCTGTGGGCAGATCAGGTGGATGCGGTCCTGGAACAGGCGCTCCTGGGCCAGGCCGGCGGGCGTGGGGCGTTGCGGCGCCACGCCGAAGTCGGCCTCGTCCGCGGCGACGCGGGCCAGCACCTGTTCGTTCGGCGAATCCAGCATGCGTACCGTGATGGCGGGGTACTGCTCGGCGAAGGCCGCGAGGATCTGCGGCATCAGCGCCTGGCCGTACAGCAGGGTACAGGCGACCACCACGCTGCCGCGTTGCCTTTCATGCAGCTGCAGCGTGCTGTTGACGGCGATGTCCAGATCGTCGACCACCTTGACGGCCAGGGGATAGAACTCCGCGCCCATCGTGGAAAGCTGCATGCGGCGGCTGTTGCGGTCGAGCAGGCGAAAGCCCAGTTCGGCCTCCAGGTCGCGCAGTAGCAGGCTCAGGGCCGATTGCGTGACGTACATGCGCTTCGCCGCCGCTGTGAAGCTGCCGGCGTTGACGACATTGATGAAGGCCCGCAACTGTTTGATCGTGATATTCATGGGCGATGCGCGTCCAGTTTGGCTACAGGGGCCTGCCGACGAACGACGGCGTGCCGCAAGCATGCCATCCCTGCGAAGCGGAGCAAGACGTGGAACTACCGAGCCAAATCCGCGAAGGCCGGCGGAGCCGGGAATGTTCTGCCAGCTGATGCAGCCCGCCACGGCGGCGCAACCGATCTTCGATATTCCATGGCCGGCGGCGCGGGCTGCCTTTCCAAGCCGGTGACCGACGCGCATCGATGCACCATTCCGGTGCCGCCGTAACAATCGTTAAGGGTTATCCGCAGGCCCCACCATGCGGGTTCCCCCTTAAGATGTCGGCCCAAATGACGGCTTTCTGAAAGCCGTTACCCATAATTCTTAATCGCGCCCGTCCTATCCGGACAGCGCCGCGAAACCATTTATTCCTACACCCGGGAGACATCCTCGATGCAACGCCGTTCCTTCCTCAAAAAGGCCACCCTGGGCGCCGCCGCCGGTGGCGCCACCCTCGCTTCCCCCGTTTTCGCCCAGGAATCCCCGGCCATCAACTGGCGGCTGGCCTCCAGCTTTCCGCGCAGCGCCGACGCCATCTACAGCGGCGGTGAGAACCTGGCGAAGTACGTGGGCGAAGCCACGGGCGGCAAGTTCAACATCCGCGCTTTCCCCGCCGGCGAGATCGTGCCGGCGCTGCAAGTGCTGGACGGCGTGCAGAACGGCACGGTCGAATGCGGGCACAGCGCTTCGTATTACTACTTCGGCAAGGACCCGGCCCTGAGCTTCGACGCCGCCGTGCCCTTCGGCCTGAACACGCGCCAGATGAACGCCTGGATGCGCCACGGCGACGGCCTGAAGCTGCTGCGCGAGCTGTTCAAGACCTATAACGTCGTCAATTTCCCGTGCGGTTATACCGGGACCCAGATGGGCGGCTGGTTCCGCAACGAAATCAAGTCGGTCGACGACCTGAAGGGCCTGAAGTTCCGCATGAGCGCGTTCGCGGGCGCGGTGCTGTCGCGCCTGGGCGTGGTGCCCCAGCAGATCGCCGGCGGCGATATCTATCCCGCGCTGGAGAAGGGCACCATCGACGGCGCCGAGTGGATCGGCCCGTACGACGACGAAAAGCTGGGTTTCAACAAGGTCGCCAAATACTATTACTTTCCGGGCTGGTGGGAAGGCACGCTGCAGGTCTCGCTGTACGTCAACCAGGAGGCCTACAACAAGCTGCCCAAGCACTACCAGGCCGTGCTGGAGCAGGCATCCGCCGCGGCGACCAACGACATGATCGCCAAGTACGACGCGGAGAATCCCGCCGCGCTGCGCCGTCTGATCGCCAATGGCGCGCAACTGCGCGCCTTCCCCAAGTCGGTGATGGACGCCTGCTATGCCGAGTCGCTGAAGGTCTACGCGGAAATGAGCGCGAAGAGCCCCATGTTCAAGAAGCTTTACGACAGCATGGTCGCCTTCCGCGACAACGAAATCCCCTGGTTCCGCGTGGCGGACGGCAGCTTCGACGGCTACATGGGCACGATAGGACGCAACGCCGGCGGCAAGTAAGCGAGCAGCGATGAAATCATTACTTGTCTTGTCGCGTCTGATCGACGCGATAAACCTGCGCGTGGGCCGCGCGGTCACCTGGGTGACGCTGCTGGTGGTACTGGTCAGCGCGGGCAACGCGGTGGTGCGCAAGGTCCTGCACACCAGCTCGAATGCGTGGCTGGAGCTGCAGTGGTATATGTTCGGGGCCATGTTCCTGCTGGCCTCGGGCTATACGCTGCTGAAGAACGAGCATGTGCGCGTGGACATCCTGTCCTCGCGCCTGCCGCGGCGCAAGCAGATCTGGATCGAGATCTTCGGCGTGGTGTTCTTTCTGCTGCCGGCCTGCGTGCTGATACTGGCCTTGTCCTGGCCGGTGTTCGTCGACTCGTGGGTGACGAACGAGCAGTCGTCGAATTCCGGCGGNCTGGTGCGCTGGCCGGTCAAGCTGCTGATCCCGGCGGGTTTCGCGCTGCTGGTGCTGGCGGGGCTGTCGCACCTGATCAAGTGCGTGGGCTTTCTGCTGGGGCGCTGCGAGGATCCGATGAAGCGCGAGGGCGCGCGTTCGGCCGAAGAAGCGCTGGCCGAGGAAATCGCCCGCGAGGCCCAGGCCCGCGAAGCCGCGGCATTGGCGGAGGCGGCCGCGGCGTCTGGCGCATCCAGCGCTTCCAGCGCTCCCGGCGGCTCCGGCCCGAACGACACCCGCGACGGGGGGCGCTGAGATGGAATTCCTCATCGCCAACCTCGCCCCNATCATGTTCGCCACCCTGGTGGTGTTCCTGCTGCTGGGCTTTCCGGTCGCCTTCGCGCTGGCGGCCAACGGCATCCTGTACGGCCTGATCGGCATCGAGCTGGGCCTGCTCACGCCCGCGC